>CAYJIY010000001.1:0-44831 GCA_964370415.1 uncultured Alistipes sp.
GAGGGTGGATTCAATCGTGAAAAGAGAGAGTACACTCCACGTGGCGAGGGCAGATCTTATGGCGACAGAGATAGCAAGCCTCGATTCAACAATAACCGAGGTGAGGGCGGATACAACCGTGACAATAGAGACTTCAAGCCACGAGGCGAGAGAAAATCATACGGAGATAGAGACTCACGTGGCGGCTACTCAAAGCGTGACGACAGAGGTGGCAGATCAGGAGGTAGAGGACAATCTAACTTCCGTGATCGCTCAGCTGCAGATAAAGAGTATCCCAGGTTCAACACAACGAACGAGAGCTCGGAGATTCGACTAAACCGCTATATCGCTCAGTCGGGCGTGTGCTCACGTCGTGAGGCTGATGAGTTCATCAGAACGGGTCAGGTTAGCGTTAATGGCACTGTTATCACGGAGCTTGGAACTAAAGTTGCAGCTACGGACACTATCATGCTCAACGACACGGAGCTAAAGGGCGAAAAGAGAGTATATCTAGTGCTGAACAAACCTAAGGGATTTGTTACATCACTCGATGATCCACACGCCGACAAAACCGTGATGGAGCTTATCGATGGAGCTTGTTTTGAGCGTGTCTACCCTGTTGGTCGTCTTGACAAAAACTCGGTGGGACTACTCCTATTCACTAATGATGGCGATCTAACTAAGCAGTTGACGCACCCATCATACCAGAAGAAGAAGATCTACCAAGTAACTCTCGATAAGGCGCTTACACGTGCCGACATGGATGAGATCGCTGCGGGTATCACACTCGAAGATGGTGAGATTCACGCCGATGAGATCTCATACGTTAAGGAGGACAAGAAGGAGATTGGTGTTGAGATCCACTCTGGCCGCAACCGTATTGTTCGCCGTATGTTTGAGCACTTCGGTTATAGCGTTCAGAAGCTCGACAGAGTCTACTACGCAGGTCTTACAAAGAAGAACCTCAAGCGTGGACAGTGGCGCTTCCTCACTCGTGAGGAGGTTGAGCAGCTAAAATCTGGTCGATACGAATAGTCGAATAAGATACACACTATATTAACGTGAGCCCTCTAGCACAATACTAGAGGGCTTTCATAGTTAATACAACTTCTGATATTTCCATATCTCACTTTTTTACCGTAACTTTGTCTTATAGTAAGACAAACACTCAGTATGAAGCATCTGACAACACTATTTTTGGCACTAACAATAGCCACATCATGCATAAACAGCAACAAAGGGGCACAAAAAACCAACAGCACAGCTCCAGCTCCTGTCGAACAGTATACTTACAAGGTAATCAACACCTATCCGCACTCTGAAACTAGCTATACACAGGGCTTAGTTTGGGACCAGGGACAACTCTGGGAGGGAACAGGTCAATATGAGCTCTCGGCGCTCCAGAAGGTAGATCTTGGCAGTGGTGAGGTTACACAGGTTGCTAAGCTACCAGATTCTGAATTTGGCGAGGGAATCGCTGTTCTCGACTCGCTGATCTATCAGCTCACATGGCACGCCAATAAGGCGTATGTCTACAATAAATTTAGTGGTAAGAAGGTCAAGGAGTTCAGATACTTGGGCGAGGGCTGGGGTATCACCAACGACGACAAACACCTCTACATGAGTAGTGGAACAGATATAATCTATAAACTCGACCCACAGAATTTCAACCGCCTAAAGAGGATCTCGGTGACCTACAAGGGTGAGCCTATGAACTACATCAACGAGATGGAGTGGATCGATGGCAAGATATGGGCAAATGTCTACACGACAGATATGATCGCCATAATCAACCCTGAGAGCGGTGTTGTGGAGGCTCTGATCGACCTTACGGGTATTCTACCACAAAGCGAGATGGGACCTAACACCGATGTTCTCAACGGCATCGCCTACGACAAGGAGCAGGATCGTATCTTTGTGACGGGCAAGAATTGGAGTAAGCTATTTGAAATTGAGATAATTAAACAGTAATGAAATACGATATATATAAAATCCTCTCGGAGCGCATCATGCTCCTCGATGGAGGGTTCGGAACAATGCTTCAGCAGTATGGCTTTAAGGAGGTAGATTTCCGTGGCGAGAGATTCTCGCAGTGGTCTAAACCCGTGCTTGGCTGCAACGACCTGCTGAACCTCACACAACCAGAAGCCGTGAAGCAGATCCACCTCAGATACCTAGAGGCTGGATCCGACATAATAGAGACCAACTCATTCAACGCAAACGCCATCTCGATGGAGGACTACTCGCTAGAGGAGTACACCTATGAGATTGCACGCTCAGCGGCTCAAATCGCACGCTCGGCAGCAGATGAGTACACCGCAAAGACTCCCGATAAACCACGCTTTGTGGCGGGATCGATGGGTCCAACGAACCGCACTGCCTCGATCAGTGCCGATGTTGAGAACCCAGCATCGAGAGCCGTGACTTTCGGCCAACTAGTTGAGGTCTACACCGAGCAGGCGACTGGACTCATCGACGGAGGGGCAGACATTCTATTCCTGGAGACGATCTTCGACACGCTCAACGCTAAGGCGGCACTATTCGCTATTGAGAGCCTGTCAGAGAAGCGTGGCGAGCAGATACCGATCATGCTATCGGGCACTCTCGCCGATGCTAGTGGGCGCACTCTGTCGGGACAGACGGTGGAGGCATTCCTAGCGTCGATGTCGCACGCAAAGATCATATCAATAGGCTTCAACTGCGCCTATGGAGCTAAGCAGATGATGCCATACCTCGAAAGACTATCAAAGGTGGCATCTGTCTATATCTCGGCACACCCCAACGCTGGACTTCCAAACGTTATGGGCGGATATGACGAGACGCCTAAGATGTTTGCCGACGATGTGGAGCTCTACATGCAGCAGGGGCTCATCAACATCATTGGGGGCTGCTGTGGCACGACCCCTGAGCACATCGTGGAGCTACAAAAGTTGGTGTATGAGTACTCACCACGCCAAATAGGCGAGCAAAAACACATAACGACACTCAGCGGATTGGAGCCACTCCAAATTACGGCTCAGAGTAACTTTATAAACATTGGCGAGCGCTCCAACGTAGCAGGATCTGCCAAGTTTGCACGCCTGATTCGTGAGGGCAACTATGACGAGGCTCTCTCAATCGTGAGGGCTCAGGTCGATGCAGGCGCACAGATTGTGGATGTCTGCATGGATGACGCTATGATCGATGGTGTGGAGGCTATGCGCACGTTCCTCAATCTAATGGCATCGGAGCCCGAAATTGCGAGGGTTCCGCTCATGATCGACTCCTCATCGTGGGAGACTCTAAAGGCGGGGCTTGAGGTCTCGCAGGGCAAGAGCGTGGTGAACTCCCTCTCGCTCAAAGAGGGCGAGCAGGAGTTTCTGCACAAGGCTCGCCTAGTGAGACGATATGGCGCTGCGGCAATGATTATGCTATTCGACGAGAGCGGTCAAGCCGACACTTATGAGCGCAAAATTCAGATTGCAAAGCGTGCCTACGACCTACTTGTCGAGGATGGCTTTGCAGCCGAAGATATAATGTTCGATCCCAACATCCTAGCTATAGGAACTGGTATCGAGGAGCACGACAGCTATGCAAAGGCGTTCATCGATGCTACACGCTGGATCAAGGAGAACCTCCCACACGCTAAGGTTTCAGGTGGGGTGAGCAACCTCTCGTTCGCCTTCAGGGGCAACAACAAGGTGCGTGAGGCTATGCACTCGGCATTTCTTTACCACGCCATTGCGGCGGGGATGGATATGGGTATCGTAAACCCTCAGATGTTGCAGATCTACTCTGAGATTGAGCCCGAGCTACTCGAAAGGGTTGAGGATTTGATCCTATGTCGCCGTGACGATGCTGCTGAGCGACTATCCGAATATGCACAGAGTGTGCAGAGCGAGGCCACACAAATCACACAGAGCGCTGAGCTATGGCGTGAGGAGCCACTAACCAAGCGTATTGAGTACGCAATGCTCAAGGGCATTTCAGACCATATTGAGGGCGATGCACTTGAAGGCTACGAGCAGTTGGGCACAGCGATGGCGGTGATCGACAACCTGCTCATGCCTGCGATGGACTACGTGGGTAAGCTCTTCGGCGAAGGTAAAATGTTCCTGCCACAAGTGGTCAAAAGCGCACGTGTTATGAAGCGTGCCGTTGGGGCACTTACACCATACATCACCGAGCAACAAGGCACGGGCTCTAAAAGCTCTGGCAAGGTGCTCCTCTCGACTGTGAAGGGTGATGTTCACGACATTGGCAAGAACATCGTGTCGGTCGTGATGGCTTGTAATGGCTACGAGATCAAGGATTTGGGCGTGATGGTCGAAACAGCATCTATTGTCGATGAGGCGATAGCGTGGGGTGCAGACTGCATCGGGCTCAGTGGGCTCATAACTCCATCTTTGGACGAGATGATCGGCATTGTCGAAGAGCTCGAAAGACGTGGCAAGAGCATTCCAGTTGTCATTGGAGGGGCTACTACTTCGGCACTTCACACCGCAGTGAAGATTGCGCCAAAGTACTCAGGAGCGGTGATCCACGCCTCAAATGCAAGCGATGGAGTGCTTATTCTCTCGCAACTCATGGGCGAGGATAGGGATCTCTACATAGATAAAATCAAGGCCGATCAGCAGGCCTTGCGAAGTGACTACGCACGCAAACAGCTCGAAAAGGAGCTGACACCTATTGTCGATATTCGCAAGGCGCTAAAGGAGCGTGAGGCTCAGACTAAGAGCCCTGCACAACCTCTACACACGGGACGCATCGCATTCCCTGACTTCGACATTTCGGATGTTGAACCATATATCAACTGGTCGTTCTTCTTCTCGGCATGGGGAATCAAGGGGCGCTACCCTGAGGTGTTGACCCACCCCGAAAAGGGCGAGCAGGCGACTAAACTTTGGGGCGAGGCGCAAGCTCTCCTAACTCAGATCAAGGAGCAGAAGCTACTCACGCTGCAAGGTGTGGCGGCACTCTTCCCTGCTAGATCAGAGGGCGAAGCGATTATCGTCACCGACAAAAAAGGGGCGGAGACTACCCTACCGATGCTTCGCTCGCAGCAGCGAGGTTCGAGCTATCCATCACTTGTGGACTATATAGCACCTCAGGGCGATCACATCGGGGCGTTTGCTCTAACGGCAGGTATTGGGCTCGAAGAGCTCACCGAAAAGTACAAGGAGCAGGGCGACGACTACAACGCCATAATGGTGAAACTACTCGCCGACAGACTCACTGAGGCATTTGCCGAGATGGTGCACCTATTCATCCGCACAAAGATGTGGGGCTTGGAGCCTTCGTCGGATCAGATGCCATCGGCGGAGAGTATCCTCAAGGAGCAGTACACAGGCAAGCGCATAGCGTTGGGCTATCCATCGGCACCCGATCACTCACTAAAGCGTGAGCTCTTCAAGCTATTGGCGGTGGAGCAGACCACACAAATGAGCCTCACGGAGAACTTTATGATTACACCTGGAGAGTCTGTCTGTGGTCTTATTTTTGCCGATGCAGAGTACTTCTCAGTGGGTATGATCGACACAAAACAGCTGCTGGACTACGCCAAAGCACGTGGCATGGAGCCTGAGCAGGTCAAGAAACTAATACCAAACAACATCGCCTAATGAACGTAACACAGATTATAAATAGCGCAATCGAGGAGCAAAAAACCCTCTTTGCCTTCGAGCTTCTACCACCTCTCAAGGGTGATGGAACTCGTGGTGTGTACGATGCGATTGATCCCCTGATGCAGTTCTCACCAGCATATATCAACGTCACGTTCCATCGTGAGGGCATCAAAAGACGCACCCTCAGAGATGGCACAACCGAAGATAGTATTGTGCGTCGACGACCTGGAACGGTGGGTATCTCGGCAGCTATACAGCACAAATATGGTGTTCCAGTCGTTCCACACCTAATATGCGGTGGACTGACTCGTTACGATATTGAAGATTATCTCATCGACATGGATTTTCTAGGGCTTCGCAACGTCTTGGCCCTACGTGGCGATAAATCGAAGAGCGAGGAGCAGTTCACAGCGCACCCACACGGCCACGCCCATGCGGTGGAGCTTGTGAGCCAAATATCGGCTATGAATCAGGGGCGATTCATCGATGGCGAGGTTGAGCAGTGCCACCATTCGAAGTTCTCGATTGGTGTGGCAGGCTACCCAGAAGTGCACTTCGAGGCGGAGGATATGATGAGCGACATATCGAACCTAAAATCAAAGATCGATGCTGGGGCGGAGTATATCGTCACACAGATGTTCTTCGACAACAGCAAGTACTTTAGCTTTGTGGAGCGTTGCCGTGAGGCTGGCATCACCGTTCCGATCATCCCTGGCATCAAGCCACTATCCACGCCTAAACACCTAACGATTCTACCCGATGTATTCAGTGTGGAGATCCCCGATGAGCTGCGCCGTGAAGTTCTCGCACACCCCGATTCGGCACGCCAAGTGGGGGTTGAGTGGGCGATTCAGCAGGCTCAGGAGCTAAAAAAGGCGGGCGTTCCTGTCCTACACTTCTACACCATGGGGCGCACCGACAACATCGAAAAGATAGCACACGCAATATTCTAGAGTTATGAAAACAACACCAATAGAGTTCAGACGACATCTACATCGCCACCCCGAACTATCGTTCGAGGAGCATAAAACGGCACAATACATCTCCGAGAGGCTAACGCAGATAGGCATCGAGCACCGCCCAATAGCAGGCAGTGGCATCCTTGCCAAGATCGAGGGCAGAGGTGATCTTAGCCATGCGGTGGTCCTGCGTGCCGACATCGATGCGCTGCCAATTCAGGAGCAGAGCCAAATGGAGTGGGCATCGTGCAATGTGGGTGTTATGCATGCGTGTGGCCACGACGTGCACGCTGCAGTTCTTTTTGGTGTACTCTCTGAGTTGAGTGCCGAGCGCAACTTCGAGGGAACGATTTTTGGACTCTTCCAACCTGGCGAGGAGTGCAACCCAGGTGGAGCATCACTCGTGCTAGCCGAGGAGCCATTTAAGGAGTACAACATCAAAGCCGTTATTGGCGAGCATGTTGAGCCACAACTCCCTGTCGGAGCTTTTGGCTTCAAGAGCGGAAAGTATATGGCATCGAGCGATGAACTGCGCCTTTATGTTCGTGGCAAGGGAGGCCATGGGGCGATGAGAGAGCAGGTGATCGATCCTGTTGGTAGCGCTAGCCAGACTATTTGTGGGCTACTAAAGCTCAACAGCGAGGAGTGCGTACTATCGATTGGTAAACTCACGGGCGAGGGTGCCACAAACGTAATCCCCAATGAGGTCTACATGGAGGGCACCTTGCGCACCTTTGACGAGGGGATACGTGAGGCTGTAAAGACAAAAATTAGAGAGTGTGCACTCACATCGGATGCGCACTGGCAAACCACTACCGAAGTGGATATTAACAAGGGCTATCCATGCGTCACGAACGATGAGAAGCTAACCTCAAAAGCGGTGGCACTAGCCCAGGAGCTAGGCGTGGAGCACAAGATGCTACCACTGCGCACCACGGCTGAAGATTTTGGGTTCTACACCCAGCTATATCCATCTCTGTTCTATCGTCTAGGGATAGGCGAAGAGTCGGGACGAGCTCACACCTCGACCTTCTCTCCCGATGAGCGAGCCATAGAGCATGGAATCAATTTTATGAAACAACTAGCCCTACGTCTTGCCAACGGCAACTAGGGCAAATCAACAAAAAGATGACAAGAAGTAACAATAAAGGGGGACGCATAGGTTTCGATCGTGAAGCTATGGTAGTCAAGCTACTAAAGGAGCTCCCAAACAATAAATTCTCTATCAAGCAACTCGCCGCAGCGTCGGGAGGTGCCGACAGAGTGGGTCGCCGTGAGACAATGGATATTCTCGACAGATTGGAAAAGGCGGGCATCATCGAGCGCACATCGCACGAAAAAGTGAGACTCAGCAGCAGACACCTACCCCATCATATCGGGGTTGCGGATATGACCTCAACGGGCGCGATCTACATCCGTTCGGAGAGCTCGGAGAAAGATACATACATCAACCCACGCCTTGCAGGCAACGCCCTCAATGGCGACACGGTGGAGTTCGTCGTTACACACCTCTCACGCTCAGGCACACCTGAGGGCGAGATTATCAGCATCGTGGAGCGCAATCGCAAACCATACGTTGGGGTTGCCGATGTGGGCGAGCACCAGATATTTGTGAAGACATCATCGCGCAAAATGCCGATGGATATATACCTCTCGAAGCGAGCAAATCCAGACATTAAGGATGGCGATAAGGTTGCAGTTCGCATTACGGAGTGGTGCCAAGGTTCAAAATCGCCAGCTGGAGAGCTAATTCAGATTCTGGGTAAGGCGGGTGACAATGACACTGAGATGCACGCAATCCTTGCCGAGTACGACCTACCCTACCACTTCGAGAAGGAGGTCGAGCAGGCAGCAAACCAGATCAGTGCTCGCATCACGGATAGCGACTATAACAATCGCCGTGACTTCCGCCAGATAACGACATTCACGGTCGATCCTGCCGATGCAAAGGACTTTGACGATGCCCTCTCGGTGCGTAAAATCAAGGATGGAGTGTGGGAAATCGGGGTTCACATCGCCGACGTTACGCACTATGTGACTCCTGGTTCGGTGGTTGACAACGAGGCTCAGGAGCGTGGAACATCGGTCTACTTGGTGGATCGCACTGTGCCGATGCTACCCGAAAGGCTCTCGAACGAGCTATGCTCTCTGCGTCCACACGAAGAGAGCCTATGTTTCTCGGCAGTGTTTACTCTCAACGAGAATCTCGACATACTAGAGGAGTGGTTCGGTCGCACGGTGATCTATTCGGATCGTCGCTTCACCTATGCCGAAGCGCAGGAGGTCATAGAGACAGGGCGTGGCGACTACTCCGAGGAGATCCTAAAGCTCCACACCCTAGCACAGGCGCTTCGCAAGACACGCTTCAAGAGTGGAGCAATCAGCTTCGATCGTGAGGAGATGAAGTTCCAGCTCGACCCAAATGGCAAGCCTATCGGGGTCTACACCAAGGAGCAGAAGGAGTCGAATCAGATGATCGAGGAGTTCATGCTTCTAGCCAATCGCCGTGTTGCGGCGTTCTGTGGTCACAAAAAATCGAAGACACGCACCACGCAACGCACTATGGTGTACCGTGTCCACGACGTGCCAAACGAGGAGAAACTAGGGCGATTCCGCTCATTCATCATGCGATTTGGCTATAACTTCAAAGCTACACGTGGACGATCGATCGCCAAGGAGATGAACAAGCTCTTCACAACGATCAAGGGTCGTGCCGAGGCTAATGCAGTCTCGACTCTTGCCGTGAGATCGATGTCAAAGGCGTTCTACACCACCGACAATATCGGGCACTACGGACTAGCATTTGACGACTATACGCACTTCACGTCGCCAATACGTCGCTATCCCGACATGATGGTTCACCGCATCCTAGCGCACTATCTCGAGGGTGGTCGCTCGGTTAAGAGTGACTCCATAGAGGCACTATGCGAAAGATCTTCAGAGCGAGAGATCGTGGCAGCTGAGGCTGAACGTGCATCGATCAAATATAAGATGGTCGAGTTCATGGAGGATAAGATTGGTGAGGAGTTCGTGGGTAATATCTCAGGACTCACCGAGTGGGGAATCTACGTTGAGCTCAAAGATACGCACATCGAAGGTATGGCGTTCCTGCGTGATATCAGAGGTGATTTCTATCGTTTTGACGAGACAAATTACGAGATATATGGCGAGTCGTCACATCGCAAAATGACGCTTGGCGATGAGGTCACAATCCGTATTAAGAGAGCCGATATGCAGAAGCGACAGCTCGATTTCGAGATTGTGATGCCTGGCGAGGATGAGCAGTTCTACTCTCCGCATCAAGATGCAAAGAATCGCCGCCGCTCGAAAAAACTACCATCGAAGCAGCGCAAGCGCTCGCAAAGATCATAGAGCACAACGGTGCTTACAAAATAAGGGTGTGACCTCATCAGAGGTCACACCCTTATTATATGCGAGCTATTTAGTCGACTTCGTGATTAGACCCTACATTCTTAGAGTATGTGAGGATTTCAGAATCGAGCGAAGTGCTAAAAATTACTTGCCAAATCTCTAGGATTTTTAAGTTGAAAAGCAAGATGAGTTTTAGGGCTTCACGATGAGACTGAAACCGCAGCATACTTAGAGTATGTGAGGATTTCAGAATCGAGTGAAGTGCTAAAAATCGCTTGCTTTTCAGCTTATAATTACATGATCATACCACGCACAAGGAAGATCGCAGGAATAGTAAGGATCGAATAAAGCTCAGGGAAGGCAGCGAGGATTAGGGTCTTACCCATCACGTCGTGACCGTTTCCGATTGCAGCGATACCGTTAGCACAAACTCGTGACTGGTAGTAAGACGAACCCAAACAAGCGATACCCGTCAAAAGACCTACTCCGAAGATTGCAGCTCCCTGGAAGATTGTTGTCTCAGCTGTCATGATTGGGTTCAAAAGTGCAAAGCCTACGAAACCGTAGAGACCCTGTGTACCTGGAAGACCCGTAAGTACCATGTAGTTACCGAACGCTTTAGGGTTCTTCTTCATAGCACCTACCGCCGCCTGAGCAGCTGTTGAAGTACCGATTGCCGAAGCAAAACCTGAGATACCCATCATCAATGCAAGGCCAATGTAGCCTAGTGTGATTGCCAATGTTGTTGTTTCCATAATCTGTTAATTTTTTTGTTTTTGTTTATAATTTTACTTTTCTATTTCCATTTTTTTGATTGGCTCGAAATTACGGTTAGTCATCTCGAAACCAGCATTTTTGTAGAACTCCACGAACGTTAGACGCATCGGGTGAACGAACGACGAAATTGTCGAAGAGAAGAGGTTGATTCCATGTCCAATGAGTAGGATTGGTAGCATAATCAAGATCCTAACCACGATATTCGCCTCATCGGGCACAAAGCCAACAGCTAGGGAGTTGAATACGAGGGCTAGGATACTTCCCGCCAAACCGATTGCAAACAGACGCACATAAGAGAGCACATCACCAAGGATTCCCGTGATGTTGTTGTACCCCTCCCAGAGCCCTGCACCGAGGTTTGTGAGTAGCCCCTTACCTGGTGAGTTGAACAGAAGCATCAACGCACCACCAAGACCCAGTGTCGAGTAGAACGCTATCGAATCTGGCGTATAGAACGGAATCGAGAGGTTCTCGCCCAGCATTGGAAGACCCATAGCCATCGTGACAGATGCCACAATGATGAGCCAGCCCAGCGCACCCAAAGAGTACTTAAACCCAACTCTCGCCGAGATAAGCGCCACACGTAGAACCATACCGAGGATAATCTGCACCATACCTATCGCAAACGAAAGGGTTAGGAACTGCTCCTGGAAGTTCACGAATGGAATCGATGGGAAGGACTTCGCCAAATCCAAACCGAAGAACGAACCTGTCAGCAAGCCAAAGAGCACACTCATACCTCCGCAGAGCATCCCCAGTAGCGAGGCGTTGCGCATCATTCCTGGTTTCGGGCTCTTCATCCTAAGGACAACGCTCATAAGAGCAAGCACCAAACCGTAGCCCGCATCGTTGAGACATATTGCGAAGAACAGCGCATAGAACGGCGCATAGAACAGCGTTAGGTCGATAGTTCCATACTTGGGTCTTGCGTACATATCGCCGATGAGCTCGAAGGCTCTGACGATAGCGTTGTTCTTTAGCTGCACTGGCGTATCATCCTCAGGCGTTGGCTCCGACTTGATGTAGACCACCCCCGAGAAGTTATCGAGCAGGCGATCCACCTCATGAGAGGTCTCTCTGGCTGCCCACGCCTCCATCACCATGAGCGAGCCTTCAGCTGCGCTCTCGGCCGTAGAGACAACCTTAACTCTCTGCAAGCGCTCCTTTAGAGCTATCTCGCCTTGGTCCAACAGGTGCTCCGATGCAGCGACTCTTGAAAGCGGCTCATCCATGGCCTCAATCTTAGCGTGAAGATCGCTCATGAGAGCCTCCACACCTCGAATATCCATCGTCGGAGTGCGCATCTCCTGAGCATCGATCATCACCTCCGCATCTGGTGTTGTGATTATCACAAACCACACGAAAGCGTCGTTTCGATTCACAATCTCAAGAGTGTAGTCTTCGCTCCAAGCAGCGACATTCTCCTCGAAGACAGCGCTCATCGCCATAAAGTATCTGATCTGCGTTCCCCCCTTAGCGAGTTCAGCGAGTCTCTCGACCGAAAACTCACCCCAAGGGCGAAGCTCATCAGCACTCTTCTCTAGGCGAGAGAGCTCAGCGTTGTAACCTGCCAATTCACGCTGAATCGACACATACTTAGAGTACGCCTCCTGAGCCGAGCCATAAGCCGCAGCGTGAGCCTTGAATCGTAGCTCATCACTACGAAAATCCTCAAGGAAGGTGCGTGCTTTTTGGTGACCTTCGATCTCTAGGATCAGGTCACGATCCTCTTCGGATGGCTCCCAGTCCCTGATTGTGATATCCACTAGACCAAGCTCTCGGAGTCGCTCCACAAAGTCGTCACTCTGCGCTGCATAGAGCACAAAGTCGTAACGTGACATTCTAACTATCATAACATAGCGCCCTCCTCGGCTTGTTCTTGTTTTGTTTTAACGATCTTCTGTGCCGACTTCGAGAGATTTTCTTCATCCTCCATGAATCGTTTAATTTTACGTATCGCATCCTCGTATCCAGGTATCTGCACCTTCTCATACAAGTTTACTTTTTGAGTAGTTTTGCGTCGTGCGTAGTCCAACAACTCCATTTTTCGGTTGTAGACCTCACCCTCAACGCCGAGTTTCGCCATCTCTTTGAGGATAGCAATTCCATCGGCAAACCATGCTGGTGACGAGAATAGGTCGTAGCCTCTCTCCTCGAATATCACCTGCTCGAGCACTGGGATTCGCACACCAGCGATCTTTTGAGTTGAGAGCTCTATATCCGCAATTCGCAGTAGATCGCAATCAAACTCACCCCACAGAGCGACCATATAGTCGTAGCGTCTCTTCAGCTCTTCGAACTTTTCGAGATACTCCTCTGCCGAGCTCTTCGCACGCTTAACCTCTGAGCGCAGAGCCGACTCCTTACTCTTTATGGTAGGGAGCGCCTTCTGTCTCATCTTGAGCTGTTTGCCCAAGTCGCCGAGCGAAGTCTTGTTGTATTGAAACTTGATTGCCATTCAAATCTATGATTTCCAGTACTTAGCAACGAGTTCGGCCTTAATCGCAACCTCCTCCTTAGAGAAGTATTTCGAGAGTAGCTCCCACGCTGTGTCAAGCATCTGTGTAACATCAATATTAATATCGATCGCAAGGAGCTTAGCCGAGTAATCGTGCGCAAACTTTAGAGTTCGCTCGTCGTAGTTCGAGAGGTCGAAACCGTTCTCTAGCTTGGTCTTTGCGTTGGCTGCATCGGCATAGAGACGCACACAGGCGTTCATCACCTGAGGGTGATCCTCACGCGTCTTCTTACCAATCACAAGCTGCTTTAGACGCGAGAGCGAGCGGAATGGATCGACAATCACACGTCCCGTATCAGAGT
Source organism: uncultured Alistipes sp. (assembly GCA_964370415.1). GTDB lineage: Bacteria > Bacteroidota > Bacteroidia > Bacteroidales > Rikenellaceae > Alistipes. The sequence continues at coordinate 13,511 of CAYJIY010000001.1, forward strand.
CATTACGTAGGAACAGCTGTCCCTCGGTGATGTAACCCGTGTTATCAGGAATAGCGTGAGTGATGTCCCCTCCCGAGAGCGTAGTCACCGCAATGATCGTGATAGATCCACCGTTAGGCAGCTGCACCGCCTTCTCGTAGATCTTCGCAAGGTCCGAGTAGAGCGATCCTGGCATCGAGTCCTTCGATGGGATCTGGTCCATACGGTTCGATACAATCGCAAGAGCATCGGCATAGAGGGTCATATCTGTAAGCAGAACGAGCACCTTCTCGCCCTTATCCGCTGCAAAGTACTCTGCCGCCGTGAGCGCCATGTCTGGAACTAGCAGACGCTCCACTGGTGGGTTCTCCGTAGTGTTCACAAACGACACGATGCGATCTAAGGCACCTGCGTTCTCGAATACTTGCTTAAAGTATAGGAAGTCGTCATTCGTTAGACCCATACCTCCAAGGATAATCTTATCTGCCTTGGCACGTAGAGCCACATTCGCCATAACGGCGTTGTATGGTTGATCGGGATCGGCAAAGAATGGAATCTTCTGCCCCGTTACGATCGTATTATTAAGGTCGATACCAGCGATACCCGTAGCGATGAGCTCCGAAGGCTGGAGACGACGGAACGGATTCACCGTAGGTCCTCCAATCTCACGAGCCTCACCCTCGAGTGCCACTCCGCCCTCCATAGGTTCGCCATAGGCGTTGAAGAAGCGACCCGCTAGGTCGTCCGACACCTTTAGTTTTGGCGGCTCACCATGAAACACAACCTCTGAGTTAGTTGCCACGCCCTCAGTTCCTGCAAAGACCTGAAGAGTGACCTTTTCGCCCATAATCTTCACCACCTGAGCGAGTTTCCCACCCACAGTAGCTAGTTCATCATTACCGACACCTGTAGCACGAAGCGTTATGGTTGCTTTCGTGATATTGTCGATCTTAGTATATATCTTTTGAAATGCACGTGTTGTCATATCGCTCTATTTTGCTTTTTCGTTAATAAATGTATGCACTTGAGCTATCGCCGCATCGAACTCCTGAGACTGCCATGCGGTGTAGTTTGCCTGACGCAGTAGGTTGATTAGGCTCTTGAAGAAGTGAGAGCACTCCTCGAAATCTGGGAAGTTGAAGTCACGCTTACACACATCGATCACTAGCTCATACATCATTCTCTGGCGCTCGATATTACAGTTCGCATCGATCTTATCGAAGGCATCCTGCTGAAGGATTGCATGGTCGATAAGCTCCGACTTCCAGAAGCGCTCGTGATACTCCACAGGCACACCGTCGTCACCGAGGATGTTGATCTGATCGTTCGCCTCCTTACCTCGCTGCACGAATGTCTTACCAGCGTAGACTAGATCGACCCACCCTTTGCAGATGTAATCATCCAAATACTCCTTGATCTCTGGGTACTCCAAGTACTTAGAGTATGAGTCCAAAGGATCGATCGCTGGGTAGCGCTTAGAGTCGGCACGTCCCTGAGATAGGGCGTAGAAACAGCGTGCTGCCTTCTTCGTAGACTCCGTAACTGGCTCCTTGAGGTTACCTCCCGCAGGGGATACCGTACCGAGGAAGGTCACAGATCCAGTCTGTCCGTTATTCAGCTTCACAAGACCTGCTCGTGAGTAGAAGTTCGAGATGATTGCCGAGAGGTCCATCGGGAAGGCATCCTGACCTGGAAGCTCCTCAAGGCGGTTAGACATCTCACGCAGAGCCTGCGCCCAACGCGATGTAGAGTCCGCCATTACCAAAACCTTGAGTCCCATCGCACGATAGTACTCTCCGATTGTCATACCTGTATATACAGATGCCTCACGTGCCGCAACAGGCATGTTCGATGTGTTACAGATGATGATCGTGCGCTCCATGAGCTTACGCCCCGAGCGAGGGTCCACCAACTCTGGGAACTCCTTGAAGATCTCCACCACCTCGTTGGCACGCTCTCCACACGCCACGATGATGATAACATCCGCCTCAGCTTGCTTCGAGATTGCGTGCTGCAATACGGTCTTACCCGCACCGAAAGGTCCAGGGATAAAGCCCGTACCCCCCTCTGCTAGTGGGTTGAATGTATCAATTGCACGAACCCCCGTCTCCATCACACGTGATGGACGTGGTTTCTCTACGTAGTTACGCACCGCCTGCTTCACTGGCCAACGTTGCACCATCGAGATGTTGTAGTCATTGCCATCAGAGTCCGTAACCACCGCTACTGTATCTGTAACTTTGTATGTTCCAGCCGTCACCACACTCTTCACTGTATAGTTGCCCGTCATGATAAACGGAACCATGATCTTGTGCGTGAGCCACTTTTCGGTCACCTCACCTAGCCAGCTAGCACCCGTGACCTTATCGCCTTGCTTTGCTAGGGGCGTGAACTCCCACTGAGCATCGAAGTCGATTGGATCGGTGATTGCACCTCGCTCGATGAAGAGTCCATCCATCTTCTCAAGGTCGTTCTGAAGACCGTCATAGTTGCGTGAGAGAAGACCTGGCGCTAGAGTAGCCTCTAGCATGTGCCCCTCAAACTCAACGAGATCGCCCATCTTCAGACCTCTGGTGCTATCAAAAACTTGGACGTAGGCGCTATCACCCACGACCTTAATAACCTCGGCCATCATCCTCTCCTGTCCGCAATTCACAAAACAGATCTCATTCTGCCCTACGGGTCCATCGACCTGTGCGATCACGATGTTGGAGATGATACCATTAACTCGTCCTGTCGTTTTCATCTATCTATTTTTATTGTTTATTTACTATCTCTTTGCTGTCTAGCTCGCCGATGAGTTTGTCGAACATCTCACGCCCACGCTTAGGGTCGAGCTCCTGCCAACGAGCAACGATGTTGATTCTCACTAGGTAAGAGAGAATCGCATCTATATCAAAATAGTTGAACTCCACCGCCTCTTGGGCTATATCCCAACGCACTAGGTCCAACTTTCGCTCCTTCTCCAGAAGGTTCGACTCATCATTTACCGCTGCCAGAACAGCGTCGATCCAAGGGAGCTCGCCTCTGAGTCCAAAATCTGCGGCTGAGCTTCTAGTCAGGTGCTCAACCACATCGCCATCGCCCACAACGACACTGCCGATCGCCATATCCATATTGCGTGCCGTCACCGAGGCCACAATATTTCTTAGGCTACGATCCATCTGAGCCCACTGCTTTAGGAAACTACACTTTGCCTTTTCGCACATAGTGTAGTACGCCTCCAGAAGTGAGATCTCGAATCTCTTAGTCACATCCACAACCTCAGGATCTGCATCCTCAGGTTTGTTATACGCCGCTATAACCTCTCTCAGGGGCTCAGGCAAAAGCTCAGGCTGCTCCAACTCCGAGACGATCTGCTCCGCTGAGAGCCTACCTAGGGGGTTGTGCGCAGTGCGTGCCCAACGCCTAGAGATGATATTCTCACAGTCGTAGTAGTTATAGAGCAGCTCAACTGCTTTCTGATCCTTGGAGTCGACCTCCTCGAGTACCTCGTCGATGATCTCATTAGGTGCAAAGTGCTTGAGATCACTATCGAGCATATACTCCCTGAAGCCAGCTACAAGACAGAAGTAATCCTTGCTGAACATGACCTATGCTTTATAAAGAAGGTTGTACAACTTCTCACGTAGGTAGCCACCAAGCAGAGCCTCGAAATCTGAATCCGAGAACGAGATGTAGTATCCACCACCCTTCTCCGAGATCTTGAATCCGCTCTTCACCTCCGAAGAGTAACCCACCTCGATGCCCTCAGTGAGTAGCTCCTTAGCCACCGCTGCGAACTCCTTGTCTAGAGAGGCCTTTGCCCCCTCAGGCAGAAGAACGTTCAGATCACTCTTCACGCCCTGCGTTCCGTTCCAGTTTGCAGCCACCGCCAAGAGCATCTCCTTGATGAACTTCGCATCCAAATTTGCCGACTTTACGCCCTGAGATGTGCTCTTCGCAACGATCATCTCCGCAATCTCAGACTTGATCTTTGCCACCGCCTGTTTTCCTGCAAGCGCAATCTCAGTCATTGCGTTCTTGTGAGCATCCTCAGCGCTATCTTGAGCGCCCTTTACGATAGCTTGAGCCTCAGCCTGAGCTTGAGCAACAATCTGTTGAGCACGCTCCTGAGCCTCAGCAATTAGGCGATCAGACTCTGTGCGACCTCTCTCTAGCCCCTCATCGTAGAGCTTTTGAGTGAGTTGTTGAAGTTTATTCTCCATCTTTGATAAAATATTTATATGTTTTTACGTTAATTATATTCACACGCAACTATTATGCACCAATCAAACAAAAGAGACCAACTCACGGAGAATTAGGTTCTAACATCTAATTAATGCATACATTTCTGCACAAGATATAATATATTTTCCTATTTTACAATATCTAGTTATGTTATTTTAGCGTTTTAACACTATATTCACTCATAAAATTAGATTGGTTTCTACTAGGCAGAATAGTGCGTAAGAGTTATATTTTATTTTTTTTCACTACATTTGCCGAATAAAATAGAGACTAGACCAAAAACTATAGTAACATTAAATAATTTCAAACCAACAATGAGAAAATTAATTTTAACGGTTGCCACTCTTGCGCTGTCATTGACATCTATGGCACAAAAGGGCCAAGAGGGTGACCACGTTGAGATCTTCGGGCGTGAGCGCGCTGAGCGTGTTGACGAGGGCGAGGTAGCATACAAATTTGACAAGGGATACTTTGTTAAAAATACGGGTAACGGTGGTAACTACTTCTACCGCCACAACGATGTAATCGCTTGGGAGCTCTTCAACGGGACGTTCTCAGCTCCATCTGAGGACAATCTTCGTGCCCACAACTACGGCCGCACACGTGAGGCTATACAGTGGACTCCGATCACTGCCAACGAGAAGTCAACATTCGCAGACCCAGGAATGAGAGGTGCCTACCTATATAGTGAGTACGACGCACCAAAGAGCGAGACGCTCCTACTTCTAGCTACGGCAAACACTCGTTCGTTTATCAACGGCATGCCACACGAGGGCGACCACTACGACTTTGCAACTACGCTCATCCCATTCGTTGCGAAGAAGGGCATCAACCAGTTTATCTTCACTGCGGGGCGCTATGGCCACGTTGCGGCGAGCATTATCCGCCCTGACAAGCCTGTGATGTTCTCAGATCGTGATATGACAAAGTGCGACATCATCATTGGCGAGGACAACGAGAAGTGGAGCGCAGTACGTGTAATCAACGCATCGAACAAGAAGCTATCGGGACTCACTATCACATGTGAATTGGAGAGTGGCGAAAAGGCTACATACAAGACTGACGATGTGATGGACATGATGACACAAAAGCTCCAGTTCCTAGTGCCAGCAACTGCCAACACAAAGGAGGGCAACATCAAGGCTACACTTACACTAAAGGACTCACGTGGTCGCACTCTCGATGTGACTGAGACTGAGTTCAGAAATGTAGACCCTATGAAGGTTCACGAGCGCACGTTCATCAGTGGCGTGGATGGTTCGGTTCAGTACTACAGCGTACAGCCATCATCGACTAAGGGCGATGGTCAGGCGCTATTCCTTTCGGTTCACGGAGCAGGTGTTGAGGCTCGCAACCAAGCAAGAGCATACTCTTCTAAGGATTGGGGACACGTTATCTGCGCTACAAACCGTCGTCCATTCGGTTTCAACTGGGAGGATATCGGTCGCCTAGACGCTATCGAGGTTCTTGAGGATGCACGCAAAGTCTACAAAACAGCACCAGAGAAGACATACCTCACGGGGCACTCTATGGGTGGTCACGGTACTTGGTACCTAGGGGCTACATTCCCAGATAAGTTTGCAGCTATTGCGCCTTGTGCTAGCTACCCAGACATCGTGGACTATGTAGCGAGCCGTTCGGGTGGTATCTCATTGCCAGGTGAGCAGTTCCCAATGATCGAGCGTGCTGCACAAGCAGGACGTGTTAAGGAGCTAAAGCGCAACTACCTACAGTCGGGAATCTACATCCTTCACGGCGATGCTGACAAGGTTGTACCTATTGATATGGTGCGTGAGATGCGCCAAGATCTTGCAACCTTCCACCCAGATGTATCGTGGTACGAGGAGCCAGGAGGTTCGCACTGGTACGGCAACGAGAGCGTGGACTGGAAACCAATCTTCGACTACTACAAATGGCACACGATCCCTGCAACAAACTCTGTTAAGCACATCGAGTTTGTGACGGCTAGCCCTGGGGTGTCGGCTCAGAACTACTGGGCTACAATCTCACAGCAGCAGCAATCGTTCAACTACTCGAAGATCCTACTCGACATCGAGGCGGACTCTGTGGTTGGTACAACTGAGAATGTGGCGGTACTAAAGCTCGATTTCGACAACATGCCAATTAGCGGTGATGTTACAGTGGCGCTCGATGGTTCGGCTGTAGAGGTTGACGGCAAGGGCGTAGTAACTCTTCGTAAGAGCGGCGATAAGTGGAGCGTAAGCGAGCTTAACGACTTCGAGAAGTCGGAGATTAGAGCTGGTGGCTTCAAGGAGGTATTCGCAAACAATGTGGTGTTTGTCTACCCAACTAAGGGCTCTTCAACTGAGAACGCATGGTATAAGAACAAAGCTCGTTTCGACGCTGAGACTATGCTCTATCGTGGTAACGGCGCTATCGACATCGTATCGGACAGAGAGTTCCTAAAGGGTGGTTTCGACAACAGAAACGTGATCCTATTTGGTAACGCTACGAACAACGCTGCATGGAGATCACTTCTTTCTGAGTCACCACTTCAGATCACATCTAAGAGCTTGACATTCGGTGATGAGACAATCACTGGCGACGATCTTGGTGCGTACTTTGTCTACCCACGTCCAAACACTAGTGGCAACCTAGTGGGTGTGATCGCAGGTACGGGACTTAAAGGCGCATACGCTACCTACCCTAACGACTACTTGCAGGCGAACACAGGATTCCCTGACGTTATGGTCTTCCGTTTCGATGGACTCAAAGATGGCATCTCACAGCTTGGACTGACAGGATTCTTCGGTGGAGACTGGTCGATCCAGAGCGGAGAGTTCGTTAACGAGCTATAATCCATAGATTATTACTATATATAGAGACTGTGAGGGTGCTATGCGCTCTCACAGTTTTATTTTATGGGTAGTTTGAATTTGGATTTCATCATAAAATTTGCTATTTTTGTGCTAGAATTTTTAAAAAAAATGAGTAACTACCTAGTTGAGATATGTGCAAATTCGGCAGCAAGCGCTCTCGAAGCACAGAGGGGTGGTGCAGGGCGTGTTGAGCTCTGTGCAGGCATTCCTGAGGGGGGCACTACCCCAAGTTATGGCGAGATCGAGATGGCCCGCCAGAGAATCGACATCCTCCTAAATGTAATCATAAGACCTCGCAGTGGAGACTTCCTCTACTCTGAGGATGAGCTTCAGATCATGAAGCGCGATATTCAAATCGCACGTGAGCTGGGCGCTGACGGCGTAGTCTTTGGTTGTCTAACGGCAGATGGGCTGATCGACCTAGAGGCCTGCAGGGAGCTAGTCGCAGCAGCAGAGGGGCTATCACTTACGTTCCACCGCGCGTTCGATGTGTGCCGTGAGCCACTCGTGGCGCTGGAGCAGATCATCGAGCTGGGTTTTGATCGCATCCTCACATCGGGCTGCGAGCCTTCAGCACCAATGGGCAAGGAGCTACTTCGTGAGCTGGTCCAAAGGGCAGGCGATCGCATAATCATCATGCCTGGATGCGGAGTTAATGCCTCGAACGTTGAGCAGCTCAAGAGCTACACTGGCGCTAGGGAGTTCCACCTCTCGGCACGCCACAGAGTGGAGTCAAAGATGGAGTATCGCAACCAGAGAGTGTCGATGGGCGGTGAGGTCAAGATCGAGGAGTTCTCAAACGAGATCACTTCTGCTCAGATCGTGGCTCAGGTCGTAGATATTGTGAAACAATAATTTTATCTAAAATATGAAAAAACTACTAATTTTAACAGCAGCCTCGCTAGCCTTCATCGGGCAAGTTGGGGCGCAGGTACCAGGACTGACGGTTCATTGGACTGGTAAGCTTGAACCACAAGCGGTGCTACCTCAGGGTAACGCACCATTCCAAACAGCCACGAGAGTAGCACCTCAACAGATCGCCACAAAGCTTGTCTCTGTTGGTGAGAATGAGTGGGCTATCGAGGATGGATGGCGCATGGCAGAGCACGACTACGTGATGGAGAGCCAAAAATCACCTCTCGATCCAACTCTGGACATCTCGCAGTGGTACAACGCAACAGTTCCTGGAACTGTCCTCACAACACTTGTTAATCAGGGAGTATATCCTGATCCATACTTTGGACTCAACAACCTCGCAATTCCTGAGTCACTTTGTCGCACGGAGTGGTGGTACAAAGTGGAGTTCGACGCTCCTAAGAGCCAACAAGAGTACACATCGCTGCTTCTTAATGGTATCAACTACGCTGCCGACATCTACCTCAATGGCAAGAAGCTAGGCGAACTAAAGGGTGCTTTCAAGCGTGGCGAATTCGATATCACGAAGCTCATGAAGCAGAGCGGCAACATCCTAACGATCAAGATCTACCCACCTGCAAACCCTGGATTCCCAGACGAGCAGACAATGGCTAAGGGTCAGGGTCTCAACGGTGGTATGCTCAGCAACGATGGCCCAACGTTCATCTCGTCTATCGGATGGGACTGGATCCCAGGTATCCGCGATAGAAATATCGGTATCTGGCAAGATGTGCGCCTTCGCACTCATGGCGATGTTGTAATTGGCGACCCATTGGTTGCTACGAACCTTCCATTGCCTGACACAACGTCTGTTGACATCACAATCAAAGTTCCAGTGAAGAACGTGAGCAACAAGAGCGTTAAGGGATCCCTTACAGCTACAATCGCTAAAGCTAACACAACAGTCACTAAGGAGTTCACTCTAGCACCAAAGCAGGAGCTTGAGCTACTACTATCGCCTGATACACACTCTGAACTTACGGTTTCAAACCCTGAGCTTTGGTGGCCTAATGGCTATGGTGAGCAGCCACTATACGACCTAGTGCTTGAGACTAAGGATGCAGATCAGAAGCTCTCAGACGCTAAGGATGTAAGATTTGGTGTTCGTGAGTTCTCTTACGAGCTTATGGTGCACGAAGATGGCCAGAACACTCGCTACGCATACACTCCAGTTGATCGCAACGACACTGGCAAGGAGCTATTCGACTACATCAACCGCTACCCTTACACTAAGGATATCAACCTCCCAACATTCAAGAGCGACGATCGTTCGGGACTAGTTGAGATCGATCAAAACGACCCTGTCGGTCCATACATCGTTCTTCGTGTCAATGGCGAGAGAATCTTCACAAGAGGTGGTAACTGGGGTATGGACGATGGTATGAAGCGCACCGAGAGAGAGCGCCTAGAGCCATACTTCCAACTGCACAAAGATGCCAACTTCAACATCATCCGTAACTGGACTGGTGAGTCGACTCAGGAGAGCTTCTATGAGCTTGCCGATGAGTATGGAATGTTGGTGTGGAACGACTTCTGGATCACGACTGACGATACAGTTGAGCCATACGACCAACCTCTATTCGTGGAGAATGCAAGAGACGTTGTGCGTCGCTTCCGCAACCACGCATCGATCATCATCTGGAACCCACGTAACGAGGGCTTCGCACCTAAGGGTCTCGATGTGACGCTCCCTGAGATGCTAGCCCAGGAGGACAACACACGCCACTACCACGGACAGTCTCGCTACCTAAATATGCGCACGAGCGGTCCTTGGGGCTACATGAAGAACCCAGCGGACTACTACACGAAGAATGCTCAGGGCTACAACACGGAGCTTGGAACATACGCTGTACCTACGGCTAACACGATCAAGAAGTTCATTGCCGAGGAGGACAGATGGCCAATCAACGACGTTTGGGCATATCACGACCTACACCACACGACTCAGAACTTCCCTGACTTCATGGCAGCGGTTGAGAGCTTCGGCAAACCTACATCTATGGAGCAGTTCGCCGCACAGTCGCAATTCATCTGCTACGATGCATGGCGCAACATGCTTGAGGCGTGGAACAGCAAGATGTGGGACAACACAACGGGTCTAATCCTATGGATGACACACCCAGCATGGCCAAGCATGATCTGGCAGACTTACAGCTACGACTACGAGACTCCAGGCTCTTACTTCGGTGCTGCAAAGGCTTGTGAGCCTATCCACGTTCAGATGAACCTTCCAACAGATGAGGTTGTAATCATCAACACAACTCGTCAGGAGCTAAAGGATATGCAGGTTACACTTACATACTACACTCTATCAGGAAAGCTAATCAACAAGCAGAGTGGCAAGTTCACAGCTAAGGCAAACGCTCAGACTAAGTGCTTCGAGGGCAAGCAGGTGGATAACGACATCTACCTAGCACGCATGGTTCTTAAGAACTCGAAGGGTCAAGTGGTATCGATCAACGACTACATCAAGAGCAAGGAGCTGAGCAACAACTCTCAGATCAGCCAGATCGCAAAAGCTACTGTAAAGCAAAAGGTGAGCAAGAACACAGTGACTCTCACAAACTCGTCGAAGAACATCGCAATGGGTGTGAAGCTCAACGCTGTGGATAAGACTACGGGTGAGATCATTCTTCCAGCATACTTCTCGGACGGTTACTTCAACCTTCTTCCAGGTGAGAAGCGCACGATCGAGTTTACAGTGCCTGACAACAGCAACTACAACATCGTAGTTTCGGGTTACAACATGTAATCGGAAACCCAACAGACAAAAAAATCTCGTCCATTAAGTTGGACGAGATTTTTTTTACTCTTACTTCTGACTAGTAGTTCTCCTTGCGTGGCTCGAAGAACGCCTGAGGGTGTGCACATGCTGGGCAAAGCTCAGGAGCTTGTGATGCCTCCAATACATAACCACAGTTGCGGCACTGCCACCAGATAACACCATCACGCTTGAAGAAATCACCATCTGTCATACGGCTTAGTAGCTTCAGGTAACGACGCTCATGCTCCGCCTCAACCTTTGCAATTTGACGGAACGCCTCTGCCACCTGTGGGAAGCCCTCTTCGTCCGCAATCTTAGCAAACTCTGGGTATAGCTCCGACCACTCCTCGTTCTCACCCGCAGCCGCAGCTAGAAGGTTCTCCTTCGTAGTTCCGATCTTACCTGCTGGGAAGCTAGCTGTGATAGTCACCTCACCACCTTCGAGGAATTTAAAGAAGCGCTTTGCGTGCTCCTTCTCCTGCTCGGCAGTCTCCATGAATACTCCTGCTACCTGCTCAAATCCCTCTTTTTTTGCTGCTGAAGCAAAGAATGTATAGCGTGTGCGAGCTTGACTCTCTCCTGCAAATGATTTCAACAGATTCTGCTCTGTTAGTGTGCCTTTTATACTTTTCATAATTTTAATTGTTAAGTTATTAATAGTAAGCCTTTAAAGATGATGCAATTTAGGCATAAAAATAAGAAGTAACAAAGAAAAACTATAAAAAAAATTAATGCAGTTATAGGTTATTTGGTATAGCATCCCGTATCTAGGATAAATTGTGCATAGCGCAGGCGTGCTTGCGGCGATAGATCGATGGTATCGGCCACGCTTTGAGGTAGCACTCTATAAGTAGGTGTATCCACCCAAATGGGGATACCCTCAACTTCGAATGACTTGTCGCCATTGGGCTGCACGACGACCTTCACCTGTGCCAGAAGCCCACCATCACAGTGGCGCTTACGCTGATTCGACACAAAGTTGCCCAGCGAATAGAAGACAACCCCCTCGGAGTCGCTATAATATGGTTGAATCACGTGGGGATGGCTACCTATAATAATATCGGCACCACTCTCTCTTAAGTGTGCCGCCAGGGAGCGTTGCACACTATTCTCTTGCAATTCGTACTCATTACCCCAGTGTATAAACACAATTTTAATCTCGGCAGTCGATCTCTCAAGGTCTCTCGACATGCAGAGCGTATCTATCATATTCACCGCCATACCCATAGGTACTGGCATTCCGTTTGTGCCATAGGTGTAGCTAAAAATATCGAAAGAGAGCCCCCCACGACTAAAGCTAATGGGCTTTTGTGGGCGCTTGGCATCGAGACTCACCCCCGTGTGGGAGATCCCCTGCTCGTTGAGTAGTTGCTGAGTTAGTATAGCCCCTCTTCGCCCTCGATCCATGCAGTGGTTATTCGCCAAAACAGCGGCATCAATTCCTGCACTCTTTATCGCCTCTGCTATTTGCGCTGGCGATCGAAACATCGGATAACCACGATAAGGTCCAACGGTATCGAGAGTCGTTTCGAGGTTTATAACGGAGTAGTCCACCGCGTGAAATAGTGGTGCCACATGCTCAAAAACGGCGCTATAATCGTACTGCCCATCGCCACGCAACGCAGCACTAATCTGAGGCGAGTGCTGCATGAGATCGCCCGCAAAGAGTAGCGTAGCACTCTTCGCTGGTGCAGTGGTTAGTCTGCTCGCCGAATCTATTGCTAGACGCAAAGGGGCACAGAGCATGACCAGTAGCAGGGATATGATAATAGGGCGCATCATTTGAGGGTCAAAGGTAGTAAAATTAAAGCACAAAATAGCGAGACCACATCTGCGATCTCGCTATTTTGAGTATAGTGTATATTTTTTGTGCTAGAAGTTGTAACTCAGCAATACATTAACACGATTTGCGTGGCTTCGTTGATCGTTCATATTGCGTCTGGTACCATATAGATACTCCGCCCCTAGGTGGAAGCGCTCTGTTAGTGCATAGATGGCGTTTCCGAACATATAGTTGGTGCTCTTATACTCATCATCGGTGTAGTAACCATTTTCGTGCTCTATCACCACTCGTGAATAACCACCATTGACGCATAGCTTTGGTGTGATCCACAGCTGACCTGCTGCCTGCCACCCATACATAGGGGTCGCTTGGATCATATGGGCATTCATTGGATTTGGCGTGATGTCGAGACCACTCCCCGTGAGATCCTGAATATATGGTGTGATACCCTCACCATACACAGCATTAAACGAGACATTAAAGCAGCTCAACAGATGCATCTTTCCACTAGCTTGAACACCCCAACCCGTTGTGCTGATAGTTCTGTCGGTTGTCATATCATAGGAGTACATGTTACGCCACACAGCCGAGCCTCTAAAGTGGCTATTGTTGTTCTCGCCCCACATATACTGCAAATAGATAGGAATATCTGGCATGCGCTGAGGAATCTCAGCAAAGTTGTCGTTGTAGGTTGCGCTCACGCCTGGAGTCTCCAATGCCACTCCAAACTTCATACGATCTCTAAAGAACACCCTCTCATAGCGCAATACATCTACAAAGTTGAAGTTATAGGCACCAGGCCCCTGATAGTCGATCGTACTTGGCCCTGCTGAGACATCGCAGAATGTCGAGACATCACGTCCAAGCGTAAAACCGAGCATAGAGACATACGCCGAGCGAATCTGAGGAACGTAGCTACCCTCTTGGCCACCCCTAAAGTCGCTATCGATATAGACAACCACACGTCCCAGCTTATCGCTGTTGATGATCGACTTTACGAAGAATCGAGAGGTGGATGCATCCATCATAAAGCGCTCCTGAGTAGCGTAGCCCTGAGGAACGTGTATGTCATAGGTGACAAAGTCACGATTATCGGCAATTCCATCAAATCCATACACCGCACGCAGTTGAATCTGCCCTCCCATAGTGATCGAGAAGCGATTGTCTCTAGTGGCAAACGCAAACTGAGGTGGCATTGTTTGTTGGAATCCTGAGCGATTTGTAACGTAATAATCCCACATTGTCTCGCTTTGAGCTACACGTTGTTTTGCGAGTATCATGTAGGGCGATAGATCCCCATCATGATCTGCAGTCTGTGTTGTGGAGGTCTCGGTGCTGTGATCTACGGGTGTATTTGCTAGCACCACGAGTCCGCACAGAGACAACATTGAGGAGAATAATAGTTTAAGTGTTTTCATGATCTAAATTGATATAATTAGTTAACATCTGAAAACAAAGCAACTAATGTGCCAAATTAGCAGTGAGTGAGGAGATTGTTTTCTCTCGTATTTTTGTTATCTTTGCGCACATATTTAAAAAAGTTATAGATGATTAAATACATAATATTGATGTGTCCACTTCTATTTGTGGTGGATTGGTTTATCTACAAACTGCTCTTCAAAGAGCAACTATCTCTTAGTATGCGCCGCTGTGTGCGCACTCTTTGCATCGCAACATCACTATCGCCACTTGTGGCTATTAGCTTTCTCAGCCTAGATCTTGGGGGTCAGGGTCGAGGAGCACTTCTATTTGGATCGTGGGTTATCCTTATATTCATGATGAGCCTTGCCCCTCGTATTTTTTACTACCCTCTCGCTCTATTTAGATCAAAGGCTCTAAACATCGTTGGGGGAGCTCTCTCTCTCTTCGTAGTTGGAGTAATGGTGTGGGGTGCAACAATCGGGCGAACGAGAATTGAGCTTAGCGAGGTTGTCGATTCTGAGTCGGGAATCCCTGCCGCATTCGATGACTTTAGGGTTGTTCACATCTCAGATCTGCATGTGGGTGTGCTGATCAACCAGACCAAGGAGCTGCAAAGGGTTGTCGATATGGTTAACGCTCAGTCTCCATCGCTGGTGGTTTTCAGCGGCGATTTGGTTCACATAAGCGCCGATGAGCTAACTCCCGAAGTTATGAACATCCTGAGGGGCATACGCTCAGAGTATGGCGTAGCGTCAGTGATAGGAAATCACGACATTGGGGTCTACATCAACGATGCAGATCAAGGCGTAATCAATAGCGAGACAGAGCGCATAAGAGAGAAGCAGCGCCAACTGGGATGGCATGTCCTTGAGGATCAGACGATCTATATAACTCGTGGCGAGGATTCGATCTCCGTTACGGGTATCGCCTACTCGGCTGAGTTGCAAGAGTTCCGCCACTCGGGCGATCTACCTCAGATGGATCTCAGTAGAGCCTACTCTGGCGTTTCGAGCGATATGTGGAATTTGAGTATCTCGCACCTACCACAACTATGGGACGACATCATGGATCTAGGCTATGGCGACTACACCCTATCGGGGCACGTTCACGCAATGCAGATCAAGCTCTTCGCGGGGAATGACAAGCGTGGATGGTCGCCTGCTGAGTGGATGTATGACCAGTGGAGCGGACTATACATCGAGACCGAAGATGGCGAGCGTGAAGGTGCACTATATATAAACGATGGTATTGCCTCTGTGGGCTGGCCTATGCGAATTGGTGCCTACCCTGAGGTCACATCTATAACACTAAAGAGTAAGCGATGAAAACCTACCTCTCGGTAGCCATATCGGGCGATGGCTACATGGACGATCGTACAGATCAGCGCCTAGTGATATCCTCAAAAGAGGATTGGGATGAGGTCTACGCCCTCAGAGCTCTCTCTGACGCTATTTTGGTCGGTGCTCAGACCGTCAGAAGTGATAATCCCTCACTTGTAATCAGATCCGAGAAACTCCGCCAAGAGCGCATCCAAAGGGGGCAGTCGCCAGACATTGTGAAGGTTACGATCAGCTCATCGGGTGAGCTAGACCCCACCTCGAAGTTCTTCACTGAGGGTGCAGGTGAAAAGGTTGTCTTCTGCGACTCCGATCGTGCCGACCATCTAGCAGATGTAGCACACGTTATTCGCCTCGACAAGATCTCGCCTGCAAGTATCATCACCGAGCTCGAACGAATGGGCATTGAGCGCCTATTTGTGGAGGGGGGTGCTCAAGTCATTGATATGTTCATGCAACAAGGCATGGTCGACACTCTGCGAATTGCTCGCAACCCACAAATTGAGGTTGGCGATCCACTTGCCGTGAAGCTCCGCATAGATCAATCCATAATAGATAGCACACACCAAAGCCGCACCCTTGGGGGTGTTGTGGTCGATACATACTCTCTGCTCGATGACAACGAGACACTAGATCGCAAATATCTTACAATGGCGATCGAACAGAGCCTTTCGTGCCGTCCGTCAATGACCTCATACTGTGTTGGAGCTGTGGTTGTAACCGCTAACGGAGAGCTCTTCACGGGCTATACACACGAGAGTTCACCCACACATCACGCCGAGCAGGAGGCGATAAACAAAGCCCTAAGTGCAGGAGCCACACTTCGTGGTGCATCGATCTACGCCTCTATGGAGCCATGCTCCGTGCGCAGTAGCGAGCCTGAGAGCTGCTCCGAGATCATCATTCGCAATGGCTTCAAGCGTGCAGTTTTCGCACTCTACGAGCCCACCCACTTTGTCACTTGCAAAGGGGCGCTCAACATGCGCCAAGCTGGTGTAGAGGTCGCCGCCTATCCATCTATGGGCGATCGGGTTTTGGAGATCAACAAGCACGTCTTTAAATAGCAAAAATACAGAAAAAGGGTGTCACGAATCAAATCGCGACACCCTCGTTTGTTAAGAGGTTGTATAAAAATTCAGTTTTGTGGCTTAGCGCAGACCATCAAACCGCAGTTTACCGAGCGTAAATGAGGATTTGAGGGGCAAGATAAGTGACAAAAATGTTTTTTAGACAGACTCTTTTATTTATCTACTCCTCTACGATACTAATCGAAAGAATCTTATCACCAGGACGAATATCGTCGATCACATCCAACCCCTCAACAACTACACCAAAACATGTGTGGTTACCGTCTAGGTGCTGAGTGTTTGTGCGGTTGTGGCAGATAAAGAACTGCGAACCTCCCGTATCACGACCTGCGTGAGCCATCGACAACACACCACGATCGTGGTACTGACGTGGAGCCGAAACCTCGCACTTGATACGATGACCTGGACCGCCTGTTCCATCACCCTTTGGGCAACCTCCCTGAATCACAAAATCAGGAATCACACGGTGGAAAGTCAATCCATCATAAAAATTATGGCTAGCTAGCTCTGTGAAGTTCTCAACTGTACCTGGAGTCTCCTCAGCGTATAGCTCAGCCTTCATCTCGCCCTTCTCTGTCGAAATAATTGCGTACTTTTTCATATTATTCTCTTATTTATCCATTTTACGTAGAAAACACTCTATCGTGTTCTCCATCAAACAACATATTGTCATTGGTCCAACACCCCCAGGAACAGGAGTAATAACCGAAGCTTTTGGCTCTACGGCTGCATAGTCCACGTCACCACATAGCTTCCCAGTCTCAGGATCACGGTTCACACCAACATCGATCACAACCGCCCCTTCAGAGACCATATCTGCTGTCACAAACTTTGGGCGACCAATCGCCACAACCAAAATCTCAGCTTGACGAGTCACCGATGGCAGATCCTTAGTGCGAGAGTGCGCAACGGTCACCGTTGCGTTCTCGTCAATTAGGAGCTTAGTCACAGGAAGTCCCACGATGTTACTACGCCCGATCACTACAGCTCTCTTGCCTGAGATCTCGACACCTGCGGCCTTCATCATCTTGATGATACCCTTTGGCGTGCACGGCAATGTGCACTCCTGCTTGAGCCAAAGCGACGCTACATTCATAGGGTGGAAGCCATCGACATCCTTCCCTTTTTCAATCGCTGCGATAACTTTGTCCTCATCGATGTGTTTTGGCAAAGGTAGCTGAACTAGGATTCCATCAACCCCTTCGTCAGCATTTAGCCCTTCGATAATATCGAGTAGCTCCGCCTCCGAGATCGTCTCATCCTTGCGAATTGTTGTGTTCTTGATACCCACCTCTTGCGATGCCTTTGCTTTACCCGTAACGTATGACACGCTACCTGGATCCTCGCCAACAAGCACAACAGTTAGGTGCGGCACTCGACCATATTTGCTCTCGAAGCCTGCGACTTGTGCCGCCATATCGGCCTTTAGCTTTGCCGAAAGCTCCTTACCACTTACTACAGTTGCCATATCTATTCAAACGCTTTATGACCAATGTCTGTTCTATAAAATAGGTTGTCGCATTCGATCTTCTTGATCTCACGCAGAGCCTGCTCTCTGGCCTGAGCGAGGGTCTCACCCTGCCCAACCACAAATAGAACACGACCACCAGCCGTTACAATCTCTCCATCCTTTTGGGCTGTTCCCATGTGGTAGACCTTAGCATCAACGCTCTCCAAACCACGAATCACAGCACCTTTTTCATACTCTTCAGGGTAACCCTTCGATGCGAGTACAATTCCCAGTGTTGCGAAGTCGTGCCACTCAATCTCTGGCGCTTCGCCCACGGCTATGGCGCTAAACACATCATAGATATCGCTCTTCATGCGTGGCAAAACAACCTCCGTTTCAGGGTCGCCAAAACGTGCGTTGAACTCGATAACACGAATTCCGTTAGGAGTCTTCATAAGACCACCATATAGCACACCTGAGAACGATACACCCTCAGCAACCATAGCCTTTGCCGTTGGGATCATGATCTGCTCTAGAGCGTACTGCTCATCCTCCTCCGTGATGAACGGAAGCGATGTGTAGGCACCCATACCTCCAGTATTTGGCCCTAGATCACCATCAAAAGCACGCTTGTGGTCCTGCGATAGTACCATCGGCACAACCTTTTCTCCCGCCACGAAGCACAGGAACGAAAACTCAGGACCCGTCATAAACTCCTCGACTACGACCTTACCCTCACCGAATTTATCGTCCAGGAGCATATCACGCAGAGCCTGCTCCGCCTGCTCCATAGTCTCAGCTATCACAACACCCTTTCCTGCCGCTAGCCCATCATACTTGAGAACCGTAGGGAGTGAGCCCTCCTTGACATACTCCATAGCCTCATCGAACGATGTGAAGGTCTTAAATTCAGCGGTTGGAATACTATATTTTGCCATTAGCTCCTTAGCGAACTCCTTGCTCGCCTCGATCTTAGCTGCCGCCTTTGTTGGGCCAAAGATCTTTAGACCTGCCTCCTGAAAAACATCGACAACACCCGCTGCAAGGGCAACCTCTGGCCCTACAACAGTGAGTTCGATCTGGTTTTGCTGAGCAAAATCTAGAAGCTTTTCAACTTGAGTCTCCTTGATATCGACACACTGCGCCTGAGCAGCGATTCCTGCGTTTCCAGGAGCACAAAAGATCTCAGTCACCTTTTGCGACTTAGATAGTGCATCGACGATTGCGTGGCAGCGACCACCGCCACCTATAACTAATACTTTCATTTTCGCTTAATGTTTGAAGTGACGCATTCCAGTGAATACCATTGCGATACCACACTCGTTAGCCTTCTTGATTGAGTCCTCATCACGCACCGAGCCACCTGGCTGTACGATTGCCGTAACGCCATACTCAGCCGCAAGAGTAACACAGTCATCAAATGGGAAGAACGCATCCGATGCAAGCACCAAGCCCTCTGTCTCACCTGCTGCATGTGCCTGCTTTAGGGCGATCTCAGCCGAACCTACACGGTTCATCTGACCCGCTCCAATTCCGAGGGTTTTTCCACCCTTAACTACGGCAATTGCGTTAGATTTTACGTGCTTAACCACTCTCCAACCGAAGTTTAGATCTGCCATCTGCGCTGGCTGTGGCTCGGTCTTAGTAACACACATCGAAGCGTCAACGCTCTTTGTGTCCACATCTAGCTCCTGAGCCAAAAGACCGCCATTAACCCCAACGTACTGCATTGGGCGAGCGTCGCTCTTTGTCATGTCGACCTCCAACAGACGAAGATTCTTCTTCGCTGTGAGGATCTCCAACGCCTCCGCATCGAACGATGGTGCCATGATAATCTCCAAGAAGATCGGCTTCATAAGCTCCGCCACCTGTGCTGTCACTGGGCGATTAACCGCCACAATTCCACCAAAGATACTCACCTTATCCGCCTCATATGCCTTAGTCCACGCCTCCACTAGATCGGCACCAACGCCTGCACCACATGGGTTCATGTGCTTGAGTCCCACACAGAAAGGCTCATCGAACTCACGCACAATGCATAGCGCTGCGTTTGCGTCCTGAATATTGTTGTAAGATAGCTCCTTACCGCCAAGTTGCTTAGCGTAAGCTAGCGAGAATGAGCGATCAGCGCCATCCATCTTATAGAACTTAGCCGACTGGTGAGGGTTCTCACCATAGCGCAACGACTGCACGATGTCGTACTCTAGGAATAGCTTCTCGCTTAGTCCTGCCTGCTTGCGCATATATGTTGCGATCATCGAGTCGTACTGTGCTGTGTGAGTATAGGCCTTAGCCGACAGCTCTAGGCGTGTCGAGCGCTCTGTGTTGCCCGTTGCTTTGATCTGCTCCACAATCTGAGCATAATCCGCTGGATCGCACACCACCGTTACGTCTGACCAGTTCTTAGCCGCACTACGCAACATAGACGGACCACCGATGTCGATATTCTCGATCGCATCCTCCATCTCTACATTTGGATTTGCGATTGTCTGACGAAATGGATATAGGTTCACACACACTAGATCGATGAACTCTATATTGTTATCTTTCAAAGCCTTGAGGTGATTTTCATCATCACGACGAGCTAGAAGTCCACCGTGAACATTTGGGTGAAGAGTCTTCACACGACCATCACAGATCTCAGGGAAGCCCGTTACGTCGCTGATGTTGATCGTCTCAACACCTGCCTCACGCAACATATTCATTGTACCTCCCGTTGCGATGATCTCCCAGCCTAGTTTCACTAGATCCTGCGCGAAGGCAACTACCCCACTCTTATCGCTGACACTAATTAGTGCTCTCATATCTTACACTTAAAAATTAAATTTGTTTTCTCTTGGCTACTCCATCTTCGAGAGTAGCTTATTTATTGTATCGATGTATAGCGGATGCTCAACTCTATGCACCATCTGTGCGAGCTCCTCCACACTATCGCCTTCATATTCAAACGCTCGCTGAGAGATTATCGCACCCCCATCGAGAGTCTGATCCACATAATGAATCGTAACGCCAAAGACCTTAACACCTGCCTCCAGAGCCTGTTCCATTGCTCTCGCCCCCTTGAAAGATGGCAAGAGTGAGGGGTGAACATTTATAATTCGTCCACCATAAGCTCCAAGCAAAACCTCGCCCGCTATGCGCATATAACCCGCCAAGCAGACAAGATCAACCTGCAACTCATCGAGCAGCGCTGTGATCTGCTCCTCATATTCTGCCTTAGAGCCGTAGCTCTTGGCATCGAAAACAAAGCTCCGCACTCCGTGCTCCGTGGCTCGCTCCACAACCCTAGCTTGGGGTTTGTCGCAAACCATCAGCACAACCTCTGCCGCTATCACTCCGCTCTCACAAGCGGATACAATAGCCTCGAAATTGGAGCCCGAACCGCTGGCAAATATCGCAAGGCGTCTCATCTTGTGATTAGAGTATCTCTACCCCCTCTTTATCGGTGATACGACCAATTACTGAGGCTCTTTCGCCAGCTGCCGTAAGGATCTCAATAGCCTTTTCAGCCTCCGACTCATCGAGTGCGATGACCATACCTACACCCATATTGAAGATGTTGAACATCTCACGGTGTGGCACGCCTCCCATCTTCTCTAGGAAAGAGAACACAGGTAGGATCTCCCACGAACCAGCCTTGATCTCGATTCCTTGACCCTCAAGCAAGATACGTGGGATATTCTCATCGAATCCACCACCTGTTATGTGGCTAATTCCGTGAACATCGCACTTCTTGATAACCTCCAAAACCTGCTTAACGTAGATCTTTGTTGGAGTCAAGAGAACCTCGCCTAGAGTTTGAGTCTCTGAAAGCTCAGGATATACAGTATTGAAATCTAGCTCATTATCGCTCACGATCTTGCGCACAAGGCTGAATCCGTTTGAGTGAACTCCGCTCGAAGAGATACCCACCAAAACATCACCTACCTTAACCTTTGTGCCATCGATAAGCTCCGACTTCTCCACAACACCCACAGTAAATCCTGCGATGTCATACTCGCCATCTGTGTACATACCTGGCATCTCAGCAGTCTCGCCACCAACTAGCGCACAGCCAGCTTGACGACAACCGTCAGCAACACCCGACACGATAGCCTCGATCTTCGCAGGCTCGTTGTGACCCACCGCAATATAGTCCAAGAACACAAGAGGCTCAGCACCCTGTGCTAGAACATCGTTCACACACATAGCAACGGCATCAACACCAATCGTGTCGTGCTTATCGATCTCGAAAGCGATCTTTAGCTTTGTACCCACGCCATCTGTTCCACTCACAAGGATAGGCTCCTTAACATTGAGCGCCGAGAGGTCGAACATACCACCAAATGCGCCAATATTGCCCATAACACCTAGACGGTTTGTCGATGCAACGTGGCTCTTTATGCGACGTACCGACTCATATCCAGCTTCGAGGTTTACCCCCGCTTTTTCATAACTCTGTGCCATATATATTTTATCTTTTTTCTTGTATTAACACTTTTTATCTACGCACTGTGCCGAATCATACAGCGACGTTGGATAGTCTCCCGTGAAGCACGCCAAGCAGAGCTCCGAGCGGTGCCCCGCCTTGAAGAGCGCCTCCTTGCTTAGGAAGGCTAGCGACTCACAACCAAGCAACTCACGCACCTTGTCAACTGAGTGCTTAGCACACATGAGCTCCTCATAGGTCGATGTGTCCACCCCATAGAAGCACGGGTTTTTGATCGGAGGACTCGCAATACGCAGGTGTACCTCCTTAGCGCCCGCCTCTTTTAGCATCGCTATGATACGGCGAGAGGTTGTACCCCTCACAATCGAGTCGTCGATGAGCATCACTCTCTTATCCTTGACGATGGTTCTCACCGCCGAGAGCTTCATCCTCACACCCTTCTCACGCATAGCCTGAGATGGCTGGATGAATGTTCGCCCGATGTACTTATTCTTTATGAGTCCCATCTCGTATGGCAGACCACTAGCTTCGGCATAACCCATCGCAGCACTAAGGCTCGAATCGGGCACACCAACCACAATATCCACATCGGCAGGCGACTCCTCGAATAGGATGCGCCCAGTCTCCTTTCTGAAGGAGTGAACGTTACACCCCTCTATATCACTATCGGGACGTGCGAAGTAGATGTACTCCATCGCACACATGCTATTGCGCTTATACTGAGAGTAGTGTCGGCTGCGAATACCATGACGATCAATCGTGATGATCTCACCAGGCTCAACATCACGGATGAACTCAGCACCCAAAACATCGAAGGCACAAGTCTCACTGCTGACAACATATCCATCGCCAAGTTTTGCGATAGAGAGCGGACGCAGACCATACTTATCACGACAAGCGTAGATTCTGTTGGCGGTCATGATAAGGAATGCGAAGGCACCCTCCAACATATTTAGCGCCTCCATAATGGCAAAGATACGGTGCTGTTCCGACTTATCCTTTTTGATGAGGTGAGCTAGAATCTCACTATCTGATGTCGACTGGAAGATACTTCCCTTCGACTCCAAGTGACGACGCAACAGCCCCGAATTAACTAGATTACCATTGTGTGCTAGCGAAAAATCGCCCGTGTAGTGACGGAATAGGAACGGCTGTACGTTCTCGATTCCTCCACCTCCAGATGTTGAATAGCGGACGTGACCTATCGCCATTTTGCCCTCCAGCGAGGATAGTTTATCCTCTTTGAAGACCTCAGTGACTAGCCCCTCGCCCTTGATGCGGCGGAACGTGCTCTCGTCGTCAACTGCGACGATACCTGCACCCTCCTGTCCACGATGCTGCAGAGCGTGCAAGCCATAGTAGGCTAGCGATGCAGCGTCTGGCACCCCGAAGAGTCCAAAGACGCCACACTCCTCGTGCAACTCACGGTCGTAAATAAAATCTTCTCTCATTATCCTAGTTTCTGCAAACGAGCCAAAATCTCCTCATAAGCCTCACGCACTTTACCCAAGTCGCGACGGAAACGGTCCTTATCCAACTTCTCGTTAGTGTCCATATCCCAAAGACGACATGTGTCTGGAGAGACCTCGTCAGCCAATACAATCTCGCCATCCATTGTCTTACCAAACTCGATTTTGAAGTCGATAAGGCGGATGTTCATCTGAGCAAAAAGATCGCACAACACCTTGTTGATCTCCTCAGTCATCTTATACATTAGGTCTAGCTCCTCGTAAGTAGCAGCACCTAGAGCCACGGCGTGGTGATCGTTGATTAGTGGATCGCCCAAATCGTCGTTCTTGTAGCAGATATCGTAGATCGTGTTCTCAGGTGTTGAGCCCTCTTCCATTCCTAGACGCTGAGCCATAGAGCCAGCGATCACATTGCGAACGATCATCTCCAATGGAATGATCTCCACACGGCGACAAAGTTGCTCACGATCGTTGAGAGTCTCAATGTAGTGAGTCTTGATTCCCGCCTTGTTTAGTTTCTCGAAAATTAGCGTTGAGATAGCGTTATTGAGAAGACCTTTGTTCTCAATTGTCGCTTTCTTGATGTTGTTGAACGCCGTTGCAGCATCCTTGTAACGGATAATAATCTTGTCTGCATCATCTGTAAGGAATACCTGTTTTGCTTTACCTTCGTAGAGCATTTCGAGCTGTTTCATAGTTTTGTTATAGTTAAATGTTATAATTTATTTTCTCTTATTTTTTACGGAAATAGTTCACCGCATTCTTAAATATCGCCTGCTCCTTCTCGCCTGCGATGTTCTTAAATAGATTCTCGCCATAGCGCTCCGTGTGTCCCATCTTACCTAGGATGCGACCATCCTTAGATGTGATACCCTCGATTGCGTAGTACGAGCCGTTAGGGTTCTCAGGTGTCGATGCCGTAGGGATACCATCCTGGTCAGCGTAGCGGAATGCCACCTGTCCCGACTCGAATAGCTCCTTAGCCATCTTCTCGCTCACCACGAATTTACCCTCTCCGTGACTCACAGCGATAGAGTGAGTGTCGCCCATCTTAAAGCTCGAAAGCCAAGGTGACATATTCGACTCCACGCTCGTTGTAACGATCTGCGAGATGTGGCGGTTGATATCGTTGCGGAAGAGCGTTGGCGACTCCTTCGTCACCATTCCTAGGCGACCGTATGGCAAAAGTCCCGACTTCACAAGCGCCTGGAATCCGTTACAGATACCCAACACTAGACCTCCACGATCCAATAGGCGGTGGATCTCCTCGGCGATCACCTTGTTATTTAGAACGTTCACGATGAACTTACCACTTCCGTCTGGCTCATCTCCAGCAGAGAATCCTCCACTAAGAACGAAGATATGCGCCTTAGAGATGTGCTCCTTCATCTGCTCGATAGAGCGAAGAACATCGCCCTCAGCTGTGTTTTTCAGCACGCTAGTTGTAACCTGAGCACCTGCATCACGGAACGCCTTAGCAGTATCGTAGTCGCAGTTCGTACCTGGGAATACTGGCAGGTAAGCCACTGGAGACTCCACAGCCTCACCCATGTACTCAACTCGCTCCCAGTCCTTTGGTTCGCTACCTAGACCCATTGGTGCCTTTGGCTCCGCCTTGTCGGCATACACCGTTGCAAAGCGCTCTGTGTTTGCTTTGTATAGCTCCTCAAGAGACATCGACTCGCCATTTATAACGAGTTTTTCGCCACTAATAGTCTCACCCAAAAGCTCAAGTGATGGGTGGCTCAGCTCCTTATTCGACTCGATGATGATCGAACCGTGACCGTAGCCAAATAGTTCGCTCTCAGAGATAGTAACTGCTGCTGCAACTTTGTTACCAAACGACATCTTCGCCAGAGCCTCCGATACACCACCGAAGCCAACTGCCCAAGCCGAGATGATAGCTCCCGACTCGACATTGTCAGTCACAAAGGTGTAGTTGCTCTTCAACTGCTCAGTGTTTGGCATAAAGTTATCTAGCGCCTTGTGGCGAACGATATAGATCTTGTTGCCTGCCGCCTTGAAGTCTGTCGAGATGACACGGCGAGCATCAACCGTAGTGATACCAAATGCCATGAGCATTGGTGGAACATTTATATCGTTGAACGTACCGCTCATCGAGTCCTTACCTCCGATAGAAGGCCATCCGAACTCAACCTGCATCTTCAGCGCACCCAACAAGGCACTTAGAGGCTTACCCCATGTGCGCTCATCACGTGTCATACGCTCGAAATACTCTTGGTACGAGTATCTTAGTTTATCATATCTAGCACCCGAAGCCACGATCTTTGTCGCCGCCTCAACCACAGCGTATGCAGCCCCATGATATGGGCTCCACTCAGCAAGGTATGGGTTGTAACCGTGTGCCATAACGCTGGCCGTCGTTGTGTGGCCATCTGTTGGGAGTGTCTGCACCGAAACCTGAGTCTCAGAGCGCTGTGTAGCACCTCCAAACGGCATTAGAACCGTAGATGCTCCGATCGTAGAGTCGAAGAGCTCAATCATTCCTCTCTGCGAGACAACATTATCGTCGCTAAGGTTTGCCACCATGCGCTCCTTAAGGCTTGCGCCTTTAACTTCACGCTCAAATGGATTCTCAAGCTCCACCTCCGCAATCTTAGCCGATGCGTAGTGCTTAGCACCTGCGCTATCGATAAATTCTCGTGTAAGATCAGCAACCTTCTGTCCTTTGTAGAACATTCTCATGCGTGCCTTGTCAGTTACCTCGGCAACTCTCACCGCCTCGATATTCTCCTCAGCACAGTACTGCATGAAGATCTCAACATCCTTAGCTTCAACGACTACCGACATACGCTCCTGCGACTCGCTGATCGCTAGTTCCGTAGCGTTAAGACCTGCATATTTTGTCTTTACCTCATCGAGGTAGATATCCAAACCGTCGGCAAGCTCACCAATGGCAACACTCACACCACCAGCTCCGAAGTCGTTAGATTTCTTCACTAGGCGTGTAACCTCAGGGCGGCGGAACAAGCGCTCTAGCTTGCGCTCCTCTGGGGCGTTACCCTTCTGAACCTCACTACCGCAGCTCTCCAACGACTTGTCGTCATGCTCCTTAGATGATCCCGTAGCACCACCCACACCATCACGACCTGTGCGACCACCAAACATGATGATCTGATCACCTGGCGCTGGGCTCTCACGACGCACGCTATCGGCCTTCACAGCACCTACTACAGCACCTACCTCTAGGCGTTTTGCCACATAGTTAGGGTGGTAGATCTCACGAAGGTGAGTCGTAGCAAGACCAATTTGGTTACCATAGCTAGAGTATCCAGCAGCAGCCTTGCGAGAGATTACGCTCTGAGGCAGCTTACCCGGCATGGTCTCCGACACTGGTTTATATATGTCACCCGCACCCGTCACACGCATAGCCTGATAGACGTAACTACGTCCCGACAATGGGTCACGGATAGCACCTCCCAAACATGTCGATGCGCCACCGAATGGCTCGATCTCTGTTGGGTGGTTGTGTGTTTCGTTCTTGAATTGAAGCAACCAACGCTCCACGCCACCATCTACGTCTACATCTACATAGATGCTACATGCGTTGTTCTCCTCGCTGATCTCCATATCGTCGAGCAAGCCCTTATGGCGAAGGTAGCGACCACCAATAGTGGCGATATCCATCAAGCAGATGCTCTTAGTCTCACGACCTAGTTCACGGCGAATATTTAGGTATAGCTCCAACGAGCCCTCAACCTCAGATTTGAGGAACGACTCCTCGATAGTGATGCCCTCTAGCTCTGCCATGAAAGTTGTATGGCGACAGTGGTCACTCCAATATGTGTCTAGGATGCGGAGCTCCGTCTCGTATGGATCACGCCCCTCCTGACGGAAGTACTTAACAACCTCTTTTAGATCCTCAGAGCTCATCGCTAGGCCACTCGACTTGCAGTACGCCTCCAGCTCCGAGTCCTCCATCGCAGAGAATCCCTCCAACACTGGCACAGGCTTAACCTCCGCTAGCTCTAGGTCGCTGAGTTGCGATAGATCCTTCTCACGTGACTCTACAGCGTTGATATAGTACTTGCGGATCTTCTCCACAGCCTCATCCGAGAGGTCGGCATCAAAGATCAAGAGTTTCGACGAGCGAATGTTAACATCTGCCTCTGGATCAATAAGGTGCACACAATCCACCGCCGAGCTAGCTCTCTGATCGAACTGACCAGGCAGGTACTCCACAGCGATGTACTTGCACCCCTCCAAAGAGCACTCATCCACAACGCTATCTGTCACCACCTCACCAAAGATGCTGTAGCGACACTTCTCGATCAACTCAGGCTCAAAACCGAATAGATCGTAAACATTTATCATGCGCAACTCACGCAGATCAAGATTCAAGTTAGCATTCAGCTCACGGCGCAGGCTCTCAGCCTCGACACGGAACTGCTCATACTTCTCGACAAAAATACGATGATTCTTCATATATCTATTTGTTATCCTTATCTAAATTTCAATCTCATTAAACAAACCTTTCAGCCCACTCTTGGCAGAACTGCTCGTGGGTCATACCCACAAAATTTATGTGCGCCATCTTGCGCTTTGGGCGAGATTCGCTCTTGCCATAGATGTGTACATTAGCACCCTTAGTCTGCTCGCTGGCGATACTCTCGGCACTCTGCATATCCTGCCCCAAGATGTTCTTCATCACCGTTGGCGCTATGAGCTCTGGCTCTTGCAGCGGCTCGCCAACTAGGTAGCGCACCAGCTCTCGGAACTGGTTGGTCGTGGTGCCATCCTGTGTATAGTGACCGCTATTGTGTGGTCGTGGTGCCATCTCATTGAAGAGGATTTGATCCCCTTTGATGAAGTACTCAATAGCCAAAATACCCTCATAGCCACACTCCTGCATAAATCTCTTGCTCTGCTCTAGGGCTCTCGCGCGGAGCTCTTCCGACATCTTTGGTGCTGGCACAATGCTCAGATCCAAGATACCCCCAGTGTGGATATTCTCCCCAACGGGAAAGGCTATCGCCTTGTCACGGCTCGCAACGCTCACTACGCTCACCTCAAAGTCGAAGTTCACGAACTCCTCCAAGATACACGGCACAGAGAGCATCTTCACAGCTGCTTGAATATCATCCTCACATCTTAGAACCGCCTGCCCGTGGCCATCATAGCCCAGCGTGCGAGTCTTCAGAACGGCAGGAAGCCCCATCTTCTCCACAGCCTCACGCAGAGACGACTCATCATCCACCGCATAGTACTGAGGCAGAGTCAAGCCATGCGCCTTGGCATTGTCCTTCTCACGCAGGCGATCCTGCGAGTCGAAGAGTGGCTTATACCCTTGCGGAATATTATACTTTTCACACAGAGGAATTAGCACATCCCCTGGTATATTTTCAAACTCATAAGTCACAACATCGACACTCTCGCACAACTCGCTAAGTGCCGCCACGTCGCAGTACTCACCCACAATACCCTCATCGCAAACCGCAAAGGCTGGAGCATCCTCCGAGGGGTCTAGACACGTGGTGTGGTGCCCCATCGCTTGAGCCTCCTGAGCAATCATCAGCCCTAGCTGACCACCCCCTATTATACCTATTCTCTTCATTATAGTTCAGCTTTCAAAACATCTGCCGTCTGCTTCGCACGGAACTGCTCCAACTTCTCGGCTAGGGCGCTATCTCCCAAAGCGAGGATCGACACCGCTATAAGCGCTGCATTCTTCGAGCCGTTGATCGCTGTCGTAGCCACAGGAACTCCCCCTGGCATCTGAACAATCGACAGAAGCGAATCCAAGCCATTCAGAGCACGTGATTTCACTGGCACTCCAATCACAGGTAGTGTTGTCATCGACGCAACCATCCCTGGCAGGTGAGCAGCCCCCCCCGCACCAGCTATGATAACCTCTATTCCACGAGCCTTTGCCGTCTTAGAATACTCGCAAAGAAGATCAGGTGTGCGGTGTGCACTCACCACCCTCTTCTCATACCCAACGCCAAAAGCCTCCAGCATCTCGCACGCCTCCGACATAACATCATAATCGCTCGTCGAGCCCATTATAACTCCTACCTTCATCTCTTAAAAAATTATAATATTTTAATTCTCAATCTATAATCACAAACTTCGCCCCACCCAAAAAGCAAACCGCCACGACTCATAAAGCCATGACGGTTCCTATATTTTCAGACACGATTGCCCATATTTTGTTTGACACAAAGTTCCACAGTTTTTTGCAAATAAGGTTTACAACAGACCGCACCACTCTCCATCTCGACACATTGCGAATGGCAACTCTGTCGATAGGTGTGACTCTTAGTATAGAATTTTATCCTCATACTTAATGGGTGTGGACTATTTTACCTGATATAACGTCACAAAAGTAGTACTATTTGTCGGATTTAACAACTTTTTTCCAAATATATATTAACAAGATATTGACATTTTTTTATAATCGTTCTAACGCCAATTTCGACACATGAGGTTAAGGTCGTGCCTTGCCCTCACAGTAGGCGCATCGCACCACATCGCCCGAGTGGACAAACAGCCTATCGACATCCTCCGAGGTGGAGACACAGCGACTATTCATACACTCATGCTCGTTGACGATATACTCCTTACCAAACTTCGGAACGCTCTCAAAGGCGCTATTTTGGTCTGCCCACTCGATGAGTTTACAGATAAGGGCCATTCGCACAAACTTACCATACTCCACCTGACGGAAGTAGGCAGCACGAGGGTCATTGTCCACATCACGTGAGATCTCGTTCACTCGTGGCAGTGGGTGCAGAACAACCATATCCTCACTTGCAGAGCGCATCTTCTCGGCATTGAGCACAAAGCTATCCTTTACACGCTCGAACTCCTCCTCATCGAAAAAGCGCTCACGCTGAACACGTGTCATGTAGAGAATATCGAGCTCAGAGATCACCTCCTCCATCGATCGAACCTCGCTAAAGACAATTCCCTTAGCCTCGTTCTGCATCCCTTGGAGCATATAATCTGGCAGGCGCAACTCCTCAGGTGAGATCAACACCACCTTGATGCCCTCGTATCTGGCCATCGCCTTGATCAGAGAGTGAACGGTGCGTCCAAATTTCAGGTCGCCACAAAAACCAATCGTGAGATTGTTCAGTCGCCCCTTCTCCTGCTTGATCGTGAGAAGATCGGTAAGAGTTTGGGTCGGGTGGCTATGGCTACCGTCACCTGCATTGATGATCGGCACTCCTGCGTACTGCGACGCTACCAGAGGCGCTCCCTCCTTGAAGTGGCGCATTGCGATAATGTCGGCAAAGCAGCGAATAACCCTCGCCGTATCGGCTACGGTCTCACCCTTCGATGCCGAAGAGGAGTCTGCATCATCGAAACCCAGAACCTCACCTCCAAGCTCCATCATCGCAGATGTGAAGCTCAAACGTGTGCGGGTACTAGGCTCATAGAAGAGCGTGGCGAGCTTCTTACCTCGACACACCTCACTATATTTTGAGCGGTCATTTATAATATCTTCGGCGATTACCAAAATCTCATCGATCTCAGCAACGCTCAAATCCGTAGGATCAATTAAATGGCGCATTGTTGTTTGGGTTTTTGTATGTTTAAAATAAGCCACCATACAGGTTATATATAGTGGCTTAAGTCTGTTTTAGCATGT
>CAYJIY010000001.1:44931-90399 GCA_964370415.1 uncultured Alistipes sp.
ATGGGGAGAAAACCGCAGCATACTAAAGGTATGTGAGGATTTTCGCATCTGAAGTGTAAGTGCCAAACCTCGCTCGTTTGCAAACTTTTACTTCATCCAGCTCTCGTCAGAAGGGTTATCTCTAAATGTAAGCAAGCGCTGCTTATCTTCAGCTTTGATGTAACCCTCTTCAGCTGCCACCTCAACTAGTGCGTCAAGGTTTGAGAGGCTATAGTTCACAACGTTGGCCGCTGCGAGACGATCGATACCTTTCTGCATACCGTAAGTGAAGATCGAAGCGATGCCAAGCACCTCAGCGCCAGCCTCACGAAGAGCCTCAACAACTTCGATACAAGAGCCACCTGTCGAGATAAGATCCTCGATCACAACTACCTTCTGTCCCTTTTCGAGCTTACCCTCGATTTGGTTTCCTCGACCATGAACCTTCGAACCACTGCGCACATAACCCATCGGCATATCGAGGATCGTAGCTGTGATAGCAGCGTGAGCGATACCAGCTGTCGATGTACCCATCAGCACCTCAGCCTCTGGGAACTTTTCACGCACGACCTGTGCGAGTCCTGCCTCCACATTCTCACGCACCTTAGGGTAGCTAAGCGTTAGGCGGTTGTCGCAATAAATCGGGCTCTTGATTCCGCTTGCCCATGTGAACGGTTGCTCTGGACGCAAGAAAACTGCGCTGATCGAGAGCAAATCTTTTGCTATTGATTTCTCCATTTTATCTAGTCTATTTTTTAAAGTGCGCTCTCAAGTATCTTCTCCACCTCCTCTTTGTAGACACCACCTTCGTGAACCTTTTGGCCATCCACATAGAATGTCGGCACGTAGTAGTAGTCATAGCTATCGGCAAGCTCTGCCTGCTCCGACTCCTCGATCATCTCGATCTGAATAGGTGCAAATTCTCCTCGCTCAGCTTTGAGCTCATCAATATAGCGCAACGCTTTCACACAGAAAGGGCACTGCTTTAGGTAGAAAAGTTTGATCGCTTTCATTGTCTTATATTTTTTCGGGGCACACCGCCCCCTGTTTTCAAGGCTATCCCAAGAACTCCTCAACACAGCGACGATACGCCGCCACAGGGTCCTCAGCAGCAGTGATTGGGCGACCCACAACGATGTAGTCCGAACCAATCTCGCGTGCTTGGGCTGGAGTCATAATTCTCACCTGATCGCCCACATCGCCATCAGCGAAGCGAACACCTGGTGTGATCGTTAGGAACTCCTTACCGCACTGATCGTGAACGATTCCCGCCTCCAATGGAGAGCAAACAACGCCATCGAGACCCGCCTCAGCGCTATTCTTAGCGTACTTTAGGATCGTATCGTTGATCGATGCTGAGATCAAAAGCTCCTCCTGCATGCGCTCCTCGCTTGTCGAAGTGAGCTGCGTCACAGCGATAAGAAGTGGACGTGAGCCATCTTCACGAGTAAGCCCCTCTAGAGCCTGACGCATCATCTCCTTAGTGCCTGCAGCGTGTAGGTTACACATATCGACATCGAGACGTGAGAGTACCGACATCGCCTTTTTTACTGTGTTTGGAATATCATGCAATTTTAGGTCCAAAAATATCTTGTGCCCCATCGCCTTGATCTCACGCACGATTTGCGGCCCCTCGGCATAGAAAAGCTCCATACCAATCTTTAGGAATGGTTTGCGCTCCTCGCCACTAAATTTCTTCAAAAATTCGAACGTCTGCTCCGCCGAAGAGAAGTCACACGCTATGATTACATCCTTTGCCATATCTCAAATATACTCTTTTTACTCAATTATTCCAATAATATCACTCAAACTTTCAATTCCTAGGCGCTCCATCTCCTTAGGCAGATCTTCGATTATCTGCTTACATGCGTAAGGGTTCACCAAGTTTGCCGATCCAACCTGCACGGCAGTAGCTCCTGCCATCATCATCTCGATAACGTCTCGTGCCGAGCTAACACCTCCACACCCCATCACTGGGATAGAGCACGCCTTGGCTACTTGATAGACCATTCTCACCGCCACAGGGAACACTGCAGGGCCAGAGAATCCACCCATCACATTCGCTAGAACTGGTTTGCGACGCTGCGTATCTATTCTCATCCCAAGAAGCGTATTTATCAGACAGATGCCATCAGCACCAGCCTCCTCGCACGCCTTTGCGATCGATACAATGTCCGTCACATTGGGGCTAAGTTTGATGAAGACAGGCTTTGTTGTCACCGCCTTCACCGCACGAGTTACCTCGGCAGCACTCTCGGGCGATGTTCCAAAAGACATACCCCCATGCTTAACATTTGGGCAACTCACGTTCACCTCCAAGATTCCGACCTGCTCCTCCTTATCGAGTAGTGCACAGCAGTGAACATACTCCTCGATCGAGAAGCCACTCACGTTGGCAACCAGCGGTTTATGAAAGTAGCTCTTCATCCTAGGCAGCTCGTTGGCGATCACCGCCTCCACGCCTGGGTTCTGAAGACCCACAGCATTGAGCATCCCTTGAGTACACTCCGCAATGCGAGGTGTTGGGTTTCCGAATCGCGAATCACGTGTCGTCCCCTTGAATGAGAACGAGCCCAAGATATTTATATCATAAAACTCAGCGTACTCAGCCCCGAAACCAAAGGTTCCACTCGCTGGCACGATTGGATTATCCATCTTCACTCCACAGAGTGTCACCGACAAATCTACCATATTACCTCTCCTTTCTCCAAGACTGGGCCCTCGCGACAGATGCGCTTATAACCCACCGTGGTTTTACACGTACAACCCATACAACCTCCAAAGCCGCAACCCATTCTCTCCTCGAAACTGAGCTGACCATCAACCTGCGTTGAGTCGCTCAGCGCCTTGAGCATAGGTATTGGACCGCACGAGAAGAAGTAGTCGAACTCTAGCCCCTGCTCAGCAATAGCTGTTGTGACAAAGCCTTTTGTGCCACAAGATCCATCCACAGTCGAGACATAGACCTCACACCCTAGCGTCTCGAACTCCTCGGCATAGAAGACCTCCTCCGCAGAGCCGAATCCAAGAACGACCTTCGGAGTTTTACCCTCCGAGAGTAGGCGCTTTGCTAGGTTATAGAGCGGAGGAACTCCGACTCCCCCACCTACGAGTAGTGGCGATTGCGTCTGCACATCAGTCCAAAAGCCGTTGCCTAGTCCCGTGAGTAGATCTAGCTCCTCGCCGCACGTCATCTTCGCCATTGCAGCTGTTCCCTCGCCCACTACCTTATATATAAGGGTGATGCTATTTTGGTCATAGTCGCAAACCGAAATCGGACGGCGCAAGTAGAGCCCCTCGATCAGAATGTTCACAAACTGTCCCGAGCGAGTGATCCACTGCGTATCACCCTCCAAGACCATGCGCCACACGCTGCTGGTGAGCGCACAGTTTTGGGTGATTATATATTTTCCTTGTTTATACATAAACTATTTTGCATCGATAGTTGACACCGCAAATGTGATCTCCTCCAACACATCGAGTAGAACCGATACTGTCTCCAAAGATGTAAACACCGTGACGTTGTTCTCAACCGCTGCTCTACGGATCTCGTAACCATCCAAGCGGCTAGCCTGCTGATTCATACCGATCGTATTTACTACGTAGCTCACATGCCCCTGACGAATCGACTCGATGATCTCAGGACTTCCATCCTGAATCTTGCTTCTGAGGCGAGTTCTGATGCCATGCTCACGAAGATACGCCGCCGTACCTGTCGTTGCCTCAATGTTGAATCCAAGATCGTAGAATCTACGCACCAAAGGCAGAGCCGTTGGCTTATCCTTATCGGCGATCGTCACCACTACAGTGCCGTAGTTCGACACGCTCATTCCCGTAGCTTGAAGCGCCTTGTAGAATGCACGAGTTAGCTTGTTGTCATATCCGATAACCTCACCCGTAGATTTCATCTCAGGCGATAGGTATGAGTCCATACCACGAATCTTAGCAAACGAGAACGCTGGAGCTTTCACATACCAACGAGCCTTCTCTTCGCCATATACCTTATCGATACCCTGATCCTTGAGGCTCTTGCCAAGAATAACCTGAGTGGCGATGTGCGCCATTGGCACACCCGTAGCCTTCGAGATAAATGGCACTGTACGTGACGAGCGAGGGTTCACCTCGATCACATATACATCGTCCTTATCATCCAAGATGAACTGTATGTTATAAAGACCCACAATGCCGATTCTAAGACCTAGCTTCACTGTGTAGTCGATGATTTTTTGCTTAGCCTGCTGGCTCACGCTGAATGTTGGATATACACTAATCGAGTCACCCGAGTGGATACCCGTGCGCTCTACATGCTCCATGATACCTGGGATGAATACATCCTTTCCGTCACAGATAGCGTCAACCTCCAACTCCTTACCGATGATGTAGCGATCCACCAAAACTGGCTGATCTACATTCACCTCAACAGCAGTCTGAAGGTAGTGGCGTAGGCGCTCCTCGCTCGATACGATCTGCATCGCACGACCTCCCAAAACATAACTTGGACGCACTAGAACTGGATAGCCAATTCTCTCAGCTGCCTTAACTCCAGTCTCGATATCAGTCACCGCCTCAGCCTCAGGTTGAGGAATCGCAAGCTCCGTCATGATGCGCTCGAAGTAGCCTCTATCCTCAGCGTTGCGGATCGCATCGCAGTCCGTACCGATGATCGGCACCCCAAGCTTCGAGAGTGGCTCAGCGAGATTGATCGCTGTCTGTCCTCCAAGAGTCACGATGATCGCCTTTGGATTCTCCAAGTTGATCACGTTCATCACATCCTCAACGGCTAGTGGCTCAAAGTATAGTTTATCACTTGTAGTGTAGTCAGTCGATACTGTCTCAGGGTTGTTGTTGATGATAATCGCCTCGTAGCCCGCCTCACGGATAGACCAGATAGCGTGCACCGTAGAGTAGTCGAACTCCACACCCTGACCAATACGGATAGGACCCGAACCAAGCACGATGATCTTCTCCTTCTCGCTCACGATCGACTCGTTCTCCTCCTCATACGTTGAGTAG
Organism: uncultured Alistipes sp.; assembly: GCA_964370415.1. Lineage (GTDB taxonomy): Bacteria > Bacteroidota > Bacteroidia > Bacteroidales > Rikenellaceae > Alistipes. The sequence continues at coordinate 49,924 of CAYJIY010000001.1, forward strand.
AAGTAAGGCACATAAGATGAGAACTCACTAGCGCAAGTGTCGATCATCTTGTAGACTGGGAAGATACCATTCTCCTTACGGAGCTTATACATATCTAGCTCGGCGATACCCCACACCTGTCCGATGTACTTATCACTAAAGCCCATCTTCTTAGCGTAGCGCAGAACCTCAAGATCGCCCACTCTCTCAGCGAGAATGCTCTCCATCTCCACGATGTTCTTGAACTTTTCGAGGAAGAACATATCGATCTTCGTATTGTTGAATATGATCGCCAGATCCAACCCATTGCGGATTAGTTGTGCGATGGCGAAGATACGGTCGTCGGTACCCTCCTTGATGTAAGAGAGCATATCCTCCGAGCTCCAATCGTCGAACTTCTTGTTGTAGAGGTGGCAAACTCCCGTCTCCAACGAGCGGATAGCCTTCAACAATGACTCCTCGATTGTGCGACCTACGCTCATCACCTCACCCGTAGCCTTCATCTGAGTGCCAAGTTTGTTCGATGCGTCGCTAAACTTATCGAATGGGAAGCGTGCGATCTTCGTCACAACATAGTCCAGAGCTGGCTCAAACGATGCTGGTGTATTGGCGATCTGAATCTCATCGAGAGTCAAACCAACCGCAATCTTTGCACTAACACGTGCGATTGGGTAGCCCGTCGCCTTCGACGCAAGAGCCGAAGAGCGAGAAACTCGAGGGTTCACCTCAATAAGGAAGTATTTGAACGAGAGTGGATCTAGGGCAAACTGCACGTTACATCCCCCCTCGATTTTAAGTTCACGAATTAGTCTTAGGGCGCTATCACGAAGCATCTGATACTCACGGTTTGTGAGCGTCTGGCTCGGCGCAACAACGATAGAGTCACCCGTGTGAACACCCACAGGGTCGATATTCTCCATATTACAGATAGCGATCGCTGTGTCGTTGCTATCACGCATCACCTCGTACTCGATCTCCTTGTAGCCCTTGATACTCTTCTCGATGAGCACCTGACTCACTGGCGAGAGGAATAGTGCGTTGCGCATCATCTCACGAAGTTCCACCTCATCGTCAGCGAAACCACCACCCGTTCCTCCTAGCGTAAATGCTGGACGGAGAACCACTGGGTAGCCAATCTTCTCGGCAGCCACTACACCCTCCTCGATCGTACTTGCGATCAGAGATGGCAGAACTGGCTCTCCGAGTGACTCGCAAAGCTCCTTGAAGAGCTCACGATCCTCAGCACGCTCGATAGAGTCGAACGATGTACCTAGGATCTCGACCTGGCACTCATCCAAGATACCCTTCTTAGCGAGCTGCACCGCAAGGTTTAGACCCGTCTGTCCACCCAGACCTGGCACGATAGCATCGGGACGCTCAAAGCGAATGATGCGTGCCACATACTCTAGGGTCAATGGCTCCATATAGACCTTATCCGCAATGTGCGTATCGGTCATGATAGTTGCTGGATTAGAGTTGACGAGAACTACCTCATAACCCTCCTCTTTCAAGGCCAAACAAGCCTGTGTTCCCGCATAGTCGAACTCTGCGGCCTGTCCAATCACGATCGGTCCCGAACCGATCACCATCACTTTCTTAATATCACTTCTTTTAGGCATTTCTGTGCTCCTCCATCATTTTAATAAACTTATCGAACAAATATGTGCTGTCTTGTGGCCCTGGCGCACTCTCAGGGTGGTACTGTACCGAGAAGATCTTGTCCTCCTTGCACTCAATTCCCTCGGCCGTGTTGTCCAGAAGATTGACGTGCGTGACTTGTAGCTTTGTACCCTCGATCGATGCCATATCCACCGCATAGCTGTGGTTCTGGCTCGTGATCTCTAGCTTACCACTCTCCAGAGACTTCACTGGGTGGTTACCTCCTCTGTGGCCAAACTTCATCTTGAAGGTCTTAGCACCGTAAGCTAGAGCCACCATCTGGTGCCCCATGCAGATACCGAAGATCGGAAGTTTGCCCTTTAGAGCCTTCACCTTCTCGATCACTGGCTCAACATAGGTTGGGTCGCCAGGTCCGTTCGAGAGGAACACCCCATCTGGGTTAAAGGCTAGAATCTCCTCGATTGTTGCGTTGTAAGGGACAACCGTCACATTACAACCCTTTTCGTTGAGTTTATGGATAATGTTGTGCTTAATACCACAATCAATCGCCACAACATCATACTTGTGGTTAGGTGTACGTGAGAACCAACGTCTCTTGCAGCTCACGCGTGAGACCATATCTGTTGGGAACTCATACGCCGCTAGCTTCGCCATCGCCTCCTCTAGAGAAGTATCTACATCTGTGATGAGGACTTTTTGGCTTCCTTGGTCACGAATAATGCGTGTGATCTTACGAGTATCAACTCCCCAAATCGCAGGTACGCCATACTCTTCGAGCACCTCGTTCAGGGTCTTCGTATAGCGGAAGTTACTAGGCGAGTCGTTATACTCTCTAACGATCATACCTCCGATTGTTGGGTACTTAGTCTCGTAGTCCTCATCCGTAGTACCATAGTTTCCGATCAGCGGATAGGTCATCACAACCATCTGATCTGTGTACGATGGATCGGAGAGGATCTCCTGATAGCCCACCATCGAGGTGTTGAACACAATCTCGTTTATGGCCTCTTTATCAGCGCCAAAGCCGTAGCCATAGAACTCTTGGCCACACTCTAGGACAATTTTTTTGTTAAACGGTTTCATCATTTCCCTAATCCCTATTAATTTTATATTTATTCAATTATTTTTTCTCACTATCATAAACAAAGCTACCATCAACCATCGTTAGGCGTGTAGCTCCCTGTGCTGCCCACCCCTCGAATGGTGTAGCACGTCCCATTGAGAGGAACTCCTCAGGGCGCACCTCAAACTCCTTGTCGAGCTGCATGACCACCAAGTCGGCTCTTTGACCTTCGGCAAGAGCTCCACCCAAAGAGAAGATCCTGCGTGGATTCACCGACATTAGCTCCACGAGCTTCTCCAAAGAGATCACGCCCGCTGTCACTAGGTGTTTGTAGAGCAGTCCAAATGCTGACTCTAACCCCACAACCCCCATTGCACTGCGCTCCAAACCTCTGGATTTCTCCTCCGCTGTGTGTGGTGCATGGTCGGTGGCTATAAGCTCTATCGTACCATCTTTAATACCCTCAATTAGCGCTGCTCTATCCTCTGCCGAGCGGATCGGAGGGTTCATCTTAAAGCGCCCCTCTTCACGAAGATCTGCATCTGTCATCAAAAGGTAGTGTGGCGCAGTCTCGCACGAGACTCTCAGCCCTTTAGCCTTCGCCTCACGCACTAGCTCCACGGTCTCCTTTGTCGAGATGTGGCAGACGTGGTATTGACACCCCGCCTTCTCTACAAGCTCCAAATCGCGCTTGACCTGCCCCCACTCGCTCTCCGAGCAGATACCTCTGTGGCCATTTTGGCGACAGTACTCTCCATCGTGGATATAACCTCTATTTAGCAGAGACTCATCCTCGCAGTGCGCAATGATCGGCTTATCGACCTGAGCAGCTCTCTTCATAGCCTCGAACATAAGCTCTTGGCTCTGCACTCCTCGTCCATCGTCCGAGAAGCCCACAACATCTGAACTCAGCGACCCAAAGTCGACCAACTCAGCGCCATCTTGCTTCATTGTAATGCATCCACATGGGATAACCCTTACTCGTGCATCACGCTCAATGATCTGAAGTTGCTGATCTAGCGCCTCACGAGTACACGGTGCAGGTGAGACATTTGGCATTGAGCACACCGTTGTGTAACCTCCGTGTGCAGCAGCAGCAGTACCTGTTGCGATGGTCTCCTTGTGCGAGAGACCTGGCTCACGTAGGTGAACGTGAACATCCACCAAACCTGGTAGAATGTGACACCCCGCCACATCGACCACCTCATCACTCGATTCAGGTGTGATCTGCTCCTCAACGAGAGTAATCACTCCCCCCTCAACGGCGAGATCTGCCCTCACAAAAGAGCCATCTTTGTAAACCACTGCACCTTTAAGTACTGTTCTCATTGGACTATATATTAAAAAATAGGGCAACTATCGAAATAGCTACCCTATATATTAAACAAATAAAAAAAGCAAGAATCAGAGACCTCCTGAGGATGCCCCACTGATTGTTGCTGCAAAAGTTGTGAAGAGTCGAAAAAACGGTTAGAAATGCAACCGCCACCTACACACGATAGGTTCACCTCTTGTTGCATTTCGCTATGCGCAAATATGTTATGCTGAACGCCCATATTAACCCTTACAATAAAATTTATATAATTGGGACAAAAGTACAATTTTTTTTGATTCCCTCCAAATTAAAACCCTAATTTTTTTAACCATTTTTTCACACCCGAAATTCATCACCCTTAAAATTTATTGCTCCCCACTTGACACTTTTAAAATAAAAGAGTATCTTCGCTATAGAAATCAAACACAAAAGAGTAATGAAGAGTCTACTTCGCTATATAACTATCTCTCTGCTTATCGCCTGCGCACTACCCTCGTGCGGCACAAAGAGCAAAAAGAGCGACGCCAAACCAAGCATCGAGGAGCAAAAAAAACTCTTTAGTGCCCCCATGCCCCCTAGCAATATAAACCAGGAGGCGCAGATCGAGTACCTCCTATCTCACTACTGGGATGAGTTCGATTTTAGCGACACGGCACAACTCTCAACCAACACCGAGAATATTTTCCACGCCTTTGCTGACTATCTTCTACTGCTCTCACCCGAGAACTACGAGCAGAAGATAGACTCCCTGATGATCAGTGCATCGAAGAGCAAAGCCACCTTCCTCTTCTTTGGCGAGATGGCAAACCAAGCACTCAACGACCCAAACTCACCGCTGAGGAGCTCCGAGCTATACATCCCATTCCTTAGGGCGATGCTCAAGAATCCGCTGCTCGACAAGTACGAGAGAGTTGCCCCAGAGTTTGATCTTAACATGGCGATGACCAACCGTCGTGGCGAGAAAGCGACCAACTTCAACTTCACGACACGCTCCAACTCCGAAATGAGCCTACACCAGATCGATAGCGAGTACACCCTACTCATGTTCAACAACCCCGATTGTCAGATGTGCTCCGAGATAATCGAAGAGATCAACCAATCGCCCATGCTTAAGGAGTTAAACGAGAATGGTAGACTAAAAATTGTACTACTCTACCCCGATGAGGATCTAACGGCTTGGGGGGCATATGGCAAGGCGATACCTCAGAGTTGGATCTACGCCTACGACAAATCACGCCGCCTCACCGAGGAGAATCTCTATGATCTGAGAGCTATACCTTCGCTATACCTATTAGATAAAGAGAAGAGAGTTCTTCTGCGTGACGGGGTGAGCATCCCAATTGTGGAGGCTATAATCGATCAACACTCTTCGATATAGACTAAACCTATGACAGTATAGGAAATATCAATAGATATAGGCATACAACTATAAAAAATGTGCATACCTTTGCACTACGATTAAACAAGATTTGTTCACAACAAACAGAAAAAACTTTTAAAACGAATTATTATGGCAAATAAATGGCGTTGTAGCGTATGTGGCTACATTCACGAGGGAGCAGAGGCACCAGAGCAGTGTCCAATGTGTAAAGTAGCAAAAGATAAATTTGTAGAACTTCAGGAGACTACTGGCGATCTAGACTTCGTAACAGAGCACAAGATCGGTGATGGTAAAGGTTCATGCCCAGAGCTTTGGGAGGGACTTCAAAACCACTTCATGGGTGAGTGTACTGAGGTTGGTATGTACCTAGCAATGAGCCGTCAGGCTGACCGTGAGGGCTACCCTGAGATCGCTGAGGCTTACAAGCGCTACGCTTGGGAAGAGGCTGAGCACGCTGCTAAGTTCGCAGAGCTTATCGGTGAGGTAGTTTGGGATACTAAGACTAACCTTGAGAAGCGCATGAACGCTGAGAGCGGTGCTTGCGAAGATAAGATGCGTTTGGCTCGTCTTGCTAAGGAGCAAAACCTTGATGCAGTTCACGATACAGTTCACGAAATGGCAAAAGACGAGGCTCGTCACGGAGCTGGTTTCCAAGGCCTATTCAAGCGCTACTTCGGAAAATAGTATAAAGCAAAGGAACAAGTGTTTCGATAAAGATAGAGGTTACTTTACTCATTAATGAGAAGGGTAACCTCTATTAACATTCAAAAAATATACGAGATGAAACAGTTTAGTTTTACTCCACAGGGTGTCTGCTCACGCCAAATCGACATCGAACTAGATGGAGAGACAGTGAGCAAGGTGAGCTTCACGGGTGGATGCGATGGTAACCTCCAGGGCATCGCCAAGCTTATCGAGGGGATGAGTATCGACCAAGTAGTTGAGCGCCTAAAAGGGATCGACTGCAAAGGGCGTGGAACATCGTGTCCCGACCAGCTTGCCGAGGCTTTGCAGCAAGGAGCGCAATAAAATTTTCGCTCACGAGCGACATTTTTTTCATAGCGCAGAGATTTTCTGCACAGAGTTTGCGATTAAACACGCCAGATAGACACCAACAAAAAGAGTGTCTATCTGGTTTTTTAATTTGTAAAAATATAATCACTATGAAAAATTATGCTCTACGCATCTCTTGTGTCTTGGCACTCTTTAGCTCTATCGCATGTAGCGATTCGGACCCTATCACGCCAATTCTCATCACCGACGACTCCTCTGCAGTCACTCTAACATCGGAGGTTGTAGGTCAGACTGTCAACTTCACCGCCAACAACTCATGGAGTATTGAAATCGTACTGCTCAGCGATCAGACCGAGCAGTGGCTGAGCGTCTCTCCAATGGGTGGCATGGCTGGCGAGCAGACTATCACAATCACCCCATCACAGAACAATCTATCGACAACACGTTCGGCACAAGTTATTATCGAGGCACGTGGCACGCAGAAGATCATCACCGTGACCCAAGACCCCAACTATCTGAACGCTGAGTATATTGACTTTGTAGATGAAAACTTCAAAGCAGCACTTCTCGACGGTTACAACTACACCAACCCAACGACCAGCGCTGTAACCACAATTACTGTCGACACAAATGGCGATGGCAACATCTCCTACGAGGAGGCTTTAGCGGTGAGGGTCATGATGCTCGACTACGATAGTATTGCGCAGATGCCTGAGATAAAGTACTTCACGCAGCTCGACACGCTCAGCGTGAGCAACAATCAGCTCACGGAGCTAGATCTCACAGATCTAATCTCTCTCGAATATCTCGACTGCGAAGATAATCAACTAACGGAGCTAAACATCGAAGCAAACGCCATGCTCACCGACCTGAATATATCGCACAACACCATTAGCGCCATTAACCTGAGCCAAAACACAATGCTCACCAATCTCGACGCATCAAATTGCTCACTCACTGAACTAGATTTATCTTCGAACACTGCTCTCAGCCAAGTCGATCTATCTGAAAACTCCCTCACGGAGCTAAGCTTCGAGAATTCGCCAAGCGTTGAGATGATCTCATGCGAAGATAACCTTATCAGCTCTCTTAATATATATGGGTGCACGGAGCTAACCGATCTCTCAGCGAGCAGTAACATGCTCACGCTAATCGATCTGTCGACAAACACAATGCTCTCGTCAGCACACCTATCCGACAATGAGTTAACTGAGATAAATATCGATCAAAACAGCGCGTTACGCACCCTTGAGATCAACAATAATTCTTTGACGACTCTCGGCATCTCGGCAAATAGTAATCTTATGTTTATCGAGTGCACCGAGAACCACATCGCCACTCTAGATATTTCGGATAACACACTCCTTCTATCAGCAAGCGTAAGCGGTCAAACTGACTCCACGAGCGGAGCGTCACAAGATATTACTGTTACACTCACTCAGACACAGAGCACCAATGGCGTAGTGTCGGATTCCGACTCGACGGACGTGATTTTGAGTGTCGAGTAATAAGCCCCAGATAGTAATATATATAAACAATTATGGCGACCAACTTATGCTTAAAGTTAGTCGCCATAATTACTATATTTTCCATCTACTTAGATCTTTCGTACAACTCAAAAGTGAAGGCATCGGGATAGCTCTTTCCGCACTCGTGATGCTCGCTCTGAGTAAGCACCCATCCTTGCTGATCCCACTGTGGGAAGAGCGTATCGCCCTCGTAGTCTTTGTGGACACGTGTTATATAGATACGATCTGCAATAGAGAGAGTCTGCGCATAGATCTGAGCCCCACCAATCACAAAGACTTCTTGGCTCTTCGCATCGCACAACTCCAGCGCCTCCTCGATGGATGCCACAACATCGCACCCCTCAAGTTGCAAAGCACTGCGTGAGATCACAACATTTCGTCTATTTGGAAGTGGTCTACCGATCGACTCCCACGTCTTGCGCCCCATAATCACGGGGTGGCCACTAGTTACTCGCTTGAAGTATTGAAGATCTTCGCTTATGTGCCACAACAGCGAATTATCGCCCCCAATGACACCATTCTTTGCAACTGCTACTATAATATTAACCATAATCTATCAATTTTAGAAAGACATTGGCGCCTTGATCGCTGGCCAAGGATCGTAGCCAACCAACTCAAAATCTTCGTATTTAAAGTCAAATATCGACTCTATCGCCTCATTTAATTTCATCACTGGCAACTCTCGTGGCTCACGAGATAGCTGCTCCTGCACCTGCTCCATGTGGTTGAGGTATAGGTGCGTATCGCCTAGCGTGTGGATAAACTCACCCGCTTCGAGACCACAAACCTGCGCCACCATCATCGTCAACAGAGCATAGGAGGCAATATTGAATGGCACACCCAAAAATGTATCGGCACTGCGCTGATACAACTGGCACGACAAGCGCCCATTGGCAACATAGAACTGAAACATAACGTGGCAAGGCGGCAAGGCCATATCGTCAACCTGCGCTACATTCCACGCCGAGACCAACATTCTGCGAGAGTCGGGGTTTTGCTTGATGGTCTGCACCACCTGCGCAATCTGATCCAACGCACCACCATCACCCATCGGCCAATTACGCCACTGATAACCATACACGTGGTTTAGGTCGCCATAGCGATACCCCACCAAAGGCGACGACTCCCCTGCTTTTGCAAGAAATTCATCTCTTAGAATAGGCGCTACACCCTGCTTCTCGCAAAGCTCGCCATAGTAGCGATAAGCGTCGTTATCCCATATATGCACCCCATTTTGAACGAGGTATGCAATATTTGTATCTCCCGCCAAGAACCACAACAACTCGTGGATCACCCCCTTTAGAAAGACCTTTTTGGTCGTCAAAAGCGGAAATCCCTTCGATAGATCAAAGCGCATCTGGTGACCAAAAACACTCTTCGTTCCCGTCCCTGTGCGGTCCGATTTTACGACTCCATCTTGGGATATTCTATCTAATAGATCAAGATACTCTCTCATTACTCTCCAAATTTTAAAAGTTCCACACACCCCTTGTCATCCATCTTGGCATATTGAGGAGTTTTGCTCCACTCGCCCAGATGCACAACCTCATAGCCCTGCTCTTTTGTTACACCCGCAGAGTGCATATGCCCAAAGAAGAATAGGTTAACATTTGGGTCACTAGCTAGATAGCTACGTGCGAAATCATCAAGAATATTTGTGTAATCAACATTCACTTTGGGTGGTTTTCCATCGTGGGCATGCCTAGAGTGGTTGCTCCACCACCTGCCAAACCAAAGAGCTATATCGGGATGCACCAGCCACGAAAATAGCGCCTTAGCTGTGCGAGAGCGGAACGTTGCGTTCATCAGCCTCAATGTTAGATTTGAACCAATGTTGAGATTATCGCCATGCGCCAACAAAACTCTACGCTGTGCAAGCTCCAAGACCTCTAAATTGGTGTGGATCTGCACTCCGCACTCTGTATGGAAATAGTCCCTAACCCACATATCGTGGTTACCAGGGAAGAAGTGCACCTTTATCCCCCTAGCGGTCAGCTCCGAGAGCTTCGCCAAAGTTCGCACACAACCCTTAGGCACTACGAGGCGATACTCGAACCAGAAGTCAAAGATATCCCCTAAAAGGAAAATCTCGAGAGCATCTCCCGAGATATAATCCAACCACTTCACAAAACGCTCCTCGACTTGAGATGCCTCCAAAGGCGTCCCACCTCCGAGATGAACGTCTGATGCAAAGTAATACATATTTTATATACTGTTTTTTATTTTAGCATTTTCACAAGTTGCTCCTCTAGCTCCTTGCCTCCGATATTGCGAGCCACGATCTCACCACTTGGATTGATCAAGAAGTTTGCAGGCAGGCTAGTGACATTGTAGTGACCTAGCGCTGGAGATCCTCCACCTAAAAGGTCGCTCACCGAGATCCAAGGCAGAGCTTGATCCTGCACCGTTGTTATCCACAACGCCTTCGATGTATCGATACCCACTTGGTAGATTTCGAATCCAACACCCATCTCCTTATACTTTTCGTAGATAAGCTTCAAATCAGCGTTGTTAACGTTGCTGTTACCCGCTTGTGCCGACCAAAAATCGAGAAGAATAGCCTTGCCCTCTAAAGATGATAGTTTGATCTTCTTACCATAGATATCTGGCATTTCAAGCTCTGGGTAGTCTAGCTCAACAACACTCGACATTAGCTCTGCACGTGCCTCCATATTTCTGATATCGGCCCTTAGAGTCGATAGATATGGAGACTCAGGATAGCGCTCCTCGATAGCATCTGCCACCGTTCTGAAGTATATCACATCTGAGTCGCTGAATGTCTCCTGATCGCTCGGTAGGCGCTGATATAGAGCATACACAGCAGCGTGGCTACTCTTATTCTCAACTATAAATTTAATCTGATCTTGACGTATTTTGTAGTACTGCGAAGAGTACTCCTTTGCCAGCTCCTCACGAGTTGACTCCGATATTTGAGGGTTTTGATACTCCCCAGCTATACGATTTAGCTCTTGCGCTCCTTTAATGTAGCTCTGATAGAACTCACGTAGCTTCACTGACTCCTCTGAGCCCTCTACTATGTAGTTTCTTGCGAGACTTCCAACCGAGCTCAGCTCGATATTCTCGCCCCCTTGAACGAAGAGAGGAATACGCTCCCCGTCAAATACCACATTATATAGAGTAGGCATCTTTGAGACTCCCTTAAGTGTGAACTTATAGCTGCCATCGCTGGCCAGCTGAGTTGAGTCTACAATTTGCTGTGCAGCAAGATTTACTCTCTCAAGATACACCTGCTTAGCTTCACTACCCGAAAAACGTCCATCAATCTTCACATTTGATGATTGACAGGCACAAAGAGCTGCCGCTGCAACCATCGACACAAACACAAAGGATCTATTCATACAATTCTAAATCTATAAATTAAGTATACAAAGATACAAACTTTTAACAAAAAAGCAAGCTATTTGGCAGAATTATGCCTTGGACCAACATTTTTTGAAAAACCACGAGCTCCGCCATGTCCATTTGAGTGACCAGAGTGACCATTGGAGTGATTCGAATAGGAGCTACGCCCCTTTGGCTGGTGGCGCTGCTGATGGCGCTGCGTCCCCTTCTGAATTCGTGGCGTATAGTTATTTTTATACTCACTTCGGATATTATTTAGTGACTCTTCATCGATCTGAATAACATCCCCAGACATTCTCTTTATATCTTTTACAATCACCTCATTATTAGGGTGCTCTTGGTTGTACTCGTAGCTCTTAGTACGCATATAACGTGCTACATTATCAACCGCTAGCGCCACTTGTTCGGGGTCTTGATTGGTTTTAAGCGAGCTCAGAACACGCTGAACATATTTGCCATAGTGTTTGAAGATCACCTTGCCGCTAGAGTAGCCCAACGAGCGTGGCTTGATCGAGAGGTCGTCTCTCGTTGGCTTTGGGTATGGCGAATCCACGTCTAGCTTAAAATCAGACATGATAAATAGGTGGTCCCAGAGCTTGTGTGTGAAGTCGGCAGTATCACGCAAGAGAGGGTTTAGATTACCCATCACGGCGATTACGGCACGTGCTTGACGATTGCGATCATAGCGATCCTCAATCTCTAGTAATGAGTCCACCATTTGGTGAATATGTCGTCCATACTCAGGCAGAAACAACTTATGTCGTTTGTAGTTATAATTCTTTTTCATACTATTGGTTCAGCCCACGACGATATACCACATTACGGTAAAAAGATCTCTCTTTCGGGCTGTTTTTATTAGATGTTTTGAAGTTACGGAACGATATGTGATACCCCCTTTGAAGATTTACACGGAGAGTCTAGTTCACAATTAATTATATAACTTTGGTACAAAAGTAATCATTTTTTTTGAAAATCACACTATGGCAAAGATTTTAATCATCGATACATCAAAAAGCATGCGAAATAATCTTCGCGAGCGACTCGAATACGAGAACTTCACAACAGAATGCGCCCAGTGCGAACAGAGCGCCGCAAAACTACTCAGCAACATATCGTTCGATGCGATGATAACGAGCGATGAGTTCCCCCTACCCGACCGCTCAACACCATTCATCGTGCTCTCCTCACGAGGGTCGATAGACTCCGCTGTCGAGGCGCTGCGTGCTGGCGCTGCGGACTACCTGACCAAGCCCATCGACATGAACCGCCTGCTCCAATCACTCCACACGATCTGCTGTGAGGACACCCCTCTGCAACAAAAACCACAGACAAGAGCCCGTCGTGCATACTTCCAAAACACGGAGCAGATAATTGGTGTATCGCCTCAGATTGAGCACCTAAAGGGGATAATCGAGAAAGTCGCACCCTCCGACGCTAGAGTGCTCATAACTGGTGAAAACGGCACAGGCAAGGAGCTTGTCGCCAAGTGGCTACACTCGAAGAGCGCTCGCTCACACGCACCTTTTATCGAGGTGAACTGCGCGGCAATTCCTTCCGAACTTATCGAGAGTGAACTATTTGGACACGAACGAGGGGCGTTCACCTCCGCCTTCAAACAGCGACGTGGCAAGTTCGAACTCGCTTGTGGCGGCACCCTATTCATGGATGAGATTGGCGATATGTCGCTCTCTGCTCAGGCAAAGGTTCTTCGAGCGCTACAAGAGCGCAAGATCTGTCGTGTGGGTAGCGACAAGGATATTGAGGTCGATGTGCGCATCGTGGCCGCCACCAACAAAAATCTGAGGGAGGAGATCAAGCGTGGTAACTTCAGAGAGGATCTCTACCACCGCATCGGCGTCGTGGTGGTCGAAGTTCCAGCTCTGCGCAACCACTCAGACGACATCCCCGTACTCGTTGAGCACTTCATTCAAAAGATATGCCAAGAGTATAATGTACCCTGCAAACAGATAACTCAGGAGGCTGTCGAGCAGCTCCGTGCTATGAATTGGAGCGGAAATATCAGGGAGTTACGCAACGTTGTTGAGCGCCTGATAATCCTCAGTGGCGAGAGTATCTGCCAAGAGGATATTAAGCTCTATTGTCAATAATCGAGAGGAGCTCTTGCGCCTTTTCGATGATGTGGTCCGCCTCGGCATCTACCAACTCCTCACGCTGACGGAAACCCCACTCAACACCTACGGAGCACACTCCAGCAGCCTTTGCGGTCTCGATATCGATACCCGAATCACCCACATAGAGCACATCCTCGGCAGCAATACCGCTCTGTTCGAGAATCTCATTCACAATCGCTGGATCGGGCTTTAGTGGCACATCGGGGCGTTGCCCTAGAACTGAGACAAACTCTATGTTAGGGAAAAATTTGCTCACAAGCTTTTCGGTCCCTGCTTGAAATTTGTTAGACGCAACGGCAAGTTTTATCCCACGAGCAGAGATCTCATCGAGGAGCTCCACTACCCCCTCGTATGGGGTTGTGTATATATCAATATTCTCGGTGTAGTGCTTCACGAAATCGGCACGCACGGTCTGCACATTATAGTCGGTGCGTAGGGGCTCAGGAAGTGCCCTCTCCACTAGGCGCATGATGCCATTACCCACATACTCACAGTATGTATCATAGGAGTGTTGTGGCAATCCTCGCATCGCAAGCACCGTATTACAGCTAACAGCCAGATCACCAATCGTATTTAGAAGCGTACCATCGAGGTCGAATATTATCAATTTTGTCATACTACATATAAACATTAAAACAAGAGCACAAAAATAGTAAAAAATCAGACGCAAACATTGCAAAACAAAAAAATTATTTTATATTTGTTAGCTAAGAACTAATACTTTACATTATATGAATATTGCAAACCGAGTTGTAAATTTCTACATGGAGGGTTTTAGATCCATGACCCTAGGTCGAACACTTTGGCTGATTATCATCGTCAAACTCTTCATTATGTTCGCCGTGCTCAAAGTCTTCTTCTTTCGAGACCCCTATGCAGGACACGACAAGGAGCAGCGCCAAGAGCTAATCCTAGACGCACTCACACCCGAAAACACAACCACAAACACTAAAAACTAATGATTGAAAACGACCTAATTCAAACGGTCGAGTGGTCACGTGCCCAATTCGCACTCACAGCGATGTATCACTGGCTATTCGTACCTCTGACTATGGGACTCAGCATCCTAATAGCTATAATGGAGACCATCTACTACCGCACGGGCGATGTTTTTTGGAAGAACACCACCAAATTCTGGATGCGCCTGTTCGGTATCAACTTCGCAATTGGCGTTGCGACGGGTCTAATCCTAGAGTTTGAGTTCGGCACCAACTGGTCGAACTACTCGCACTTTGTAGGCGATATTTTTGGCGCGCCACTCGCCATCGAGGGGATCTTTGCCTTCTTCCTTGAGAGCACCTTCATCGCCGTGATGTTCTTCGGCTGGGAGAGGGTTAGTCGAGGGTTTCACCTCTCAGCAGCGTGGCTCACAGCGGTGGGAATCAACCTCTCGGCGCTATGGATTCTGGTCGCCAACGCTTGGATGCAGTACCCCGTTGGTTGCACATTCAACATCGACACCGTGCGCAACGAGATGACATCGTTCTGGGACGTGCTCTTCTCGCCCGTGGCGATAAACAAATTTGCCCACACCACCCTATCGTCATTCCTCTTGGGTGCAGTCTTCGTGATTGGAGTTAGTGCGTGGTATCTTTTGCGTGGCCAGCACCAAAAGATGGCTCGCAAGAGTATCGGCATAGCCTCTGTATTTGGTTTTGTGGTCGCTCTTTTGACCGCCACCACTGGCGACAAGTCGGGTGCACTAATCGCTGAGGTTCAGCCGATGAAACTTGCGGCAATCGAGGCGCTATACGATGGTAAGGAGGGGGCACCTCTCACCGTTGTAAGCATACTAAAATCGGAGGACAAGCGACGCGAGGGGGATATTCACCACGTCCCAATCGCAATCCCAAAGATGCTCTCGATCCTCAGTTTTAGAGACGCTGAGGCGTATGTTGCGGGAATCAACGACCTAATAGACGGCAACCCCGAAAGGGGCATAATGCCTGCTCAGGAGAAGATCGACAGGGGGCGTTTCGCCATCTCGGAGCTTGCACGCTACAAGGAGGCGAAGCAGTCGAACGACACTGCCACAATGGATGAGATAAGAGCGAAGTTTGACCCTAGCACCAAGGAGGGGGAGATCTTCGTAAGGGAGTACTTCGCCTACTTTGGCTATGGCTATCTCGAATCACCTGAGGAGCTAATCCCTAACGTTCCGATGCTCTACTACGCATTCCGTGTGATGGTTGGCGTGGGCTCGATGCTCATTCTCCTGCTTGTTGTGGTGTGGTGGCTCAACCGAAAAGAGAGGCTCCAAAACCACAAGTGGCTCTTGCGCATCTGCGTGCTGGCAATACCGCTCACCTACCTCGCATCGCAGGCTGGTTGGGTCGTAGCCGAAGTTGGGCGACAACCATGGGCTATTCAGAATCTTCTGCCAGTCAAGGTTGCGGTCTCGAACATCGGTAGCACAGCCGTAGCGACTACATTCTTCATCTTCTTGGCGCTATTCACCGCACTTTTGGTGGTGGAGCTAAGCATCATGTTCAAGCAGATTAAAATCGGACCTCACAACGAACAAAAATAGCAAAAATCATGGACAACATATCACTATTTCAGCACTACTGGTGGCTGATAATGTCAATACTGGGGGGTATACTCGTCTTCCTGCTCTTCGTTCAAGGGGGACAGGCACTGCTCTACACACTCGGCAAGAGCAAGACAGAGCAGAACATCATAGTCAACGCCCTGGGGCGCAAGTGGGAGTTTACGTTCACCACCCTTGTAACGTTTGGCGGTGCGTTCTTCGCATCGTTCCCACTGTTCTACTCCACATCGTTCGGTGGTGCGGTCTATGTGTGGATCGCCATACTATTTTGCTTCGTGATTCAGGCGGTATCCTATGAGTATCGACGCAAGCCATCGAACCTATTTGGCGAGAGAACGTTCAACGCCTTTCTTCTCATCAATGGTTTTGCAGGCCCTCTTCTGCTTGGTGTCGCTGTCGGAACGCTCTTCTTTGGGGCAAACTTCACAGTCGACAAATTCAACATGACAGAGTTTGGAGGCAATATGATCATCTCGAACTGGTCGAACCCTTGGCACGGATTGGAGGCAGTAACCGAACCTCGCAACTTGCTGCTTGGCGTGGCGGTGAGCATGCTCACAATGCTACTCGGATGCCAATTCCTGCGCAACACCACCGACAATGCAGCGATCCACGAACGAATATCGAAGGTCGTAAAGCCATTCTCGCTTCTGTTTCTACTCTTCTTTCTCTCGTTCCTCACGGCACTGCTGCTTGCCGATGGCTATGCAGTAGATAGCCAAGGGGTGATATTTATTGAGAAGTACAAATACACGAACAACCTCCTACAGATGCCCCTTGTCACCTCCCTTATGCTCGTGGGGGTGCTCTCGGTACTGTGGAGCATATGCCTAAGTTGGCGCTCTAGACGTTCGGCTATCTGGTTTGGTGGCGCAGGAACGGCGCTTACAGTCACGGCACTACTCCTGCTCGCTGGTTGGAACAACACCGCCTACTACCCATCACTGACCGACATGCAATCTTCGCTCACGATCTACAACTCCTCGTCAAGTCTTTTCACCCTCAAGACAATGTCGGTGGTCTCGCTCGCTATACCTTTTGTCATCGCCTACATCTGGTACGCTTGGCGAGCCCTCACACGCAAGCCTATCGATGCACAGGAGATAGAAAATGACGATCACGCCTATTAACTTATTTGATATAGGTATAAAATTATAAATTTTTTATATCTTTGTACTATGAAACAGCAGATCCTATTCGTATGCCTTGGAAACATCTGTCGCTCACCAGCCGCAGATGGCATCATGCACCACATTGTGGAGCGTGAGGGGCTGAGCTCTCAAATCGAGATCGACTCGGCTGGCACATACGGAGGGCACGCAGGCGAGCTGCCCGACCCTCGCATGAGAGTCACCGCTGCCAAGCGTGGTTATCAGCTCACGCACCGCTCTCGCAGGATAAGCACCTACGACATGGAGCGCTTTTCGATGATTGTGGTGATGGACGACTCCAACTACGAGGATGTCTCTCGCCTAGCCAACTCTCAGGAGGAGCTCGACAAGATATACCGAATGGCTGAGTTCTGCCCAAAATCGGGGCAACGCTACGTTCCAGACCCATACTACGGAGGAGATCAGGGCTTTGAGCTAGTGATCGACATGCTCGAAGAGGGGTGCGAAAACATATTAGAACTACTCAAAAAAAAGATATAATGAAGAAGATTTT
Source organism: uncultured Alistipes sp. (assembly GCA_964370415.1). Taxonomy (GTDB): domain Bacteria; phylum Bacteroidota; class Bacteroidia; order Bacteroidales; family Rikenellaceae; genus Alistipes. Next base: position 67,536 of record CAYJIY010000001.1, read on the forward strand.
ACTGTTGGGTTCAGGTGAACTGGGCAAAGAGTTTGTTATTGCGGCACAACGCCACGGACAGCACGTCATCGCGTGTGACTCCTACGAGGGAGCACCAGCTATGCAGGTTGCCGATCAAGCGGAGGTTTTTGATATGCTCAACGCCGAGGCTCTTGACGCTGCTATTGCTAAGCACTCACCCGATATTATTGTTCCAGAGATCGAGGCGATTCGCACCGAGCAGCTCTACAAATACGAGGAGCAGGGAACACACGTTGTGCCAAGCGCTCGTGCCGTGAATTTCACAATGAACCGCAAGGCTATACGCGACCTAGCAGCCATTGATCTAGGGCTAAAAACAGCAAAATATTTCTACGCAAAATCATACGAAGAGCTCTGCGAGGCTGCCGACAAGATCGGCTACCCTTGTATTGTCAAGCCACTGATGTCATCATCGGGCAAGGGACAGTCGATGGTTCGCTCGACGGAGGATCTCAAGCACGCATGGGAGTACGGATGCGCTGGTAGTCGTGGCGATATCATGGAGCTTATCGTCGAGGAGTTCATCAACTTCGATAGCGAAATCACGCTGCTCACAGTGACTCAAAAAGATGGAGCAACGCTTTTCTGCCCACCGATTGGTCACACTCAAAAGAGCGGAGACTATCGTGAGAGTTTCCAGTCGCCTGAGATCTCGGAGGATCACCTTTTGCAGGCGCAAGAGATGGCCGACAAGATCACAAAAGCGCTCACGGGAGCTGGTCTTTGGGGTGTAGAGTTCTTCCTCAGCCATGAGAATGGGGTCTACTTCTCGGAGCTATCACCTCGCCCACACGACACGGGTATGGTGACCCTAGCAGGCACACAGAACCTCAACGAGTTTGAGTTGCACCTGCGTGCTGTGCTCGGCATTCCAATCCCAGAGATTACGTTCGAGAGAATGGGCGCAAGCGCTGTGATTCTATCAGAGACTGAGATCGCTCACGACCCACAATTTGAGGGTATAGCAGAGGCTCTATCTGTGGATCCATGCACCGACATTCGCATATTTGGCAAACCATCGGCAAGAGTTAATCGCCGCATGGGTGTAGCCGTTAGCTATGCACCTCACGGCACAGATCTGAGCGAACTTCGCCAGAGATGTGTAGAAGCAGCATCAAAAGTAACAGTTAAAGCATAAATAAAAATGGAGATCAAAAAGTATTACTACAACGATGGTACAACTCAGTTTGGACCACTATCACTCGAGGAGTTAAAAAACGCAAACATCACACCCAACACTCAGGTTTGGTATGATGGCATGGGAGAGAACTGGCTTCCAGCACGTGACGTAGCGGAGTTAAGCTCGCTTTTCAACACGAACACACCACCGCGAATGAATAATAATACAGGACATCAGCAGTCGGGACAGTCAAGCATGACGATTCCCCCACCAACAAACCTCGTGTGGGCAATCCTATCTACGCTACTGTGCTGCCTTCCACTTGGAGTTGTGGCGATTGTATATGCTGCAAAAGTTGAGCAGACATTCTACCTAGGGGAGTACGAGGCAGCAAATCGCTACTCTAGCCTTGCCGCTAAGTGGTCTATCGCATCGGCAATCGTGGCATTTGTCGGATTGGTGATATACTTCATCTTTGTCTTTGCTGTTGTTGGTCTCAATGCTTTTAACTAACAGGAGATAGATCTACTAGATTAATAGAGGCGATGACTGCTCAGCGGTTAGAGCCTCTTTTTTTTCGAGACAATGCACATCAAAAAACTAGGGGTAAAGATCTCTCTTGCGATAGCGGCTCTTGGGGCGCTATGCTTCATCATATACATATATATGAATATCTCGCCTAGCTCAACCCCTATCTTCCCTCGCTGTCCAACACTGGTGTATCTGGGCGTGGAGTGCCCTGGGTGCGGATCACAGAGGGCCGTGCACCATCTACTAAATTTTGAGATTCTGAGCGCCATGAGAATGAACTTTATGCTCATTCTTGCCATACCCTACATCCTCACACTTTGGGGCTTCAAGCTCTACTTTAGGCTATGCAAAACGCCATCACTGGGGGCACTAAAGTGGCGCAAAAGGTTGTTTGGGAGCACTGCGCTCTACATCCTAGCGGCGATAATCACCATCTTTGGCATCGCTAGAAACTTCTTCGATAGTTTCTAGCCTCATTTGCATTTGTGGGAGTAATTCCATAAATTTGCATCAATAAAAAACGATCTCTATGCGATATTTCATCGAGCTACGCTACAATGGCGGACAGTTCTGTGGCTGGCAGCGCCAACCAAATCAACCATCAGTGCAACAGAGCATTGAGAAGGTGCTATCTACCCTCCTGCGACACAACATCGAGATCACAGGGGCAGGGCGTACCGACACGGGCGTACACGCCGACTACTACGTCGCTCACTTCGAGAGTGACGCCGTATTCGAGATCGAAAAATTGCTATACAAGCTAAATGTGATGCTACCCGACGGGATAGCCATAGACACCATCAAGGAGGTAAGCGACGATGCTCACGCACGCTTTTCTGCCACAGAGAGAGAGTATCGATACTACATAGAGAGGTATAAAAACCCATTCACACGTCACTCAACGTGGCAGTACTACGTAGATCTAGATATTGAGGCGATGAATCGTGCAGCGCAGATACTCCTAAGCACATCAGACTTTACGACCTTCGCAAAGCTGAACTCTAACAACAAGAGCAACATCTGCCGTGTTGTGCGTGCCGAGTGGGTCGAGAGCTCCAATGGCTCGAAATACTTCATAATTCGTGCTGACAGATTCCTGCGCAACATGGTGCGTGCAATTGTCGGAACACTTGTCGAGGTGGGGCGTGGTCGCTACTCTGTCGAACAGTTCATCGAGATTGTGCAGAGCCGTGATCTCTCTCGCTCATCGAGTGGCGCACCCGCACAAGGACTCTTCCTGCACGATATTCTATACCCACAGGAGATCTTTGTACGAGAGAAATAATCTACTAGAAACTCTGCTTTAGAAGACCAAAGATCAACAGAGATAGTGCTAGAGTCACTACGATATTGAACGCCTGAGCCACTACGAATGAGTAGAGCACCGAGCGATTCTCCTTAGATACAATCTCCTTGAGACGTGTATCGAGTCCGATACAAACGAACGCCAACGAGAAGAATAGCGTACTCATAGACTTTGCGATGCCTGGCTCTAGAAGCTTACCCGAGCTGCTTAGCGTAAAGAAGTCGCTACTCTGACCAATAGAGAAGAGCAGTGACGCTGCCACAAAACCGATGATAAACTTCGGGAACTTCTCCCACACGATACCTAGCGATGTCTTACCGCTCGTCTCTGAGCTGTTCTGACGACGAGTAGAGAGGTATAGCGCAATGAAGAACGCCACAAAACCGATCAACACATTCTGAGCCGCTTTGATAATTACGGCGTGCTGGTTTGCCGTCTCACCCACGATCATACTCGATGCCGTAACACCGCTCGTAGTATCGATAGTACCACCAATCCACGCACCTGCAACCTCTTGCATAACTACTGGATCTTCGATGATGTGAGGCAGAATAATGCCCGCAAGCCACGGCATAAGATATATCATTGGCACAACGATGATGAGCACCACCGATGCGATGTATGAGAGTTTTTTGTCGTCGCCACCAGCAACTCTCGCCGCTGTGATACACGCCGAGACTCCACAAATAGAGACTCCACTCGAGAGGATCATAGCCGACGACTGATCGACCTTCATAACCTTTGTTGCGAAGAAGTAGCTGAAGAACCACACTATCGCCACAACCAACACAGCTTGAATCAATCCAAAGATTCCCGACATCATAACGTCGCTAAAGAGGATTGTCGCTCCGAGGCACACTACACCTATTTTAATATAAAGCTCACCTTGAATAGCAGGTTTTAGCCACTGTGGGACGTGCAGAAAGTTGCGGACCAAAAGACCCAACAACACCGAAAAGAATACCGATTCGAGACCATACGCCGAGAATATCTCTGTCTTCGCTAGAACCAACGCCATCGACGAGATCGCAAAGATGCAGATCAGCGAGGGGATGAGTCCATTAGTTGGTCGGCGAAGCAGTTTAGAGGAGATGTGCGCTATTATCAACACCACCACAAACCAAAAACCTATTGAGTACCACGACTCTACACTATTTAAGTTTGTTGGTAACTTCAATACATATTCTGGCATAAACGCAGCCATTGCCAATAGCGGAAGGCTCATAAATGTAGCCACCCAATCCTCTGTTCTCAACTGCTCGATTAACTTTGTCATTCTTATATTTGTTGCGCCTAAATTATAGTTAGGCAAATTACTAATTTTTTATAGCGCAAAATAAATATTTTTTATTGAGATATAGCTACATACAAATACTTAAATTTTACTATCTTTGCATCGCAAGTCCGCTCTGTCGCTGCCGAGTAATCGGGAGAGGAAAGTCCGGGCAACATAGAGCACCACGCAAGTTAACGGCTTGATACTCGTGAGGGTATAGTAGTGTAACAGAGAATAACCGCCACTATCACAAAGGGCAGGGCTGTGTAAAAAGGCATGAAGAGAGCGCTATCTTCTGTCTTGATTATCACCGTCCACCCGATAGGGGTAAGGGTGAAAAGGTGGGGTAAGAGCCCACCGCAGAGGCAGTGATGTCGTCTGGCAGTACGCCTGGTGGGTTGCAAGACCATGTATACCGACAATTAAGGGTTGCTCGCCCAATGTCGGGGGGTAGGTTGCTAGAGGTGGCGAGTGATCGTCATCGTAGATAAATGACAGGGACTCAGACCCACAAAAAAGGTCTGAGCACAGAACCCGGCTTATAGGATTTGCCAAACCCAAAGAGGGCGCTCGACCACAAGTTGAGCGCCCTCTATGTTTTTAACATCACCGAGTATCAGATAAATAAAAAAGCACGATCTCAAGTGAGATTCGTGCTTAAGTCTAAGTAAGTGTAGATAATCCTAACCAACGTTCAAGTTAACTACTTAAAATTTTCGTGCCACACCAAATGACAACAATCCTTGGGTTCCGATACCCATCGATGCAAAACCCGTCAAACGCTCCCAGCTGTAACGGATTCCAAATAGATTTGCCTGCCATGCCACAGACACTTTAACCGCATTGTCTGGCGCTGCGATCGTCTCAGGACCTTTAACACGATCAAACGATGCTACGCAGAAACGAGCTCCTAGTCCTACCCCGCCATAAAATTCGATGCCCCTCTCTTTTGCAAAGGTAAACTCTGCCGATGGCAACACGATAAAGTATAGATCACTCTCTTTGAAAACACCTGATGTTGTCTGATCCACAACCTTCAGATTACTCTTTGCCGACGTAAAACCTAAATCGGCACCAAACCTCGTCGATTCGCTAAGCTGCTTTCGATAACCAAAGTTAAAGACAATAAATCTATTGGCTTCACTTCTGTTAGCAATATCAGCTGAGCTCTGAGGCCCTCCTTGTCCTGCTCCACCAAAGGAGCCGTCGCTGATCGTAAATCTCAGCTCCTTATCTCCCACATCGAGAGATGCTCCTTGAGCGAATAAACTACCGCCACAAAATAACATTAATGACAGTAAAAAGTACTTAAATCTCATAATAATAATATATCACCAGACCTATTAAAATAAACAAATTGAACACACATTCTAAAGGTATAGGCCCACGTCCTTTCAGATGTAAAACACACTGCTGTGTTCACAAATTTGAGAATATATATCTATATATGCAAACATTTATTAATCTTTTTTTCAATCTCACAACATATATTGTTTTTTAATCAATGTATTATACAAATCAATCAATAAACTACTGCTAACTAGTTAATAGTTAATAGAATAAAAAATCAAGGTTTTAATTATAAATTTTAGACTTTTGTAATTAAATTAATATTTCAGCCGCCTAGTCCTCTGCGTTTTATCTACTCATAATCGACACACGAACACAAAAAAAATGGGCGACTAAACCCAAGGTTAGTCGCCCATTTTCTGGCTCTAATATATTTCAATTATTGATCTATTTCTGCAGGTCAACAAGAGCAGCTTTTGCGTTCTCAGCAGCAGGACCCTCAGTCACTTTCTTGAAAGCTTCGATCGCCTGTGGCTTCATCTCACGTGCGTTGTATGCAGCACCTAGAGTGTAGTACATCAAGCTCTTGTCGTGTGGGTTTGTCTGGATCTCAGCAGCGTTTGAACCAAGCTCAATAACCTTAGCGTAGTCCTTCTTTCCAGAGTAAGCCTGAAGACGAATCTTCTCTGCTAGTGGGCTAGCAGGGTTCTTGCTAAGCATAGTCTCAGCCATTGTGATGATACCGTCGAAGTTGCTCGCTCCTTGAAGCTTAGCCACCTCGTTGTTAGTGTAAAGGTTCATCATCTCGCCAGCCTTAGCCACTACAGCCTCAAACTTCGATACTGGAAGCGCTGCCAGGTCTTCGTAAACCTCCATACCCTTAAGGTAGTTACCCGACTCACAAAGACTCATCGCGTAGTTAAGCGCCATATCAGTGTTACGTGGGTTTGCTTTGTAACCTTTCTCGAAAATTGTTGCTGCTGTAGCGTAGTCCTTAGCGTTGAACGCCTCACCACCCTGAACTTGGTATAGCTTACCAATCCAAACGTTCGATTTATTCATCTGTGCAACCTCACCATAAAGTTCAGCTATTTCAGCCGACTTCGTGAAGTTCTCAAGAGCTAGATCATAGTTCTTAGCCTTCATAGCGCCACCACCAAGCATGTAGTAACATGTAGGAATAGATTTTTTAGCTGTTGCCACAAAACCTGCAGCGCTTGACTCCTCACTGTCTAGACCTAGATCGATAACTTGCTCAAACGCAGGAATCGCCTTTGCGAAATCCTTTGCGCTGTATGCAGCTACCGCATCGTTGTAAACTGTTGTAAGATCTTGCGCACTTAGCGTGATTGTTGCAAGTAGAGCAACCATTGAAACGAATAACTTTTTCATGCCTTCTTCGTAATTTTTAATTTAATGTTATTAATATTTATATGTTTAGTCTATTAACAAATTATCGTCATACTAACCTTAATATCCATCTGTTTGAGAAACAGCATAAATACAAAAATACACTTTTTTTTTCAAAGCACAAAGTCTATCTACGTAAATTTGCAAAAAACATATTCAAAAGCTCCTCACACTCACTCCCAAGAACTCCGTTTGAGATCTTGGTTTTGGGGTGTAGAGCTTGCGTGGTGTGTTTCCGATACCCCTTTTTTGGGTCATCAGCACCCCAGACCACTCGTCCGATTTGCGACCATCCGATCGCACCTGCACACATGGTGCATGGCTCGAGTGTAACATAGAGGGTACTCTGTGGGAGATATTTCCCACCAAGGGTTGAGGTTGCGGCGGTTATCGCCTGCATCTCGGCGTGCGCTGTCGGATCTGATAGTGTCTCCACGAGGTTGTGCCCCCGACCAACCACTGCATCGCCAGTGACGATGACAGCTCCAATGGGCACCTCTCCACTACTTAACGCTGCTTTTGCTTCGTTTAGTGCGAGACGCATAAATTTTTGATCGATCTGTTCTTGTGTAAGTTCTTGCATTTTAGATTAACTAGCACTCATTTCTCGCAAAAGTATAAAAAGTTTATGTTAGTCACCACAAAATTAGTGATTTTCTACTCTTCAAATTACAAAAAATGTTGTTTACAGTAAAAACATTGCCAAAAATGGGTGTTTGTCGAAAGATTTTTCTAAATTTGCAGGTTAGAAAAATAGAAGCATACAAAAATTATAAAGCTATGTACAGAACCCATACGTGCGGCTGTCTAAGAGCCGAGAATGTAAATGATACAGTAACCCTTTCGGGTTGGGTGCAGAAGGTGCGTAACCTTGGCGCAATGGTCTTTATCGACCTTAGAGACCGCTACGGCATCACTCAGATCGTTGTCGAGGAGAACGCCGATGCTCTTGTTAAGGAGGCAGCGGCAAAACTCGGACGTGAGTTCGTTATTCAGGTTAAAGGTCAAGTCATCGAGCGCTCGTCGAAGAACTCGAAGATGGCAACTGGCGATGTGGAGCTTGTGGCTCAGCAGATCACAATCCTCAACGAGGCGCAGACTCCTCCATTCACAATCGAGGAGAACTCTGATGGTGGTGACGACCTGAGAATGAAGTACCGCTACTTGGATCTTAGACGTCCGCCACTTCAGCGCGCGATGATCCTACGTCACCGCATGGCTCACGCTGTGCGCACGTTCCTCGATAGCGAGGGTTTCCTAGAGATCGAGACACCATATCTTATCAAATCGACACCAGAGGGGGCTCGTGACTTCGTTGTACCTAGCCGCATGAACCCAAATGAGTTCTACGCCCTGCCACAGTCACCACAGACATTCAAGCAGCTGTTGATGGTTGCGGGTTATGATAAATATTTCCAAATCGTGCGTTGTTTCCGTGACGAGGACCTTAGAGCTGATCGCCAGCCTGAGTTCACTCAGATCGACTGCGAGATGGCGTTCGTTGAGCAGGAGGATGTTCTATCGACATTCGAGCGCTGGGCACGCTTCATGTTCAAGGATGTGATGGGTGTGGAGTTCACCGAGCAGTTCCCACGCATGCCATGGATCGAGGCGATGGAGAAGTACGGATCGGACAAGCCAGACCTTCGTTTCGGAATGGAGTTCTCAGACCTTACGGACCTAGCTAAGGGGCACGGCTTCCCAGTCTTCGACGATGCGGAGTACATCACTGGATTTGCAGCTACGGGATGCGCTACATACACTCGCAAGCAGATCGATGGACTCACTGAGTTCGTAAAGCGTCCACAAGTTGGAGCTAAGGGGCTAGTGTGGATTCGTGTGGAGGCTGACGGCAGCACTAAATCTTCGGTTGATAAGTTCTACTCACCTGAGCAGGTTAAGGCTATGGCTGATCGCTGTGGCGCAAAGAGTGGCGATATGGTATTCATCCTTTGCGGTAAGAAGTTCAAGACTTTGGGTCAACTCTCGACTCTACGTCTAGAGGTTGGTGAGCAACTAGGTCTTCGCAACCCTGAGGTATTCGTACCACTTTGGATTGTGGACTTCCCTCTATTTGAGTGGGACGAGGAGACTCAGCGCTACTACGCTATGCACCACCCATTCACATCGCCTAAGCCAGAGGATCTAGAGCTACTAGACACGGACCCACGTCAGGTGCGTGCCAACGCCTACGACTTCGTTTGTAATGGAACGGAGATTGGTGGAGGTTCAATCCGTATTCACGACTCTAAGCTTCAAGCTAAGATGTTCGAGATCCTTGGATTCACACCTGAGAAGGCTGAGGAGCAGTTCGGCTTCCTTATCAACGCCTTTAAGTTTGGCGCACCACCACACGGAGGTCTAGCGTTTGGTTTCGACCGCTTGTGTTCGCTATTCGGAGGTGTGGAGTCTATTCGTGACTACATCGCATTCCCTAAGAACAACGCAGGACGCGATATGATGATCGACGCACCATCGCAAATCGATCAGGCACAACTAGACGAGCTATTCCTTGAGATAACAGACCCTACGCAGCAGCAGTAGACTATTAATTAAGAGATAAAATCAAATGGGAGTGTGGTCGATCAAAAGAGTTGACCACACTCCTATTATCATAAAAAGAGAAGATCATGGCAGTGCCACTACCTGAGAGATTGCGCCCCAGCACGATCGATGACTACATCGGACAAGAGCACCTAGTGGGTCGCAATGGCGTTTTTCGCAAGTTTTTTGAGACGGGCAACGTCCCTTCGTTCATCCTATGGGGTCCTCCTGGGGTGGGTAAAACCACGCTTGCGAAGATCATAGCCAACCAACTAGACCGCCCATTCTTCACCCTCTCGGCTGTGACTTCGGGGGTTAAGGATGTTCGTGAGGTGATCGAATCGGCACGTAAGCAGCGATTCTTCGATGCCAAACCGCCCTTTCTATTTATCGATGAGATTCACCGTTTCAACAAGAGCCAGCAGGACTCTCTGTTGGGAGCTGTGGAGCAGGGCACAGTGACTCTCATTGGCGCTACGACCGAGAATCCATCGTTCGAGGTGATCTCGCCACTGCTTAGTCGCTGCCAAGTCTACACCCTCAAACCCATGGAGGATAGGGACCTTGAGCGACTGCTGGACAGAGCACTAACAACCGACACGGAGCTTCGTGAGCGCAAAATCGAGGTCAAGCAGACTGGCGCCATGTTCAAGTTTTCGGGTGGCGATGCACGCAAGCTCCTCAACATTCTCGACATTCTCACCTGCACGAGCGATGGCGACATTGTCATCACAGATGAGTTTGTGACCGATACTCTTCAGGAGAACATCGCCCTCTACGATAAGAATGGCGAGCAGCACTACGATGTGATCTCAGCATTCATCAAGTCGGTCAGGGGGAGCGATCCAAACGCTGCGATATACTACCTTGCACGCATGCTCGCTGGGGGCGAGGAGCCTCGCTTCATAGCACGACGCTTGGTGATCCTAGCCGCTGAGGATATTGGGCTAGCAAACCCCAATGCCCTACTGTTGGCTAACGCATGTTTCGACACCGTTCATAAGATAGGTATGCCCGAGGGGCGCATTCCTCTTGCCGAGGCTACGATATACCTAGCAACTAGCCCCAAGAGCAACTCGGCGTACATGGCAATCAACAGCGCCTTGGCGTTCGTCAACAACGACACGAACAACCGCTCGGTGCCTCTGCACCTACGCAACGCACCCACTCGCCTGATGAAGGATTCGGGCTATGGTAAGAACTATAAATATGCTCACGACTTCGACAACGGATTTGTCGACCAAGAGTTCATGCCTGAGGGTATGGAGGGGCACAGATTCTATGAGCCCAACACTCAAGCGGGCGCTGAGGCGAAGATAGCGGAGAGTATCAACAAATTATGGAGAGGTAAATATTAGCGATGAAGAGAATAGGTCTAATTTCCGACACACACGGCACGTTCGATGCCCCCTTGATGGAGTTTTTGCGTGAGGTTGACGAGATCTGGCACGCAGGCGACATAGGTTCGCTGGAGCTTGCCGATCAAATAGCGGCATTCAAACCCCTGCGTGCTGTGAGTGGCAACATCGACAACGGCACGACTCGCCGTGAGTACAAGCTATTCGAACTCTTCGAGTGCGAGCAGGTACGAGTGCTGATGACCCACATCGGGGGCTACCCTCGTAGGTATGACCCAAGGGCCGAGGAGCAGATCCAATTATCACGCCCAAAGCTCTTTATTTCGGGTCATTCTCACATTTTAAAAATAATATATGACAAAAAGTATGAACTTTTGCATCTCAACCCTGGCGGTGCTGGCAGGTATGGGATACACAAGGTTCGCACTGCAATAAGATTTACAATCGAGGGGGATCAGATCAAGGATTTGGAGATTGGAGAGTGGCCCCGCACATAGGGTGATATAATATTTGGGAAGTAAGTATCGTTAGTCTTTCGTAACAATTTACTTATTTCCAAGATGTTTACTAAAATTTCAAAAACACTAGAGAGTGTCATAGCACGCGTAACCTTCGATGCTACAAAGGCAAATCTTCGTGGAGCACTAAAGGATATTCTTATCCTAGAGATACTACGAGAAGAGGGATCACTTGCGTATCAAATACTATCACATAGACTAAAGGACTGGCAACTATTCCAAGCTCGCCTGCGTATTGAGAACGCAACCACTGCAATCGCTGCAATGGGTAGCGACGAGCCTGAGCAGTTCTTCGTCAAGTTATCCGACGAGCTGAGCTCCACAATCGTGGGGGTGCGTAGTGTCTCGACGGCTCACGCACTATACGCTGTGGTTGCCGACCAAAAGAGCATCACCTCACGAGTTTTGGGCATGTATGGCGTAACACCAGAGATGATAGCATCCGATATAACTGCCTACACGGGGAGCAACTTCCTCGCATCGCTAAAGCAGGACCTCAACAACATGGAGAGACAGAGTCCCCTAACCACGAGGGCCGAGCCTCAGACCGAGCCAAAATCTAGCCCTAAACTTCTCGACAAGTTTGGCGTTGACCTAACCGAGCAGGCACGTCAGGGCGCTATTGACCCTGTCATAGGTCGCAGCGAGGAGATCGACCGAGTTATTCAGATCCTATCTCGACGCAAGAAGAACAACCCTATCTTGGTTGGTGAAGCTGGCGTTGGCAAGAGCGCAATAGTGGAGGGTCTTGCACTTAAGATCGTTTCAAATAGCGTGCCACTTACGATTAAGAACAAGAGGGTTATCTCGCTCGATATATCAGCACTGATTGCGGGCACTAAGTTTCGTGGTGAGTTCGAGGAGCGCATGCAGCAGATCATCGAGGAGATACGCTCCACGAAGGATGTGCTGATCTTCATCGACGAGACCCACACCATCGTTGGTGCTGGGGCAACTCAGGGGAGTCTCGACACCGCCAACATTCTCAAACCTGCACTTGCTCGTGGCGAGATACATATGATCGGTGCGACCACTCTGGACGAATACCGCACATGCATAGAGAGCGATTCGGCGCTTGAGCGTAGGTTCCAAAAGGTGCTTATCGAGCCTACAACTAAGGAGCAGACCCTAGAGATCCTACGCAGGATAGCGCCAAACTATGAGCAGCACCACGGCGTTAAGTACACCGAGGGGGCTCTCAGTGCAGCTGTCGAGATGGCTGATCGCTACATAACCGATCGCCACTTCCCCGACAAGGCGATAGATATAATTGACGAGGCGGGAGCACGTGCCAACATCAACCACTCACAGCCACCTGCACGAATCGAGGAGCTAGAGATGGAGCTTGCCACTGCTCACGACCTGAGAGAGGCTGCGGTTCATAACATGGAGTACGATCAGGCATCATACGCACGCCTGAGGGAGATGTCGCTAGAGTCTGAGCTCAACACTCAGCGCTCGAAGTGGAACCAGACGCTCAGAGAGTCCATCGCAACGATCGACAAGGAGCACATTGCACAGGTAATAACCGCCTCAACGGGGATTCCTGCCGATAGACTATCGGGTAATGAGAGAGAGCGACTTCGTGGCCTAAGGAGTCATCTAAAGAGTCGTGTCATTGGTCAGGAGGCAGCAGTGGAGTGCGTCACAAGCTCGATTCTAAGGTCGAGAGCTGGGATGAAAGATGAGAAGCGCCCTATTGGAGTCTTTATGTTCGTAGGACCTACGGGGGTTGGTAAAACTCTCCTCGCAAAGGAGCTCTCGCAGTACCTTTTCGATGAGCAGAAGGGGCTGATTCGCATCGATATGAGCGAGTATGGCGAGAAGCACAACGCTGCACGCCTAATTGGCTCACCTCCAGGCTATGTCGGCTATGGAGAGGGGGGACAACTAACCGAAGCTGTACGTAGAAATCCATATTCTGTGGTACTTTTCGACGAGATCGAGAAGGCTCACCCCGATGTCTTTAATCTGATGTTGCAGATTTTCGACGAGGGACACCTAACCGATGGAGCGGGGCGCAAGGTTGATTTTAGGAATACGGTCATCATCCTCACCTCAAATGTGGGTTCACAAAAGCGAGCAAAACAGCTCCCTGCGGTGGGCTTTAACACCCCATCCAAAGAGCTCATAGATAGCCATAAACCAGTGGATAACTATCGCAACTCTTTGGAGGGAAGATTTGCACCAGAGTTCCTCAATAGAATAGACGATGTTGTCATATTCAACTCACTATCCATAAAGGATATAGAGAAGATCATCGACCTCGAACTAGAGAAGCTCACACAGCGTGCAAAACGCCTTGGATACACCATTCGAATCACCCCTGCAGCACGTAAAAAACTCGCTGAATTGGGCTTCGAATCACGCTATGGAGCACGTGCCCTAAAGCGCACAATCGTAGAGATGGTGGAGACCCCTCTAACAGCGCTAATTATAGAGTGTGGAGTTGACGAAGGCGACACTATTGTCGTGAACTCAGGGCGCAAAAATGGAGTTAGCCTAAGGGTCGCATAGATCCAAAATCAGAGTAAGGAGAGAGCTTTTTCACGAGGGCTCTCTCTTTTATTATAAGGTATAGAGAAAAAATGTGGGAGATTTAAAAATAAATTGCTACTTTTGTAAGTTATATTTTAAGCAAAGAAATCAACTATATGAAGACAATAATTATTGGTTACGGCAAGATGGGACGAGAGATCGAGAAGATCCTCCTAGAGCGTGGCCACACAATCTCGCACATTATAGATGCCAACAATAGAGCAGATCTAAACTCTGAGACACTCAAGGGTGTGGATGTAGCTATTGAATTCACAACTCCCGACACAGCCTACGAGAATATCCGCACCTGTATCGAGAATAAAATTCCCGTTGTCAGCGGCACAACTGGATGGATGGATCGCCTAGAGGAGCTTCAGCAGCTATGCCACCAGAGGGGCAGCGCACTGTTCTACGCATCGAACTACTGCTTGGGTGTGAACCTTATGTTCCGCCTCAACGAACAGCTAGCACAGCTCGTCAACAGAGTTGGTGGCGACTACACAGTTGAGCTAGAGGAGGTTCACCACATCCACAAATTAGACTCACCGAGTGGAACATCCATAACAATCGCCGAGGGTATTATCAACAACCTCGACCAGAAGAGCGGATGGGTCAACCACACGCCTGCTCCCGAAGATATGGTTGGTATTCGATCGCTACGTGAGGGCGAAGTTGCAGGTATTCACACCGTGACTTACGACTCTGCCGATGACAATTTGCAGATCACCCACACGATCAAAAATCGTAAGACCCTAGCTCTCGGTGCAGTTGTTGCAGCGGAGTTCATCAACGGAAAAACGGGAGTATTCTCAATGAACGATCTACTCAAATAGGAGTAAAATTATGAATAAAATCAGAGCATTTTTTGCAAATAAATGGGTGGCATTCACCTCTATGGCAATCCTATACACACTTTGGTTTGTGGTATGGACAGGTAATTTATGGCTACTCTTGGGTCTGCCACTAATCTACGATGCCTACATCTCAAAGATCTTCTACCGTCTCGTGTGGCGTCACAACAAGACCCTCTGCGAGCGCTCATCGCTCTACAAAACAGCTTATGAGTGGGTCAACGCATTGGTTTTTGCCACTGTGGTTGCTACTTTGGTTCACACTTTTGTATTTCAGATGTATGTCATCCCAACATCATCGATGGAGAAGTCTCTGCTCGTGGGCGACTACCTCTATGTGAGCAAGGTCACTTATGGTCCAAAGATGCCGAACACACCTATCGCATTCCCATTCGTGCACCACACAATGCCGCTCTCGACAACTAAAAAATCGTTCTGCGAGGCTATCAAGTGGCCATACAAGCGCCTAGCGGGTTTCCGAGGTGTTGAGCGTGGTGACGCTGTCGTCTTCAACTTCCCAGCGGGTGACACCGTGCTGCTCGAAAAGCAGGCGATCACCTACTATGACGAGCTCAGAGCATACGAAGATGCCTATGGAAAAGACGAGGGTCGCAAGAAGCTCTTTGACGAGTACACCGTGATCTCTCGCCCAGTTGACAAGCGTGAGAACTACATCAAGCGTGCTGTCGGCATCCCTGGCGACTCACTTCAAGTTATCGACTCTGAGGTGTGGATCAATGGCGAGCCAAACGACAACATCGAGCACAAGGAGTACATCTACATCGTTCAAACCTCTAAACCAATATCGAACTACGCAATCGAGAATCTCGACATCACGGAGTACAACGGCAACGGCTCGGTATATCAGATGGTGCTAACGAAGGAGAACGCCGAAAAGATCGCAGAGCTCGACGGAGTTCTCTCGGTGAACAGATACACCTTTGGACCTAGCGCCGATATGTTCCCACACGTGAAGAACAAGCTATGGAGCCCCGACAACTTCGGACCGATATGGGTACCAGCTAAGGGTGCAACGATCACCCTCACGGATGAAAACCTGCCGCTATATAGCCGTATAATCGAGACCTACGAGGGTAACTCTCTGGAGGTTAAGGATGGGCAGATCTACATTAATGGCGAGCCAACGGATAGTTACACCTTCCAAATGGACTACTACTGGATGATGGGTGATAACCGCCACAACTCGGCAGATTCACGCTTCTGGGGCTTCGTTCCAGAGGATCACATCGTAGGTAAGGCATCCTTCATCACAATCTCACTAGACAAAAACAAGAGCTTCCCAGCAAACATCAGATGGGATAGAGTCTTCTCAAAAGTTCGCTAACAAAAAGACGTGGAGCTAAAGGATACGTATCGCACAATCACCGACCCCATGCAGGTCAATATGCGTGAGCGCAGTAGCAAGTTTCTCACTTACATCTACCCCGTAGAGCGTGAGGAGCAAATTGCCGAGCACCTCTCGGTGCTTCGCAAGCAGTACTACGACGCTACGCACCACTGCTACGCATGGCGACTGGGCAAGAGGGGCGAGCGCTCACGAGCCAACGATGATGGCGAGCCATCAGGCACGGCAGGTCGTCCAATACTGGGGCAGATGCTCTCCAAAGAGGTGACAAACTGCCTGATCGTGGTGATCCGCTACTTTGGTGGCACGAAATTGGGTGTTCCAGGGCTAATTGCTGCCTACAAAGGGGCAGCGGCAGATGCGTTGGAGCAATCCAACATTGTGGAGCTAACGATAGATCGTGAGTTTCGCATAGACTTCCCCTACATCGCAATGAACGATGTGATGCGCATCATCAAGGACGAGCAGCCCACTATTCGTGAGCAACTCTTCGACAACGAGTGCACGATTCTCATGGCAATGAGGGAGCAGCGAGCCGAAGTTCTTGTCCAAAAATTAAAGAAAATTGAGGGTCTATCCCTCGACGAGATAACAAATGAGTAATACAAAATCTATCCATATAAAGGGCGCAAGGGTTCACAACCTCAAGAATATTGATGTTGAGATCCCCCACAATGCGCTGGTTGTGATCACGGGGCTATCGGGTTCGGGAAAATCGACCCTGGCCTTCGATACGATATTTGCTGAGGGGCAGCGTCGATATGTCGAGTCGCTCTCGGCATACGCACGCCAATTCCTTGGGAGGATCCACAAACCAGAGGTGGATCAGATTTCGGGGATCGCCCCAGCTATCGCCATCGAGCAGAGGGTAAACACACGAAATCCTCGCTCAACGGTAGGTACAACGACCGAAATTTACGACTACCTCAAGCTACTCTTCGCGCGTATTGGACGAACCTACTCGCCAAAAACGGGGCTGGAGGTTCGCATCTACAACGAAGATGAGGTCTCGCACATCGCCCTTGAGCAGATGGATGGCGAGCGACTAGTCATTGCCGCACCTCTGACTCTAAAGCCTCAGCAGGGGCTAATCGAGAAACTTACGCTCCTGCTCAGCGATGGTCTCCAGCGCCTGCAAATTGGCTCTGAGACGATCTTCATAGAGGATTTTTTGCCTACGGTGACCGACACAACAACTCTCGATGGGGTTAGTGTGGTGATCGACCGACTAAGGGTCGATGCTCAGGATGACGACACACCAACTCGTCTGAGGGACTCCGTTGCTCGTGCATTCAGGTATGGCGACGGCATAGTGCAGCTAATCACTCCACAAAAAACTATGGAGTTTTCGTCTCGCTTCGAGGCTGATGGAGTGGAGTTTGAGCAGCCAACCGAGCACCTCTTCAGCTTCAACAGCCCACTTGGGGCGTGTCCACGATGTGAGGGGTATGGTAAAATCACTGGCATTGACGAGGATCTAGTAGTTCCCGACAAGAGCAAAACAATATACGAGGATGCCATTGCCTGCTGGCGTGGCGACACGATGAAGGCGTGGAAAGAGGAGCTCATAAAGAACGCCTACAAGTTTGGGTTCCCAATCCACACACCATTCTACGAGCTCTCACGTGACCAGAAACGTCTTCTTTGGACAGGTAACGAGTTCTTCTACGGGCTAGATGCCTTCTTCGAGTACATCGAGGGTCAGCGCCGCAAGATACAGTTCAGGGTGATGAAGGCTCGCTATACGGGCAAGCGCATCTGCCCCGATTGTGGTGGTAGCCGACTTCGTCCCGAGGCGCTATACATAAAGGTTGGAGGGCAGACAATAGCCCAGGTCGTGGAGCAGAATGTCGATCACCTGATCGAATTTTTCTCCTCGATAGAGCTTGACAGCTACGATAAAAAGACTGCGGAGCGTATCCTTCTTGAGATTCGCAACCGCCTACAATACCTCTCAGACGTTGGGCTTGGGTACTTGACCCTAGACCGCCTCAGCGCTACCCTTTCGGGGGGAGAGAGCCAGCGCATAAACCTATCGACATCGCTGGGTAGCACCCTCACGGGCTCGCTCTACATACTCGACGAGCCGAGCATCGGGCTACACCCACGTGATACGAATCGACTAATCAAGGTTCTAAAACAGCTACGTGACATGGGTAACACCGTCATTGTCGTCGAGCATGAGGAGGAGGTTATCCGTGCCGCCGACTACATCGTCGACATTGGTCCCGAAGCGGGCTACCTCGGAGGCGAGATCGTCTTTAGTGGCCCCTACGACCAACTCATGAAGTCGAAGCGAAGCCTCACGGCGGACTACCTCACGGGGCGCAAGCAGATAGCACTACCCAAAGAGACTAGGGAGTGGCTCAGATCTATCACCGTGAAGGGGGCTAGAGAGAATAACCTCAAGAATGTGGATGTGAAGATTCCACTTGGAGCTATGACCTGCATCACGGGGGTTAGTGGATCGGGAAAATCGTCCCTCACAAGGGGGATCATCTACCCTGCCCTAAGACGTTTGATAAACGATGTGGGGATCAAACCAGGGGATTTCGATGGCATCGAGGGGGATCTATCACAACTCAAATCCATCGAGATGATCGACCAGAACCCTATCGGTAAATCGTCACGCTCGAACCCCGTGACATATATCAAGGCGTATGACGAGATTCGCAAACTATATGCCGATCAACCCCAAGCCAAGAGCATTGGATTGACCGCTTCGCACTTCTCGTTCAACATGGCGGGTGGGCGCTGTGAGGAGTGCCAAGGTGAGGGCGTAATCAAAGTCAGCATGCAGTTCATGGCGGACGTAGAGCTCACATGTGAGCAGTGCGATGGCCATAGATTTAAGGATGAAATCCTCGAAATAAAGTATCGAGGCAAATCTATAAGCGACATTTTGGACCTCACGGTCGACCATGCAATAGAGTTCTTCGAGGAGGAGAAACAGAGAACAACTGTTCGCAAGATTATCGAGAGACTACTCCCTTTGCAGGCGGTGGGATTGGGATACATCAAGCTCGGACAGTCATCATCGACCCTATCGGGGGGTGAGAGTCAGCGTGTGAAACTAGCCTCGTTCCTTGCGAAGGAGAACGCACAAGGGCAGATCATGTTCATCTTTGACGAGCCGACAACGGGACTTCACTTCCATGACATAAACAAGCTACTAAAGTCGTTCAACGCCTTGATTGACAGAGGGCACACAATCGTGATTGTGGAGCACAACATGGAGGTTATCAAGTGCGCCGATTGGGTCATAGATCTTGGGCGTGAGGCTGGAGATATGGGTGGACACATCGTCTTCGAGGGCACGCCTAAAGAGTTGGAGCAGTGCGCAGAGAGCTACACTGGCGAGTACCTAAAGCAACGAGAAACTGATAAATAACGTGAGTTCGATAATTAAAATCGAACTCACACACCTCCGAGGAGCAGTTTTTGCAAAACTGCGACTTAAGTCCCCGATTTTCAAAGAGGGGACTAAAGGGGAGATTATAAATATCTGCTTTGTTTTAAAACAAAGCTAACGTGTGGTTGATAATTGCGCCAACCATAACACACATTAAAACAGAGAGTTTAGATTGGCGCAATTATCGAACTCACGTTAAATAGATGGAGTTTTATACATACACACTACCCAACGGTATTAGAGGGATACACCGCCGCACACGCAGCAGTGTAGCGCATTGTGCACTAATCATAAATGCTGGTAGTCGAGACGAACTCTCATCGGAGTTTGGCTTGGCGCACTTCACCGAGCACGCTCTATTCAAGGGCACAACCTCTCGCAAAGCGTGGCAGGTAAACTGTCGTCTGGAGAATCTCGGGGGCGAGCTCAACGCATTCACCACAAAGGAGGACACAACGATCCACGCCACCACCCTACGTGCCGACTTCACGAAGGCAGTGGAGCTTATAGCCGACATCGCCCACAACTCGACCTATCCACAAAAAGAGCTTGAGCGCGAGAAAGAGGTTATTCGTGACGAGATAAACTCATATCGTGACCTGCCAGTTGAGTGGATCTACGACTCATTCGAGGATCTGCTATTTAGCGACTCCGAGCTTGGGCATAGCATTTTGGGCAACAAGAAACTGCTCAAAAAGTTCGACACGCAGAGCATTTTCAACTTTACGGGGCGCACGCACACCACCGATCAGATGGTCTTCTCATCGATTGGTAATATCTCCCCACAGCGCATCGAAGCGATAGCCATGCGCTACTTTGGCGGAATCGAGCAGTCGCACAGAGAGTTCACACGCCAACGCCCAGGAAGCATCACCTCATTCGACATTTCGGAGAGCCACCGCACACACCAATCACACTGCATCATCGGCACACGTGCCTACGACATCGTAGACCCTAAGCGCCTACCACTAGCTTTGCTGATTAATATTCTTGGTGGCCCTAGTGCAAACTCTCGCCTAAATGTCTCAATTAGAGAGAAGCAGGGCTTGACCTACAACATCGAGGCATCATACACTCCATACACCGACTGTGGAATTGCGTCGATCTACTTTAGCTCCGACCACTCCAACACAGATCGCTGTATAGAGCTAATAAACAAAGAGATAGACAGAGTCAAGAATGAGAGCATCACACCACTGAAGCTCTCGATGGCAAAGCGTCAGTTCACCGCTCAACTAGCCATATCGATGGAGAGCAACGAAGGCTACATGCTCGGTGCTGGTAAGAGCTTCCTGCTCTACAACGAGATCGACACCATGGAGCAGGTCTACGCAAAGATTCAGTCGATCACTGCATCCGATTTAATGGAGGTGGCAAACGAGACCTTCTCAGCGCCATCGCAACTAACATATAGATAAAAATGAGTAAATTAGATCAATATATCGAGGAGCACACCACTGCCGAAGATCCACTTTTGGTGGAGCTCACACGTGAAACTCACACTCAAATCATACAGCCTCGCATGCTCTCTGGCCATGTTCAGGGGCAGCTGTTAAAGATGCTCACTCAGATGCTGCGCCCCAAGTGCGTTCTCGAAATTGGTATGTTCACAGGCTACTCGGCACTCTGCATCGCATCGGGGCTAGAGCCTGACGCCGTGCTCCACACTACAGAGCCCGAAGATGAGCTAGAGCCACTAGCGCAATCATTCTTTGATCGTAGCCCTCATGGCAGCAAGATAAATATGCACATCGGTTCGGCATTAGAGATTGCACCATCGCTGGGTTGCGAGTTCGACATGGTATTCATGGATGGCGACAAGCGAGAGTATCCCGACTATTTCCGCATGCTCATGGGCGATTTGAACAACAAACCACTAGTTAGAAGTGGAGCCTACATCCTTGCCGACAACATACTCTGGTCGGGCAAAGTGGTGGAGAATCTAGCCAATAACGATCGCCACACCAAGGCACTGCTAGAGTTCAACCGCATGGTTGTCGACGACGAGCGAGTGGAGTGTGTTATCCTCCCTATTCGGGATGGAATAACCCTGATTCGTGTCAAATAGAGACAAAAGAGATTTTTGAAAGCGCATGGCTAACAAAGATCTCTTTTTTTTTGCATAAATTATTGAAAATATTTAATTCTCTATGCAGTATTACCAAATAGCTCACGTTTATATAGGTACAAGAGCGGTATATAATACGCCACAACATATTTTATAATGCTCATTGAAATGTTGCTATCATCATCTACTCACTTCAGTTTAAATTCAGTTTGTCATCTTATCTTTGCAGTATCATGTTCGACATGAAGTATATTTTTTAAAAAATATTCTCATCAAACTGAATAATTGCAGCCAATTAGCAGCGGTTAATTAGGGTGGTGATAGCAACTTTTAATCCGCCTCAAGGGGCTATTTTAAATGTTTTTGGGAGGAGAATAGGGTTGACTAGATTTAGCATAGATGCACGCTAATTAGTCATTTACCCCACTAGTGCATCATCTTTATACCGTGACTCACTGTATGTAGGTTTACAGTGAGTCACATCTTTTTTTTGGCACAAAGATTACAGTTTACACTTCACAGCTAAAAAACTATATAATTTATAGGAAAAATTTGGTTCTACGTGCAAAAAAAATTTGGAAAATTAATTTTTACTGCATATCTTTGTTATACATAGATATTAGATAGGGTTCCGCAAGATCATTCTTCGGGATTCTTATTTTTTTATCAAAATCTAAACCTCACCCCCCCCGAATTGATCTAGTAATTAAGGGTGCAAATTGGGGTTATGTTTTTTTTATTAATTAGTAATTAATTTACTTGATATACAGAGAGATTTATGGCAAACGAGATTATATACCTTACAGCAGAGGGCTACAAAAAGCTAAAAGATGAGATCGATCACCTTCGCTCGGTTGAGCGTCCAGCAATCACTGCTGCGATAGCAGAGGCGCGTGACAAGGGCGACCTATCAGAGAATGCGGAGTATGATGCTGCACGCGAAGCACAGGGTCTACTAGAGATGCGAATAGCAAAACTAGAGGGTACTCTCGCTGCATCTCGTATCATCGACGAGACAAAGATCGACAAAAGCAAGGTACAGATCCTAAGCAAGGTAACTCTCAAGAACCATAACACAGGCAAAGAGGTTGTCTACACAATCGTAGCTGAGCACGAGGCCAACCTACGTGAGGGTAAACTCGCAATTGGCACACCTATCGCTAAGGCTATCCTTGGCAAAAAGAAGGGTGAGTGCGTAGATGTTACAGTTCCTGCGGGAATCATGAAGTTCGAGATCCTAGATATCAACATCTAG
>CAYJIY010000001.1:90499-99390 GCA_964370415.1 uncultured Alistipes sp.
AGGCTTCTCTTTTTTTATGGTAATGTGGTAAAAATGTACTGATTTTTTATTGGCTATCATCTTAATGTAGCGCTAAAAGCTTACCGCCATCCAGAAAAAGACGAAGCAAAGATCTTTTTTGACCTTTGCTTCGGTATAACTTAATATAAAACTACAACGCAGGCACACTAACACTCCCTACGTAGAAAATTCGCTAAAGCTCCTCTGTAATTCACCCTCTAACCTCTCCTTTGATCAGTTATCGACTATGAATTATAGATTCTGCCTGTTGTAGATCCATCTCACGAACAATCACTTGTGCAGGTATTACACCAGTTGGATAGATTGTTGTTGCATACTCATTTCTGATTGTCGCTTCGATTCCTGCACTACCAAGAATCGACTTTGTAATTTGTGCCTCCATCAATGTGTTGTACTCAGCAAAAACTACCAATGTTGTCTCATTCATAGCAAGAATATTTATTATGTTCTCACAATATAATATTTTTATTTGAAGTCTGCAAATAACAGTCCAAATAAAAATCATTTTTTCATAAAAAAGAACATAAAAGATATTTTTTTGCACGAATCGAAACTCTTTGTGCTAAATCTACCTCTGGATTAACTTTTGTAGCGACTCCACAGTTCGACGAGAGATCTTCGCCTCCAACACTCTATTGTAGCTTCTCAGGGAGTGAAAATCGCTTCCTGCATAGTCATAGAAACCACGATGTAGGAGCATCTCGGCTCTCTTACAAACTGTTGCGCCATAGACCCCAGCTAGTGATGGGATGTTTAGTTGAAAACGAACCCCCATCTGCTTGAGCTCCTCGTACTCCTTCTCCTGCATATAGTTATACCTCTCGACGTGCGCCAATAGCGGGAAGTAGCCATGCGACATCACATCACGAAGGGTCGCCATGAGGTTATAGGGTGGGCTAAAGTAGGTGGTCTCAACAAGTAGCATATCGCTCTTTTCGCCTATCGGCAGAAGGTCTCTACGCTCAAATCTCTTATCGAAGAGTCCATCGAGCATGTACTCAGCCGCAAGCTTGAGCTCAATTCCTCCTTTATACTCCTGCTTAAAGGAGTCGAAACATTGGCGCAACTTCTCTGACTCGTTGGGAACATCCTCCATGATGTGAGAGGTTAGCCACACTCGTTTAACGCCTAGCTGCTCCATCCTTTGGAGTGTCTCCAAGGACTCCTTCACCGAACGAGATCCGTCATCTACCTTCGGTAGAATATGGGAGTGAAAATCCTCTAATCCACTCAAAACACCACTACTCTCTATTGTTTTACTACTTGAAAATGGCCACATATATCAACTAATTCTTATTATCATTTATCAAAAAATCGCACGTAGCGATAAGTATTGTCTGCCCAAAAATAGAAAGAAAGTTTATGATCTGCAAACATTAGCAAATAATAAACTCTCTTATCATACTCTCCTACCACACCAGATCGGCAATATCTATTATCCTCTGGTTTGAGCTCCCCCGAAACCTCAGCAGTGGATCATTGAGCTGCTCCTCGTAGCGACCATCCACCAACGTATCGATATGCTTTAGGCACTCTCGCTTTGCTGGATCGTCCAAGCACTCCTCCAACGTATAGCCCGTATAGCACCATATCGGCAGCGAGCTCCTCTCGCGCAAGGCTCTGAGGAAGTCTAGCATCGACTCCGCATTGTAGAGCGGATCACCACCACTTAGTGTGATCCCATCCAGTAGGCTATTCTCTGAGATCTGTTCACAGATGCTCTCAAATAGCTCTTCGGTCAGTGGCTCGCCCCCTTGTGGATCACGGCTCTGAGGATTGTGACACCCCACACAGCGATGAGCACACCCTGCAAAGTAGATCGCAAAGCGCACACCATAACCATCGGAGATGGTCTCTGGGTATATCTTAAGAATCCTCAGTGATTTCACCTATGGGTCGAATTACATGTGTTTTACTCTATCTCGCTCTTCCGCCTGCTTAGCGCTATTCCACGACTCAAGACTGCCCGTCAGGTAGCCCGTAATGCGGCGCATACGAGTTATGTCATCGCCTCCACATAGTGGACACTTAGCCACGATCATACCCTTATAACCACACTTGCGACATGTGTCGATTGGGTGGTTAATAGAGCCGTAGCCGACAGCCTCTTTATACATAACGCCTACGATCTTTAGGATCGCCACTGGGTTCTTTTTCGCCTCGCCATCGAGCTCAACGTATGTGATGTGTCCACCCTTAGTGATGGCGTGGAATGGAGCCTCTAGCGCAATTTTCTTCGCTATCGAGACATCATCCTTCACATCTACGTGAAATGAGTTCACATAATAATCACGATCTGTAACCCCAGGGATTACGCCATATCTCTTTCTGTCGATTCTAGTAAATCGACCACTCAGCCCCTCTGCTGGCGTTGCCAAGACAGAGTAGTTGAGGTTATACTTCTCTTTGTAGCGATCCACAACGTTGTTCATCACCATGACAGCATCGTAGAGCGTCTGCCACGCCTGCTTGGAGTGGGCAATACCCTCTCCATAGATCGCACGCATAGCGTTCTCACCCCCTAGGAAACCAATTCCGAGGGTTCCGTGACGAATCACATCGCCCACCTCTTCGTCCATTTTATACTCTGCACCACCCTTCCACACATCGTTCGACATCATGAATGGGAACTGTCTAGCCAACGCCGTGCGTTGGAAGTTGTATCGCTCATAGAGCTGCTCTGCTATCATTGACGTAGTACTCTCAACCGACTCAAGGAAGATCTCACGAGCTAAAGCTTGGGTCTGCTCTCCGTTTGGATCGTGCACAATCTCGGCAGCTTTGCGCATCGCCTCGATCGCTAGGCGTGGGAAGTTCATCGACGTAAACGATATATTACCACGTCCCCACGAAGTCTTCTCACCGTGCAGATTCTCATACACTCTAGTGCGGCACCCCATCGTTGCTAGCTCATACTTGAATCGCTCAGGATCGTCCGCACGCCACTTGTCGTTGACATTGAACGGCGCATCCAAGAATAGGAAGTTCGGGAATAGCGATGCCGATGAGGTCACACACGACTCAACCAGAAGGTCGAAGTTTGGACTCTCGAACTTAAGCTCACCCCTTACTGCCGCATCAAAATCTTTGATTGCGAGTTGGTAGTCTGCATCGCTCCACGAGACGCCATCTTTGATCTTAAATATCTGAATTGGGAAGACTGGCACCTCTCCGTGCCCAAGCCCCTCAACTGTTGCCGAAAGCAGCTCACGGATAACCATACGCCCCTCTGCAGAGGTGTCCGTACCGTAGTTCACAGAGCTAAACACAACTTGATTTCCTCCACGAGAGTGCATCGTATTAAGGTTGTGGATAAAGCCCTCCATAGCTTGGTGCGTATCCTTTTTGGTCGCAGTATATGCCTGCTCCCACAATCTTTGGCACTCTAGCTCACTGACACTCACGCCCATACTATTGAGTTGCGTCACTAGCGCTGAAACACGCTCCTGAGTCTGCTCAATTGTTGATACACACCCCTCGATGGCGCTACTTAGTGCCTTAGAATCCTCTACACTATCACCACGCAAACCGCTAAGGAAGTGAACAGCATCGCTCATGTGCTTTTGGAACGATCGCAGAACGCCAGGCGCCATAAATCGATCAAAAGCAGGGATAGACTGCCCTCCGTGCTGCTCGTTTTGGTTTGTTTGGAATATGATTGTCGCTAGCGTTGCATAGCTTTGAATCGACTGCGGAGTGCGCACCGAACCGTTCTTTGTTGCAAATCCTCGCCCGAATAGATCCTCCAAATCGTACTGAATACATGTTGTGGTCTTTGTTGGATAGTAGTCCAAATCGTGAATGTGGATATCTCCATCACGGTGTGCACGACCATAACGAGGATTTACGAGGTATTTGAGGGCGTAGTCCTTTGTGATCTCAGATGCGAACGTCATCATCTGCCCCGCTGGGGTATGCGACGACATATTGGCATTGGACAGGTTCACATCGTTGCGCTCCACAGTCACAATACCATCCATCACCCCCTTGATCGAAGAGCGACGATCTCGCTCCGAGGTGCGCCACTCTCTATAGATAATGTATCGCTTGGCTATCGATGGATTTCTAGTCATCAAACGCTCCTCAACAAGATCTTGGATCTGCTCCACAGAGACTAGCTCTCCACGAATCAAATCGACAACCTCCTTTGCGATATCGGCAGCATCGGCAGTGCTCTGCTCTGCACCTCCCGCTATGTAGGCCTTCTCAATAGCCCTAATGATCTTGTCAATAGAAAAACTCTCCTGTTTTCCATCACGTTTTATAATAGATATACCTGAAAAATCCATAGTTAAAAATGTATATAAATGCACAAATTTAGGACACAAATCCTACCTGTCGGATCCATGCCTTGTATGCAAAGTTAAACAAAAACCAATTACGACAATTACACCTAAAACAAAAACTTATCAACAAATTACAAACAAAACAGACAATAGATTAATTCTCAACAAATTAAACAACCGCTCACACGACACGCAAATCAGAGCTAAGAAAAACTGTTTTTGCTTATAATAATTATCTAAATTATGACTCTGGATTACATTATTTTAACTATCTTTGCCCCCTTGTTTTAAAAATTAATGTAACATGTATAGTTTCTCAAAATACAAGGAGCACTACGCTACTAATTTGAAGCTTGCGATTCCTGTGATTCTCACCCAAGTGGGACAGATTTTCGTGCAGCTTGCCGACAACATTATGGTCGGTCAGTTCGGAGGAGATGATCCCCTACCGCTAGCTGCTGTTTCGTTTGGCGGCGCATCATTCCTCCTGCTATTTCTGGTCGCAATAGGTATCGTTCTAGGACTAACCCCACTTGTTGGGCGCTACTACTCTCAGGGCAATCTACGTCAGGTGGCAAACCTACTGCACAACGGATTGATCTTCTACCCTTTGGTAGGTATCGTGCTGATGATTCTACAGTACCTGAGCATACCCCTGCTCTACCACATGAATCAACCCATAGAGACCGTTCACGCCGCCATTCCATACTACAAAATGCTCGTGTGGAGCATGCCTTTTATAATGGTATTCTTCACCTTTAAGCAGTTTTTGGAGGGTGTAGGCAACACCAAGATCGAGATGTGGATCGTCATCATCTGCAATGTCTTCAACGTGATATTCAACTGGTTCTTTATCGAGGGCAATATGGGAGCTCCACGCATGGGCGTAGAGGGGGCTGGACTAGGCACTCTCCTCTCGCGTGTAATGATGCCTATCATGATGATCGTCTGCCTACTCAAAATGCGTCGCTATCGCATATTCCTATGGGGATTTTCACCGCGCAGCTTCTCACCAAAAGTAATTAAAGAACAACTAGTTATCGGAGCACCAATCGCAGCTCAAGTATTTTTGGAGGGTGGCGCATTTGCTGTCACTGCAATTATGATCGGATGGTTCAATAGCCCCACAATTATGAGTGGCTACCAGATCAACTACACGCTGGGGCACATAGCATTTATGATCGTTATGTCGATCGGTATCGCCACCACTATTCGCGTTTCGCACTGTTTCGGACAGAGAGATATTGACGGCATCGTCAACTCAGCAAAAGCATCCATACACCTCGCCTTGGTGTGGAATGTCTTTATCTCGATCGTCTACATCGCCCTGCGCAACCAAATCCCGATGCTCTTCACCGACAATGCCGAGACCATAAAGATTGCATCTGATCTGATGATATTTTTTGCTTTGTATCAAATTTTTGACGGCATACAGAACGTCTCGATTGGGGTTCTGCGCGGAATGCAGGATGTGAAAATCATCATCCCGATTGCGATTGTCTCCTACCTAATTCTCAATTTGCCTGTGGGTTACCTCCTAGGATTCACCTTGGGAATGGGACCAAAAGGTCTGGTGATAGGCTTCTCTTTTGGACTCTCGTGTGCCGCTGTTTTGGTGCTACTGCGCATTCGACACAAGATTCGCTCGTTGCGAAATGAAAGAAAGTAGCATTTTTTGAGTTTTTTTTTATATCTTTACAGAAAATTTTACACAAATGAGTTCGGAAAACGAAAAAAAATATACTTGGATACCCGAAATCGGGCGTGGTTGCTCGTTCAACAACCAAAACTTTGAACCGCAAGCCAGAATCAATCCTGGATGTCAAAAACTCAAAGAGGAGCCTTGGATGGCCCCCTACCCCGATAATATTCCAACAAATATTTTTGAGGTTCGTTTCAAGAACACACGCCGCTCATTCTTCATCAATGCCAACAACCTCCAACTCAAGATCGGAGACATCGTTGCTGTTGAGGCATCACCAGGCCACGATATAGGAATCATCTCGCTCACGGGCGACATGGTCGCAAAGCAGATGCGACGAGTGGGATTCAACCCCTACAATGGGGAGTACAAAAAGATATATCGCATAGCGAAACCATACGACATCGAGAAGTGGCAGGAGGCAATAGCCCTTGAGCACGAAACGATGATTCGCTCTCGTCAGATCGCCGCCGACATGGGTCTAAACATGAAGATCGGTGACGTTGAGTACCAAGGCGACAGAATCAAAGCTATATTCTACTACATTGCCGACGAGCGTGTCGATTTCCGTGAGCTAATCAAGGTCTTCGCCGAGCAGTTCCACATCCGCATCGAGATGAAGCAGATCGGAGCCAGACAAGAGGCTGGGCGCATCGGAGGTATCGGAGCGTGTGGTCGTGAGCTGTGTTGCTCATCGTGGATCTCAACATTCTCAAGCGTCACAACAGGTGCAGCACGCATGCAGGAGCTATCACTCAACCCTCAAAAGTTGGCGGGACAGTGCTCAAAGCTCAAATGTTGTATGACATACGAGTACGACACCTATGTCGATGCACGCAAAGAGTTCCCACGCCTAAGAGAGCCTCTCCAGACTATCGATGGTGAGTTCCACCTCGTGAAGAGCGACATATTGGCTCGCACGATGACATTCAGCTCCAGCAAGGATGTGATGGCAAACGTGGTGACGATCCCCGTTAGCCGTGTCAAGGAGATCATCCACCTAAATCGTGGGGGAACAAAGGTCGAGAGCCTTATGGATAGCTCCATGAAGACAAATGTTGTTGAACCTACGTATCGTGCCGAGGAGGATAGCATCACTCGCTTCGACTCATCACGCAAGCGCAACAACAATAATCGCAAGCCACGCAAACCTCGCAACGCAGATAACAAAAACGCCGACTCGCAGCAGGAGTCTAAACCTGCACAAGAGGGGCAATCAGATAGACCTAAAGGTGGCCGCCGAGGTGCTCCTCGTCCAAATAATAGAGCCAACACAGAGCGTCCAGAGCGCTCAGAGCAGGCTACTAGCAACGAGAACAAACCAAAGCAGAAGCCAAATACACAGGCTGCAGAGTCTGCACCGAAGCCACGCAGAGAGGGTCCAAAGCGCCCACCTAGACCACGTCCTGAGGGAGGTGATAAGGAGCCAAGGGGCGAAAGACCAAACCCAAAGCCTCGTCAAGCAGCAGAGGGAGGTGCAACACCTGAGCGCTCGCCAAAACCACGCCAAGAAGGGGGTGAAAACAGAGCCAACAATCAGGAGCGCAAGCCTAGAGCGAATAGAGGTCCTCGCCAGAATCGACCGCCAAGAAAAGAGAAGACACAAGAGTAGAGGTTTAAATCGAGAGTTTCACACAATGATCAAAGCGATAGAGTGTGTTGTATGCATAGCGCTAATGAGCTTAGCGCTGGTTGGCTGTGCGCCCCATGGACAGGTCGGCATCAACGACGTACCAACCAAGGGTTGGAGCTCACCGACACAGATCTCCATCACAAATAGCGACACTATAAGCCAGCGTCAAATTATCATCCTTGTAAGGCATAACAACTCTATCGAGGGTGATTCAATAAGTGTTGAGCTCAAAGCTATGAGTCCCGACTCCATCACTTACAGTGAGCAGCTAACTCTTCGACTCGACAAGGGGCAACTCTCATCGGCTAGTCGCACACTCAGCGAGATACCATACCGAAGTGCACGCCTAGACCAAAGTGGCACATATCACTTCACAATTGAGCCTCAGCACCCTATCAACGGTGTTGGAGCAGTAGGAATAAACATAAAAAAAGAGATACAGTAGTGGGAAAAGATAAACTCAGAAAATTTAGAGAGAATCTTACATTCGAGTGCTTCGTGCAGCCCGAATTTGATGAAGTTTTCAACAGCGAATACCCTCTCAAGGGGAATTGGCACAGAGATTTTTTCAAGAACGACAAACCAATCATTCTAGAGTTGGGTTGTGGCAAGGGAGAGTATACCGTTGCCCTTGCGGAGCGTGACCCTGCGCACAATTATATAGGTGTCGACATCAAAGGGGCTCGCATGTGGACGGGGGCTAAGATCGCCACTCAAAACAATATGGGCAACGTAGGATTCCTGCGCACACGCATCGAATTCATCAACTCGCTCTTCGCAAAGGGCGAAGTGTCTGAGGTGTGGATAACATTCCCCGACCCTCAGCTAAAGAGTCGCCGAGCAAAAAAACGCTTGACGGCACCAACATTCCTAACCCTCTATGCTCAGATCATGAAAGAGGACGGAATCATCAACCTCAAGACCGATTCGAGACACCTCTACGACTACACGGGGGCTGTAATCGAGCGCATGGGGCTAGAGTGCGAGGTGCGCAACGACGACATCTACGGCTCTGGCTTTGCTGACGAGACTCTCTCTGTGAAGACCGCCTACGAGGGGCGCTTCCTGGAGATGGGGCTACCGATCACCTACACACGATTCTCGCTCGGCAAAAAAGAGCAGTTCGAGATGTTTGAGTGGGAGGGCGACGACAAGCTCAAGGAGGAGAAAGACAATGAACTAACGCGCGAAAAGGCGTTTTAAACACAATGAAGGGTAGCTAACCGAAGCAGGTTAGCCACCCTTTTTA
>CAYJIY010000001.1:99490-127611 GCA_964370415.1 uncultured Alistipes sp.
GCGTTTTAAACACAATGAAGGGTAGCTAACCGAAGCAGGTTAGCCACCCTTTTTAATACATTGCAAAAGATGAAAGAAGTACTTACGATTATCTCTCTGCTGCTGCTAACCTCGTGCCTAAGCGGTTCGGACAAAGGTTCCACCAAGTCACAATCTAAGGGTGAAACCAAGGAACAAGCGACACCAAAGCCGAGCACAAAGCTCTCTCAAGCGCAGATAGACTCTCTCGTGAGCCTAATCGACAAGACAACTGGCAACAGATACAACAACTACGCCAGCGAGCTAAAGACAATCGTAAGGAGTGGCGATATGGCAACACGTGCATCATACTCGACCAACAACACCGCCCTCATGGTTGCTATTCAGGGCGATCTTAATGAGCCTGCACAGCTACTCATAGAGTATGGCGCTGATGTAAACGAGCAGGACAGCGAGGGTGACACGGCGCTAAGTTCAGCAACGTATCGTGGCAACAAGGCGATGCGAGAGCTACTCCTCAAATCTGGCGCTAGGAGCACTCTAGGGGTTCCTCTACTCGATCACATCTTTGAGGGCAACACCCAAGGGGCACTCGAGGAGCTTCACAAGGGGGTTGATCCCAACATCTCGGACTCCGACCCGTTCTACCCTACCCACGCCCTCTACCTCACAGCGCTACTCTCGAACCACGAGGTAGCACGTGCGCTACTTGACAAGGGGGCAACGCTAGAGCCATCAAATGCGCACTTCGCTCTTGATAGGGCGATCGAGATGGGCGACACCACGATGATGCGTCTACTCATAGATGCAGGTGCCAACCTAGAGTTCCGTGATCAATTCAACAACACACCACTTATGAATGCTCTGATCTATGAGCAAGTGGAGCCACTGCGCCTACTCATCGCCTCGGGTGCTGATCCAAATGCAATTAACGATCAAGATGGCGAGGGGCACTACGGGCAAACTCCGCTCAACATCGCAGTGAAGTATAGCTCGCTTGATGTGGTGAAGACTCTCGTGAAGGCGGGAGCTGACATTGGATATAGTGAGCTAGGCAGTGCACGACTTGCTGAAGATATAGCTGAGGCTGAGGGCAAAGATGATATATACAACTATCTGAAGCCTCTAACAGACCTAGAGAGAGTCTACACCGACAGCTTCATTGGCAATAGATATGCAACCAAGCGCCTTGTCATGCAGTTAAAGGATAGTCTCATAGCGGCAAATAACTTCACGGGCTACGTTGGAGAGATCGAGATAGAGATCTTCAGCTCCTCGGATCTATATTCCGAGATCACAGGCACGTTCAAAGGTCACTACAACGCCCCAAACTCAGGTCAGCGCACACTCAAGATCTACCCTTCGGAGCAGAACCGAGAGCTCACGATCACGATGAACGACTCGCTGGGGTGGCAGATCCACTATGATGGCGTGCAGATACTCACCAACGAGACCTACAATGGCGAATCAGAGACTCGTGCTCTGCTTGACAGCATTCCACTTCCTCTGTTTGAGAACTCATTTTTGGTACTCATCGGCAACTACACATATACCGAAAGCGACTCGGCGATGGATATCATAGTGCGCAACACGGTCGAGAGCTTCGTCCGTGGCGACATTGGCTATATGGAGTCCTACAACTTTGACGAGAGCCACATCCTACTCGGATACTACATTGGCGACTGGATGGAGGACTACGTCTGGGAAGATGGACGGATTGTCGAGTATCACAGTGTGATCGGTGTAGAAGGCGATGGTGGCGGCGGTAGCACCATCAAGTTACTCGATCTCGATGGGTGGATAACCGATTAGAGGTCTTGCATTTGCCGAATTAAATCTTTATATTTGTGTTTAAAGCACGCAAATATGAAGATTCCAAAACTCACGCTCCTACCACAAATAGCCATAGCCATCCTCTTGGGGGTTGGGTGTGGCTTTATTCTGCCTACTTGGGCGGTGGCACTCTCGGCAACATTTAACGCACTGTTTAGCAATCTGCTCCAGTTCAGCGTTCCGCTCATTATCTTGGGTCTGGTTGCACCAGCGATTGCCGATCTTGGGCGAGGAGCTGGGCGAATGTTGCTACTCACGGCAGTATTAGCCTACGGTTTCACCATTTTTTCGGGATTCTTCACCTACTTCTCATGCTCTACAATATTCCCACGCATCCTCGGAGGTCAAGATTCACTCTCTCTAACGAGCGAGCAAACAACAGCTATTGAGCCATTTTTCACAGTTGAGATGCCCCCAATCATGGGAGTGATGTCAGCACTCATAGCCGCATTTATAATCGGTTTGGGCATATCTGCCATAAAGGGAACTACGCTCAAGAGTGCTGCCGATGATTTTAGAGAGGTGATAATGCGCCTTATCGAGAGAGTCATAATCCCTCTGCTATCTATATATATATTTGGAATTTTCCTCAACATCACAGTCAAAGGCGAAGTTGCGAGCGTAATGGGGGTCTTCCTTAAGATCATCATTGTGATCTTTGCGCTGACGATCATCCTTCTTCTGCTGCAATTCACGTTCGCTAGCGCACTCAATGGCAAGAGCCCCCTAAAGATGCTCCGCACGATGCTCCCTGCGTATATGACCGCCCTTGGGACTCAATCCTCAGCGGCGACAATTCCAGTTACACTAGAGCAGACTCAGCAAAATGGTGTGAGTCCAAATGTTGCAGGGTTCGTTGTGCCACTTTGCGCCACGATCCACCTTTCGGGAAGCACCCTAAAGATTGTTGCCTGCGCAATGGCGATAATGGTCTCAAACGGCATGGCTGTAAACTTTGGCGAGTTTGCGGGCTTCATCCTCATGCTTGGTATTACGATGGTTGCGGCTCCTGGAGTACCTGGAGGGGCGATAATGGCAGCTATCGGGGTTCTGCAATCGATGCTTGGTTTCGACCAAACAGCAATCGGTTTGATGATCGCCCTCTACATTGCGATGGATAGCTTCGGTACTGCGTGCAACGTCACGGGCGATGGTGCCATAGCCGTAATAGTCGATAAAATAGCTAAGCGATTCGCCCCTACTTCTTAGCCACATACAGCGCATTTGCCTGCGCTACGGGGTGCACCGAGATCTCCTCGATGTTGACGTGCGGGGGTTGCGATGCTGCCCATAGTATCGTATTGGCAACATCCTCTCCAGTGAGGGGTTTGAAACCCTTATAGACAGAGTCGGCACGCTGTTCATCGCCCTTGAATCTCACGATCGAAAACTCCGTCTCGACCATCCCTGGGCGCACCTCCGTCACCTTGATTCCGTGCGAGAGCAGATCTATTCTAAAGCCCTCACTTAGAGCCCTCACAGCGTGTTTTGTTGCGCAATAAACCGCCCCATTTTCATAGACTTGGCGACCAGCAATAGAGCCCACATTTATGATGTGCCCTGAGCCTTGCGCAACCATAATTTTAGAGACTATCGAGCTCATATAGAGCAAGCCCTTGATGTTTGTATCGATCATCCTCTCCCAGTCGTCAATATCGCCCTTGTCGATATGGTCGAGACCAACGGCAAGTCCTGCATTATTAACCAAAACATCGATACGAGAACTACTTTGAGGGATTGACTCCATCGCCTCAAGGCACGCCTGACGATCTCGCACATCAAAGCACAGAGCTATGACCTCCACCTCGCACTCCTGCTCAATCTGCCTAGCAACGCTCTCCAATAGCTCGGAGCGTCGCCCCGTGATTATCAAATCGTACCCACTCTTTGCAAAGAGTAGAGCTGTCTCATACCCAATTCCTGCTGTTGCGCCAGTTATCAATGCTCGTTTTTTCATCATCGTTGCTTAATTATTAATAATCACAAAGATATAAAATTTATATTTCACTCAACAGCTTCGGCTGAATCTTTGCATTATTAAAAAACTTTATTTAGATTTGTAATTAACACTAACATTCAGATAATGAACAACGATATAATAAAAAAACATGCCATTGCTCTCTCCTCAAATGATTGTAGCGTACTGAGAAGGAGCGATATTGAGTGCCCTTCGACCCAACAGCTAGAGGAGTTTGTTCACCTAGTTGCACAGATCGTCTTCCCTGGCTACTACGCCAATATAGCCCCTGAGGAGTGCCTAACGAGTAACATTGAACACAACCTAGAGCGCATCTACTCCATATTATCAATGCAGATCGACAAGGCACGAGCGCTGCGCAATATCCCCTCGGATCTCGCCGCAAGTCAGAGCCTAGCGATGGAGTTCATCTCCTCGATTTGCGGAATTAGATCGAGCCTTAATGGCGATTTGGAGGCGATCAGGCGTGCCGATCCATCGGCTAAGAGCGATGCGGAGATCATATTTTGCTACCCCTCGATCACCGCAATCATGCACTACCGCATTGCGCACCGACTCCACACGTTGGGTGTGCCTATCCTCTCGCGCATGATAGCCGAAATTGCCCACTCCAGGTGCGGAATAGACATACACCCTGCCGCACAAATTGGCGAGAATTTCGCCATCGATCACGGCACGGGCATTGTGATTGGAGCCACCAGCATCATCGGCAACAATGTACTCATATATCAGGGTGTGACACTCGGAGCTAAGCGATTCCAGTACGATAAAACGGGCTACGCAATCGACCAAGCACGCCACCCTATTATTGAGGACAACGTGATAATCTACTCAAACGCCACGATTCTGGGGCGCATAACCATAGGTCACGATACGATCATCGGGGCTAATATGTGGGTGGATTGCGACGTTAAACCAAACTCAAAAATAACACCATCCTCACCATGGATAACAATATAATATCATGAAAGACAGAACAAACGTAACAGACCTTATTGGCCACACACCCCTGCTCAAGCTGGAGGGCTATGGCGCAAATATATACGCAAAACTAGAGAGTTTCAACCCAGCATCGTGCGTCAAAGAGCGAGTGGCTCAGAGCATGATTGAGGATGCTCAAAGAGCTGGCCGAATCAACTCCGACACCGTAATTATAGAGCCCACGAGCGGTAACACGGGCATTGGGCTTGCGATGGTAGCGGCAGCAAAATCGCTCAAATTGACCCTCACAATGCCCGAAAGCATGTCGGTAGAGAGACGTGAACTTCTCAAACTTCTAGGCGCAGAGCTTGTCCTCACCGACAAGGCTCTAGGCATGAGGGGGGCGATCGCTAAGGCAGAGGAGCTTCACTCTCAAGTTAATAATTCGATCATCCTCGACCAGTTTAGCAACCCTGCAAACCCACATGTACACTACACAAAAACTGCCCCTGAGATACTGGAGGCGATGGGCGATCAACAGCCCCATATTCTAGTGGCAGGGGTTGGCACGGGAGGTACAATTTCGGGAATCGGCAAAGCGTTTAGTGAACAACTCCAATCCATTGAGATAGTAGCTGTTGAGCCCGAAGAGTCGCCCGTCATATCGGGTGGCACGGCAGGACCACACTCCATTCAAGGCATTGGCGCAGGTTTTATACCTAAGAATCTAGATTTGGGGCTCATCGACCGAGTGGTAAAGGTAAACTCCAGCGATGCGGTGGCGACTCTCAGAGAGTGCGCATCGGGGCGTGGGCTACTCGTTGGTATATCGTCGGGAGCGGCGCTATGCGCAGCAATTAGGCTTGCCCAAGAGGAGCAAAACCGAGGGAAAAACATTGTTGTTATACTTCCCGATTCTGCCGAGAGATACCTCTCGATGTTGGTCTAAATATTTTAAAGAGTGACTAATACCTCCTCTCATTGTTTAGAGCGTGAATAGCGAGTCAGTTTTGGGGCTCCGTGCAGGCTCTCAAACCGCAGTTTACTAGACGTAAATGAGGATTTGAGAGGCAAGGGAAGTGCCGAAAATGACTTGTTAGTCACGCTCACTATGATAATATGACTTTTTTCGCTATATTTGTATCAACAAAAAGCGAAACGACATCATGAATAGAAAAAGAGCAATTATTGCATCTATAGTCGTGGTTATCCTAACTACGACTTTTTGCATTGTAAACCCACTTCTTCCGATCATCACTGGCTATGGAGCCAAAAACATGTGCTCAGGGGTCTTCATCTCAGAGCGTAGCGAGGACTCTATCCGACTGATCGACCTCAGTTTTTCGCCCATATCGCTCTCTACGATCAAGGTAAACTATGAGGATAAGAGTGTGGAGAGTCGCTTTCTGTGGCATAAATCCAAAGCGATATATCGAGACGATTTGGGTGCGGTGATCCTAATCGACAATAGCGATGAGGAGCTCCTCACAGAGGTGACTCATATAGTGCACACCATTGACAGCGCAACTCTAGCTGAACCTATTCGCATTAATAACCCAAAGATAGAGTCTATCACCGAGCAGCTAATCACCCAAAGAGGTTATGGAGGTAAGCCGTTTGCATTTATGGTGATGCACCGTGACACCATCATTGGCGAGGGCTATAAACCTGGCATCAACAGAGATACAAGGCTTCTGAGCTGGTCTATGGCGAAGAGTTTTATGACAGCAATGGCGGGGATTATGGTCAAGGACTATGGGCTCGATATAGACGCTCCATGCGGATTCCCTGAGTGGAGAG
This sequence comes from uncultured Alistipes sp., assembly GCA_964370415.1. GTDB lineage: Bacteria > Bacteroidota > Bacteroidia > Bacteroidales > Rikenellaceae > Alistipes. Next base: position 106,002 of record CAYJIY010000001.1, read on the forward strand.
ACGACTCACGCTCGAAGATCACACTCAGCGATCTTATTCAGATGCAGAGTGGCTTGGAGTGGAACGAGGATTACGGGGGAAAGTCCGATGTAAACATCATGCTACATAAGCAGAGCGATATGGCAAATTACGCCATCACTCGCCCTCTATCGGAGCAGGCAGGCACCAAATGGTACTACTCGTCGGGCTCAACAAACATCGTATCGCAAGCGCTCAGAGATCACATTAACAACGATTCGCTCTACTACAACATTGCGGCAAACGACCTATTCGGCTCTATCGGCGCTCACAACGCCATCTTCGAGACCGACCCCGCAGGGACACTCATCGGGTCGTCGTATGTCTACGTTCGCACAATCGATTTTCTCCGCTTCGGACAGCTACACCTCAACGATGGCTCTCTTTTCGGCAAGCGCATCCTCCCCGAGGGGTGGGTCGACTACTGCCGCACCCCAGCCAGCGACAGCAAGGGCGAATATGGCGCAGGCTTCTGGCTCAACGCAGGCGGCCGCTACCCTAGCCTACCGAAGGACACCTACCTCTGCAAGGGGCACGATGGGCAGTTCATCGTCATCGTCCCATCCAAGGAGCTAGTAGTCGTAGCGCTCGGATTCTCCCCAAAGAGCAACCCTATCGACCTCGACAAACTCGTCGCAGATGTGATTGGGGCATTATAATCAACAAAAAAAGAGACTCAAATGAGTCTCTTTTTTGTTATCACTACTCCTCAGCGAAGTACTTATAGAAGTAAGGGATCGTTTCGAGCCCCTTGTAGAACTGCTCTAGCCCGTAGCTCTCGTTTGGTGAGTGGATTGCATCCTCCGACAAACCAAAGCCGATCAAGATAGATTTTAGACCCAAGATCGACTCAAATCCGCTGATAATTGGAATTGATCCTCCCGAGTAGAACGGCAACGGTTTTTTGCCGAAGGTAGCCTCCATCGCCTTCTCTGCTGCTTTGTAAGCAGGTAGATCTACTGGCGAGACGTATGGCATACCTCCGTGCAGAGATTTCACGTTGACTTTCACGCTCTTAGGAGCGATCTTTGTGAAGTGCTCCTCGAATAGTTTGCTGATCTTCTTATAGTCTTGATTTGGCACTAGGCGCATCGAGATCTTAGCCGATGCAGTCGATGGAATCACCGTCTTTGTTCCCTCGCCTGTGTAGCCACCCCAGATGCCGTTAACGTCGAGTGAAGGGCGTGTTCCTGTGCGCTCTAGAGTCGAGTAACCAGCCTCACCCTCAACATCTTCGATATCGAGTGCCTGCTTGTAGTCCGCTAGTGAGAATGGTGCGCTGTTGAAGGCTGCACGCTCCTCGTCGCTTAGCTCTCTGACATCGTCATAGAAGCCTGGGATTGTGATATAACCATTCTCATCAACGAGCCCCGACACAAGGCGAGTGAGTACGTTAGCAGGATTTGCAACCGCCCCACCAAATAGACCTGAGTGAAGATCTACGTTAGGACCCGTAACCTCAACCTCCATGTAGGCAAGACCACGCAATCCGCACGTGATAGATGGAGTATCCATCGCTAGCAGAGAGGTGTCAGATACGAGGATAATATCCGCTTTCAATAGCTCCTTGTTATCCTCACAGAATTTATAGAGACTAGGCGAGCCGATCTCCTCCTCGCCCTCAAGCATAAACTTCACATTACACGGCAAAGAGTCGGTTGCGCACATCGCCTCGAATGCTTTGGCGTGCATATAGAGCTGCCCCTTATCGTCGTTGGCACCACGTGCATAGATTCTTCCGTCGCGAACAACTGGCTCAAATGGGCTGCTATTCCACAGCTCGATTGGATCGACTGGCATCACATCGTAGTGACCATAAACGAGCACTGTTTTTGCTGCTGGATCGACGATTTTTTCGGCATAAACCACTGGGTTTCCCTCAGTTGGAAGCACCTGTGCGCTATCAGCTCCCGCTTTTAGAAGTGAGGCGGCCAACCACTCTGCGCAGTGCACCATATCGGCCTTGTGGTCTGACTGTGCACTCACCGATGGAATGCGCAACAGATCGAAAAGCTCCTCAACGAAGCGCCCCTTATTAGTTTCGATGTAGCTCTTAACTTTTTCCATAATTTTTAGCTTGTTTATTTTACTATCTTTTGCAAGAAAAATGTAAATATTATTGGTTATTCGATGTAAATATATTACTTTTATGCCAATTATACAACTATTATAATTCATTCAAGAGTAACTAATATGAGAACTATACCAGTATCTGAGCTAATTATCAACGATGATGGCTCAATTTTTCACCTGCATCTCAAGCCCGAACAGCTTGCAGATATTGTGATCTTAGTTGGCGATCCTGGTCGTGTTGCGATGGTCGCTCAGCACTTCGACACTCAGGAGTGTAGTGTATCGAACAGAGAGTTCAAAACCATCACTGGAACATATAAAGGGACACGCATGAGTGTTCTGTCAACAGGTATCGGTATCGGCAACATAGACATCTGCGTCACGGAGCTAGATGCCCTAGCCAATATCGACTTCACAACTCGTCAAGTCAAGGAGCAAAAGCGTCAACTCACACTCGTGAGATTGGGCACATCGGGCGCTCTACAACAGGACATAAAGGTCGGTGAGTTTATATTCGCACGCACATCGGTTGGCTTCGACAGCCTATTGAACTACTACGCTGGTCGCAACGAGGTTTGCGATCTTGAGATCGAGAAGGCATTTAGAGAGCATACGGGGTGGAATCCTCAGCTCGCAGCGCCATACTTCATCGATGCCGATAAGCAGCTCCTAGAGCTATTCGCAGACTCAACACGTGAGGGTATCTCGATCGCCGCTCCAGGTTTCTACGCTCCACAGGGGCGTTGGGTGAGACTCCAGCCTGCGGATCCACAGCTCAACGAGAAGGTCGAGTCGTTCAGCTTCGAGGGTCGTCGCATCACCAACTTCGAGATGGAGGGCTCTGCCCTAGCAGGTCTTTCAGCCTTGATGGGGCACCGTGCAACAACAATCTGCACAATCATCGCACAGCGTGTGGCACACGATATGTGCACCGACTACAAACCATTTGTCGAGAAGATGATTAAGATGGCTCTAGATAAGCTATCAACACTAAAGTAAGAGTAAATAATAATTAAAATAATACAGACAGTAAGAGACTATGAAATTTTCAGTATCAAGCTCAGCGCTACTATCGCTTTTGGCTACAACAGGAAAGGTAATCAGCAGTAAGAACACACTTCCAATCCTCGACTACTTCCACATGGAGCTCAAGGATGGCTCGCTAAAGGTTACAGCCTCCGACCTAGAGACAACGGTCAGCAGCTCTATCTCGGTGGAGAACATCACCAACGAGGGGGTTATCGCAGCACCTGCCAAGCTCATGCTCGACTCTTTGAAGGAGTTTCCTGAGATGCCTCTCGAGATCGATGTGAACGACACAAACTGGGAGATCAAGATAAACTGGAAGAGTGGTTCACTCTCTATCCCTGGCTCTAGCGCCTTGGGTTACCCTGCAGTGCCACAACTCAGCAACGAAAACAAGGAGCTAACATTTGAAGTTGACACCCTAATCAACGGTATCAACAAGACCATCTTCGCAACTGCTGACGATGAGCTTCGCCCAGTGATGAATGGTGTATTTATCAACATCACCCCTGAGGCATACACCTTCGTTGCGACAGATGCTCACAAGCTAGTCAAGTATGAGGCTACAACTCAAGGCGAGGTTGCAGCATCTTTCATCCTGCCTAAAAAGCCAGCGAACCTTATCAAGACCGCTCTTTTGAAGGAGGATGGCGAGGTTAAGGTTGGTTTCGACTCTAAGAATGTTGTCTTCACGCTCAAGAACCACACGTTTGTGTGTCGTCTTATCGAGGGTAACTACCCTAACTACAACGCTGTGATCCCTGCCAACAACCCCAACAAGGTTTTGGTAGATCGCTCGGAGCTAGTAAACGGTATCAAGCGTGTTGCTGTCTGCTCGAACCCGACTACAAACCTTATTCGCATGGACATCACAGAGAACACGATCAACCTCACGGCGCAGGATATCGACTTCTCGGTGTCGGCTAATGAGACTATCTCATGTAGCTATGATGGCCACCCAATTAGCATCGGCTTCAAGTCTACATTCCTAGTTGAGATTCTCACAAACCTAGAGACCCCAACGGTTATGATCGAGCTTGCTGACTCAACTCGTGCTGGAGTGTTCAAGCCAGTCTATGACGACGAATTGAGCTACTCATCACTGATGTTGCTCATGCCTATGATGATCAACTCATAGTCACGAAAGAGAACATATGAAACTAGAACTTAAGCGCCCGATAGTCTTCTTTGATCTGGAGACTACGGGCATTAATATAACACATGATCGCATCGTGGAGATCTCCATGATTAAGATCATGCCCGATGGCGAGAAGATTATCAAAACTCGCAAGATAAATCCTCAAATGCCGATCCCTGCCGAGGCTACCGCCGTGCACGGAATCACAGATGAGGATGTGAAGGATTGCCCCACATTTGCGCAGGTCGCAAAGTCGCTGGAGCAGTTCATCCAAGGGTGCGACTTTGGAGGCTTTAACTCCAATCGTTTCGATGTGCCAGTTATCGCCGAGGAGTTTATCCGTGCGGGGGTGGATGTGGACTTCAAGAAGCGCCACTTTGTGGATGTGCAGACAATCTTCCACAAGAAGGAGCAGCGCACACTTGTTGCAGCCTACAAATTCTACTGCGACAAGGAGCTCACCGATGCTCACTCAGCCGAGGCAGATACACTAGCTACGTATGAGGTGCTCCTGGCTCAGATCGAGAAGTATGACGACATAGGCAGCAGTGTTGAGGAGCTCGCTGCATTCTCTACTATGAACAGAAATGTTGACCTTGCAGGGCGAATTGTCCTCAACGACAAGGATGTTGAGGTGTTCAGCTTTGGAAAGCATAAAGGGCGATCGGTTGAAGAGGTCTTCAACCAAGACCCAAGCTACTACTCTTGGATGATGAATGGCGACTTTGCGTTGCACACAAAGAAGACCATCACCGAGATTAGATGCAGGAAGAAATAGATTTAAAACAGATGATGAAACGACTGCTATTTTTAGTTGTACTGATACTATCAGGCTACAGCACGAGTTTTGCTGCCACACAGACAAGCGATAAGGTTGTCTACATTGGCGGTAAGAAGTACTATATCCATACCATCTCTCAGGGCGAGACCCTATATGGACTCTCTAAGAGCTATTCAGTTAGCGAGGAGAGTATTCTGGAGCTCAACCCATCGCTTAGCGAGGGATTCAAGCTCGGAGAGGTGATCAAAGTGCCTGTGATGCAGGAGGCTCAGGAGTCACTCTCGGCTCGTAAGCTAAGGAGAACGTTCAACTTTCACACCGTGATTAAGGGCGAGACTCTCTATGGCATCGCTCAGGAGTATGAGGTTCCGATCCGCACAATCATGGATGACAACCCAAATACCGACCCAATAAAACTCAGACTAGGCGAGCGACTCCTAATTCGCAAAGCTCAGATTGGGGATAGCAACGAGTCGGCCAATGAGCAGGAGTGGGAGCAGTATCGCAACGACCTAAATAGCGTCACGGAGCAGGGATCGAAATATGAGATCGTAAAACCTGGTGAGACAATCTACTCACTAGCAAGACGATATGATGTTAGCGAGCAGGAGCTCTCCGATGCAAACAATGGACTAAAGGCCCAAGATCTAAAGGCTGGGATGATGGTTCAAATTCCAAACAAAGTGGTCGAGACTGCCACAGTTGAGCCGCAAACGGCAGTGGATTCTCTCACAAAGGATGGGTATAGCAGCGATGCGGATGTTCGCTTCACGCCACTTGGTAGAACGCAGACCCTTAACGTTGCTTTACTCCTACCAATTGAGCGCACAAACGGCAGACTAAACGATAGTTTCAACGATTTCTATAAGGGATTCTTGATGGGCCTTGAGGACATCAAGCAAAAACACGGATACTCAGTTGACCTTAACTTGTTCAACGCTAGCGACTCTACCGACATAGAGCAGATCCTAGCCAATGAATCGTTCCGTCATGCCGACCTTATCGTTGGCCCGATCTACGAGAATCAATTACCACGAGTTGTCGAGTATGCCGAGGCGATGAATATACCTGTGGTCTCACCTCTTGCCGATCTGTCGAGCACGAGTAGCCCCGCGCTATTCCAAATGGCACCATCACAGGAGAACCGCTACGAAAAGGCTGTTGAGCTACTTCTAAGACCTAAAATCACCCTGATCTACACCTCGACTACCGACAAGGAGTTCGAGCAGGAGGTGATGAAGATGATCGGAGATAGCCCACACACCAAAGTGCACTATGACCTCACGATGAGCAACAAGACTCAAAGAGCAGGGACAACAAGCGATCTAACTCCAACGCTTCAGGGCAAGGAGGAGCACCTTATATTTGTGATGTCGGATAGCGAGCTAGACCTAGACAGAGTATTTGCAGCTCTCTCGTCGGCATCGTCAAGCATCAGAGCTCGATCGCAAAGCCTAACTCCATTCAGAGTCTTTGGTAACACAAAGTGGAGCCGATACGACAATATCGATCGCACGGGATTCTTCAAGAACTTTGTAACGATGTTCTCGAACTACCACGCCAAGCGCGATTCGTACACAATCCTCAACTTCGACAGAGAGTACATCGCAGCGTTTAGCTCCCTGCCGTCGCTATACTCATATAGAGGGTATGATGCGGCAAAGATATTTGTTCCAGCTATGTACAACGATATTCAGTACAACATGCAGGGCTTGAGCTACTCACCACTCCAGACAACATATAGATTTGTCAAGCGAGAGGGCAGCAACGGCTACATCAACAACAACTGGATGAGAGTGAACTACAACGACAACTTCACTATAAACGTCGACTAAGCACTATGGCTAATACAAACAACAATATACCAGAAAAAACTATCGAGAGACTCAGCGAGTATCGCCGCACCCTTCTAGCATCGGAGCGTCAAGGTATTACGCACATATTCTCACATGTTTTAGCTGGAATCCACGGGATCACTGCGGTGCAAGTTCGCCGTGACCTCATGCTCATTGGTTTTTCGAGCGACACGAAAAAGGGATACGATGTCAAGGTACTAATCTCATTCATCAACGACATTTTGGATAGCGCTACGCCACTAAATGTCGCAATCATGGGTATGGGGCACCTTGGACAAGCGATCACCAAATACTTCAATGGCAAGCGTGTGAAGCTACAAATCACCGCAGCTTTTGATGTGGACCCCCTAAAGATAGGCACAACAATTGACGATATTCCATGCTATCATATTGATGATTTCGGGAGTGTTGTCGCCGACAAAGAGATCAGCATTGTTATCGTCTCATCACCATCATCGGCAGCCTCTACACTAGTTGTACCAATCATTAACGCAGGCATTAAGGGTGTGATGAACTTCACCTCCACACCACTTAATTTCCCTCAAGGTATCGTCGTCGAGAACTACGATATCACTACCCTGCTCGAAAAAGTAGCCTACTACGTTAAAGAGAGCAACGAATCAGACCTCAACGACTAGAGATTAAAATTGTGATGGAAACCTACTTCGGACTAGAATCACTACCCAAACTCACATCGACTGCCGTATCTATTGGCTCTTATGATGGCCTACACAGAGGGCATCTAGAGCTGATTAACGCAGTTAAGAGTGCCGCTCAGAGGAGCCACTCACAGAGTGTTGTAATAACATTTGACCCTCACCCAAGATATGTAATAGAGGGTAACGACTGCCCCTTACAGCTTCTTTCGTCACTCGACCAGAAGATAAAGACGCTGGATGAAATCGGCATCGATTATCTTGTGGTGATACCCTTCAACGAGGAGTTTAGCCGCAAGAGCCCAAGCGATTTTATCGAAGAGGATATAATCAAGGGGCTCGGTGCAAAGTCCATCATCATGGGCTATGACCACCGCTTCGGCAAGCAAAAAAGGGGCAACCACGACCTCATGGAGCTAATGCAGCAGAGATATGGTGTCGAGGTAATACGCATTGATGAATACCGCTACAACGGCTCAAAGGTGAGCTCTACAGAGATTAGAAATGCTCTGCAGGATGGTAACATCACCTCCGCAACGGAGCTTCTGGGGCACAACTATAGCCTGAATATTGCTCGCTGCGACGATGGCAGCTACTTGACAACAGAGCCTCAAAGCATGGTGCCTCGAATCGGCGACTATGTGGTGAAGATCAACTCAACGCTACACAGAGTATTCATTGGCGAGGATAGAACAATTAGATTTATTAATCCGCCTCTTGATGAGCAGGAGGCAAAAATCACATTTATATAGACGATGCTTTCCCATGATGCTAAGGTTCGTGTATGGTATCAACACACGGATCAAATGGCAATATGCCACCACTCAAACTATATCTGCTACTACGAGGCGGCACGCAATGAACTGCTCAGATCGCTGGGGGTCTCATTTGCCGACATCGAGAAGCGTGGCATCATGATGCCAATCCTTGAGGTTCAAGCCAAGTACAAGAAGCCAGCTTACTTCGATGAGCTACTAACCGTGCGCATCATGCTAAAGGAGCTACCATCGACACGTGTCGATTTCCACTACGAGATATACAACGAAAAGGGCGAGCTGATAAACACAGCTATGACACAGCTCGGCTTCATCCACACCGATTCACGTCGCCCATGTCGCTGCCCTGAGTGGTTCCTCGACATCTTCCGTTCGGGCTGGGAGGAGCAGTAGGGACATAAGGAGCCGTTCGGGCTGGAAGGAGCAATAGCTCTAGATGGAGCAAAAGTGCTAGATGTGCGGAGTTCATGCTTTGTCTTCACGAAGAGTTAGAGCACAAACTCAAGATCACATAAACAAAAAAGGTCGTCACCCAAATGAGTGACGACCTTTTTATTATGCTATATCCTGTCGCTTAGTCGCGGATAGCAGCTACTCCTGGAAGAACTTTACCCTCCATGTACTCTAGAAGTGCACCACCTCCAGTTGACACGTAAGATACCTTATCAGCGAAACCGAACTTGTTGATACAAGCTACCGAGTCACCACCTCCGATAAGAGAGAATGCACCCGCAGCAGTCGCCTCAGCAATAGCAGTAGCGATAGCCTTAGAACCAGCCTCGAACTTCTCGAACTCGAATACACCTACAGGACCGTTCCAAAGGATAGTCTTGCTCTTTAGGATATGCTCGCTATAAGCCTTGATACCCTCTTCAGCGATATCTAGACCCAACCAACCCTCAGGGATGTCGTTTGTAGGAACAACCTTTGTGTTAGCGTCAGCTGAGAAGCTATCTGCAGCCAAAGTGTCTGATGACATAAGGATCTCAACACCCTTAGCTTTCGCTTTCTCAAGGATATCTAGTGCTGTTTGGAACATCTCAGGCTCGCAAAGTGAGCTACCTACCTTACCACCCAAAGCAGCCTCGAAAGTGTATGTCATACCACCACCGATGATGATAGAGTCAACCTTCTCCATCAAACGCTCGATGATTGTGATCTTAGTCGAAACCTTAGATCCACCTACGATAGCGCAGAATGGACGCTGTGGAGCTTGCATAACGCCGTCGATAGCCTTTAGCTCATTCTCCATCACGTAACCAAACATCTTTGATGTTGGGAAGTACTCAGCGATAAGCGCCGTAGATGAGTGAGCACGGTGAGCAGTACCGAACGCATCATTGATGTAGCAATCAGCGTAAGAAGCAAGTGTCTTAACAAACTCCTTCTGAGAAGCCTTTACAGCCTTCTTAGCCTCTGCCTTCTGCTCGTCTGTTGCGTCAGCCTCCAAACCACGTGGCTTACCATCCTCTTCAGCGTAGAAGCGTAGGTTTTCAAGAAGAACAACCTCACCTGGCTTAATATCTTTACACATTTGAGCAGCCTTCTCGCCCATGCAGTCACCTGCAAAAGCAACGCTAACACCCAAACGACTCTCAATAGCTGGGATAATCTGCTCCAAAGAGAACTTCATGTCGTTGTTCTTCTTAGGACGACCAAGGTGTGACATAAGGATCACCGAGCCACCCTTCTCAAGTACTTTCTTGATTGTTGGGATTGCTGCACGGATACGAGTATCATCAGCTACTTGTCCCTCTGCATTGATAGGCACATTGAAGTCAACACGGATAATCGCGCGCTTGCCTGAAAAGTCGAAATTGTCAATTGCGAACATAATCTTTATTTTTTATTTGGTTTAATATATGTTTGTTCTTACTTCTGCCTGCCATGAGTGCGAGTCATCGCTCTATGATAGAGGTTAATGCACTATTTCGCTCCCATTTTTATGTGCAAAATCATTGCAAATATACATAAAGTTTACTTAATTTTCACACGTTTCACAACAAAAACGCACTCAAATCATACCAATATAAGCATAAAAAAGGAGAACTACAAAATGTAGCTCTCCAATTTTTCATATAATATTGTATATGGCGATTACTGTGCCATTGCAGGCTTAGCGTCTGCTGCGATTCCAAGCTCTGCCTTAACCTCTGGTGTGATGTCGATAAGCGTTGTTGGGTTCGAGTACGCAAGAGCACCGATTGCGATGTCGAATACTCCAGTGTAAGCACCAGCTTCTGCAACCTTCTTAACTGCATCTTGAGCCTTCTTCAAGATTGGCTGAAGCAACTCGTTCTGCTTTGCTGCGATATCTTGCTGTGCGACCTGCTGGAATTCAGATAGACGCTGCTGAAGATCGTTAAGCTCCTTCTCCTTTAGTTGGCGAACCGACTCAGCCATTGTAGCGCTGTTCTTCTGGTAGTCTTGAATCTTCGTGTTTAGTTCAACTTGAATTGTCTCCATGTTGTTCTGAAGGTCCTGAACAAAAGTCTCAATGTTAGTCTGCATCTGTGCAGTCTCAGGCATCAACATAACAACCTCCTGCATATTGATCTGTCCAAACTTCTGTGCGAACAAAGAAGTTGTACCCAACATAAAAACGGTTGCAAGAGCAAGTTTAATTACTTTTTTCATAAATTTTTGTATTAGTTTTTTTAAGTGAATTATTATTTCAACATCTCGATTATCTGCTCCGTGTGGTCAACCTGAGCAGAGTTATAGAGCAAAGTAGCATTAGACGCTGAGTCGAAAACCACATCATAACCCTTAGACTTAGCGTAGCTCTCAATTGCATCAAACACTCGCTTTTGAATCGGTTGAATCATCTGGACTCTCTCCTGCATAACCATGCCCTCGTTGCCAAAAATTTTCTCTTGGAGCGCTGTTGCCTCCTGCTCCATCTGCAATATCTTCTCCTCGTTTGCACTACGTGCACTCATCGACAAGGACTCTCTACGAGACATATATACATTGTAGTACGCCTCCACCTCAGCGAATTGATCGTCCACCTGTTTCTGATACGCCTCAGCTCTCTTATCGAGCTCCTCAAGCGCTGTATTGTAATCATTTAGCGATTTAAAGATCTTCTCGCTATTTACAATAATATAGTTCTGAGCTGATGCGCTACCAAATGCGGCAACAATCATCACTATTAAAATTACTATTCGTTTCATAAGCATCTTTCAATTTAAAGTTTATCCAACAAAATATTAAAATTACGAAAAATAAATCACAACGTCAAATTTTTTGCCAAAAACACATTACAGATTCTCTGCTTTATAACGCATTGCGCCTCATTGATTGAGGCGCAGTGCATTTTAAAATCTATCTTAGAACTGCTGTCCCATCACGAAGTGGAATTGACTTCCACTCTTCTCGGTTGTTCCAGCTGCTGGGTCGAATCCATATCCCCAGTCAATACCTAGTGTTCCCACAACTGGCAGGAATAGTCTCACACCAAATCCAGCCGAACGCTTGATCTTGAATGGTGAGAACGACTGCCATGAGTCGAAGGCGTTACCTCCCTCCATGAAACCAAGAACGTAGATCTGCGACGATGGCTTCAGGATGATTGGATAGCGAAGCTCAACTGTGTATTTGTTGTAACCCGCCGCACCATATTGGTTTGTTAGTGGGTTAAGCGCTCCATCCTCATAACCACGCATACCGATGATATCAACACCATAGATATTGTAGCCTGTCATACCGTCTCCTCCGACCTCGTATCTCTCAAATGGAGATGGCTTATACTGGTTGTAGTTACCTAGATATCCCATCTCAGCTTTCGCCATAAGGACAAGGTTCTGGTTTTGGCTAAGTGCCTGGTACCATTGAGCCTTGAAGCTCCATTTGTGGTACTCGATCCACTTGTATCGCTCCTCCTCTGATAGCTCCGAAGATTCGTAGTCCTTACCATCCCACAGCGAGTATGGAGGTGTGAACTGCACCGAGGCTGTGAACTCCGAACCACGACGTGGGTAGATCGGTTGATCCACAGAGTTACGCGACAGAACCAACTTCATAGAGAGGCTGTTTGCATTACCATTCTGCATGATGAACGACGACCAGTTCTTTAGGTTGTAGCGCTCGTAACCGAACTCAGAGTAGAACGTAAAGTATGGGTCTGGCCAAGTCAAACGCTTTCCGAATCCTGCTGCAAGACCATACGTTCTAAAGTGCATAGTACTGCTCTGCCATGCGTAGTAGGCGTCATTACTCTCAGAGTAGTGACCCGAAACTGTGAATGAGTTAGGTTTCTTACCACCCAACCATGGGTCTGTAAAGCTAAGCGATAGAGCTTTATAATATGTACCATTTGTCTGTCCAGAGATCGTAAGACGCTGATTCTGTCCCATTGGGTATGGTCTCCACGCCCCTTTGTCAAACATATTTTTAACCGAGAGGTTATTAAGCGTAACGGCTATCGAACCCACAAAGGTGTCAGAGCCAAAACCTCCAGCGATATTAAACTGGTCGGATGGAACCTCCTCTAGTGGCCAAGAGATGTCAACCAGCTCGTTTGAGACAGGCTGAATATCTGGCATGATCGTCTCGGCGTTGAAGTGCTGCATACCTCCCAATGTGCGGATTGTCTGCATCAATAGCGAGCGGTCATACAGCTCACCTGGACGAGTGTAGATCTCACGACGAATAACCTCATCGTCGATACGGTTGTTACCCGTGATATTTACGTTGTTGATTGTGAATGGCTTACCCTCGAAGATCTTAACTTCGATGTCGATTGAGTCAGCACCCACGATAACCTCCGAAGGCTCGACTTGCGACATAAGGTAACCCTTATTTTGGTATAGCGACGATACAGACATTCCCTCAGGGTCCGCCTCACGACCAATACCTAGGCGCTTATGCATCGACTTCTTGTCGTATGTATCACCCTTATTAACGCTAAAGATATTTTGGAGATAATCTGTCTCGTAGATCGAGTTACCGACCCATGACACGTCTCTGATGTAGAATTTGTTACCCTCAACAACATCAATTGCGATACCGATTCTCTTCTCGTTGATTGTATAGATAGAGTCCTTAATTACAGCTGCATTTCGGAATCCTTTAGAGTTATAGTAGTCGATCAAAAGCTCCTTATCGGTCTTGAAGTCGTCATCCTTAAGTTTCGCTGATTTGAAGATATTGATACTCTTCTGGTGCGTGCTCTTAAATGCTTTTCTAAGGTTTTTGTCTGCGAACTCTGTGTTACCAGAGAAGTTGATCTCACCGATCTTGACTCTCTCACCACGGTTGATGTTGAAAGTAACCGCCACAGCGTGTGCATACTCAGGGATATTGTCGATCTGAACATCGACAGTAGCGTTTCTAAAGCCCTTCTCGCGATAGTACTCCTTGATGAGCTTAGTGTTCTTATCGATCGCATAGTCCGATAGCTCACCTCCAGGTTTTAGTTGAAGACTCTCAGTGATATCTTTCTGCTGTCCCTTAGAGATTCCGCTGAATAGCCACTTATAGACCCTTGGGCGCTCCTTGAGGAAGATCTCGAACTCGACTTCTTCGCCATCTAGCGTAGCACCAACCTTAACATCGGCGAACTGACGCTGTGCCCAAAGAGTTGAGATCACGTTTTGAACGACATTACTCGGCAAGTAGATCGAATCACCAGGATTCAAGCGTGTAATATTCTGCAACATTGCATGGCTGTAGTGATTTGCGCCATGGAAGTTCACCTTGCGGAGGTAGTACCTCTTTGGAGTGGAGCTATCCATAATTGGAGAGTCAAACTTGAACTCTACTGTCTCAGCCTTCACAGAGTCTGCTGTTTGAGTCTGCTGAGCGTTCACATTAACCGAAGTAAAAAGCAACGCTACGGCTGCAACTTTTTTAATTAATCCTGAGTAATTCATCTATTCTATTATATCGCTTCTAATTTACTTGACTAGGCCAAAACGTCTATCCTTTTTGGCAAATGCTTCAATTGCTTGAGCAAAACTATCTTCATCAAAATCGGGCCACAGCACATCCATAAAAACAAACTCGGAGTATGACGCTTGCCACAGCATAAAGTTGCTTAGGCGTGACTCTCCACTGGTTCTCACAATCAGATCGGGATCTGGCATCTGCCCCGTGTATAGAGACTGAGATAGTAGCTCCTCGGTGATCTGCTCCTCGGTGATCTCTGTCGATGCGAGTCGCTTTGCTATATCTCTAGCCGCTCGGGTTATCTCCGCTCGTGACGAGTAGTTAAAGGCAAACACAAGGTTTAGTGTCTGACAATGGGCTGTCTGCTCCTCAATCGAGACTAGATAAGCTAGCACCTTCTCAGAAAGATCGGCCCTATCACCTATGAAGTGCACCCTTACCCCCTTATCGATGAGCTCGGACGCATACTTTTGAACACTCTCACAGAACAACTCCATGATCCCTGTGACCTCCTCCTGCGGTCTTCCCCAATTTTCGGTTGAGAAAGTGTACAGAGTCAACCACTCAACACCCTGATCAACAGCGGCTTTTATTGAGCGATGCACAGACTCAACACCATAGGCGTGCCCATAGCGTCGATCCATTCCTCGTTGCTCTGCCCAGCGTCCATTGCCATCCATAATAATGGCTATGTGCTTTGGCACTATCTTATTCTGCTCTACCATACTTTATAATTGCGCAAATATAGGTAAATTAATTCAAATTTAAATACATTGTTGCACGCAGATTTGTTTTTTATTTCAATTTCACACTTAAAGCCCCAAGGAATTACTGCTAAAGTTTACCAACGCAAACTTAGTTTCTAATATCCAATCCCCACATCATCTTATTTCGTAACGTGTCATAAAATGATATATTGTGTGGAAGCGCAAGTAAAACTCTATTTTTTGCTATACTCACCTCGATCTCGGCTCCCGTCTCCAGAGGGAAGATCCTATCGTCGAGCGTGGCGGCAATACCCGCCTGACGACCACACACACGCAGTGTAATTCGCGCCGAATCGGGCACTACAACTGGGCGCATAGATAGGTTGTGGGGCGCTAGAGGCGAGATTATTATGCACTCACACTGTGGAGCAACTACGGGTCCGCCTGCACTCAAAGAGTAGGCGGTAGAGCCCGTCGGCGAGCTTATAATCACGCCATCACCATAATATGTTGCAACTAGTTGGTCGTCGACAAGAGTCTCAACAGATATCATCCCTGGTCCGTTTCGCTGCACCGCCACTTCATTTAGCGCAAGGCAAGACTCGTCACACACGAGCCCCTTAGCCTGAAGCATTGCACGCTCCTCTATACGAAGGGCGCCCATCTGAATCTGCTCAAAGATAGCAGCCACTCCACCTGCTGGCGCAGTCGTCAAAAAGCCCATGTGCCCCGAATTTATCCCCACCACGGGGATATTTGCCCCCGCTAGGCGATGCGCCCCTTCGAGAAGGGTTCCATCCCCCCCATAGCAGATCATAATACTCTCGCCATCAGGGATATTAATCCGAGATGAGTAGATTCGATCTTGAGGTATTGGCTCGCCTATAATTTCAGTGACAATGGGCACAAACTCCTCGTTGATTGAGTATTCGTAGCCCATTTTTTGTATTGTATCAAATATCTCTCGCACCTCACAAAGAGAGTGCGATACTTGTGCGCGTGAGAAAAGAATTATATTCATCGAGTAAGTTTTTTTTCTATTAACGAAAAAAAGAGTACTTTTGTAGATGCAAATATAGAAAAAATTATGACAAAACTCAGTGTTAATATAAACAAGGTTGCAACAATCCGCAATTCTCGTGGTGGTAACCTTCCAAATGTAGCTAAAACTGCGTGTGATATAGAGCGTTTCGGAGGTGAGGGAATCACCGTTCACCCACGTCCCGATGAGCGTCATATCAGATATGCCGATGTTAGGGAGCTTAAACCACTGCTCAAAACAGAGTTCAACATCGAGGGTAATCCCACCGAGAGCTTTATCGACCTAGTGTTGGAGGCAAAACCTGCGCAAGTTACCCTAGTGCCTGATGCGCCAGATGCCATCACCTCAAACGCTGGGTGGGACACTATCGCCCATCGTGAGTTTTTGACTCAAGTGACAGCTCGCTTCCAGGAGTGTGGCATTCGTGTCTCGATCTTTGTTGATCCAGATTCAGAGATGGTTCTAGGGGCTAAGGAGTGTGGTGCTGATCGAGTTGAGCTATACACTGAGAGCTACGCTGCCAACTATCCACAATCACCCGAAGCGGCTATTGCGCCATACATCACAGCGTCAGAGACAGCACGCCAATGTGGCCTAGGGCTAAACGCTGGGCACGACCTGAGCCTCGAGAACTTGGGCTACTACATCGAGCAGATCCCATGGACAGACGAGGTGTCGATAGGTCACGCCCTAATCAGCGATGCCCTATACCTTGGACTCGAGAACACGGTGCAGCTATACCTGCGCCAGATTAAAAACGCACAACTAAAATAACAAACTGCGCTATATGCCACTTTCACTGCCTATTTTTCGTCAAATATCTCGCATCGTAGATCAGCACAATGTGCAGGCTTTCGTTGTGGGTGGTTACGTTCGTGATCACTACCTGAGAAGACCCTGCACCGACATCGATGTTGTTGTCGTTGGCGATGGCATACTCATAGCCGAGGCTCTGGGTGCTGAACTCAAGACAAAGGTGTCGATATTCAAGACCTATGGCACAGCAGCCCTCAGACACAAAAATATTGAGGTAGAGTTCGTTGGTGCTCGCAAGGAGTCCTACACCAAGGAGTCACGCAACCCAACCGTAGAGCCAGGCACTATCGAGGACGATCAGCGCCGCCGAGACTTCACGATCAACGCCATGGCGTGGTCACTCAATGGCGATACATTTGGCGAGCTGGTCGATCCGTTCAACGGCATTGACGATCTTGACGACTGCCTTATTCGCACTCCGTGCGACCCCGATATCACATTCTCGGACGATCCCTTGCGAATGATGCGTGCAATTCGCTTCGCCTCGCAACTTGGATTCGAGATCGATGACGAGACCTTCGAGGCGATCAAACGCAACAGCTCACGCATCGAGATAGTATCTCAGGAGAGAATCACAACCGAGCTGAACAAGATTGTGCTCTCGCCTGTCCCTTCGATTGGATTCTATCTGCTTGATGCAGCGGGGCTTCTGCCCTACATATTCCCCGAGCTGCACAACCTCAAAGGGGTTGAACGCAGGGGAAACCACGCCCATAAAGATAACTTCGAGCACACGCTAAAGGTGCTAGATAACGTTGCTCTCAAGAGCGATGACATCTGGCTTAGATGGGCAGCAATAATGCACGATATAGCCAAGCCTCAAACCAAGGCGTACTCCCCGAAGGTGGGTTGGACATTCCACGGGCATGAGGTTCTAGGCTCGAAGATGCTGCCAAATATATTCAGAAAGCTGAAACTTCCACTTGGAGAGCCTATGAAGTTTGTGCGCAAGCTCGTATTCCTGCACCTTCGCCCGATCACCCTCTCCGAAGAGGCTGTGACCGACTCGGCGGTGCGTAGACTTCTGTTCGAGGCTGGCGACGATATCGACAAGCTCATGACACTCTGCGAGGCGGATATAACCTCGGGCATAGATGCCAAAGTCAAGCGATATATGGCTAATTTCGAGCTAGTTCGTCGCAAGATGAAGGATCTCGAGGAGCGAGACAAGGTTCGCAACTTCCAGCCGCCAATCAGCGGTGATATAATAATGAAGACCTACGATATCCCCCCATGTAACGCCATCGGTGAGATAAAGGAGCGGATAAAAAATGCTATACTCGATGGTGAGATACCCAACGACTACGACGCAGCCTTTGAGCTGATGGAGCGCACGGCTCTAGAATATGGATTGAAAAAGAGGTAGATAGATGCATACATCCCCACAAAATAGCGAGTGGAACGGACTAAAGATGCCCCAGCGAATATGGGCAATCATAGCCCTAGCATTCGGTGTGGGGCTTGCCGTGATTGATGGGTCGATAGCCAATGTCGCACTCCCAACCATGGCGAGAGAGTTCGGAATCTCAGAGGGGGTTTCGATTCTCATTATCAACGCCTATCAGATCGCCACGATAATCACAATACTCTCGCTTTCGGCGCTGGGGGATATATTTGGGTATAGGCGCATCTACGTTGGGGGATTGATTCTATTCACCGTTGCATCAATAGGTTGCGCCCTATCATCGGGCATCGAAATGATGATCACAATGCGTGTCATGCAGGGCTTTGGTGCGGCAGCAATCACATCGGTAAACACATCGCTAATCAGAGCAATATACCCTCGTATCCGCCTTGCTCAGGGTATGGGTATAAACTCAACGGTGGTAGCCGTCAGCTCAGTAATTGGCCCCACGATCGCTGGCGCAATTCTATCTGTAACCACATGGCAGTGGCTCTTTGCCATAAATATACCACTAGGAGTAATCGCTATCTTACTGAGTCGTAAATTCCTGCCCGACAACCCCGTCAAGAGCTCCGCTCAGAGGTTCGATTGGCGAGATGGGGTTCTATGTGGAGTCACATTTGGTCTACTTATGTGCGTGATCGAGGGGATAACCCACAAGGCCGATCTATGGCTAACTATCTCAGGGGCAGTAGCAACGCTCACCGTTGGTTACATCTTCATTCGCAAACAACTACGCATAGAGTTTCCGATTCTACCCTTCGATCTCTTGCGTATTCCGATATTCTCGCTATCGGTCATCACATCGATCTGCTCATTCATCGCTCAGATGCTCACCATCATATCTCTACCATTTCTTTTACAGCAGACATACGGTTACTCCGAGGCTCAGACTGGGCTTATGATTACAGCGTGGCCCGCTACGATTATGGTTGTTGCCCCCATTGCAGGGACTCTCGTGCGCAGATTTCATGCGGGTCTAATGGGCGGAGTGGGGTTAATTATAGTCGCCATGGGGATATTCTCGCTCACGACTCTACCGATGGAGCACACGCCAATTGACTTGACTTGGAGATTAGTGATTTGCGGTCTTGGATTTGGAATGTTTCAGTCGCCAAACAATAGTATCATCATCGCCTCAGCGCCACAATCACGAAGTGGTAGCGCCAGCGGAATGATGGCGATGGCTAGACTCTTGGGGCAGATCACGGGAGCAGCGCTGCTCTCACTTCTGTTCTACACCTTCTCGTCTCAAGCGACTCAAGTGGCGCTCTACATCTCGTCTGCAACTGCTGTTGCAGCAGCAATTCTGAGCCTTACGCGCCTATCGTTGCCCCTTCCTGAGGGTCTTCAACGCTCAAAGTAACTACTGAGCCAAGAAGCGATAGTCGGGATAGTTAGCTATATCAAATTTTTGGATATCGACTCCGTACTGAACCTCCGTAAACTTTAGATCAAAGATCGCACTATTTGCGCCATAACCACTCACGATAACTAGATTAATCAGCTCTTGATTCGTAGAGTTAAACTCCAAAGTGAAGGTGTAGATACCTCCATCTATTGGCTTTAGTTCAATTATAGCAACTCCCTCAGAATCGAGACTCTTTAGGGAAACATCGAATTTAGTCTTATAGCTACGCATTATACCCAGCGGATCTAGCTCCATACCATTGAGCTGAGTGTTGCGAGGAAACTCCGATATTGTCCTATCCATACCTGAGATAACGTATACACCATCTTGCTCAATGTAGAACTCCTCTTCGCCTAACTTAGAGAAAATCTCATCACCCTTCACCTCTGATACGAACTCCATCTGCATACCCTCTATCGACATATCGCCACGTAGGGAGTAACCCCTCTCGGCATTGAAGTGTGCGAAGAGACCATCGAGTAACTCTTCGGCTTGGGTCGTCTGCCCCATCGCCGATATATAGCCTAGCAAAAGAGCTAGACTCAACGCTATTTTTCTCATAATTTCAGACTTTTAGAATACACCCAACTCCTGAAGTTTAGCCTCCAGCGAGTGAATATCGTGGAAGAGTATATCACGTGGTTTGGCACCCTCCTGTCGCCCTACGACACCAGCCCTTTCGAGCTGCATCATGATACGTCCTGCACGGTTAAACCCAACCTCAAAGTTGCGCTGAATCATCGACACTGAAATTGCGCCACCAGTAACAGCCGTGCGTGCAATCTCAGCAAAGAGTGCGTCATATTTAACCGCTCTGCCCGAATCCTCACTGCCCATCATATCTACACCAGCGCCTGAACTCTCAGGGACATAATCGGGCAGAAGATATGGTGTTGTATAGCTCTGCTGGCTCTCGATGTACTCCACAACTCGCTCAACTTCATTTGTTTCGATCAGCGCACACTGGATACGAGTGAGCACACCATCCTTCGAAAAGAGCAGGTCACCACGCCCAATGAGCTGATTTGCACCTGGCTGGTCGATAATTGTGCGCGAGTCGATCATCTGCATCACACGGAATGCTATACGTGCAGGGAAGTTCGCCTTGATACCTCCCGTTATGACCTTCACATCGGGACGCTGAGTAGCAATAATGAGGTGAATACCCACCGCACGAGCCTTCTGCGCTAGACGCATCACAGGTCCCTCAACCTCCTTGGCTGTCATAATCAGGTCGGCAAACTCATCGACCACCACCACGATGTATGGCATGTAGGAGTGCCCATTATTAGGGTTCAAGCGCCTTGCCGTGAACTTTTCGTTATACTCAACAATATTTCTCGCCCCAGCTCTCTTACACAACTCCAAACGCTTATCCATCTCGCCACAGAGCGAGTTGAGCGTATTGACCGCCTTACGAGGATCAGTCACAATCGCCTCATCCTCGGACTCCATCTTCGCTAGGAAGTGGTTCTCAATCTTGGAGTATAGCGAGAACTCGACCATCTTAGGGTCGATCATCACAAATTTTAGTTGCGATGGGTGCTTACGATAGAGCAACGACGTAATTATGGCATTCAGTCCCACAGACTTACCCTGCCCCGTAGCACCTGCAACCAATAGGTGAGGCATCTTTGCTAGGTCGAACGAATAGACCTCGTTCTGAATATTTCGTCCGATCACAACGGGTAGCTCTGCTTTCATCTCCAAGAAGCTACGAGAGCGAATCGCCGAGAACATCGAAACGATCTTTTTATCCTTATTCGGAACCTCAATTCCGATCGTTCCTTTCCCTGGAATCGGTGCGATAATACGAATACCTAATGCTTTGAGACTCTGTGCTATATCGTTCTCCAAGCCTTGAATTTTAGATATTTTAACACCCTGAGCCTGAACCAATTCATAGAGAGTCACCGTAGGGCCAACTGTCGCTTTTATATCTACAATTGGAATTCCAAAATTGAGCAGTGTCTCCTGAATCTTCGACTTATTGAATAGAATCTCATGCTCATT
>CAYJIY010000001.1:127711-129327 GCA_964370415.1 uncultured Alistipes sp.
AGGGTGGTAGTTTGCACCTGCGCAGTTCTTGCAGGCTTTGGCTCTAGCACTAGATCGACTCTTGGTGTTGGCTCATCTAGGGGCACAACCGTAAATGGATCCTCATCATCGCTCA
Organism: uncultured Alistipes sp.; assembly: GCA_964370415.1. GTDB lineage: Bacteria > Bacteroidota > Bacteroidia > Bacteroidales > Rikenellaceae > Alistipes. The sequence goes on from CAYJIY010000001.1 coordinate 127,827, forward strand.
CCGACTGCACCGCATCCAATGGTCTTGCAAGTTCAATCATGCCCGAAGGGCCCATTACTATGCGATCACTCTCGTTTGACTCGCCGATAGGCACTGTGACAAATGGATCTTGATCAATCTCAATCACGGGCTCTGCAACTGTAGGCTCAACTTCTGTTCTCTCGCCATTCACCCCCACAACCTCAAAATCTGAGTCGTCATCACTCTGCTCTGCTCTCATCTCTGGCGCCTGCTCCTCAGGCACAACCGACACTGGCGTATCAACAATCTCACCCGTGAGAGTATTCACTGTAACCAACTGCTCCTCAGGCTGTGACACTGATTGCTCCTCTGGTTGCTCTAGCGCTGGTGCTGTATGGGTTGGAGTGGGTAGTTCCCTCTCTTCTTGATTTTTCGGCTCTGGTTGTGGCACCTTCTCTTGCGGCTCATCATCTTGCGATTCATCCTCTTGTGGCTCTTCGCCTCTATTTCGAATGCGCTCACGCTCGTTGTTGATGTTATTTACCACAGTATCTCGAAACTTACCAAAGATATTCTCTCCTGTATTTGCAACTTTCTGCCCCACGGTATTCACCTTATTTATAAAGTTGCGATTGATGAAGACACCAAGCAGCACCCACGCCAAAAGTAGCCCCATCACAGAACCTCCGCCACCAACTGCCGAGCGCATCTCTGCCGCAACAGACAGGCCAAAAGCACCACCTAGACCCGTGCCATAGAAGTTGAGCCAATCACCTGCCATACAGCCCAATGTAAGCGAACCCAACAACATTATAAGTATCATAATCATCACAAAATGGTTGAAAAACATCCCTTTTTTGCGTATAATTCTTATACCCCAATATGCAACTATGAATGGTAGCAATATACCGAATAGACCAAATGAACGGCCAATGAATATATCGCCTATTTTAGCTCCCTGCCAGCCGAAAGCGTTGCCAGGCTCCAACTTCTCCAGATCGCGCACCTCCTCACTGAGCATAAGCCCAGATTGGTCTGCCTCCCAATTAAATAGATATGAAACTAGAGCCATCAGAAGAGAGACCCCTATCGTAAATAGAACCAAGCCCACAACCCAGCGTGCGCTATCCATATCGGAGCGCTCTGAGACGCTTGGTTTTGCGCTCCTAGTACTTTTAGTCTGTTTTGATGTTGCCATATATCTTTAAAGCCTAATTTTTAAATTATTCTACTCCCTACCCTCTCCTAACGCTTTGGCTCTGAGCCACTGGCGATACTCTTCGGTTGAGTAGGTCAAAAATTCCATTGTTGTATCTGCACCGCTTGGTGCTAGCATATCGCCACTTCGAAGTAGCTCTATCACTCGCCTTACGACCGCTGGCGATGGGTCAATAATCTGCACCCCTTCGCCCACCTGCGAGCGTATATCCGCCATGAGAAACGGATAGTGGGTACACCCCAAAACTATCTGGTCTGCACCTGCATCAAGGATTGGCTTGAGCGCCTTGCGCACACTCTCACGTGCCATCTCGCTCCCCTC
>CAYJIY010000001.1:129427-136183 GCA_964370415.1 uncultured Alistipes sp.
CCCCTATCCATGAGATCCTCCACAGCGCTCTGCGTCAGTGACTTCACCTGCTGTTCATCTCGTGAGCCATAGGGACAGTTCAGACCATCACCGAGGTATATCAACGACTCATCGGGAAGCGCTCTATGAAGCTCTCGCCACAGACTAACACCCCCGACTCCCGAATCAAAAACCCCAATAGGCCTACTTTTCATTACTCTCTATAAGTCCTAAAATTCGCTCCGCAACTTGTGCATCACTAAATGCGTCGCAATCTATAATATAACGTGCCTGAGAGTAGTATCTCTCTCGCTCAGCGATGCCGCCTCTCATAAACGCCACCAACTGCTCATCGTCCAAACCTCTGAGTTTTGGTCTCCTCTGTCTGCCATTTGGGCTCATCCTCTTAGCGATAGATTCGGCACTTCGACAGAGATATACCGACTCTCCAATCTGGTTCAAAAGCTCCATATTATCGCTCCACGTAGGGAGTCCTCCCCCCGTAGCGATCACCACGAAACCCTCTCGTTGGGAGATCTCTACAAGTGCATCTCGCTCCATTTGGCGAAAGGCCAACTCTCCGCACTGCTCAAAAATCTCAGAGACGCTCTTTCCGCTCTTCTGCTCGATTAGATGGTCGGTGTCGATTAACTCCACACCCATGCTTCGTGCGATTTTTCGCCCGAAAGTGCTCTTACCACACCCCATATATCCAATCAAAAAGAGTTTCTTCACGGCTCTAAAAAAGGTTAAGTTGCGGGCTATCGCCCTCAGTATCTACCTCATCAATCATCGCAGATTCAACCACATCCGCAACAATATCTTGCTCCTGCGGCTCTGCCTCCAAAGTCTGCTCCGGCTCCTCAACAACCTCAGGTTCAATATACTTCACCTCCGAAATGTCGTATGTCGAGAGTCGCTTACCCTTAGCTCTATGGCTCTTGATGCCGATAAACTCATCGACCTCAACAATATCTGCTGGGCGTGTTGCATGAGCACCCTTGTAGGTGATCTCAAGCTTTGAGCCCATCTTGTCGGTCATGCAGATAAAGCTCGACGAGCCACCCTCATCGAGGAATGGTTGCATCTTATCGCTGGACTCAGCCACAAAGCGCTTCATGTAGAAGTAGCCCTGCTCGCTATCGAAGTAGCACACCGAGTAGACCTCACCTGCTATATAACGCTGAACCCTCATAGTCTCGTCTGGGAAGTGCTGTCCAAGATCGAAATTTGTGATATAGTACTGATTCTTAGATGTCCAAACAATGAGTTTATCATCGCCCTTAAACTCACCTAGAGCCATACCTCGGCCATCGGCATTGAGTCGTCTCACATCCTCATCGTACCATATATTTTGACCTGCGAGGGTCGATGTTCCACGCTCCTTCATCACAATTTTGTGGATTCCATAGCGTGTGAATAGGTTACCTTGACTCTGGCGACCCTTAATAGCGAGTGATGCAAAGTCTAGATCGACAATCACCTTCTTGAGCCTTGGACGAGGCTTGAAGTAGATCTTCAGCACCTCGGCCTCACCGTTAGGGTTGACCGTCATATATAGGATCTCGCTCTTTTGCGTCCCCTTAGTTATGTCGTACTCCTTGTCGCGTGTAACACCCTTGATGGCACAACGCTTCATCATGATTGGGCCGTTGCGACCATCCCTATATAGTACATTATATATCGTGCGCTCGTCATTGCGCTTGAAGACCCCAATGTGGTAGATCCCCTTCGCAAAGAACGCCTTTTCGCTGATCTTTGTGATGATGTAGCGGCCATCCTTCGTGAAGACAATAACATCGTCAATATCGGAGCAATCGCACACAAATTCGTGATCCTTCATCGAGCGACCAAAGCCGAAGAAGCCCTCCGTGCGGTCTACATATAGCTTTGCGTTTGAGACCACCACGTTTGTCGCCTCAATCGAGTCGAACTCTCTGAGCTCGGTCTTTCTCTCACGCCCCTTGCCATACTTCTCCTTGATGCGGTTGTAGTAGTCAACAGCGTAGTCAGTGAGGTGATCCAAGCTATATTGTGTCTTCTTGATACTCTCCTCAATGCCCTTGATCTTGTTGTCCGCCTTCTCGATATCGAATCGAGAGATACGGATGAACTTCAGCTCCGTAAGGCGCTGTATATCGTCGGTTGTAACCTCTCTTTTAAGTAGCTTTTTGAATGGAGCCAATCCGCCATCCACCGCTGCATACGCCTCCTCACGCGTAGAGCAACCCTCCAGTAGCTGATAGAGCTTATTATCGATGAAGATACGCTCCAAAGAGGCTGCATGCCACGCATCGTTGAGCTCCCCAAGCTGGATCATAAGCTCCAACTTTAGCAGCCCCTTAGTGTGGTCGGTCGAACGGCGAAGGATCTCACTCACACCCAAGAAGTGCGGTTTATCATCCCAAATCACGCATGAGTTTGGCGAGATAGAGACCTCACAGTCAGTGAACGCATATAGCGCATCGATAGTTCTATCGCTCGACTCATCGTTAGCGACCTGAACAATGATCTCAACTCTGTCAGCGGTGTTATCATCAACACGCTTGATCTTGATCTTACCCTTATCGTTCGCCTTAATGATCGAGTCCTTGATCGACTCTGTGGTCGTTGTATATGGAATCTCCGTGATGGCGAGCGTGCGCTTATCAATCTTCGAGATCTTAGCTCTCACCTTCACAGCTCCTCCCCTAAGACCGTCGTTATAGCGACTTACGTCCGCCATACCCGCCGTCATAAAGTCGGGATATATCTCAAAACTCTCGCCCCTGAGGTGCGAAATACACGCATCGATCAGCTCCACAAAGTTGTGGGGCAGAATTTTAGATGCCAAACCTACGGCGATACCCTCGGACCCCTGTGCCAGAAGCAACGGAAACTTAATAGGCAGCGTAACTGGCTCATCCTTACGACCATCATAGGATAGCATCCACTCTGTCGTCTTCTTATTAAAGACCACATCTAGTGCAAATTTCGAGAGTCGAGCCTCGATGTAACGACCCGCAGCGGCATCGTCACCCGTGAGGATATTACCCCAGTTACCCTGACAATCGATCAAAAGGTTCTTCTGTCCGAGTTGCACCATCGCATCCTTGATCGAAGCATCTCCGTGAGGGTGGTACTGCATGGTCTGTCCCACGACATTCGCCACCTTATTGTAGCGCCCATCCTCCACCTCGTTCATAGCGTGGAGAATACGTCTCTGCACAGGTTTTAGTCCATCCTCTACGTGAGGGACCGCACGCTCCAGAATCACATATGAGGCGTAGTCCAAGAACCAGTTCTTGTACATGCCCGTGAGCTTACGCACCGAGCCATCGTCCGATGTTAGGCGGTCATATTTGCCTGCTTTCACAGGTTTTACCTCCTCGTTCTGCTCCTGCACACTCTGTGGTGTTAGCTCCTGCTCTTGCATCTGTATATCTTTATCTTCTGCCATAACCTAGCTTAATTCTTGCTCTGCGAGATCCTCCTCGACACGCAGGTTGTTAATTATAAATCCTTGGCGCTCAAATGAGTTTTTACCCATGTAGAACTCCAACAACTCGTGGATAGGGTCATCCTTCGTTAGGCGCACCTTATCCAGACGCATACTCTCGCCGATGAACTCCTTGAACTCCTTGTCGGAGATCTCACCGAGTCCCTTGAATCGTGTGATCTCGGGATTCGCACCACACTCCTTCATCGCCTTTTGGCGCTCCTCGTCCGAGTAGCAGTAGAAGGTCTTCTGCTTATTTCGCACACGGAACAGAGGTGTCTGCAGGATGTAGAGGTGACCCTTGCGGATCACGTCGGGGAAGAATTGCAGGAAGAACGATGTGAGTAGTAGGCGGATGTGCATACCGTCGACATCAGCATCGGTTGCGATGATGACCTTGTTGTAGCGCAGGTTCGCCATATCCTCCTCGATATTGAGCGCCGCTTGAAGCAGGTTAAACTCCTCATTCTCGTAGACGATTTTCTTTGTCAAACCATAGCAATTAAGCGGTTTACCCCTCAGAGAGAAGACCGCCTGAGTGCGCACATCACGGCTCGAAGTGATCGACCCCGATGCCGAGTTACCCTCCGTGATGAAGATCATCGTCTGCTCCGCTAGCTCGTGCTTCGTGTCTGTGAGGTGAACCTTACAGTCACGCAACTTCTTATTATTTAGTGAGACCTTCTTTGCGGTCTCTCTCGCTTTTTTCTGTATTCCAGAGATCGCCTTTCGCTCCTTCTCGCTCTCCACGATCTTCTTCTGGAGGATCTGAGCCGTCTCAGAGTGCTTGTGCAGGTAGTCATCGAGGTGCTTACCCACAAAATCCACAATGAAGTTACGCAGTGGCACACCTGGTGCCTGCTCCCTCGAGCCGAGCTTGATCTTGGTCTGTGACTCAAAAACTGGGTCCGTAACCTTCACCGATATAGCCGCAATCATCGACGTGCGGATATCCGAAGCGTCATAATCCTTACGGTAGAACTCCTTGATTGTTTTGGCTATCGCCTCACGGTATGCCGCTTGGTGCGTACCACCCTGCGAGGTGTATTGACCATTGACAAACGAAGAGTAGCTATCGCCATAGCCCGTTCCGTGAGCTATCACAATCTCGATATCCTCACCCGAGAGGTGAATAGGCGGATAGAGCGGCTCCTCGGTCATATTCTCCGATAGAAGGTCTAGGAGTCCTCGCTTCGAGACGTACTTCTGTCCATTTAGATTTAGTACGAGCCCAAGGTTCAGGTAGCTATAGTTCTTGACCATCTGCTCGACATACTCCAAGTTGTAGGAGTACTCGCCAAAGACCTCAGTATCGACCCTAAATGAGATGTAGGTTCCGTTCTTCTCGTTCACACCACTCTCCCACTTATCCGACTGCTCAATACCCTGGGCAAATGTCACAGTTCGAGCCTCGCCATCACGCACAGCACGTGCGACAAATTCGCTAGAGAGCATATTCACCGCCTTGACACCCACACCATTGAGTCCCACACTCTTCTTGAAGGCGTCGCCCCCATACTTACCACCAGTGTTCATCTGACTCACCGCCACCGACAATGAGTTGAGAGGAATACCACGTCCATAGTCCCTGATAGAGACCACGTTATCCTGTACCGTTATATCGATCTGCTTACCAGCGCCCATCACAAACTCATCGATTGAGTTGTCGACCACCTCCTTGATCAATACATAGATACCATCATCGGGTTGTGAGCCATCGCCCAACTTACCGATGTACATACCTGGACGTAGTCGTATGTGTTCTCTAGGGGAGAGCGTGACAATTGCATCATCTCCGTAGTTTGCTCCCGCCTTAACATTTAGTAAATCTTCCATCTTTTAACTCTTGCGTAACTGTGTTAGAACCTCTGTCATCTGCGCCTGTGTTCGGGATGTAAGCTCCTGAACGTCGCTACTGTGAATCTCCTCTACCGAAATAGGTTTAAGGATCTCTATATCAACTTGGCGTCTCCATTGGATCATCGCCTTCTTATTTATCAACTTGTTAGTGCCGTTGAAGACCACTGGCAGGATCTCCACCCCAGCGGCCTTAGCTAGCAGAAAAGCACCAGCCTTGAAGCGCCCTATCTCGCCACTCTTAGAGCGTGTGCCCTCAGGAAAAATTGCGATCGATGCTTTGCGCTCGATCCAGTACTTACCCTTGCGGTTTAGCTGCTCCATCGCCTCCGATGCACGCCCTCTGTCGATGGCTATATCGCCATGCAGATAGAGGTACTGCCCAAAGAACGGGGTCTTGAACACCTCACGCTTGGACACCCATCGAAAATTGAGCGGCACGTGGTAGAGCGTCGGAATATCGAACATCGAGCTGTGATTCACAACAATAACATACTGCTTACTCTTGTCAACATTCTCCAGCCCCTTGACTTTGAAGCGCCACAAAGGTGAAGCCCCCAAGGACAAGAAGGTCAACACCCTAGAGAGTTCATGAACCACTCTACGCCCTTTGTCGAAGGGGTAACAAACGACAAGCGCTATGATCGAAGGGATCATAAAAATCGTACAGAGTACCGAGACAACCAAATAGTATAGTATTGTTAGCATATAATTTACATTTAAGTAACTCAATCATGTTTATTCAACCTGCAAATTTACACTTTTTTTCTTTATCTCAGCCATCATAAGCGATAAAAAAGGAGCCGAATTTCACATAAAATTCAACTCCTCATAGCTTTTCAGCAAAGATCCTATACACGAACCCAGTGTGATTATCTGAAATTGTAGATAATATACTTCTTCAAGATGTAGGTCAAACGACGGCGAATGTACCCCATAAACTTGTGCTGAGCGTGGTTACCCAACAACGACTCCGTGTTGCCCACGTGTGAGCCCTGAATACATAGATCGGGATGACATTGATAGATCTGTGGTAGCACATTATCTTGACGCAAACGCTCGATATACTCATCGATAGGACCTTGGCATCTATTCGATTTTATGTGCTCCAAAAACGCCTTTGCATACTCCAAATTTATCGTATAACACGCCAAACACTGCAGCCCTCGTGGCTTATAGAGCATCTGCCCCATAACACGTTGACTTCTAGGAATGAACCACATGAAGGTCGCTTCATAGAATATAAAGTTGGGCACACCCTTTTCAAGTCGCACATCAGCCTCCTCAACACTTTTATTGAACTTCTCGACAAAGTCATCACGCAGAATAGCATCATCTTCGAGTATCAGCGCCCTTTGAATCCCTTGCTCGACCATGCGCTCCATCACCAAAATATGCTTCATCGCACACGAAGTTCCGCTATGAATCTGATCTGTAATAAA
>CAYJIY010000002.1:0-33543 GCA_964370415.1 uncultured Alistipes sp.
AAGTGCTATAGCGTAGCTCTAATTACTCTTGAGCACGGATGATAACCACACGGTTAACTTGACGAGTCTGACGGAATAGATCCATAGTCTCACCACGGCCATCGCTAGTTACAAGCTGATCTGGGTTCACACCGTACTGCTCGATAAGTGTATTGCGTACACTGTCAGCACGACGCTGGCTTAGATCAAGGTTGTAAGAAGTTGTTGCTGTCTCGCTATCTGCGTAACCATCGATTGTACATACCATCTTAGGGTACTTAGCAAGGATCTCAGCAAGTTGCTCTAGACGTGCGTGGTTCTTGTCTGTGATGAATGTTTTGTCTATAGCAAAGAAGATAAGTACTGGAGGCATTGCATACTTCTCAACAAGTACTGGATCAGACATCTTTGTGATAACAACAGGCTCCTTATCGCGAAGCTTTTGGTTCTCAGCAAGAAGATTTGCATTCTGAGTCTCAAGATCCTCAACAACTGGGATAACTGATGCTACTTGGTTCAAGTTAACAAAGTTTCTCTTCTCCTTACCTAGGTAGTAAGTAAGACCAATCATTGCATTAGCAATCTTTGTGTTGTGACCTTCAAGATTATCACCAATGATTGCGCTACTGATAAACATTGTGCGGATCTCAGCAAATGCGTCGAATGAATCAGAGATTCTGAATTTGTTGATGATACCCACAGATGGTGCAAACTCATTACGAATCTTACCGTCTTTTCCTGCACGAACAAGACCAAAACCAGCAAATGGAACAAGGCTATAGAAGCGCTTAGGGTTGTAATCGAAGAATGAGTTGCTCAAATTCCACATTACATCTGCGTGTACAGAGTGGAAATTCACATCAATTTCGCTAGGTGTGCTCAATCCTGTGAACCAGTTGTCTTTTGCTGCAGTAGCTTTCATTGCCCAACCGCTGTACTGTGCACGTACTCCAAGGTCTGGGATCAACCACTTTGCAAGTGAGACATCGATCGCAGGAGATAGTTTGCTGACACCAGCATCTGCATAAGAGAATGTTCCAAGTACACCAACACCTAGAGATACATCCCAGTTGTGTACGAATGGACCGAGAACCCCCTCAACTTTTCTACGACGAAGCGAGTCTGCCTTTTCACCTGCTGTAACGAATGCCGAAACAGTCAAGAGAAGCGTAAGAGTTAAAATTAATTTCTTCATTTACTAATTTCTTTTTAATAGTTAATCACACACCAAATTTATGTGTATGACATTTAATACTGTTTTTTTGTCTTATTTATATGTTGTTTGGAAAATACTTCATATACTGCACCCTGCTGTATATGCTATCTCCATCTTTGTCGAACTTCATTTTTCCCCTAAACTCTTCTAGAGTAGAGAATCCATGACGCTCTGTCCAACTCTCGAGGAAGTTGTTCATCTTGCCAATTACCTCGAAACCTTGGTTGTGTATAGCGCTACAAATTTGTACGCTGTGAGCACCACATAGAATTGATTTTACAACATCTTCTTCATTGTGCACCCCTGTAGATACTGAAAGGTCCATCTGTGGTAGTGCTCGTGAGGCTAACCCTACGCTTCGCAACACATTACGTAGCTCGGAAGCCTCGCTAAAAGGATTACTCTGTTTGAACTCCATGTTCTCAATATCAATGTCCAGCTCAAAGAGTCGGTTAAACATCACAATGCCCTTTGCTCCTCTTGCCATTAGTGCCTCTGACAGGCTCAAGAAGTTGGTAAGTCGCATCGGTAGTTTAACTGATACTGGGATGGAGACACTCTCGCAAACCTTTTTAACAATTTCAATGTAGTCGGCCTCAAGCTCTTGCCCCGACTGACTGCATCCTGTTGGTTGAATAAATATATTCAACTCTAGTGCTGAAGCACCTGCCTGAGCCAGTGAACTTGCATAATCAATCCAGCCATTAGATGTGGATATGCAGTTGATACTAGCAATAATTGGCGCTCCAATTTGTGAAGAGTTCTCAACTAGTTGTATAAACTCCCCTTTGTATGCATCGCTCATATAGCGGCTCAGGTACTCACCTGCATCGCCACTATTGTGTATCGACGCCTCATAACGCGCAGCATCTCTAGTGATTTGCTCCTCGAAAATAGATTTTAGGACGACAGCTCCCGCACCACCTTTAAAACACTGCTCTATAGAAGCTACAGTCGCGGTGTATGGAGAACTACTAACTATAATTGGACTCGATAGGTCGAGCCCTAAATATTTCGTTTTCATTCGATAAAGTGTGAAATGTCTGTAATAATCCTCCTTATGCAAATGGCAGCTTCACAATTTGTGCACAAATTTTTCTCTCTCGTATCACGACAAAGATCTGCTCCGCTACTTTTGCATATTTGCTCTCTACATATCCAAGGCCGATGCCTTGCTTGAGTGTTGGCGACATAGTTCCTGACGTAACAACTCCGATGATCTCTCCTTCGGCATTTGCTAGTGGATAGTCGTGACGAGGAATACCTCTCTCCTCCATTTTGAATGCTATGAGTTTGCGTGATACCCCTTCGCTTTTTTGGCGCTCCAGGATCTCTCGGTCTACAAACTCCTTACCATCTACAAACTTTGTGATCCATCCCAAACCAGCTTCTATAGGTGAAGTTGTATCGGTGATATCGTTGCCATATAGACAAAAACCCTTCTCCATGCGGAGAGTGTCCCTAGCGCCAAGACCTATGTTCTTAAGTCCAAATTCAGCGCCAGCAGCCCATAGTGCAGCCCAAAGCTTGTCAGCGTTTTCGTTCGCTGTGTATATCTCAAATCCGCCAAGGCCAGTGTAGCCCGTTGCAGATAGTATAACCTCAACTCCTGCGATCTCAAGCTTGCGGAACGTGTAGTACTCCATCCCTGAGATACTCTCACTGCACATTGCTTGTACGATCTTAGTCGCTTGAGGTCCCTGAACTGCGAGCTGACAAATCTCATCAGAGGCGTTATAGATCTCACCTCCTTTGCCAATTGTCATCCCTTCTAACTCAGCATATTTACATATGTGAGCCCAGTCCTTCTCTATATTTGATGCATTGACGCATAACATATATGTTTCAGCGTCAATACGATATATTAGTATGTCATCCACGATGCCACCCTGACCATTTGGCATGCAGCTATACTGCGCCTTTCCGTCATAGAGCTTCGATACATCGTTTGTTGTTATCTTCTGAAGCAGAGTTATGGCTTTTGCCCCTTTCACCCAAATCTCACCCATATGGCTTACATCAAAAACCCCTGCCGCCTCACGAACAGCTGAGTGTTCATCGTTGATGCCCGTAAACTCGATAGGCATATTATAGCCTGCGAACTCAGCCATGCGAGCTCCAGCTTCAATATGATACTTTGTGAATGGTGTCTGCTTCATTTTAAATATATTTAAACCTAAATTTGGTTAAAATTATCTTTTAATATCTAATCTTGGACAGCGCTTAAACTCCTTCTCACGGTCAAAAAGATAGCGATATGTTGTGTGCATCTTGTGACGCTTTGCCAGTACATAACGCTCAATCATTCTGTTCATGACAGGGTTAAAGTCCCCAATCCAAGCTAATTCCATGCTCTTGTACTTGTTCTTTGGAGTGTGTATGTAGTTCTTCGACATGTAGTTCATAATCCCCGACTCTACACCTTTGCCCTGGAACTCAGGCGCAATACCAAAGATTACGCCAAAGAGTCTGTCTGAAGATTTTTTAACCTTCAACTCCCACATCAAGCGAAGTTTTTGGATCAATCCAAATTTTCCGTTAAAGCGTCCAATTATGCGATTTAGGTCTGGTACCAAGATGAAAAATCCAATTGGTTGATCATCATAGAACGCAAAGTATATAACATTTGGATCGATAATCGGCTTCATCGTCTTCATGATCTTGAACGCCTCATCCTTCTCCATTGCTTTCACTCCTGAGAATAGTGCCCACGCCTTGTTGTAGACTATGCGGAAGTTCTCCGCTGCGCCCTCAAGGTCTTTCATGTTGATACTCTCGAAGCGATACGAAGGGTTTTGCATCAATCTCTCTGCACGCTCAAAAATAATATCGTTTACAGCTCCATCCTCTACGTGCCACACATAAGTGTTTTGGTTGAAGTAGTTCTGGAAGCCATAATCCTCGAATAACTCCTTGTAATAGGGTAGGTTGTATGGATTTTCGTAGAGTGGTTGAAACTCAAAACCTTGAACCAAAAGCCCCCACCAAGTGTCACGATTTCCGAAGTTTATCGGACCATCCATCGCCTCCATCCCCTTGCTCTGGAGCCAGTTGCGTGAAGCGTCAAATAGGATGTTCGCCACCTCTTGGTCGTTGATAGACTCAAAGAATCCACAACCCCCAGTTGGTTGCTCCTCGATAGATGCTTGCTCCTTATTGTAGAATGCCGCAATACGCCCAACGACCTCACGGTCTTTGGTGCGAACTATCCAGCGAATTGCTTCGCCTCCGTTGAACTTCTTGTTTGTGCTTGGGTCGAAGATCCCCTCAATGGCTTTATCCGTTGGACAAACCCAGTTGCGGTTACCTTTATAGATCCTCTTTGGAAGGTCGATCCACTCCCTTGCTAAAGACGCTGAAGTTACCTCTTCAATAGTGTATTTTATACTTTCTACGTGCATATAACGATATTAACTTGGCAAAGGTATTAAAAATATTTTAATCTCAATGTTAATTAAGTGTTAAAATGCTAAAAAATAGTTACATTTGCTTTCGTAATGTAGAAAAATAGCTCATAAAAAAGGAAAATCATGACGAATCAAATATTATCATGCAATCAATCTAATCAAAGAAGCGAGCATACGTACATGCGTAGGCGTATTTATCGTATTCTTATGGTTTGTTGCAGTTACGATGGCTATATTTTGGAGGAGGATGGTCATATAGAATCCAATATAAATCAAGAATATATAGAGTTAAATATAAGCAACCCACCATCTTTTACACGTATAAGTTCTACCAAACAGGCACTTGAGCTTCTGGAGGAGGATCGTAATTTCGACTTCATATTGACGATGTATAACGTGGGCGAGCCCGATGCTTTCACCTTCGCAAAGATCGTCAGAGATAAGTACAACATCCCCGTAGGGTTATTGACTAGCTTCTCGAAGGATATCTATCGCAATCTAGTGGAGCGTGATGAATCGGGGTTGGTTAGTATCTTCTCGTGGCATGGTAACACGGAGTTAATCTTGGCGATTATCAAGCTCATGGAGGATAGGATGAACGCAGATGAGGATATCATAGAGGGTGGTGTTCAGGCAATTCTCCTAGTGGAGGACTCGATCCGTTTCTACTCGACGTACCTGCCAGAGCTCTATAAGTTGATTTTGAAGCAGACCACCGACTTCCTAAAGGATGCTTTCAACGAGAATCAACAGGTTCTTAGAAAGAGAGCACGCCCAAAGATTCTGCTTGCGACAAACTACGAGGAGGCTGTCGAGCTGTATAATAAGTATAAGAAGAACCTGCTAGGGGTGATCTCCGATGTCGGTTTTGCGATTCATAAGGGTGATTCACCCGATCAGGAGAAGCTAGATGCAGGTATCGATCTGTGTCGCCTAATTAGGGCAGACAACCCCCTGATGCCAATCTTACTGCAATCGTCGCAAGTCTCATTCTCGATTCAGGCGAGGGAGCTAGGGGTTGGATTCTTGGCAAAGAACTCGAAGACTCTTCTGGCTCAGCTTCGTGAGTACATCGACCGAGAGTTCGCTTTCGGTGACTTTCTCTTCACCGATCCCGACACGGGCGAGGTCATAGGGCGTGCGAAGGATCTCACGCAGATGCAGGAGATGATCGCCACCGTACCCGATAAGATCTTCGACTACCACACCTCACAGAACCACCTCTCGAAGTGGCTCTATTCACGAGGATTGTTCCCCCTTGCAGCGTCGATACGTAGCATCAACCGAAGTTTTTTCAATTCGCCACCTGAGCACAGAGCGGGGCTAGTGAGTCTGATTCGTGACTATCGCACGCTTTTGGGTCAAGGTGTAGTTGCTAGATTCGAGAGCGACACATATCGTGATACGATCTCTTTCGCAAGATTGGGTGAGGGCTCCTTGGGTGGAAAGGCCAGAGGTCTTGCGTTTATGAATAGTATGCTCATGAAGCACTGCATGTATGATAGGCACGATGGGGTGCGCATAGTGATCCCTCGCACGATTGTCATCGCTACCGACTATTTCGATGAGTTCGTAGAGCTCAATGGACTAAAATATATCATCGAGAAGGAGCTCTCCGATGAGGAGATCCTCTCAGAGTTTGTGAACTCCACAGTGCCACAGCGCCTAGTCGAAGAGTTGCAGGTCTATATCAAGACTGTGGACTATCCCCTCGCTATTCGCTCTTCATCGAAGTTGGAGGATTCGCACTATCAGCCATTCGCAGGGATATACTCTACATATATGATCCCCCACACCGAAAACGAGGGGCAGATGATTCGCCTGCTGTTGCGTGCGATTAAGAGTGTCTACGCCTCGGTCTACTTCGCAGCGTCACGCTCCTATATTCAGTCGTCACAGAATCTGATCTCGGAGGAGAAGATGGCGGTCATAATTCAGGAGGTGTGCGGTACGAACCAAGATGGCTACCACTTCCCAACGCTCTCGGGTGTTGCTCGCTCGATCAACTACTATCCAATCGGTGATGAGCGACCAGAGGAGGGGATCTGTAGTATAGCTATGGGGCTGGGTAAACTTGTTGTGGATGGTGGACGATCGCTGAGGTTCTCGCCTCGCTACCCACAGAGAGCACTCCAAACCTCTACGCCTGAGATGGCTCTCAAGGAGACACAGCGTGAGGTGGTGGTTTTGAGCCTTAATCCAGAAGATTTTAGAACCTCTACGAACGATGAGGTGAACCTCCATCGATTGAATATCTCACAGATCAGTAAACTGCGAAATGCAAAACATGTGACATCGGTTTGGGATCGTGAGAATGATCGCATCTCGGACACTCCATACTCTACGGGGCGCAGGATCATAACTTTCAACTCTATCTTGAAGTATGGAAGTCTTCCGCTTGCTCAGATCATAACCGATATTTTGGAGATTGGATGCAAGGAGATGAACTGTCAAGTCGAGGTTGAGTTTGCAGTGGATATGGACGTGAGCTCTGGCGAGCCGTGCGTGTTCAACCTTCTGCAGATTCGCCCGATCATCGACTCCCACGACTCTCGATCGGTGGATTGGTCACATATTGACGAGCAGGGGGCGCTGATCTATGCCGAGAGTGCGCTAGGTGTGGGTCTTATGCGTGGCATAAGCGATATAATATATGTTAGGGCTGAGAGCTTCACGAGCCTAACTACGGAGAAGATCGCTGAGGAGCTCATGGAGCTGAACTCAAGGATGAAGGATCAGGAGCGTAGCTATATTTTGGTGGGGCCTGGTCGTTGGGGCTCGTCGGATCCATTCCTTGGTGTGCCAGTCAAGTGGGCACACATCACCGAGGCCAAGGTGATTGTGGAGTGTGGTTTGGATAATTTCCAAGTCGAACCGAGCCAAGGAACTCACTTCTTCCAGAATGTAACATCTCTGGGGGTGGGGTATCTAACGGTCAATCCATTTAGAGGTGATGGTGTGTTCGACTCAACTAGGCTGGATCAACTACCCGCTGAGTATGAGAGCGAACACCTTAGATTAGTGCACTTTGATAGGGAGCTCTATGTGTGTGTTGATGGCTCCACGAACAAAGCAATTGTGAAGGAGAGTGAGTCGCAAGAGTTTTAAATCGTAAAATATTTTGCATTTTTTGTGACGAAAGAGTACCATATATATAAATATATACTATATTTGTTAGAAACTAAAAGTATTTTAATCTAAAATATCAGCACTATGAATGTTGAAAAACTGATGGCCGAACTCGGTCGTAAATATCCCAATGAGAGCGAGTATCTTCAGGCCGTACACGAGGTATTGGTGACGGTGGAGCCGGTGTATAATATGCACCCAGAGTTTGAGGCAAATCGCATAGCTGAGCGTATTGTTGAGCCCGATAGGGTCTTTACTTTCAAGGTTGTGTGGCTCGATGATAGAGGCGATGTTCAAGTTAATACGGGCTATCGTGTTCAGTTCAATAACGCAATTGGACCATACAAGGGTGGCTTGCGCTTCCACCCGTCGGTGAATCCATCGATCCTAAAGTTCTTGGGTTTTGAGCAGATCTTCAAAAATGCCCTCACAACACTCCCTATGGGAGGTGCAAAGGGTGGTTCGGACTTCAACCCAAAGGGTAAATCAGATCGAGAAGTTATGCGCTTCTGTCAAGCATTCATGATGGAGCTATGGCGTAATATTGGTCCTCAGACCGATGTTCCTGCGGGTGATATCGGTGTAGGCGGACGTGAGATAGGTTATCTATACGGTATGTATCGCAAGCTCGCACGCGAGAACACAGGTGTGCTAACAGGCAAGGGCCTCAGCTATGGTGGATCGTTGATTCGTCCTGAGGCTACGGGCTATGGTGCGGTCTACTTCCTGCGTCAGATGTTGGAGCAGAAGGGCATGAGCATGGAGGGTATGACAATGTCTGTGTCTGGATTTGGTAATGTAGCGTGGGGAGCAGCACAAAAGGCACTCGAATTTGGCGCTAAGGTCGTTACGATATCTGGCCCTGATGGCTATATCTATGACCCAGCAGGATTGGACGAGGAGAAGATCGAGTATATGCTGGAGCTTAGAGCTACAAATGACGATATAGTTGAGCCATACGCTGAACAGTTCCCTGGGTCGCAGTTCTTTGCAGGACGCACACCTTGGGAGGTGAAGGTCGACATCGCAATGCCATGCGCAACGCAAAATGAGCTGAGCGGAGAGGATGCAAAGCGCCTTATCGCAAATGGTGTGAAGGTCGTAGCCGAGGCATCGAACATGGGTTGTCGCCCGGAGGCAATCGAGGCGCTTCTTGCTGCCAAGATCCCTTATGGACCAGGTAAGGCTGTCAATGCTGGAGGTGTTGCAACATCGGGATTGGAGATGACTCAAAACTCTATGAAACTAAACTGGCCAGCCGAGGAGGTAGACGCAAGACTACATAGCATCATGAGCTCTATCCACGATGCATGCGTAGAGTATGGTCGTGAGGCGGATGGTTATGTCAACTACATGAAGGGTGCGAACATCGCAGGATTCATGAAGGTTGCAAAATCTATGATCGAACAGGGTGTGATCTAATCACATAAATTACAATAATAGTAGAGCCCGATTAACTATAGTTAATCGGGCTCTTTTCTGTTTTGCGGCTACTAGAACGTGATAACGTTATAGTCCTGCTTTAGGTAGTTTGTGAGAGGAACCCCCATTGGAATCACCTCAATACCGAAGCCTCTGAGCTTGTCGCTCACGCCGTAGAGGTTGGTACACGCTACACACGCTTGAACCTTTATTCCGTCTGCAATCATCTTCTCGACCTTCTCTTGTAGAGCTACATCTTCAGCTATGAGCTTTGCTGATGGCCCCCAAATCACGAGTGTCACATCCTTGAACCAACCTGCACGCTTCGCCGCGTGGGTGTACATGAGCGCCATACGCTCTGCTACCATCTTATCTGCCGATGTCCACACTGTCACAAGTTTGTTCTGCTTGTTCATCTGTGCCTGTATCGACGTTAGCTCAGCGAGCATTGTGTCGACGCTAGCTCGGTGCTTGTAGTCGGGGTTGACATAGGCGTAACGAATCGTGCGATCTTGTCCGATGATGAACGTTGCAGGGATTGGTAGCTTCTCGTTCTGAGGTGCTACAATATCGTAGAGCTTAGCAATTTCGCCATCCTTGTCTGTCAGAACTTGGAACGGAACCCCATTCTTCTCGGCCGTAGTGAGCGACTTGTCTGGCTCCTCAGGGCTGATAGCCACAACGCTTGCGCCCAGTGCCTCGAACTCAGCTATGCGTGTGCCTAGCTCCTTGAGCGCAATGTTGCAGTATGGACACCAACCGCCACGATACCACGTCACAACGACAGGACCACTCTCAAGTAGTTTGTCTAACGATACACTCTCACCATTTTGGTTTTTTAGTGTAAATTCAGGAGCTATATCTCCAGCACGTAGTCCCTGGTTAGGATACTGTGCAAATGCTACTGTGCTAAGAATGCTTAGTAGCGAAGCAAAAACTATAAATCTTAATCTCTTCATGTTCAAAAACATATTTTAAGGTTTGTATGAGTTATTGCAACTAAAATATTGAATTGTAACTAGTTACATGGTTGTAAATATACTCTAATTTTTTGAAACAAAAAATTTAGGCCACCTAAATTTCAATTTAAGTGACCTAAAACGTATCAAAATAAGTATAACTACGACCTAAAATAGGTTTGTGAACTCGCCCATCGGCATCTGTTGAACCGTGCACTCACCAATAGAGGTTGGTAGTACTATATATATATGGTCTCCCTCCGCCTTCTTATCTCGCTGTGTCGCTTTGAGCAGTTTCTTTATGTCGACTGGCGCTGTTAGCTCAAATCCCATCGATGTGAGAAGTGAGTTTATACGCTGAAGATCCGCCTCGCTGAGTAGCCCCTCTCTTTGAGCGAGATGCGAGATGAGCGATATGCCAACAGCGACCGCTTCGCCATGGTTCATCGCCGAAGAGCACTTCTCGATAGCGTGAGCTAGGGTGTGCCCCAGGTTGAGTTTGCGTCTCTCGCCTGCCTCTCTCTCGTCACGAATCACGATGTCGGCTTTGATCGAAATGGCACTAAATATCATCTCTTCGAGCAGGGCGCTATCTGTGCGTAGCTGCTCGAAAGAGCACCCCTCCAATCTCTCGAATAGTGGAGCGTCGGCAATAATTGCAGCCTTTATGATCTCGGCAAGCCCAGCTCTGAACTCTCGGTCGGGGAGTGTCTGCAGAAGCTCTGGGGCACAGATCACAAAGCGAGGTTGGTTGAATACCCCCACCATATTCTTATAGCCCCCAATGTTCACTCCATTCTTGCCACCAACGCTTGCGTCGACCTGCCCAAGCAGAGTAGTGGAGATGAATCCAAACTCTAGACCTCGCATATAGGTCGATGCAACGAAGCCCGTGATGTCGGTTACGATGCCGCCCCCAATACCCAGTATAAAGGTCGAGCGATCGGCGCCCATCTCAATGAGCTGGTCATATATGTTGCCCGCAGTTTGGAGGGTCTTGATGCTCTCGCCCGAACCGATAACAATCGTCTCATACTCTGCGAATAGCCCCTTGTGTAGGCGATCGATCGTGCCGTCAGTGATTACGATAACTCTCTTCGAGGGCAAAAGCTCCCCAAGCAGAGTTTTTGCCGAACCGACAACGACTTGACTATCTGTGCCTATATGTAGTGTTTTAGTTGTTTCTCCCATTGTAGCGTGATTAATTAGCACAAATATATTGAAAAAATATAAGAATAAAAGAGTCCTAGCCACAAATCATGTCAAAATATTGTGTAAGATTTGCGATATTAAGTAGTTTTGTAACGTATATTTAGTAATTATTTCCTACCTTTGCGGCTCAAAATAATATCATTTTATGCAAAAATTACGCAATATCGCAATTATTGCCCACGTAGACCACGGTAAAACAACACTAGTTGACAAGATGATTATAGCTGGTCAACTCCTACGTGAGAATGCGAAGAACACGGGAGAACTAATTCTCGATAACAACGATCTAGAGCGTGAGCGCGGAATCACGATCCTCTCAAAGAACGTATCGGTTATATACCAAGACTACAAGATCAACATCATCGATACTCCTGGTCACGCCGACTTCGGAGGTGAGGTTGAGCGTGTATTGAATATGTGCGATGGCGTGCTTTTGCTAGTCGACGCATTCGAGGGAACAATGCCTCAAACACGTTTCGTGCTACAGAAGGCGCTCTCATTGGGCAAGAAGCCTATTGTCGTTATCAATAAAGTAGATAAAGAGAACTGCCGTCCAGAGGTGGTGAACGAAGAGGTTTTCGACCTTATGTTCACACTCGATGCTACGGAGGAGCAGCTCGATTATAAGACTATCTATGGCTCTGCTAAGCAGGGGTGGATGTCGCACGTTTGGAAAGAGCCAACAGACTCGATCGTGCCACTTTTGAACACGATCATCGACGAGATTCCAGAGCCAGAGGTTGTAGAGGGAACACCTCAGATGTTGGTTACATCGCTCGAATTCTCGGCATATACGGGACGTATCGCAGTGGGTAAGATCACACGTGGATCGCTCAAAGCGGGACAGAATGTGACCCTAGCGAAGCGTGATGGTGTGACTCTTCAGAAGTGCAGAATCAAGGAGATTCACGTATTTGAGGGACTCGGTAAGATGAAGGTTGAGGAGGCTCACTGTGGTGAGATCTGTGCTATCACAGGTATCGAAGGTTTCGAGATTGGAGATACAATCTGCGACTACGAGAACCCAGAGGCTCTACCTCCAATCGCAATCGATGAGCCGACAATGTCGATGCTCTTCACAATCAACAACTCTCCATTCTTCGGTAAGGATGGTAAGTTCGTTACATCGCGTCACCTAAAGGATCGTCTCGACAAGGAGCTTGAGAAGAACCTTGCTCTGCGTGTTGAGCCAGGACCAACAGCTGATAGCTTCAATGTCTTCGGTCGTGGTGTTCTTCACCTTTCGGTACTAATCGAGACTATGCGTCGTGAGGGTTATGAGCTTCAGGTGGGTCAGCCACGTGTTATCATGAAGGAGATCGACGGACAGCGTTGCGAGCCAATCGAGGAGCTAACGGTGGATTGTCCAGAGGATTGCTCAGGAACAGTTATCGAGCTTACAACAAAGCGTAAGGGTACGCTAACAAATATGATCACTAATGGCGATCGCACTCGTCTCGAGTTCTCGATCCCATCACGTGGTATCATGGGTCTTCGTTCAAATATGCTTACAGCAACAGCTGGTGAGGCTATCATGACACACCGCCTAAAGGGCTTTGAGCCTTGGGTCGGGGAGATCGATATGCGTATCAACGGATCTATCATCTCGGGTGAGACAGGAACAGCGTTTGCCTACTCAATCGATAAGCTTCAGGATCGTGGTAAGTTCTTTATTCCACCAATGGATCCAGTATATGAGGGGCAGGTTATCGGTGAGCACACTCGCTCTAATGACCTTACGGTGAACGTAACAAAGGCTAAGCAGCTTACAAACATGCGTGCGTCGGGTTCTGACGATAAGACCTCTATCGCACCACCTAAGGTGTTCTCTTTGGAGGAGGCTTTGGAGTACATCAAGGAGGATGAGTACGTAGAGATCACACCAAACGCTATGCGTCTGAGAAAGATCTACCTCAACGAGAACGATCGTAAGAGATTCTCTAAATAGTGATTTATACGCATAAAAGGGCGAATTTTGTTTCAATTATGCGGAAAATATAGTATCTTTGGCGGGTATTATGGCGAATTTTATGTTTAGTCGATATTGACTTTAATTAAAATACAAACTTTTAAGAAAATGATTTATTCACACGAAGTTCAACACCAATGTGTTGTAAAGAAGGGACCTAACCATGGTCCTGCACCGATCCCTGAAGAGGGTAAATGGGTGCGTTCAAAAGAGATTTCGGATATTTCGGGTCTTACTCACGGAGTGGGATGGTGTGCACCTCAGCAGGGAGCATGTAAGCTTACTCTAAACGTGAAGGATGGTATCATCGAGGAGGCTTTGATTGAGACAATCGGATGTTCTGGTATGACTCACTCAGCGGCTATGGCATCTGAGATCCTTCCAGGAAAGACGCTTCTTGAGGCGTTGAACACTGACCTAGTTTGCGACGCTATCAACACAGCTATGCGCGAGCTATTCCTTCAGATCGTTTACGGTCGTACACAGTCAGCATTCTCAGAGGGTGGTCTTCCAATCGGAGCTGGTCTTGAGGATTTGGGTAAAGGTCTTCGTTCACAAGTTGGAACAATGTTCGGTACCAAGGCTAAGGGAGTTCGCTACCTTGAGATGGCTGAAGGATACTGCACAAGAATGGCGCTTGACTCAGATGACGAGGTAATCGGATACGAGTTTGTTCACCTAGGAAAAGTCATGGATATGATCAAGAAAGGTGTAGACGCTAACGAGGCGATGCAGAAGGCAACTTCTACTTATGGTCGTTTCGCAGACGGAGTAAAATTCATTGACCCAAGACACGAATAAGAAGATGACAGCATTGTTTGAAAGCTACGAGCGCAGAATTGATCAGATCAACGCGACTCTATCAGTATATGGTATCGCTTCTATTGAGGAGGCAAAATCAATTTGCGAGGCAGCAGGCATCGATCCTTACGCAATGTGTAAGGAGACTCAGCCAATCTGCTTCGAGAATGCGGCATGGGCTTATGTCGTAGGTGCGGCTATCGCGCTAAAGAAAGGTTGCAAAGACGCAGCATCTGCTGCTGAGGCAATCGGTGAGGGACTTCAGGCGTTCTGTATCCCAGGATCAGTTGCGGCAGATCGTAAGGTAGGTATCGGTCACGGTAACCTAGCGGCGATGCTTCTTCGTGAGGAGACTAAGTGTTTTGCATTCCTTGCAGGTCACGAGTCTTTCGCAGCGGCTGAGGGTGCAATCAAAATCGCACAGATGGCAAACAAGGTTCGCCAGGAGCCTTTGCGTGTTATCCTTAACGGTTTGGGTAAGGATGCAGCGATGATTATCTCTCGTATCAACGGTTTTACATACGTACAGACTCAGTTCGATTACTCTTCGGGTGATCTTGCTATCGTGCGTGAGAAGCAGTACTCTGAGGGTACACGTGGAAGCGTTAAGTGCTACGGTGCTGACGACGTTCGCGAAGGTGTTGCTATCATGCGTCACGAAGGTGTAGATGTATCTATCACTGGTAACTCAACTAACCCTACTCGTTTCCAGCACCCAGTTGCAGGTACATACAAGAAGGAGTGTGTTGAGCAGGGTAGAAGATACTTCTCTGTAGCGTCAGGTGGTGGTACTGGTCGTACACTTCACCCAGATAACATGGCAGCTGGTCCAGCTTCATACGGTATGACTGACACAATGGGTCGTATGCACGGTGATGCTCAGTTTGCAGGTTCTTCTTCGGTTCCAGCTCACGTTGAGATGATGGGATTCCTTGGAATGGGTAACAACCCAATGGTAGGTGCGACAGTTGCTGTTGCGGTATCTATCGAGGAGTCATACAAGTAGTCTTACTTGGCTATAAGCTAGTCATATAGATAATATTTGGGAGGTTGCACATAATTGCAACCTCCTTTTTTATCGCACAAGAGAGGGTTAGTTCCCTCTTTTTTTGTAAATTTGCTACCATGATAACATATTTAAAGAGATGGAAGACCAACGCACGTGATGTGTCGTTGCCTCAGAGTATAACACCAGCTATTTTGGCTATCACAATGGCGTGGGGTAGCGAGGGCTTTTCGTTGGTATTGGCGCTGTGTGCTCTGCTTGGTGTGGCGTTTCTGCACCTTGGACTCAACCTATTTGATGACTATTTTGACTTTAAGCACATGGAGTCCTCGCACCGTGATCGCCTGCAACATGCGGGCGTGAGATCTCGCATTGCAAAGTGCCACTACATAACATCGGGCGAGGCTACAATGTCAGAGCTTCTGCGTGCGGCTCTCATATTCTGTGGGGTGGCTCTGATGTTTGGGCTGCCAATATTTGTGCTCAGAGGTGCCGATATATTGTGGGTCGCTCTTGTGGGTGCTGCCGTTGGGATCTCCTATTCGGGTATGCCGCTCAAGTTGAGCTATCGAGGTCTTGGTGATCTTGTCATAGGGTTGATGTTTGGCCCAATCCTCATGACGGGGGTATATATGGCAGCCTCGGGTGGTTTCGACGTGTCGATACTATGGGTCTCGATCCCTGTTGGCTTGTGGGTTACAAACATCGTCTACTCCCATGCTATTATGGATTACGAACCCGACAAACAGGTGGGCAAGCGCACCCTTGCGGTGCTTATTGGCTCGAAGAGGGGGATGCTCGCTGTCTCGGCTCTGATACAGTGGTCGGCGTACATCATCGTAGCTGTCGGTGTGGTGCTGGGCGCAATCTCAGCCTATTACCTTGCCGTTCTAGTGACTCTACCTATGTCCATAGGTCTGTGGCTCTCTTTGCGTGATTTTATTCGCAATCCTCACGATAACCCTCAGCCAAAGTGGTGGATGGGCTCAATGGGCGATTGGGCAGCATACGAGAAGGCGGGCTTAGGGTGGTTCATGGTCAGATGGCTAACCGCTCGCAACATCATCTCTACATCGTGCCTTGTAATTGCGCTTGTAAATATAGTGCCTAAAGTCTATAATTTGATCGTCTCTTAGTTATGAAACAACTATTCTACCTCCCAATATGGTTTCTGCGTGCCAAACTATTTGGTCGCAAAGCACCACTTCAGACAGTGCTTTTCATACTCGATAAGTGCAACCTCTCGTGTAAACATTGTAGTGTCTACAACCACGAGAACCCAAAATTTATGACCTTCGATGAGATTCGTGAGCAGTTGGAGTACTCCTATAAGTTGGGCTCGCGATTTGTTGATCTCGAAGGGGGAGAGCCGACTCTTTGGCGAGAGGGCGACCGTGATATAAACGATGTCATTCGCCTAGCTCGTGAAGTTGGATTCTACTCTGTAACCGTAACTACGAACGCTCAACGCCCATTTGCAGATCTTCAGGCGGACTCTATATGGGTGAGCCTCGATGGTGTGGGCGAGTACCACGACATTATCAGAGGAAAGGGTGCATTCTCTCGCCTAACTAAAAATATCGATGGACAGAATCACCCCGATCTGAGCGTGAATATGGTGATAAATACTGAGAACTACCACGCTGTGGCTGATACTATTGAATTTGTGCGCAACCACCCAAAAATAAAGTCTATCTCGCTGAATTTCCACACTCCATACCCTGGCTCTGAGGCGCTGTTTGTGCCGTGGGAGTTGCGCCACAGGATAATCGATACGATTATTGAGTATAAGCGCAAGGGGTATCCAATCATGAACTCCGTGTCGGGGCTTAAGCTCATGAAAGACAACAACTTTAAGAAGGAGTGCTGGGTGAGTAACTTCATTCTCTCGGATGGATCTCGCCACGAGACGTGTGTGGCTAGGGAGTACGATCTATGCGATAAGTGTGGGCTCTGTATGGCAGGTGAGATGCGAAGTGTCTTTTCGCTGAAGCCCGACACTATATTTGCAGGGATGAAGCTAAGAATGAAGCGATAAAAAAAGAGAGAGGACTAACAAATCCCTCCCCCTTAACAAGGAGCGTGACCAACTAGTCACGCTCTTATTTTTTTAATAATCTCTCTGCTTTGAATCCATTAGGATAGTCACTGGACCATCATTTAGGAGCTCTACTTTCATATCAGCGCCAAAGTGCCCCGTTTTGAGAGGGCATCCAACCAACTCGCTCACACGGCAGGCGAACTGCTCGTACAGCTCCTTGGCAAAATCACCCTTTGCAGCGCGGATGTATGACGGCCTATTCCCCTTCTTTGTTGAGGCGAATAGCGTGAATTGACTAACCACGAGGATCTCGCCGCCAACTTCCATCACATCGAGGTTCATAACCCCCTGATCGTCGTTAAAGATCCTGAGCTTGGATAGCTTAGCCGCAAGGTACTCAACATCGTCACTGGTATCCTCATCGCACACTCCGACCAAGACCAGAAGCCCCCTCTCTATCGAAGAGACTATCTGTCCATCTATGGTCACAGATGCTCGGCTGACACGTTGAGCCACTAACCTCATACGCCGAGATCGCGCTTGAAGTTAACCCATAGACTGTCGTTTGTCGGCAGTGGAGCGGTAATGTCTACTGGCTCCTTCTTAACTGGGTGTTCAAAGATCACTCTTCGTGAGTGAAGCGATATACCTCCACTCTTGTTTGTGCGCTTTGATCCGTACTTAATGTCGCCACGAATCGGACAACCTATCTTAGAGAGCTGAGCACGAATCTGGTGGTGGCGACCTGTGAATAGTCTCACCTCCAGCAGCGTGTAGTTTGTGCCTGAGTGAATACTCGTGTACTCTAGGCGACCAAGCTTCGTGTTCTTCTTCTCCACATCGTATGCCTTTGCCTTATTGGTTTTAGCCTCACGACCCATGTAGTGACGAAGTTCCATCTCCTCATTCTCGGGACGACCCTCAACAGCTGCCCAGTAGAGCTTGGTGATCTTGCCGTCGCGGATCATCTCATTTAGGCGAACGAGCGCCTTAGATGTCTTTGCGAAGATCACAACACCACTCACAGGGCGGTCGATGCGGTGAACAACCCCAAGGAACACATCCCCAGGTTTTGAGTCACGACGCTTGATGAACGCCTTGATTTGATCCTCCATGGCGCTATTGCCATCGCTATCTGGCTGTACCAGATCACCGCAGTGCTTATTGACAAGCAGTAGGTGGTTGTCCTCGTAGAGGATATCTTTTGCTGAAAACATAATCGTTTTATTTGCGAGGTGTTTTAGACCTCATGGTATTTTTATAGCGTGAATGTAAATGGTAGTAGATCCTCAGCCGAAGATACAACTGATGCACCACCTGCGCCACTCATTATAATTCTGATGGGTGACTTTTGTCGACGCTCAGCATCGACGAGTACTTGACGGCACTGCCCACATGGGTAGCACTCTCTCTCAGAGGGTACCGACGTGACAGCAAGCGCTATGATTGGGTCGTCGCCATGGCATGAAAATGCATGGAAGAGTAGGGATCTCTCGGCGCAAAGCCCCGCAGGGTAGACCTCGCTCTCGAAGTTGCTACCGTAGATTATAGTTCCGCTCTTGAGTCTAGCAGCAGCCCCTACATTGAATTTCGAGTAGGTTGCATTGGCTCTTTGAGTCGCTGCCTTAGCCTCAGCTATGAGCTCTTGGTCCTGTTGTGTCATCTGCTCTGTCGAGTCGTATTTCTCGAAGTTGAGCGTTAACTTCATCTCCATAACGTTGAATTTGTTAGGTTTATAAGGCGAGAAAACGAGAGTCATAAGTGGATATTGCCTCCACTCACGCTCCCATTTCTCAATTCTTTAGTGAGCCAACAAGGGGCTCGCTTTATTCGCTTATCTACTTTCTATCTATCTGCGTCTCACCAATTAGGCGACCCTCGCAGTAGAGTTGGATAGTGTAGACTCCAGCTGTGAAGCCCTCGCTATTGTAGTAGATGCTAATATCTAGATCTTGATTCTGATAATCTACATCACGCATCGCAGAGTAGCTCATCGCCTCACCCTCGTAGTCGAAAGTTGGGAGGCTCTCCGTCGTTAGTAGATAACCATCTGGTGATGTGAGTCTTAGATATACACGCTTTTCGCCTGGCTGTGTTAGCTCGTTTGCCGCTAGGACAAAGTCAACACGTAGACGCTCCGCAGACTTGATGCGTGAGATCTCACGATCACGTCCATTCAGGGCAACTAGGCTGATGCTGCGTGCTCTGAGTACCGAGCCAGCCTTGACCTTGTTGTCAAGCTCTTCTGCCTTCTCCTCTGCCATCTCGGCACGAAGTTTCGCTGATGAGATCTCCTTACGGTATGATACGTTCTCGTCTGCAAGCTTCTTATTTAGGCGGCTAAGTGAGTCAATCTGATGAAGATAGCTCTCTGCTGCTGAGCGAAGTAGCTTAACCTGAGTCTGGTAGTCGCGCAGCTTCGAGAGGTTCCACGAACGCTCTTTTGAGAGACGATCCATAAGTGAATCGGCACGTTGACGCTCAAGATTAAGGTCCTCAGATAGAAGGTCACTAGATACCATAACGCTGTCATAAGAGACAACCAACTGCTCTAGATCACCCTGAATCATATCTCTGTCGCCTTGCAAAATCTCGTAGTCCTCTTGTTGTTGACTATGGATCGAGTAGTAGAGAATTGTTATCGCTACTAGAATGATAGAGAGTATTCCAATCACAATTCTGTACCCTTTAATCGACTTGTCGGGTTCAGGTTGTGGTGTGTAGTCATCTTCGAACTCGTCCAAGTTGTAATCGCTTTTCTGGCTCATATTTTCTCTTAAATTTAATGTTTCTTAAACTCTTATTTACGTGCATTTTGAGTTTTATGCAGTACAAATGTATGCAAAAAAAATATTATAACAAAATTGCACTCCTCTCTCGTGCCCTCTCTTGAGCTCAAACACCCTATTTTCGCTGGCTTGAGAGGGGGTATTTGAGGTTGCGGTAGCCCACCAAATACGCCTGAACTCGCCCCACCGAAACCGGGGATTCTAGCAGTAGTGGCACCTTGTTTTTGTCGTCCGACACCCATATTGTAAATATCGTGCCATCGGTGAACGAATAGCCCTGAGAGGTGCCAAGCTGACACTCGAAGCGCAGGGTGTTGAACGTCCCAAGACGGCGAATTTTCTTCTTCTCTCGCTTTATGTAGCGATAGTTTATTGTGCGCACAGTGTCCTCTAGCACCATATCCATGCTACGTATCTCGCCTGGGGAGAAGCTGTCGGGATCTGTATTGCGCATTGAGAAGAAGAGAGAGATGGCATCGAGGCTCTTCTCCGTTATCTCGAACTGCTTGCTCTGTGGCTCTCGATCACGAATTTGCCACCATGTCTTTATCTGGAGCGAATCCCACATGTAGTCATACTTGCTCTTGAAGGTGTAGTCTCCCTCCTTGAGGTTGCTCTCGAAGTGTATGGGTTTTTGACTCTGCTTGTCTACCTGAATGGTGTAGACATCCTCCATGTCGAAGAACCATGTGTAGTTGGGTAGGGTCTTCGCAACGGCTTGAACTAGGTATGTCGGCACTCCATTGTGCTCCGAATCAGAGGTGGTGACAGTGACCTGTCCCATCTCCCAGTTGGGGATGAGCTTCGCGTTGTAGCTTACTCTATACTCCAAAACCTCCCCAGGTATATACATCTGTGCCGCCACAGGTGCCGCTAGGGCTATGGCGCAAAGTAGTTTTATGTATTTTAGTGCTTTAAACATAAGTGTAGCCTATTATTTATGATATCATAGCAAAATCGAGTTTCTCTTTTGCTGAATATCTCTGTTTTAACTCATTTAGCCCCATATTTTCGGGGGATGTAAGCTCAATATCCTTAGCGAGAATCTCCTCGGCAAGGTCTCTTGCTTGTGTTAGGATCTGAATGTCGGTGGTGACATTCGCGATCTTTAGCTCAAATGGCATTCCGCTCTGCATCGTGCCGTTAATATCTCCAGCACCTCGAAGCTTTAGGTCAAGTTCCGAGAGTTTGAATCCATCGTTGGTCTCACACATTGCCTGAAGCCTAGCTCGTGACTCTCGTGAGAGCTTTTCACCCGACATCAGAACGCAGTATGACTGCTCTCCGCCACGCCCCACACGCCCTCTGAGCTGGTGCAGCTGAGAGAGTCCAAAGCGCTCTGCAGACTCGATAATCATCACCGTGGCGTTGGGAACATCCACCCCCACCTCAATTACTGAGGTGGCGACCATGATGTGCGCCTCACCGCTCTTGAACTGTCGCATCGACTCCTCCTTGTCGACAGGCTTCATCTTGCCGTGACATATCGTAGTGACATATTCTGGCAGTGGGAAATCTCGTGAGATAGCCTCGTAGCCCTCCTCCAAGTTCTTGTAGTCCATCTTCTCGGACTCGGCAATGAGAGGGTAGACCACATATACTTGCCTGCCTAGCTCGATCTGCTTTCTCACAAAGCCCCACACCTTTAGGCGTGCCGAATCGGTGTAGTGCACCGTCTTGATCGGCTGGCGACCTGGTGGTAGCTCATCGATTACCGATACATCGAGATCGCCATATAGGGTCATCGCAAGGGTGCGAGGAATGGGCGTTGCAGTCATCACTAGGATGTGTGGCGGCTGATTGTTCTTAGCCCACATCTTAGCTCGCTGCTCCACCCCGAAGCGGTGCTGCTCATCGATGACAACGAACCCAAGGTTTGCGAACTGCACCTTATCCTCGATCAGAGCGTGTGTCCCGATCAAAATGTTGATCTCACCCGATAGTGTACCCTCGAGTGAGGCTCTGCGCTCCTTTGCCGAGGATGAACCCGTGAGGATAGCAACCCTTACGGGTAGATCGCCGAGCATCTTACTGATAGTCGCAAAGTGTTGACGTGCAAGGATCTCTGTGGGTGCCATCAAGCACGCCTGAAACCCATTGTCCACCGCTAGGAGCATAGTCATAAGCCCTACCAAAGTCTTGCCAGAACCCACATCTCCCTGCAAGAGTCGGTTCATCTGATACCCCGTGATTGTATCCTGCCTAACCTCCTTTATGACACGCTTCTGCGCTCCAGTCAAGGGGAATGGTAATCTCTCTTGAAAGAACCTGTTGAACGCCTCGCCCACCGTTGGGAATAGAAAGCCGTTCTGCTTTGCCATTCTGTGTGAACGGCGTGACATAATGCCAAGTTGCACCCCCAGCAACTCCTCGAACTTCAGGCGATATTGTGCATCGCGAAGCGCCTCGGCAGAGGATGGGAAGTGTATGTTTTGCAGGGCTAGAGCTAAAGGCATGAGTCTGTACTGGTCACAAATCCATCGTGGAAGTTCATCCACAATGTGCCCTTTGGCAACCTGCCAGGCGTTGACGATGATGTTGTACATCCCCTTCACGCCTATCTGATTAGTTATCTTTTCGGTCGAGGAGTAAACCCCCTGCATTGTGCTCTCGGAGCGACGTGCAAGAGCCTGCTCAACTGTCTCCATCTCGGGGTGTACAATCGATAGCTCTCCCTTAAATAACGAAGGACGGCCGAAAATAATATACTCTCGCCCAACTTCAATTCTCTTTTCGATCCACTTTATGCCCTGAAACCATATCAACTCCGCCGAACCGCTAGAGTCGCTGGTGTAGACCACAAACCTCTTTTTGCGCCCATCGCCGATGTATGCAACCCCCGTTACACGGGCTCTGATCTGGATCAGCGTTGCACCCGACTCAGCTACGGCGCTGATTGGGTAGATCTTCGTGCGATCGACATAGCGGAACGGAAAATAGTATAGTAGATCCCTAAGCGAGACAATCCCCAACTCCTTGTCAAGGAGCTTGGCTCTAGCCTCACCTACACCCGATATCCATTGTACGCCATTATCCAAAAACGATCCCATAATACAAATATACAAAAATATTTTGTATCGCAAATAATTAGCCGAGGGCAACCAACCACTTAGTGTTAGTCGCCCTCGGCTAGTTATTTGGGGTGGATCATCGGTGCTACATCACCTGATCGATCGTCCATACAAATGCTCGTGACCCCTGCATCTTGGTCTCGGCATCCATCTTTCGGTAGGCATCCAAAAGCGGCTCGACCATATCGTCCTCAACGATTGTCATTATCGAAGAGTTCATCGATGGCCATGCGTGAGTGCCGTAGTGAGGCTCTCCGTCAATCGAACCTCGCCCCTCGGTGAGCTGCCACTTTGTGAAGCCACGAACTCGTAGCGAATCCAAAATCTCATAGACACGGTCTGTGAGCGCTTGGTTGTATGATAAAAAGACTGCTTTCATCTCTATTTTTTGTTTTAGAATTTATAATTAAATATCACTACCCTTGATCAGCGTGTTCTGCTCCTTGTCACGAGTGAAGATCGTGTAGAGGACTGGCACTACGAACAGAGTGAGGACAGTTGAGAATGTTAGACCTCCGATAACGGCGATACCCATCGGCTGCCAAGTCTCAGAACCTGCACCTAGCCCCATCGCCATAGGCAACATACCCAAAATTGTAGTAAACGATGTCATTAGGACTGGACGTAGACGCGATTTTGCACCCACAATAGTCGCCTCGACACTACCCATTCCACGCTCCACGAGAAGGTTCGTGAAGTCCACCATCACAATACCGTTCTTGGTCACAATACCCACCAACATGATAGCTCCAATTAGGGCTATGAGCGAGAGTGCCGTTTGTGTTATCCACAGCGCTAGGAATACCCCCGTGAAGGCGAACGGAATCGTAAACATGATGATGAACGGATACTTCAGCGACTCGAACTGCGTTGCCATCACGATGTAGACCATAATGACGATCAGAGCGAAGAGTAGAAGAAGGTCAGAGAATGCGTCGCCCTGCTCCTCGATCGTACCACCAATCTCTAGCGCAATGCCATCGGGTACATCGTAGTTGTCGACAATCTGCTGCATCTGTGCAACGATAGTTCCAAGTGCAACTCCATCACCCACAGACGACTTTACAGATACCACACGCTGGCGGTTCTCACGCTCGATGATCGGCGCTGCGAACTCCTCCTTGACCTCACCCACATCGCTGAGTTTGATCTGGCGACCCTGAGCGCTCATTAGAGTGATGTTCTCGATATCCTCGATCGTTGTGCGGAACTCCTCGCCATAGCGCACGATGATGTCATACTCGTCGCCATCCTCACGGTAGCGTGACGATACCAAACCATCTATGCGGTTGCGCACAGCTTGAGATGCCGTAGCGCTATTAATGCCGTAGTATGAGAGCTTATCTCGATCGAAGACAACGTTGTACTCTGGGCGAAGATCATCACGAGAGAGTTGAACGTCACGTGCTCCGTGTAGCTTCTTGACCTGCTCCATGAGGTCGTGTGCAACCTGGTTCGTGAGCTCCATGTCGTAACCAAAGACATCGATGTCAGCGGTGCTAGCACCTCCGAATCCGCCCTGAGTTCCTCCAGGAGTGATGGTGTATTGCTTCACCTCTGGTAGCTTCTGCAGTTCGTCACGCAAGAGGTCGGAGATCTCATATATCGTGCGATCACGCTCCGTTGAGCGAGGTAAGCGCATGTTGTAGTTGATGATGTATGATCCCGTAGTCTGCATCGCTGCAAAGGCATCGCTCGAAGAGTTTGCACCCGACGATGCCGATATTAGTATCACCTCAGGGAAGTTCTCCTCGATCATCTGGTCGATCTGACGAGCGACCTCAGAGGTGTACTCAACCGATAGGTTTTGATCTAGCTTTATCGTTGCAGAGATACGTCCATTGTCAGTTGCTGGGAAGAACTCGGTCGGAACCTTTGTTATGAGCATCAGCGAAGCGAAGAATATCGACATGAGAGATATTAGGACCACTCGCTTGCGTCTAACGCACCACTTTAGAACCTTCTCATATAGATTATCTAGCTTATTGAGGGCAACCTCGATAGGGTGGTAGATCTTACCAAACCCACTCTTAGAGTCCATCTTGCCGTCTGCCTTTAGTAGGAATGACGACATCATAGGTGTCAGTGAGATCGCCGCTATTGTCGATACCACAACCACGATTGTTACGATCCATCCTAGCTCACGGAATAGAATACCCGCCATACCTGGGACCATCGTAAGTGGTAGGAAAACCGCCACAACCACCATCGTTGTTGCGATAACCGATAGCCACACCTCGTTCGTTGCGTAGATGGCCGCCTCTTTTGGCTTGGAACCTCGATCTATGTGTGTCGATATGTTCTCAAGCACCACAATGGCATCATCGACCACCATACCAATCGCAATCGAGAGAGACGAAAGGGAGATGATGTTGAGTGTCGAGTCGGCAACTAGCAGGTAGATGAACGAGCAGATGAGCGATACGGGGATCGTCATACATATAATAAGTGTAGCTCTCCAGCGTCCAAGGAACACCATCACGACAATCACCACAAAGATGAAGGCGAACATGATACTATCCGACAGGGAGTTGATACTGTCGTTGATCTCTTGCGAGCCCTCGAAGATTAGCTGCATGTGCACATCACGTGGCAGAGTCTTCTGGATCTCAGGAAGGCGGCGATTTAGCTCCTCTACAATATCAACGGTGTTAGCACCCGACTGCTTCTGGAACATTACTCGCACTCCGAGCTCTCCGTTTACACGCTCATCCATCGTAGCTTTGGCGAGTGTGTCGCGAATCTCAGCTACATCAGAAAGCATTACGGTTTTACCACCTTGATTCGAGATCACAACCTTGTTGAGCTCATCGCTTAGCTTGAACTCACCATCTGCCTTTACGTTGAATGTATTGTTACCAATGTCGATCGTACCACTCGGAATATTAATATTCTCAGCGGCGATTATCGAACCTAGCTGCTCAACAGTGATGTTGTATGCATCGAGTTTGTTAGGGTCGACATTGATCTGAATCTCACGCTCGGGAGCTCCCATGATACTCACCGCACCGATTCCATCGACACGATTCAGCACGTTCACGAGCTTATCGTCGAGGATCTTTTGCAGGGCAGGGTAGCTCTCATCGGCAGTCACTGCGAGCATCATCACAGGCATCATCGATGACGAGAACTTGAAGATTGTAGGGTACTCCACATCTTCAGGCAGCAGAGACTGCACACGGCTCACCGCATCACGAATGTCGTTGGCACCCTCCGTGAGGTCGGCACCATACTCAAACTCAACGGTAATCATCGAGAGGTTATCCTCCGATTTTGACGTTAGTTTCTTTAGGTTGTCCACCGTATTTAGGTTGTCCTCCAAAATACGAGTAACGTTAGTCTCTATCTCAGCCGCATTGGCTCCTGGGTAGGTTGTGATCACACTAATCTGTGGGATCTCAATCTCTGGGTACTGGTCCACCGCTAGATTATTCAGCGAGAAGAGTCCAAGGACCATCACCCCGATGAATATTAGAGCTGTCGAAATGGGCTTTCGTACCGCACTTTCATATATTTTCATAGATGTCTCTATTAAATTGTTTAGGCAAAAATGCCGCTACTCTACGACCTTGATTTCAGCACCATCGAAGACCTTAGATAGTCCAGATACGATGATCTTATCGCCAGGCTCTACGCCTGAGATGATGTCTACCTGCTCACCAACTTGACGACCTACTGTCACCGTGCGACGCTCAGCGATGCCATCCTTGTCGATGAATAGATAGCGCTCGTTGCTACCCATCTGCTTTTGGATTGCGATGTCGGTAACCATCACACCCTCCTTTTTACCCATGTTGAATGTTGTACGTGCATACATACCTGGGCGAAGTAGATTGTCCGTGTTCGATACGTTGACCTCGACAGTGAAGGTGCGTGATGCAGGGTCAAACGCTGGGTGAATCAACGAGACCTTACCCATGAACTCCTTGTCGGGGAATAGATCGACGTTCATCTGCACAGGCATTCCGATCTTCACATCCTTGAAGTACTGCTCCGAGATATTAACCACAACCTTCAGTGGGTTGATCTGCATGATCTGAAGAATTGGCTGCTGTGCGAAGAGATCCCCCGACTCGTAGTTGCGAGCCGTCACAACTCCCGATATTGGAGAGACAACGTTGATATTCTTCAAGAGGTTGTCCACCACTTCACGCTGAACATCGAGCTGAGCTTTCGCTTGGTCGAGTTGCTGAGCTGTGATACCTCCCGCCTCGTAGACTGGGAGTAGACGGTGATAGTCATCCTCATAGTTCTTGAGTAGTACCAGTTGCTGGTTGTACTGTGTTGGATCGAGCTTCACGATTAGCTGACCCTTGCTCACATGATCACCCACCTCTACCATAATTTGGTTGATGTGCACGCCTGCTGCCGCTGGGGTGATCTCGTTTGTCTTATTTGCCAAAATCTCAGATGTGAAGACCTCCGTAAGGTTGATCTGCTCCGTCACTGCGGCTTCGATTTTCACAGCTACTCTCTCATCCTTTGCTGTTTGTGTGGACTGCTCCTTCTTTGCTTTGCACCCCACCAGCGCAACCGCTGCAAAGGCAATCAAAAAAAACTTTTTCATACTTTTATCTATCTTTTTACTTTTATTAATTACATGTCTACTCCGATGATCATATCATACTCAGCCTTGGCTGTGAGGTAGTCGAATATCGCTTGCGAGTAACCCAGCTGAGCTTGTGTGTGTGATAGCTGTGCGCTGTTTAGCTCTAGGATTGTCCCTAGACCTGAGCGATAGCGAGTGTCGGCAATGGTGTATGCTTTGAATGCTTGGCTCACGGTGAGCTCCTGAGCATACATAGTCTCTTGTGCGGTTAGCAGATCGCTGATCGCAGAGCGTATCTGAACCTCAATTTGATTCGTAACATACTCCTTCTGAATATCGATCTGGCTGATCTGATTCTTTATCTGCTTTGATCTGTTAGAGATTGTAAAGCCCGAAAAGATAGGCACTGATAGTCTCACACCTGCCGACATTGGGTACTGCCACCAGTACTCACCTGCATCGGCGGTCGTAGATGTGCTGCCCCCAGTGAGCCCTCCAAGAGCAGATCTGTCGAGGTCGCTACCCGATACTTGAACATTGAAAAAAGTCTGCACCGTAGGTAGGCGACTCGCGTTGTTGACCTTGAGTTGCGCTTCGAGTAGTGACTCTTGGATGTTGAGCTTTATCAGATCGCTATTCATCGATATGTCGGTCGATAGTCCATAAGTATCTAGGATAACTTCGCTACGCATGCCATCTAGGCTACCAGAGACCGCTACCTGCACATCGTCAGGGATCGAGAGGTACATCTTCAATAGAAGCTTCGATATTGTGATCGAGTTCTCAGCCTGAAGAATCGTTGGTTTGATGTTGCTGAGCTGAACTTGTGCTGTGAGTAGATCGTACTCCGAAGCGAGTCCGTTGTCGAGCTTGATTTGGGTGTCGTCGACGGTCTTTTGAACTGTTGTCTCAGACTCTTTCAGCACTTTTAAAGATTGCTCGGCAAGGAGAATGTTGTAGAACGACTTCTTAACCTCCGAGACTAGCGTAATGCGTGACGAACGAGCATCCTCCACGGCTGA
Organism: uncultured Alistipes sp.; assembly: GCA_964370415.1. Classification (GTDB taxonomy): domain Bacteria; phylum Bacteroidota; class Bacteroidia; order Bacteroidales; family Rikenellaceae; genus Alistipes. Next base: position 28,573 of record CAYJIY010000002.1, read on the forward strand.
AGCCATCTGTACGTCGTTAAGCTTCAAGGTTCTGAATATTGCAGGGGCAAATACCGACCATGTCATCTCGCCCTGTCCCGCGAATGTGTTATCAGCACCGAAAGATAGCCCAGGAGCCATCTCTTGTTTCTTGATTGCACGTGTGTATGTACCCCCAGCTGATAGTTGAGGGATCCAGTTACCCCAAGTCTCACGCTTCACGTAGTCGTAGCGTGCGACCTCCATCTCTGCAACTTTGATGGTTGGGTTCTCGCTCAAAGCAAGCTCTATTGCTTGGTCAAGCGTCAGTGTGATCTGTGCGTTTGAGCTCAGTGTCAAGCCAAATGCAGCAGCGAAAATCAAAAATAATCTTTTCATCTTCATAATTTATCTATTTTATCTTACTCTCTATAATTTTATCTATAACCTCTCGTCCTCTCTCTGTGGCTACTCCTCTAAAGTAGATCGTGATGATTGTGAGAAACGCATTTCCATTGCTCGAGATGTAGAGCTCGTTGAACTCCCCCGTTAGGAAGAATGCTTTGGCGATTGCGCCAAACATTATGAGCACCGTTCTAACATCCACCGACTCCACGATGAGCCCCTCTTGGATACCCTTGCTGAAGACATACTCTAGGTTCTCTCGAGTCTTTTCGTGACGATCTGCCATCAGCTTGTTAAGAACGCTAGGGTAGTAGCGCCTAAGCTCCTCTTTGATTTTTAGGTTTTGAGCAATTGAGTTTTTAAAGTGATCTAATCCAGCAAATACAGCCTCAAGAATATTGGCAGCATTAGTTGTTGCCAGTTCAGACTTCTGATCTAGATCGTCGAAGAAGCTTTTTACCCCCAGAAAGAGTAGTTCGTTCTTATCTCCAAACATCTCGTAGAGTGTTCGTTTCGAAACACCCAACTCTCGTGCGATGTCGTCCATCCTCACGCTCTTCACGCCTAGGTTGACAAACATTTTGCTGGACTCCTTAATTATGTGTTCTCTCTGCGACATACGGTACTAAATTACTTGATTACAGTGCAAAGGTAATCAGAAAACTTTTAAAACCAAATAAGTTTTCAAGTTTTTTTACACAATCTTACATTTTTACTCTAGCAAATCATATACCATATATATAAAAGAGTGTGACTAACTTATGATGTTAGCCACACTCTTTCATGTATTAGAGGTGTGTAGGTGGTGACTACCTGTACGAGTTGTAGTTGTAGTCGATAGTTATGCTCTGCCCTGGTTTTACGGATAGTTCCCACATCACCGAATTTTTAATGTTCGGGGTGTTGGTGAAGCTCTGCGAAAGCACCGTGTGCTCGACGCTAGAGCTCGTTAGCTCACCTGAAATCGTGCGGTAGATCTTTATGTCGATACTCTTTGTGTTGTTATTCTTGATAGTTATCTGTCCCAGCATTGAGTAGCGGCGGTATCTGCTGTCGTTGTGCTCTATTATGTTGCTGCCGATCTCAACGACTTTATCTGTTGACTCAACATTCACACGGTTTGCTTCACTGATGCGGATTTGAGTTTCAGCCCCAATAGGTGTGTTGCTTAGCTCGTTTTGAGCAAGAGGGATCTTTACACCATCTTTTTGCTGTGTGATAAAAGCGGGTGCCGAAATAAGGTTGTACTTCGAGTTGTTTGTGATCTCAAAAGTGAGATTGGTCGTTGCCGCAATCTGTCTCGCCTGATAGTTTGCCTCTTTGATATGGCTTACGTATAGATCTTTGTAATCAAGTGTAGTGCTCAAAATATCGAAGTGTGCTCTCTCGCCCGATTTTAGTGATAGATTTCCAAAGGTGTAGACCTCATTCTCCTTGGCTTGACTTACGCTAGACTGCGAAGACATATCCTCAGCCTTCTCGTAAGAGATTAATATCATCTCTTCATCCATCTCAAATTCATGGTTGTTTTGTAGTATAGACGATTTTGACATCACGCGTTGAGGCTTCACAGGTTGAACTAGGGCCGAGAGTTTGTTTGCGTAGCTAAACTGCGGAGTGCCCGACACAAAGTTTATGGGAGTATTTACAATATCCTCGGCATTGTTTGTGACCTCAGCAACGAGGGTTAGTTTGATTCTCTTGTTGTCGAGAACCTCCATCTGATACATTGGCGACCAAAAGAGCCCGTACTGAAGATACTCCACACTGAGCGGCACACCCGCCTTTGCGCTGCTAGAGTGCATCTCAATGATGTTCTCCTGCTTTACGCTCTTGCTTGTTATCTCGTTTGAAGGCTCGCCCTGGATCCATACAGTGGCGATGTTCGAGATCTTCGTGGCACTCCACATCCCCTCCTCTGATTTGATCTGCACAAAGTCGCTCGATGTATCTACATTGACGATCTCGCCCCTTAGTTGGATAGACTCTCCTTGGAGTGTTGCAGATTTACCAATGTTCGCTTTGAGTAGTGCACTGATAGAGGATACAGGAGTGTTCTTGATAATTGTATCCTGCTTTACGTATGATTTGACAAACTCGATCGGCTTGTCGGACGAGAACCATAGAGTTCCGAAGCGAGCTTGGGGTATCTGATCCCCCTTGAGGACGAATACTCCATCCTTGCCCGTTGAGCCCTCCTTTTGGTAGTAGGCGCCACCGTTGCTGAAGATGGATATTGATTTGGTCTTGAGTTCGCCCTCTTGAGCTAGTGCACCTGCTGCCACGAGGAGCGAAAGTGCCGTGAAAAATAGTCTTGATCTCATAATTGATATTTTAAACAATTTCATCTATATCTTCTTGCATGGCGGCATCTAGTATCTTCGCCGACTGCTGTTTTTTGCTCTGAAGGTGTGCCGTCTTTTTTAGTCGTTCACCAACTCTGATGATGTTGTCATTTCCCGTGCATAGGCGCTTGTAGGCATCATCGTAGGAGCTCTTCGCCTTGTCGAGCGACGTGCCCACTTGTTCGAGCGACGAGGTGAAGTTCACGAGCTGCTCGTATAGTTTAAGTCCACATGTTGCTATGTCGGCAGTGTTCTTCTCTTGGTCGTTGCGCTTCCATAGATCATCCACAAGTTTGAGTAGAGCAAAGAGGTTCGTAGGCGAAGATATGATGACCTTTTTGTCGTAGGCATCCGACCAAATTGAGCTGTCGCTCTGTAGTGCAGCCAAAAATGCGGGCTCGTTGGGGATGAACATAATCACAAAGTCGGGTGAGTTCAATAGTCGCTGATACTCCTTACTACCGAGCTCCTTGACGTGTTTGCGAATAGATGTTATGTGGGCAGCTAGATAGCTGTTCTGTTCGCTGTGGCTCTCAGCACCTACATAACCTACGAATGCTGTGAGCGAAACCTTCGAGTCGATCACAATCTGTTTGTTGTCGGGCAGAAGTAGCACGACATCGGGGCGCAGGTTATTCCCCTCGGTATCCTTGATGTTGTGCTGTGTGAGGTAGTGCACCCCCTTTATGAGGTTGGAGCTGTCGAGGATCGTCTCAAGGATCATCTCGCCCCAGTCGCCCTGCACCTTGGAGTTGCCCTTGAGGGCGTTTGTGAGGTTGGTTGTCTCGGCTGTGATCTTGCGGTTTAGATCCATGAGATTGCGTAGCTCGTTGCGCAGCTCTCCGCTCTGTGTGGCGCTTGCGGTGTTGATCTCCTCCACACGACGACGAAAATCTAGGATGTTGTCCTTGAATGGTTTGAGTAACACATCTATAGACTCCTTGTTGGTATCTACGAATCGCTTCGATTGCTCGGCTATGACTTCGTTTGCAAGGTTGCGGAAATGGCTCTTTAGAGTCTGCTCGCTCTGCTCCTTGTCTGAGATCATCTTCTCTCTCTCGGCGATGATCTGCCTCTCGAGTGAAGCTATCTTGGCGCTGGTGCCTGCACGCAGAGCCTCGAGCTCAACTAGGAGCCTCGTGCGCTGCTCCTCTAGGGAGTTGATCTTCTCTTGGTTTCGGCTCAGCTGCTCGTCGGTGATCTGCTGATCTTTCGCTAGGCGAGAGCTCGATATAAGTCTCTGAGCAATAAGATAGCCACTTATCGCTGAGAGCACTATGATTAGTATAATTTGTGTATCCATGAGAACAAAGATAGCAAATTTTAAATAAAATGCTCTGGATTCTCAACATTTGTGAGCAAGCCGTTTTTTAATCCCCTATTCTTTTCGTATCTTTGCGGCGAGTCGCCCAGCTATTTGAGGTGGCTCGATTAATTCACTAAATATCATAAGTTAATATATATGACACGAATAATAGCCCCTTCTATGCTTTCGGCAGATTTCGGCAACCTTGAGCGCGACACCAAGATGATCGATCGCAGTTCAGCCGAATGGGTGCATATCGACGTTATGGATGGTTGTTTCGTTCCAAATATCTCGTTTGGATTTCCTGTGATGAAGCCAATTCGGGAGGCGACAAATAAACTGCTCGATGTACACCTAATGATCGTTGAGCCTGAGCGCTATGTTGAACGCTTTGTGAAGGCAGGAGCCGATCTTGTGACTTTCCACTTCGAAGCTACTGAAGATCCTAAAAAGTGTATCGAACTAATACGCAATGCAGGGGCAAAGGTTGGTGTTTCTATCAAACCAAATACGCCTGTTGAGGTGTTGATGGGTATATTGCCAACGGTTGATTTGGTGCTCATCATGAGCGTAGAGCCAGGTTTTGGAGGTCAGTCTTTCATCGAGGGGTCGCTCTCGAAGATCGAGAATCTGAGCCGCATGATCCAAGATTGTGGAAGCGAAGCCCTGATCGAGGTCGATGGGGGTATCTCGTCGGAAAATGCAGGGGCGCTATTTGGTGCTGGAGCTCATGTTTTGGTGGCTGGAAGTGCAGTCTTCTGTGCCGAGTCACCTGAGGCGGAGATTGTGAAAATGCTTAACGCCTAGACCGCTATTATGATCTCGTTAGACTCTCTCACGGTCAGCTATGGTGGCTGGACTCTCTTTGATAACATCTCGTTTTTGATCAACCCAAAGGATCGTATAGGTCTGGTGGGTAAAAACGGAGCGGGTAAGACCACTCTGATGCGCCTTATT
>CAYJIY010000002.1:33643-70861 GCA_964370415.1 uncultured Alistipes sp.
GATGCAAACGATCAGTACCACATCTTGGGTGGTGACACTCGTGATGCCGATATTGAGAAGACCCTCTTGGGGCTTGGTTTTAAGCGTGAGGAGTTCTCACGCCCAACGAGCGAATTTTCGGGGGGATGGCGCATGCGTATCGAGTTGGCGAAGCTACTGTTGCGTCGTCCATCGATATTCCTGCTCGATGAGCCAACTAACCACCTCGACATCGAGTCGATTCAGTGGCTGGAGGAGTATTTGAGCAACTATAACGGCTCGGTGCTTTTGATCTCGCACGATAGGGCATTTTTGGATAATGTGACTAATCGTACTGTTGAGATCTCCCTAGGTAGGGTCTACGACTATAAGGTCTCCTACTCGAAATATACGCTCCTGCGTGCTGAGCGCCGTGCTCAACAGATGGCAGCGTATGAGAATCAGCAACGAATGATCGAGAAGACTGAGGAGTTTATCGAGAAGTTTAGATATAAACCGACAAAGTCCAATCAGGTGCAATCTCGCATTAAGCAGCTCGACAAGATCGATCGCATAGAGGTTGAGGATGAGGACCTGTCGGTGATGAATATAAAGTTCCCACCAGCGCCACGATCGGGTCAGGTTGTGGCTGAGTTCAAGGAGGTGGGGATGGCATTCCCAAATAAGAGGGTCTTTTCGGGTGCCGACTTTGTGATCGGCAAGGGCGATAAGATTGCTCTGGTGGGGCGAAATGGAGAGGGTAAGACAACCCTCGCTCGTATGTTGGTTGGGCAGCTAGCTCCCACCGATGGAGAGCTTCGCCTTGGTGCTAACGTGAAGTTGGGCTACTACGCTCAGAACCAGGAAGATTTGATGAATGGTGAGATCTCGGTCTACGACACATTGGATCAGGTGGCAGTGGGTGACATAAGAACACGACTAAGAGATATTCTAGGTGCGTTTCTGTTTCGAGGTGAGGATATTGAGAAGAAGGTGAAGGTCCTCTCTGGTGGCGAGCGAGCACGTCTGGCTCTGGCATCGATGATGCTCGAACCGCACAACCTTTTGGTTCTCGATGAGCCTACGAACCACATGGATATGCGATCGAAGGATATCCTCAAGGAGGCAGTGAAGCGCTATGATGGCACAGTGGTCATCGTCTCTCACGATAGAGAGTTCTTGGATGGATTGGTCGATAAGATATATGAGTTTAGGGATGGAGCTGTCCATGAGTATTTGGGCGGAATCTACTACTTCCTAGAGAAGCGAAAACTAGCATCGATGCAGGAGCTAGAGCGCAAAGCACCAGCCAAAACGACCGAAGATGGTGGGCAGGTGAAGAGCTCAGGCAAGCTCTCGTATGAGCAGAAAAAGGAGCAGGAGAAGCTCCTGCGCAAACTTAGGGCTGTGGTCTCGAAGATCGAGTCTGAGCTAGCTGATGTTGAGCAAAAGATCGCAATTTTTGATGAAAAACTAGCCGCTGCCGCTGAGTACAACGAGCAGGACTATAAAGAGTATAACGAACTTAAAGCCTCTTATGATGGCAAGATGCAGGAGTGGGAGAAGGCCTCCTATGAGCTTGAAATCACGGAGGGAGAAATTTAGAATATTATGGAGAATATCATATTTGGTATCCGCCCAATAGCAGAGGCTATCGAGGCGAAGAAGCAGATCGAGCGCATCTACATGCGTAAGGGTGCAGACGGAAAACTAATCACAGACCTTAAGGATCTGTGTTCACGACACAAACTTCGTATTCAGGAGGTACCTGTCGAGAAGTTGAACCGTCTAACGAGAGGAAATCACCAGGGTGTAGTGGCTCAGATCGCCGCTATTGAGTATGTGGAGCTTAGCGACATCCTAGAGCGTGTTCCTGAGGATGAGACACCACTGATCGTGCTCTTCGATGGTGTTACCGACGTGCGTAACTTTGGTGCCATTGCTCGCTCGGCAGAGTGTTCGGGTGCACACGGACTAATCACTCCGCTCAAGAACTCAGCGCCAGTGAATGGTGAGGCTATTCGCTCATCGGCAGGAGCTTTGACTACAATTCCTGTGTGTCGTGTGGGTTCGGTTCGCAACACAATCAAGTCGCTTCAAGTTGAGGGCTATCAGATAGTTGCAGCGACAGAGAAGAGCACTAAACTACTCTACGATGCTGACTTCAAGAAACCTACGGTTCTGATCATGGGATCTGAGGATAAGGGTATCTCAAAGGAGGTGCTAAAGCTCTGTGACGAGCAGTTGGCAATTCCTATGATCGGACACATCGGGTCGCTCAACGTATCGGCAGCCGCTGCGGTTATGCTCTTCGAGGTTGTGCGTCAACGAATTGGCGAGTAGAGCCATGAAGGAGCAGGGGGCGAGTGCAATGAATACGGCGGTGTGGGCAATTGTTGCCTGCGTGATATGGGCATCAGCCTTTGCAGTGGCGAAGGTTGGGTTCGAGTATGTGCCGCCAATTCTTCTGTCGGGGATGAGATTTGCGCTTGCGGGCTTGATTCTCATTCCTCTGATTCTGATCCGCCGTGAGAGTATTGCTCAGGCGATCAGGCAAGATTGGCGATTTATGACAATCTTCGCCCTTGTTCAAACATTTATGCAGTATGGCCTATTCTATGTGGGTCTAGATAAAGTACCTGCGTCGATCTCAGCAATTGTGATCGGTGCAGGTCCTCTTTTTATAGCTCTGATGGCGCACTGGATGATGCCCAATGAGAAGTTGACCCTTAGAAAAGTTGTGGCTATTGCCGCCGCAATCACGGGGGTGGTCTTTATCAGCGCCACAAAAGGGGGGATGTCGATTAGCTCTTCGGGGTTCTTCTTTGGGCTGAGTCTGTTGTTGCTTAGCAATATTATAGGTGGCTATGCCAATATTATGGTGGCGAAGCACAAACGTGAGCTCTCTCCCGTGATCCTAACGGCATTCGCTAACTTTGTGGGTGGTGTTCTTCTTCTGATCGTGGGGGCATTTTTTGAGAAATTTCCAACCGAGCCTCTACCGATGAAGTTCTACTTCACGTGGTTGTGGCTAGCATTTATCCCTGCGGCGGGCTTCTCTATATGGTACACCCTGCTCAAAAGACCCGGTATCAAGGTCTCGGATCTAAATATGTGGAAGTTCATAATTCCAGTGGTGGGGTGCATTCTGAGCTGGATAATGCTCGCCGACGAGAACCCAAACTACACGTCTGTTGTGGGGATTCTCATAATCACACTATCGCTCCAAATATACCAAACACCAACAGCCACTTGGCTTAAACTCTGGCAGCGCATCAAGGGGCGAGAGTAGCCCTCGAAAGATCTCAATGTTAAGAGAGTGTAAAAAATAGCGCTTGGGGGTGATAATGTTGCTGAAAATTTAGGTCAACTGAAAAAAAATACCTAATTTTGCACGCAACAATAACAAAACCCTTAATCGTATGTCGTTTATCAATGAGAGGGTACAGCCCGAAGGTCTAACCTTTGATGATGTGTTGCTCGTACCCGCCTATTCGGATGTATTGCCACGTGATGTGAGCATTCAGACTCGTTTTTCACGTAATATCAAACTTAATATTCCGATCGTCTCGGCCGCTATGGATACCGTGACTGAAGCACCCCTTGCTATCGCTATCGCTCGTGAGGGTGGAATCGGTGTAATCCACAAGAACATGTCTATCGCAGACCAAGCAGCCCACGTTCGTCGTGTGAAGCGTGCTGAGAGCGGTATGATCTATGATCCTGTGACAATCTCAAAGGATAACACTGTGGGCGATGCCTTGGGTCTTATGCGTGAGCACAAGATCGGTGGAATCCCAGTTGTCGATGCGGATAACACTCTTATAGGTATCGTCACAAACCGTGACTTGCGTTTCCAGAAGAATATGGAGCGTAACATCTCTGAGGTGATGACTCCTGGCGCAAAGCTAATTACAACTCACAGCGCAAATCTAGCTACTGCATCTGACGTGCTACTCGACAACAAGATCGAGAAGCTACCAGTGGTGGACGATAACAACAAGCTCGTTGGACTAATCACATATAGAGATATCACTAAGGTTCGTGACTATCCTTACGCTTGTAAGGATGACAAAGGTCGTCTACGTGTTGCTGCAGGTATCGGTATCACTGGCGATTCGATGGATCGTGTTGCGGCGCTAGTTGCAGAGGATGTTGACGCTGTGGTTCTTGACTCAGCACACGGACACTCGGCAGGTGTTACACGCCTACTTCGTCAGATCAAAGATACTTATCCTCAGCTAGATGTAGTTGTTGGTAATATCGCAACGGGTGATGCTGCTAAATACCTTATCGATAATGGTGCCGATGGTATCAAGGTAGGTATTGGTCCAGGTTCAATCTGTACTACACGTGTAGTTGCGGGTGTGGGTGTACCTCAGCTCTCGGCTATCTTCAGTGCTGCATCTGTGGCTAACGCTGCAGGAGTGCCAGTAATCGCTGATGGAGGTCTTCGCTACTCGGGAGATATTGTCAAGGCTCTGGCCGCTGGTGGAAACTGTGTGATGATTGGATCTATGTTCGCAGGAACAGAGGAGTCTCCAGGTGAGACGATCATCTATAACGGTCGCCAGTTCAAGAGCTATCGTGGTATGGGCTCTATCGACGCTATGAAGGATGGTTCTAAGGACCGCTACTTCCAGAGCGATGAGGTTAACGCCAACAAACTCGTTCCAGAGGGAATCGTGGGTCGTGTTCCATTCAAGGGTGCACTCAGCGATACTGTCTTCCAACTTGTTGGAGGTATTCGTGCTGGTATGGGCTACTGCGGAGCAAAGACTATCGAGGAGCTACAAACAGCGACTTTCATACGCATTACATCGAATGGTGTGGTTGAGAATCACCCTCACGATGTGACAATTACTCGTGAGACTCCAAACTACTCTCGTGGGTAATCAACAAAGATATAAATAAGCAATTTCATGGAAAAGATAATAATCCTAGACTTTGGATCTCAGTACACTCAGCTAATTGCACGCCGTGTGCGTGAGATGAGCGTATATTGCGAGATTCATCCATACAACAAAATACCTCAGATCGACGAGTCGGTGATGGGAGTAATCCTATCGGGTAGCCCGTCATCTGTGCGAGATGAGAACGCTCCAGCGCCAGATCTATCGCAGATCAAGGGTAAGCTACCTCTACTTGGGGTGTGCTATGGTGCACAGTACCTAGCTCACGCCTATGGTGGTGAAGTTAAACCAGCTCCATCTCGTGAGTATGGACGTGCAATGCTAACAGTGGGCGATGCTTCAGATGAGCTAATGGCGGGACTTCCGCAGACAACTCAAGTGTGGATGTCGCACGGTGATACTATCACGTCGATCCCTAGCAACTATAAGCTAGTGGCTAGCACAGAGGATGTTAAGTGTGCTGCGTATCATATCGAGGGCGAGAAGACTTGGGCGATTCAGTTCCACCCTGAGGTCTACCACTCAACGGATGGTGCACAGCTCCTAAAGAACTTCGTAGTGGGTATCTGTGGCTGTTCGCAGGATTGGACTTCGGAGAGCTTCGTGGAGGCTACAGTAGCAGAACTTCGTGAGCAGTTGGGCGATGATAGAGTCGTTCTAGGTCTTTCGGGAGGTGTGGATTCAACAGTTGCGGCTGTGCTTCTTCATAAGGCTATTGGTGAGAATCTGTACTGTATCTTCGTTGATGCAGGGCTTCTTCGTAAGAATGAGTACGAAGAGGTGTTGGAGTCGTACAAGGGTATGGGTCTGAATGTTAAGGGTGTTGACGCTGCCGACAAGTTCATGGATGACTTGGCAGGTGAGAGCGATCCTGAGACAAAGCGTAAGATCATTGGTCGCAACTTCGTGGAGGTATTCAACGATGAGGCGCAACAGATACAAAATGTTAAGTGGTTGGCACAAGGTACAATCTATCCTGACGTGATCGAGTCTGTGTCGGTGAATGGACCTTCGGCAACTATCAAGTCGCACCACAATGTGGGTGGACTACCTGAGAAGATGAATCTAAAGGTTGTTGAGCCTCTAAGATTGCTCTTCAAGGATGATGTACGCCGTGTTGGTCGCTCGATGGGTATCAGCAACCAGCTAATCAGCCGTCACCCATTCCCAGGGCCAGGTCTTGCGATCAGAATCCTTGGTGATGTTACGCGCGAAAAGGTTGAGATCCTACAAAACGTTGATAAAATCTATATTGACTCGCTTCGCCGTGAGGGTCTCTACGACCAAGTGTGGCAGGCAGGTGCGATTCTTCTTCCAGTGAAGAGTGTTGGTGTTATGGGCGATGAGCGTACATATGAGAGCTGTGTAGCGCTTCGTGCGGTTAGCTCTACTGATGGTATGACAGCCGATTGGGTGCACCTCCCTTATGAGTTCCTTGCTAACGTCTCTAACGAGATCATCAACAAAGTTAGAGGGGTGAACCGTGTGGTTTACGACATCTCGTCGAAGCCACCAGCAACAATCGAGTGGGAGTAGCAGTAGTTTGTACACTAAAACGATAAGATCAATATGAAGATTAAAAAGATGCTTTTTGCTTTTGCAATGAGTGCTATGCTATTCACTAGCTGTGTTACAGTCACAATGGTCGGGGATGCTTATCCTGAGCGATCGGAGGACGCAAAGATTGATGTTTACATTACAAAAGAACCTACGCAGGAGTATACAGAGATTGCAATACTTAAGTGTAGTAGTATAGGTGATGAGTCATCAATGGAGAGTATTAAGACCAAAGCACGTAAACTTGGTGCTGATGGTTTGATTGTAATTGGTGCAGCCGAGACATCGGGAGTAGGTGGTTCTGCAGGGCACATTGGAGTATATTCTTCTTCAGAATCAGGATTTAAAGTTGTAGCTATCAAATATGTAGACTAATTTGAATACACCATAAAAAAGAACCCAAGGCTTTTGCGGCCTTGGGTTCTTTTTTGTGCAGTAGTGATAGTCTGCACCCCTTATCGATTAACACTTAATTGCTACTTCTTGTCGATAAATTCATCGAGTTTCTTAACGAAAGTATCCTTGTCAGCAGCACCTACGATCGTGCCTAAAACCTCGCCTTTAGCGTCTAGCACAACATAAGTTGGGATCGAGCCTTTGCCGTACTTCGTCAGAAGGTCTTTACCTACCTTCTCGTCAACGTTGTACTTCGCAGATACAAAATTCTTGCTCATATACTCGCCTACATCCTTCTGAGAGAAGACCTGCTTCTCCATCAAGCGGCAAGGTGGGCACCAGTCTGCATAGAGGTCGATAAATACAAATTTTCCCTCAGCAGCTGCCATTTTGCTGATCTCTTCCGTTGTTTTCTTTTCGAATTTTACCTGTGCTGAGGCGATACCTACGCCCGCAAAAAGTAGCAGTGCTACCATTACAATAATACGTTTCATTACGTTCAAATGTTGTTATTCAAATTAACTGTTTACAAAAATTACACCAAGCCGTAGCCCTGTTCACTACGACTGTTCTGTCTCCATTGTCGAGAGCAGTCCGCATGCGGCTTTTATGTCCTCACCACGTGATGCTCTGAGTGTTGTATGGATTCCTTTCTCTGTCAACGTATCTCTAAACCGAATTATTGCGTCGAGATTAGGAGAAAAGTATGGGGAGTCTGGAATTTTGTGGAATCTGATCAAATTTATGCGACACTTTAGCCCGTTTAGCAGGCGGCACAGCTCCTTAATATGGCGCATAGAGTCGTTGAGTCTACTCATTAGGATGTACTCAAAGGATATGCGTCTTTGCTGCGAGAAATCGTACTTTTTGAGGATCTCAACAACCCTTGCGATGGGCCACGCACGCTCGATGGGCATTATCTGCTCTCGCTCCTCTGATACGGGGTTGTGAAGACTCACCGCTATGTGAACCTTCGTCTGGCTGAGTATGCGATCCATGTGTGGCACAACGCCCGCAGTTGAGACCGTAATGCGAGTTGGTGACCATGCAAAGCCCCACGACTCTGTTAGTATGTTGAGCGTGCCGATTACGCTGTCTATGTTGTCCAGAGGCTCGCCCATGCCCATGAATACGATGTTTGTCAGCTTCTCGCGCTCAGGGAGCGAGCCCACCTGATTTAGAATCTCGTTTGCCGTGAGGGAGTGTTGAAGCCCTTGGCGACCTGTTGCGCAAAATTTGCAACCCAGTCTACACCCCGCCTGCGAGGAGACGCACAGCGTAGCTCTGTCGCCATCGGGAATATATGCCGATTCTATATAGTAACCTTGGTTGGTTTTAAATAGATACTTTTTGGTGCCATCCTGCGAAGTTGTAACTTTTTCGGGTGCTGTGCGCCCTACGTGATAGCCTCTCGATAGTGCTTCACGTGTTGCAATAGATAGATTAGTCATCTGATCTATGGTCTCTATATGTTTCACATATAGCCAGTTAGCGATCTGCTTAGCAACAAATTTTTGTAACTTTAGCTCTAGACACACCCCTGTCAACTCTTCGAGAGACATTCCGTATAGGGGGATTAGAGGTTGTGTCGAATTTTTAGCTTTTTCATTCATGCGGGCAAATATATAGATAAAATTTGAAGTTTTTTTTTCTTTTTTGCTCTTTTTTTCAAATTTTATCTATATATTTGTATCGGTACATGTGCAGAATCGCCTGCTTGAGTATCGCTACAACCTTGGTATGTTACAATCTATAGCTTGATATGAAGCTAGTGGAGGGTTTTCAGTCGGTTGGTATAATAAATTGAGACTAAAACAATTAAACAATAAAGTGACTAATGGAAATTAAAAAATCACCTAAAGCAGATCTTGAGAACAAAAAAGGTCTATTGCTACAGATTGGTCTGATTATCGCTTTGCTAGCAGTAATCGGAGCTTTCCTTTACACCGAGCAGCGTCGTATCGAGCAGATCGAAGTTGAGGCTGCTGTCGTTGAGACAGAGATGGTCGAAATTACAAAGCCAAAGGAGACACCTCCACCACCAAAGAAGGTTGAGGTTAAGGCTATCGCCGACATCCTTGAGGTTGTAACCAATGATGCTAACATCGAGACAGACATCAGCTTTGAAGACTTTGACGATGATCTTGTAATCGAAGCCGCTCCAGTTGAAGAGGAGGAGATTGTTGAAGATGAGGTTTTCGTGAAGGTAGAGGTGATGCCTACTTTCCAAGGTGGAGACGAGAAGAAGTTCCACGCATGGGTTCAGCAGAACGTAAAGTATCCAGATATCGCTCTTGATAATGGTATCTCAGGTGCAGTAGTTGTGCGATTCACAGTTGAGAAGGATGGTTCACTAGGAAACATTGAGGTTCTACGTTCACCAGACCGCTCACTATCTGAGGAGGCAATCCGCGTGTTGAAGAAGTCACCAAAGTGGACTCCTGGTAAGCAGCGTAACAAGCCTGTTCGTGTAACATTTACAATTCCTGTAATGTTCCGAATTCAGAACTAAAAAAAATTACACAAAATATTGTATAGGGTACCCTTCTTGCAGGGGTACCCTTGCTTATAAAATATATATATGGGTATTAAAATCAACGTTAAACCTGAAAAGGAGAAGAAGGAGCAGGTGGAAAACGATGGTCCTTTGCGTGCAGTGATGGTTGCTGTTATTCGTGATAGTCAGGAGATTCGTCTCACTGATGAGTATCTCGACGAGCTAGAGTTTCTGGCTCAAACAGCAGATATTGTTGTGGAGCGTAGATTCACTCAGCGCCTTTCACAACCATCATCTAGGATATATATTGGGCCTGGTAAGCTCGAGGAGATTGCAATGTATTGTGAGGAGAATGAGATCGACTATGTCATCTTCGACGATGAACTCTCACCCTCTCAGACGCGTAATATAGAGAAGGAGTTGCCGTGTAAACTCCTCGATAGAACACGCTTGATTCTAAATATCTTCATGAGTCGTGCGCAGACAGCATACGCTAAAACGCAGGTTCAACTCGCCAACTATGAGTACATGCTTCCACGCCTAACGGGTATGTGGACCCACCTTGAGCGTCAGCGAGGGGGTACAGGAACTCGTGGTGGTGCTGGTGAGCGTGAGATCGAGACCGACCGTCGTATTGTGCGTAATCGCATCACAAAGCTCAAAGAGGAGCTCAAGAAGATCGATCGTCAGATGTCAGTGCAGCGCTCGAACAGAGGTGCAATGGTGCGTGTGGCGCTTGTGGGCTACACTAACGTTGGTAAGTCGACATCGATGAACCTGCTCTCGAAGAGTGAGGTTTTTGCGGAGAATAAACTCTTCGCAACTCTCGATACAACGGTGCGAAAGGTTGTTTTTGATAATCTACCGTTCCTTTTGACTGATACCGTAGGGTTTATTAGAAAGCTCCCAACTCAGCTTATTGAGTCGTTCAAATCGACGCTTGATGAGGTTCGTGAGGCGGATCTTTTGGTGCATGTTGTTGATATTTCGCACCCTCAGTTCGAGGATCACATGGCGGTAGTATCTCAAACTTTGCAGGAGATCGGTGCAGGAGACAAGCCCGTGTATATTGTTTTCAACAAGATAGATGCCTACACCTACATCAAAAAGGATGAGGATGATCTAACCCCTGCAACGAGTGCAAATCTCTCGCTTGAGGATCTCAAACGCACATATATGGCTAGAGGCAAGGAGAATCCGTGCATCTTCATCTCGGCGCGCGAGAAGATAAATATCGAGAAGCTCAGAATGGATCTCTACGGCATGGTACGTGAAATTCACTCAGGAAGATTCCCGTTTAATAACTTTTTGTACTAGAGTTAGTTGGAATTAAGAATTTTTTGTTAAATTTATAGTAGAGCAAAAAACGAAGTATGGTACATATCCTAAATAAAGAGAATACTATTCTCAATAAGTTTATCGCGCAGATGCGTGATAAACAGGTCCAAGTTGACTCTATGCGCTTTCGTCGGAATATGGAGCGTATTGGCGAGGTGATGAGCTATGAGATCTCTAAGAGTCTGAACTATGTGGAGCGAGTAGTGGAGACCCCTCTGGGTGAAGCAGCGATTCAGATGGTCGGAGATGATATTGTCATCGCAACGGTCATGCGTGCAGGAATTCCATTCCATCAGGGCTTTCTCAACTACTTTGACGATGCGGATAATGCGTTCGTTTCGTGTTATCGCAAAAGCACTAAAGATGGAAAATTCACTGTGAAAGTTGAGTATGTGTCGTGTGGTGAACTAGAGGGTAAAACCCTGTTGTTGGTCGATCCAATGCTTGCAACGGGCGCATCGCTCGTGCTCGCCTATAAGGGGCTATGCGAGAAGGGTGGAGTGCCAAAACATACGCACATCGCAGCCATCATCGCAAGTGAGCAGGGTGTGGACTACGTACAACGCAATATGCCGCATAAGAGCACAACGATTTGGACGGCAGCCCTCGATGAGGAGCTCACATCACGAGCATATATAGTACCTGGAATAGGTGATGCTGGTGACCTAGCCTATGGCGAGAAGCTATAGAGTGTAATGGCATCACTGTAATGGTATCACGAGGAGTAGATAGCAGATCACAAGAGCACATGGGGGCAGTTAGCCGCTGTGCGCTCTTTATTTTTGCGACATACTCAGTGACACTCATCATGCAGAGCATCTGTCGAGTGTTGTTGCTCGTTTGGTATCCCAATATTAGTGGCGAATACTCTATTGGCGAGTGGTTCGATGTCTTGGTGCATGGACTCTCGCTCGATGCTTCGGTGGCAGGGTATATCTCCTTGCTGCCAACCCTTATCTCTATTGCGGCTCTTTGGTCGGGGCTCTCGAGGAGGGTTTGGAGAGTTGTCCTCATGATCTATTACTCGATCATATCGCTGGTAGTGATGATGATCGTTGCAACAGATTTGGAGTTATATGGAGCGTGGGGGTTTCGCATCGATAACACAATATTCATCTACTTGAGCGACCCGAAAGGGGCGGCAGCAAGTATCGAAATAATCCCTCTTCTAAAGCAGCTGGCATTGATAGCTGTTGGGTGCATGGCTATGATCTTCACCTACAGTAGAGTACTCAGAGTGCTCTGCGTGTCACCTCGCATGGTATCCGAGAGAGTTTTCTCAACCCTCACAACGGTACTGCTTATGGGGTTGATGGTGTTAGCTATCAGAGGTGGCGTGGGTGTATCCACCGCAAATGTCTCGAAGGCGTACTTTAGTGAGCATGCGTTTCTAAACCATGCAGCAACAAATCCGCTATTTTCGCTCCTATACTCATTGGGAAAAACCGATAATTACGCCGATCAATACCCCTTCTTTGAGCCAGAGCGTTTGAACGAAGAGCTCTCTGTGATTCACTGTGATGATAGTGCTGGCTCTGCTGATTCTCTGCTGAGAGAGGCAAGACCCAATATTGTGTTCATAATCCTAGAGGGTTTCGGATCTACAATTTTCGAAGAGAAAGTCGGCGACGAGTGGGTGATGCCGAACCTTCAGCGATACAAGGATGAGGGTGTATATTTTGAAAATATGTACGCCAACTCATTTCGCACAGATCGTGGTGTGGTGGCTCTGCTGAGTGGTTTTCCAGCACAGACAAACATGTCGATAATGAAACTCTCACAGAAGAGTAGCGCACTGCCATCAATCGCTAAATCACTAGTGAGGGAGGGCTACAAAACTAGCTATATACACGGTGGTGATCTTAACTTCACCAATCAACGCTCGTATCTCTACTCTACGGGATGGCAGGATCTTGTGGGACAGGCAGATATAAAATCTAGCGCCGCCGTGAGCAAGTGGGGCTATGCCGACGATGTGGTTGGAGAGCTACTCGTCGAGAAGGTGGAGCAGATGTCTCAGAATAAGAGTCCATTTCTCGCTGCGTGGCTTACGCTGAGTAGCCACGAACCATTCGATGTGCCTTATGATCGCTTCGAGAGCAAACTACTCAATGCAATGTCGTTCACAGATATGGTCGTGGGCGATGTGGTGGAGCAGTTGCGTGGAACAAAAGCGTGGGAGGATATGCTTGTTGTGCTGGTTCCCGATCACGGGTTTCCCTATCCCGAGGGGCTTGCCTATAATGTGCCTCTCAGACATAAAATACCGATGATATGGCTCGGAGGGGCGGTGAAGCAACCTCGAAGGGTTACTCAGTTCGCCTCTCAAACAGATATTGCGGCGACACTGCTATCTCAGATGGGAGTAGAGCACGATGAGTTTGTCTTTAGCAAGAATATACTCTCGCGTGGAGCTTGTCGTGAATTTGGATACTACACCTTCAACGATGGTTTCGGTGTGATAGATAGCACTGGATATGTGGTGTGGGATAACATAGCGAATATGGCTCTGGAGGGAGATGACCAGGAGCTGCTGGATATAGGTCGTGCGATGTTGCAATATACCTATATTAATATAGAGGAGCTAGGGAGTATAAAAAATGCGACTAATCCATAGGGATTAATCGCATTTTATCTTTATTGGGCGCTCTACTTATTAAGTGCAGCCCAGAGCATATCTTTTAGTTGAACGATATTCATACCCACGATCGATGAGATGAAGATCGATGGAATCCCCTCTGGGAGCAGAGGCCTCATCTCCTCGATGAGCTCATCATCTAGCATGTCGCACTTTGTGATGGCTAGCAGGCGATCCTTATCGAGTAGCTCGGGGTTGTACTGCGTAAGCTCGCCAAGTAGGATCTCGTAATCCTTCGCTATGTCGTCACTGTCGGCAGGGACCATGAACAGTAGGATTGAGTTACGCTCAATGTGGCGTAGGAATCGTGTTCCAAGTCCACGCCCCTCGTGCGCACCCTCGATAATACCTGGGATGTCGGCCATGACAAATGACTTGTGATCTCGCACACTCACGATACCTAGGTTTGGCTCAAGGGTCGTAAATGCGTAGTTCGCAATCTTTGGTTTTGCAGCCGATACAACTGATAGAAGAGTACTTTTACCTGCATTTGGGAAGCCTACCAATCCAACATCGGCAAGAACCTTTAGCTCAAGGATAAACGACCCCTCGTCTCCATCCTCACCAGGCTGAGCGTAGCGAGGTGTCTGGTTGGTGGCTGTCTTAAAGTGCCAGTTACCAAGACCTCCACGGCCACCCTTCAAGAGTACGAGCTTGTCGCCGTGCTCGGTTACCTCACCCACCGTGACGTACTCCTCCTCGCCATCTTCTCTCACAACGAGTCGCTTAGCGACAGTTCCAAGGGGTACTGGGATGATGATGTCGCTAGCGTCCTTACCCGAAGATCTAGCTCCAAAACCGCCTTGTCCATCCTCGGCAAATTGGTGTCTTTGGAATTTCAGGTGGATAAGGGTCCAGTATTGGCTATCGCCCATCAAGATAATGCTACCTCCTTTTCCTCCATCACCGCCATCGGGTCCTCCGTATGCGACGAACTTTTCACGACGAAAGTGTGTAGAGCCTGCTCCTCCGTGACCAGAGCGGGCAAATATTTTTACGTAATCTACGAAATTAGATCCTGCCATAGTTGCTTATAATTTGTGGCAAATTTACGCAAAGTTTTTCTATTATCGTCTTATAATGCCTAAAATCTTTACGTAATGTTAATTATGGTGGCTCTCTAGGGGGTGTAATATCTCTGTAACATTATTGTATTTGCTTTGTAATGCTTGTGTATCTGCTTTGTAATTTTGATTATAGACCTTTGCACCGTGAATCATTTAATAGCATTATGAACAAGTTTAAACGTACAGTACTAACACTATTTTTCTCTACAGCACTTACTCTTTCGGCTCTAGCTGAGACGATGGATATTAAGGGTGTGATTATCGACAAGAGTTCGCGAGAGCCTCTAATTGGAGCAACGGTTGTTATCGTTGGAAGCAATACGGGCGCTGCAACTGATCTGGATGGAACCTTCGAGTTGGATGATATTCAAGAGGGGGTATATGACATCGAGGTGGCGTATATGGGCTACAAGACGGCGATCTACAACAACGTGAAGATTGATAAAGATGCTCTCGATAATCTACAATTTGAGATGGAGGCGGATAATGTGCTCCTAGAGGATATTGTCGTAACGGGTACAGTAAATACAGAGTCGGAGAACGGCGCACTAGTAGATCAGAAACAGTCTCTGTTTGCAACACAGATTGTTGCAGCTAAGGAGCTCTCTCGCAAAGGAGTAGGTGATGCTGAGGGCGCTGTGGCTAAGGTCTCAGGTGTCTCAAAGCAGGAGGGTGTTAAGAATGTCTTTGTGCGTGGCCTGGGTGATCGCTACAATACAACTACACTCAATGGATTCGCTATCCCATCCGAAGATCCTGAATATAAGAACATATCGCTAGATTTCTTCACTACGGACATCATTAATAGTGTCGTTGTGGATAAAGTCTTTGGCATCGCTTCAAGCTCAGATGTTGGAGGTGCAAATATCAACATCACCTCGAAGCAACTCAGAGGCGATAAAGACTTGAATGTTAGTCTTTCGGGAGGTGTGAACACTCAAGTGTTGGGTAAGGAGCTGTATCTACCAAACGGTATGAACTCTATGGGTTTTGCTGATGCCAGCCAACCTAGCTCTATATCTTCATACAACTTTGCTAACTCTCTCAACCCTGAGAAGAGCAATTTAAACATCAACAATAGCTTCGGTATCTCAGGAGGAAAATCTTTCGAGGTTGCAGGAAACGATCTTGACCTATATGTTGTGGGAGCCTACGATCAGAAGTTTATGCAGTACGAAGAGCAGGTGCGTAACGCGTCGACAAATGGTACACTCACGCAGGATCAAGTGGCTGAAAAATCGAGTGCAAGCACGAGTCTCGTTGCTCTAGCAAATCTTGATTATGATATGAGCGCAGGCCACAATATCGCCTACAACTTCATGGCGGTTCACTCTGGCACTCAATCTCTGGGCGACTATGTGGGTCTACACAAGAACTTCGAGAGTGCAGGTTCTGTTGATGGTCAAGGTATTGTACGTCGTCAGCAGATGAACGACAACACACTTCTTGTAAATCAGATCTCATCGACATGGACACTCACTGAGCGTGTTGGTTTGGACGCTGGTCTCTCATATAACCATGTTAATGGTACAGAGCCAGATCGTCGTATCAACAACATGATCCTTGGGGCGGATGGCTACACTCTTCTCGCTGGAACGGGTGAGCAGCAGCGCAACTACACAGACCTTAGCGAGGGGGATCTCAACACACGTGCAATCTTCTCATACGCACTTTCAGCCGATGAGCAGAACCAATCAGCAATTCGTGTTGGTTATATCGGGCGCATCGTTAGCAACGAGTTCGAGGCTACGGAGTATGATATGGGTATGACATCATCGGGACAGATGGTTGTCGTAGCGCAGGACGTAAATAGTATAGATCTAGAGAGTGTCTTCAACGGCTCGAACCTAAATAGATACTTCACTCTGGATAAGAACAACGATATGTACAGCGTAGACAAAACGATTCACTCTGCGCTCCTAGATGCTACGTATCAGTTCAACCCAAGCCTAATCGTTAACCTAGGGCTAAAGTACGATATGGTCGACATGGTTGTTGATTATAATGTTAACCGTGGTGGAACTAAGGGGTCTAACAGCATCGATAAGGATTATATCCTGCCAAGTTTGAATGTTCGCTATGATCTAAGCGATGAGCATACACTACGTTTGAGTGCGAGTAAAACCTACACTCTGCCTCAAGCGAAGGAGATCGCTCCTTATCGCTACGTTGGTGCTAACTTCGATAGTCAGGGTAATCAGGAGCTACAACCATCCGACAACTACAACTTTGATCTCAAGTGGGACTACTACCTAGGTCGTGGTGAGCTACTATCGGTGACTGGTTTCTATAAGCACATCGTAGATCCAATCTCACGAATCAAAACAAACAGTGCAGGAGGATTCCTTACCTATGCAAATGTTGCTGATAAGGCACTCGCAGCTGGAGTTGAGTTGGAACTTCGCAAAAACATATTCTCAAAGGAGCACGCCGATCAGAAGAGAAGCACGCTCTCGGCAGGATTCAATGGATCGTACATCCACACCCATGTAGACATCCCATTTGCAACAGAGGATGACGGAACGCAACTAGAGGGTGCCGCGCCATGGATTGTGAATGCTGACCTGACATACCAATCGACAAACGACCAGAAGAGCTTTATGGCTACACTCGTACTGAATTATGTTAGTGACCGTGTATTTACGTTCGGAACTCTAGGAGAGCAGGACATCATGCAGAAACAGATGACAACACTCGATCTTGTGCTCTCTCGTAAGTTCAACAAATGGTTCTCAGTGAGTTTGAAGGCTAGCAATCTCATCGACACTCCTTATGTGTTGATGCGTGAGGCGACAGAGTCAACCCCTGAGATCATCTTTAACGAGTATCACAAAGGAAGAACCGTGACACTTGGTGTATCGTGTAATTTTTAATTAAAACAAATAAAATTTTAAGATTTAATCGACATGAAAAAATTATTTTTCGCAGCAGCTATTTTTTCTGCACTTCTAGCAACATCTTGCTCTGAGGGTGGTAACGAGCCACAAGAGTCATCGGTGATGATGATCACTGAGAACACAACTTGGAATGCAGCAGATCCAATCAACAAGACAGTTGTTGTGACAAACGGCGCAACACTGACATTCACGGCGGGTTCTACAATCAACGTTGCCCCTGGATTTGCAAACTACATCCTTGTAGATCGTGGTGCAAAGATCATGGCAGTAGGTACAGCATCTGCTCCTATCACATTCACATCTGAGGGTACTGATCGTTGGGGTGGACTAATCATCAACGGTAATGCGGCTATCTCGTGTGCCGATGCAAGCTCTACTAACGAGGCGAACTACACTGGTACTACGGAGATCAACAACGACTACCTCTATGGCGGTAAGGACAACTCTGATAACTCAGGACAACTTAGCTACGTGAAACTTATCAACACGGGAGCTCGCTCTAGTGCAGATGTTGAGCACAACGGACTTACGCTAAACGCAGTTGGTTCTGGTACTACAATCAACAACATCTATGTTGATAATGCGGCTGACGATGCAATCGAGTTCTTCGGTGGATGTGTTGACGTTACAAACCTTTTGGTTGTTGATAGCGATGACGATATGTTCGACATCACGCAGGGCTACACTGGTACTATCACAAACTGCTACGGAGTGTGGACATCTGGCTTCACAAGCTCTGAGGGCGACCCACGTGGTGTTGAGTCTGACGGTAACCTCGATGGTGACTTCCCAGACTACGCTCTTCAGTCTGACTACACAATCAATGGTATGACTATCGAGAACAACTGCACAACTGATACATATATGCACGATGCGATCAAGGTTCGTCGTGGTGCAACGGCTACTATCACAAACGCTCTAGTTATGGGTGCAGGTGTAGTGAAGGATCTAGTTGACATTACAGACAATGCTGGTGCAGCAAACTCAGCAACAACAATCAACGTAACAAACTCACTTACAACAGCACTTACAGGTGATGCTATCAACAGTGGCACAGCAACTGCATCAGTAGTTGTAGTTGCAGGCAACGTAGGTGCTAGCACTACAGTGTTCGGTTGGACTGGATACGCATTCTAATCGACCTCGTAAATACAAAAAAGCGACACACCATCTTAAGGTGTGTCGCTTTTTTGTGTCTTATTAGGCGCCTATTTTATAGATCGAAGGCGCACCCACACACAAGATGGGATAGCTCTCCACGCAACGACCAAAATAGCGTATCGCCAATCTATTATTGCGACTCTTTTCGCCCTCTCAATAGCCTTAATTATGCGTTTAACGGCATATTCGGGTGACATGAGCATAGGGTAGTTGTGATCACGGAGAAAAGCTGTGTCAACAAATCCAGGGCGAATATCAACCACTCTAACACCATCTCGATTCGTGTGCGAGCGCTGCGAGAGAGCCTCTAGGTATGTGTTCTGCATACGCTTTGTTGCCGAGTAGGCGGGCGATGCACCCAGACCCTTAGTTCCCGCTACCGAGCTGATAGCAGCAAGTGTGCCACCCCCGTTTCTCTCTAAGTATCTATACGCCGCAGTGATGAATCGCACAAAACCTACGCCATTAGTGTAGATAGTTTTCATCTCAGCATCGGGGTCTAACTCTAGGTTTCGTGTGCCCATTCCCGAACTATGTACGTAGATATCCATACCTCCAAGCTTCTCGATTAGCAGGTGCAGACCCTCAAGATCTGGCTCCTTAGTTACATCTATTATCTGAGAAAAGACCCTTTGAGGGGCAATGGCGCACAACTCATCGAGCTTGTGAGCTCTGCGCCCAGCCACACCAACAATGCATCCCTTTTGGATGTAGTGCATAGCAATCTCATGGCCCATGCCAGAGGTCGCTCCCATTATTATGACTCGTTTATTCATATTATATCGCTATTTTTGGATATAACCATACAGATAATTATCGTGCACTGTTGGTTTAAACTCTTAAAATAAAAGGGCGACCAATTCTATATTAGCCGCCCTCTTTGTCTTTGTACTTTACCCTCCTAGAATGGTAGATCGTCTGGATCCTCAGCAGGCGTAGCAACTGGTGCAGCCGTAGGTGCTGGTTGTGCCGCAGGTGCAGAGTATGACGAAGCCGTAGGTTGCCCCGCACTAGGTGCTGGTGCTCCCTCAGGACGACGACCAAGAAGGTTCATCGAATCGGCAATGATCTCAGTAGAGTATCTCTTGTTCTGCTCCTTGTCTGTCCACTCACGTGTGCGAAGTCGTCCCTCGATGTAGATCTGCGAACCTTTCTGAACATACTTGTCGACAACATCTGCTAATCCTCTCCAAAGAGTTACAGTGTGCCACTCGGTGTGCTCTTTTGTTTCGTTGGCTTGGCGATCAAACATACGCTCGGTGGTAGCCATGCGTACACGAGCAACTTTCACGCCACTCTCAAGTGTGCGAATTTCGGGATCCATGCCCACGTTGCCGATCAAAATAACCTTGTTTACCATCTCTAGACCTCTATTTTAAAGTTGTTTTAGCATCTCACGAATGAGGAGGGTCATGCGAATACCCGCCTTCTTACCTTGAATCTGCACATCTTCGTGATCTCCAATCTCGTCAGAAAGACCACAGTTCGTGATCACCGAAACTCCAAATACTGGAATTGACATTTGACGTGCTACGATCACCTCTGGCACAGTTGACATACCCGCTGCATCGCCTCCGATGTTCTTGAAGTAGCGATACTCAGCCTGAGTCTCGAACGTTGGTCCCGTACCACCAACATAGATACCATACTGCAACTTGATGTTGTGCTCCTCCGAAACCTTAGTTGCAAGTGCTCTAAGTTCGTGGTTGTAGCAGTCGTGCATATCTGGGAAACGTGGGCCTAGCTCTGGGATGTTTGGTCCGATTAGAGGGTTAGGCATAAGGTTGATATGGTCGGTGATAATCATTAGATCGCCAACCTTGAACGTTTGGTTGATTCCACCCGATGCGTTCGACACAAAGAGCTTCTCGATGCCAAGTAGCTTCATCACACGAACTGGGAAAGTCACCTGAGTCATCGTGTAGCCCTCGTAGAAGTGGAAACGTCC
Organism: uncultured Alistipes sp.; assembly: GCA_964370415.1. Lineage (GTDB taxonomy): Bacteria > Bacteroidota > Bacteroidia > Bacteroidales > Rikenellaceae > Alistipes. Next base: position 54,014 of record CAYJIY010000002.1, read on the forward strand.
CTGCATCGCAACAACTCGCTTGCCTTCGAGCTCACCAAAGATCATGCGACCTTTGTGACCCTCAACAGTTGAGACTGGGAAGCCTGGGATATCTTTGTACTCGATCGAATATTTTGCTTGAATTTGCTCTGCAAAATCTCCTAGTCCTGTTCCTAGAATGATACCAATTTGTGGCTGAAAACCATCAATTTGTGCACTAATATGTGCTGCAGTTTTTTTAATTTCCTCTAACATCGTATTTAAGTTTTTGGAGAAAATCCATCGCTGGACCCTCTATGAATGATATGTTTATAGGTAGATAGTACAATCTACTCTGAATTTCTGTGGGAATCTTCGAACGGTTTGTGAGCTTTACAGCATCCTTCTCCGTTGTGATGATTATCGACTCAGGATTCTCGTTGACAACCGCCAAAATAGACTTCATGTCGCTCACCTTATAGGCGTGGTGGTCGGGATACGTTATCTCCTGAACTACGTCGTACTGCGACTTTAGTTGCGAGATAAACGGTAGCGGATTGCCAATGCCCGATAGTGCTATGACGCTCTGCTTAGACTCCTTGAATGGCAGGGCAACATCTGCAAAGATTGGTTGTGGTGCAAAGTACTCGTAGCGTGTGAAGAATGCTTGCTGATAGGCGAACTGTATGAGATCCTTGCGGATTAGTCGTCTGTCGAGAGGTGTCATAGTGTCGCTACACTTAGTGACTATGAAGTAGTTAGCACGATATAGCTCCGATGGTAGGTCTCGAAGTTGACCCGCTGGTAGCATTTTATCTGTCGGAATTGGGCGTGTTGAGTCCACCATGATGACATTGATCTTTGGCTTAACGTGTCTGTGCTGAAAACCATCATCCATGATGATAAGATCTATCTCGGGGTGCTCACTCTCGATACGCTCGATCGCCTCCACTCGCTTTTCGCACACTACAACTAGCGTGTCGGGATACTTGATTTTGATCTGCAAGGGCTCATCTCCCACCTCGTGGTAGTTTGACGTGCTCTCGACAATGCGATAACCCTTCGTCTTGCGTCCATAGCCCCTTGAAAGCAGTGCTATTTTGTAATGACTTGACATGTAAGACATTATGAGCTCCGACATTGGGGTTTTACCCGTTCCACCCACTGTGATATTGCCAATACAAATTATAGGGGTGTTGAACTTTCTGCTTTTGAGAACACCCCAGTCAAATAGTCTGTGTCTACACCAGACTCCGAATTTATATAGGCCAGCGAGTGGCGTTAGAAGGAACTTCATTATCCTTTTCGTCTTACTTTTAGAGTCAAAGATAGGCTAAAAACAGTAAAAATCAAAATATTTTCCATATAAATATTAGGTTATTTTTTAAGGTTGTATTGGTTTTAAATGATAATTTAATATATATTTGCAACTATGAATAGAATAGTATCATATTTTTTTGTAGTACTCTTAGCCTGTGCAACCGCTTGCAACAGAGCCGATCAAAAGGGTGAAGAGTCGGTGGCGCAAGTCACAGAAGAGCCCAAGAAGTTGCTCTATGGACTCGATCCTGAGTGCTATACAATGCAGGATGGTGAGATCAAGAGCGGACAGACTATCGGCGGATTGCTCGGTAGCTTCGGTGTGTCGGCTGTGCAGGTCGATCGTCTAGATAGAGCTTCGGTAGATATTTTCCCGCTCAAAAACATTAGAGCGGACAAGCGATATGTTGCATTTTTGAGCCAAGATTCAACAAAGAGTCTCGACTATTTGGTCTATGAGCGAAATAGTTATGAGTATGTTCGATGGGGATTTTATGGCGACTCTGTGAGCGTGGAGCTGGGTGAGAAACCAGTTGTGAATAAGCGTTTTAAGAAGGGTGCAGTGATAAACTCATCGCTTTGGGGAGCCATCATGAAGGAGGATCTGCCCTATGCCCTAGCCGCAGAGATGGAGGATGTCTATCAGTGGACGGTCGACTTTTTCGGGATACAAAAAGGCGATGAGTTTACGGTGATATATGATGAGAAATTTGTGGATGACACGGTCTCTGTTGGAGTGGGTCGCATCTGGGGTGCACGCTTCAAACATGGAGGTAAGGAGTACTATGCAATTCCATATATGCAGGATGGTAAGATCCAGTATTGGGAGGCGGATGGTGGTAGCCTTCGCAAACAGATGCTGAAGGCTCCGCTGAAGTTCTCACGCATTAGTTCAGGATTTACCTATTCACGCCTACACCCAGTTCACAAGGTCTACAGACCGCACACGGGGGTTGACTACGCAGCACCTACGGGAACAGAAGTGCGTGCCGTAGCGGATGGTACTGTGACCCTTGCTGCTTGGGCAGGTGGTGGCGGTAAGACCATAAAGATCAAGCATGCAGGTGGTTTCGAGACTGGATACCTTCACCTTAATGGCTACGCTAAGGGTATTCGTTCAGGGGCGAGAGTCTCTCAAGGTCAGGTGATTGGCTATGTGGGTAGTACGGGAGTGTCGACAGGCCCTCATCTCGATTATCGAGTGTGGAAGGGTGGCAAGCCGATCAACCCACTTAAAATTCCTCAAAAGCCAGCAGAGCCTATCAAGAGCGAGAACAGAGCTGGATTTGAGTATGTTAAACAGAGAATAATGGCTGAGCTTAACGGTGATGTCCCAGAGTCGGAGAAGATCACTGAGCTTGACTCGGTGGCTATTTCGCGTGGGGCTGATACCTTGGCGACAGCGCAATAAAATAGATTCGAGATGGAGAGTTGTGGTGTAGTGATTGTTGCTGGTGGAAGCGGCAAAAGGATGGGGGCAGCGCTCCCTAAGCAGTTTGCGTTGCTTGATGGAGAGCCGATACTTGCTCGCACAATAAATCGATTTGCACAGGCCATACCATCGTTGCGAATTGTTGTGGTACTGCCCGAAGATCGTATAGAGTTCTGGGCAAATCTCTCGGCTCGCTTCAAAGTGGCGAAGCATACGGTGGTAGGTGGCGGTGCAGAGCGTTTTCACTCAGTTAAGAGGGGACTCGATGCACTAGATGACTCCTTGGCGGTGATTGGTGTGCACGATGCGGTGCGACCATTTGTGAGCGATGAGCTCATAGTTCGTGCTTTCAGTCAGGCAGTTGAGTTTAAGGCGGTAGTTCCCGTTGTTGACGCTGTGGATTCATTCCGCATGGTGGATTGCTATGGCTCAAAGATAGTTGATCGCAGCGCTCTGAGGGCGGTTCAGACTCCTCAGGTTTTTCGTGCGAGTTTGCTACGCAAGGCGTATGAGGTGGATTTTGACCCTAGTTTTACGGATGATGCGTCGGTTGTTGAGCACTCGGGGGTGATGATAACGCTGTGCGAGGGCGAGAGGATAAACATTAAGATCACAACGAGCGAGGATATGTTCTTCGCCTCGGCAGTAATGCAGGCAGGGCGAGAGATGGCAGAAGAGTTGATGCAAAAATGAGTGAAGTAGTCTATAAATATAAGCTGAATAGCAGGGTGATGTGGCTCACGCTAATACAATTTTTTGTGTTGGTGGGGTGCGGCTTCTTGTTGAAAAGACTCTTCGATGGTGAGTACATGTGGGCATGGTTTGTGCTCTTTGTGCTGGCTGTTGTTGCGCTGATGTTGCTCTCGGTTCCTCGTAAAATTGTTGTGACGGACGAGGTGGTTGAGGTACGATGTTTGTTAGATATTACCCATATCGAGAGATCCGATATTGTCTCTGTTCGCCGAATACCAAGAGGCGATATTCGCTTGCTAGTGCCAATCCTTGGTGGGTATGGCTTTTTTGGCTACTATGGGCGCTATTTCGACTTCAAGCGCTTTGAGAGCGTGAAGATATATGCTACGGAGTGGAAAAATTTTGTTGAGATCGTAGACATATATGAAGATAGATTGTATGTTTCGTGTAGTGATGCCGATGCGCTAGTCGCTGAGCTAAGCTCCACGCTGATGATAAAGGAGGAGGGGCTGCCTGATGATAAATAGCCCTTGGTTATTAATTAAATATATAAAAAAATGAATAAATATCGTTGTATCGTATGTGATTGGGTCTATGACCCAGCGGTAGGAGACCCAGACAGTGGCATTGACCCAGGAACAGCTTTTGAGGATATCCCAAATGATTGGGTTTGCCCTCTATGTGGAGTTGGTAAGGATGATTTCGAACCAGTTGCATAGTCTAAAAAGGCGATTAACTTTTGATAGTTAATCGCCTTCTCTTTTGTCTACACCCCGTATTTGCTATATAGCTCCTCCATCTCGCTGGGGCGCTCTACGCCATCACACGAGAGCAGTGCTTGGATGTTGCTTACAACCATCTCTTGGAACTGCTGAGCTTGGCGCACCTCTTCGGGGAACGATGATCCGTTTATGGTGCAGTCAAGTTGCTTTAGGGCTTCGTTCAAATGTGAAATCGCCTCATGATCACGCCCCAAGCAGTAGAGTGCTGACCCCACTTTGAAGTGGAGAGTCACCATCTCAATGCCAGTAGGGACGCTAACCCACGTGAATAGCTCCATCGATTTTTGGTATCTGCTTAGCGCCTTCTTTGCATCTTGCAGCGATATGTATATGTCGCCCAGTCGCTGATAAACACCGCTCACTGAGCGTACACGAATTGCGAATGACGATGGCTCTTGAGCTATGTTGAATAGCTTTTTGCCCTTGTGTATCAGATTTCTAAATAGTGGAGGTAGCATGTACTCACGCCCCATCTCACGGATGTGAATCTCTGCCGACTCCTCCAATATTTTTAGTGCTTGGTCACTGTCGCCCATCTTATCGTAGAGCTCCGCTATGCGCTCCTTGTGGTCGGCAACCATGTCGCTCCTCTCGCCATACTCCTCGATATACTCATTCAAGGTGCTCTGCTCCATCTCTATCGCCTTGGCATACTCGCCACGCTCCTCATACTGCTCGGCTAGGTGGTGCTCGGCAAGAGCGATCTGAGCCTGTGTTGCTTTGGGGTCGCTCTTAAGCTTCTCGTACTGCTCGATCATAGGTGTCATGTCGCCACCTGGCATATCGGCGAGTGTCTGCGCTATGTTGTTGCGGCACTTTGTAACATTCTCATTTTGTTCGCCATACAAGGCAGTGTATAGCTCCTCCGCCTTGCGGTAATGCGAAATTGCTAGCTCGTAATCCTCACGTGGAAGATCCCATCCATAGGCAAGGGCGTAGCCAATCCAAAAGTGTAGATCGGCCTTTAGTTCATCGCTCTCGTTTGAATTATCGAGCAGAGGAATAGCACTGTGTGCTACCTGAGTTGGAAAATCATTGCCCCACAGCGATGCGACTCTCACGGCACTACGCACCAGCTCCTTTTGTGCTCTGAGTGAGTTGCTTCCGTATAGTGCTATGCACTGAGCCGCGTAGTATTTGGTCGCAAACCACAGTTTGTCAGCCCAATTTGCTTGGTTGTAGTCCCACTTGTTGATAATGCCGAGGAGCTTGTCGAGGAACTCATCGCTTGCAGAGAATACGTAACTATTGCTCATTATCCAGTACATTGTCGAGATATTCACGCTGTTTGTACAGCCACACTTCGAGCAGTTGTAGCTACCATATATATATGGCATAACCATCGATAGGTGCTTCTCGTCCAGCTCCCTATAGGCTGAATACATCAATCGAGGAGTGTCGCTAGGCACATAGCCCATTGGTGGCAGATTCTCAAAATTAGATGGCGTGATACCCTCTGTCTGCTCTCCGTCTATGTATAGTGTCTGATCCCCCGAGCAGACCATGCACTTCACATTGAACTCTCTGCCAAACGCTCCATTATATAGGAATGCAAGCGTGTCGAAGCTCAGCGAGTGTAGCTTTGTCATCGTGAGCATGAAGAATGTCTTGAGATCATCGCTCCAGTCGGGTACATCTTCGGCCGTGAGGTTGAAGCCTCGACTACTAGTAATCGCCCCAAGATCAATGATATAGGAGCGCAAAACATCTGTGCTCATCTGGCTGATATCCATGCGGAGCATCAAGGTTTTGAAGTCGGCAATAAACGCTATGAGATCGAGCGAGCGCGAGCCTGCCGACATCTGAACTAAGTGTTTGAATGCAAGTCCATAAGCGTCGATGCTGGCGCTCTGCGCAAGTGCTTGCATTAGATCGTTTGAGTGCTCTGTCGGATTTTGAGACGTGCTCATTTGGGTAAGAATGGCGACTATTTGATCGCCATTTTGTATCGCTTTGAACTCTGTTTTGTCAATATTCATCTCTTTGTGGTTTTAGGGGTAGATAAAAGTAAAGGTCAACCCATGATGGATTGACCTCTGCTTTTTTTGTATTGTTAGGAATTACTCGCTAAGTGGAGTAATGCTTACGAAAGATTTGCCCGAAGACTTCTTTGTAAACTCAACAGTACCGTGAACCAACGCGAAAAGCGTGTGATCCTTACCGATTCCTACATTTTCACCTGGATTGTGGACAGTGCCTCTTTGACGAACGATGATGTTGCCCGCCTTAGCGAACTGACCACCAAAAAGCTTAACACCGAGTCTCTTGCTTTCAGACTCACGGCCGTTCTTTGAACTACCTACACCTTTTTTGTGTGCCATTTTCTACTAATTACTTTAAAGGTTATCCAACAATTTCCTCTACCAAAATTTGAGTTATGTACTGGCGGTGACCATTACACTTTTGGTATCCTGTTCTGCGTTTTTTCTTGAACACAAGGACTTTATCATCCTTAAGGTGCTTCAATACTTTACACTTTACAGAGGCGCCTTCTACAACAGGTGCGCCAATTTTAACCTGACCGTCGTTCTCAGTTAGCAGGACTTTGTCGAAGCTCACCATTGAGTTCTCCTCAGCGGCAAGACGGTGGACATAGAGCTTTCGACCTTTCTCAGCTTTAAATTGCTGACCTGCAATCTCTACAATTACGTACATCTAATTTAATTTAAAAAATTATGTTTTTTTACATAAATTCGGACTGCAAATATAGCGCTTATTTATCTTATATACAACTATTGAGTATTTTTTTTTGCTTTTTTACATTTTTTGCTCTCATTTTGCAGAGTTTTGGGGCACGAATTGTGCTGTGATGAGAGCTCTGATCGGGGTTGTGCGTTGTGGTGCATCTCATGTTGCGAAAAAAAAAGATTGAGGTGTTGTATTGTCGATATTTTATTCTTAACTTTGGGGAAAATCAACCCCAAAAAAGCTTTAAAAAACTATGTTGGAGAGGAGTGTGATAGAGTATCTTTTGCCTGAGATTTTCAATGCTGCAGTTCGAGCAGGGGCACAGATCATGAAGATATATAAAAATCGTGATGACTACGATGTTAGCCTGAAGAGCGACCAAACGCCCATCACGGTGGCTGACCGCCTAGCTCACGAGACAATCAAGGATGCCTTGGGGCGAACTCGCATCCCAATCCTCTCTGAGGAGGGGCGTGAGATGAGCTATCAGGAGCGTTGCAACTGGGATCTGTTTTGGCTGGTTGATCCATTGGATGGCACGGTGGAGTTTATCAAGGGGAATAACGAATTTACGGTCAATATCGCTCTGATGGAGCACAAGGTGTGTCAATGTTCGGTTACGTATGTGCCCTATTTGGAGCGTATGTATGTTGCAATGCGTGGTGTAGGTGCTTTCAGAAAGGATGGCGTGCCAGCGGTCTCGGACGCTGTGTATAGCTATTCGGATATTGCGTCGAATTGGTCGAAGCTTCCGCTGGAGCGAAACGAGAATCGCTCAGTGAGGGTTGCACTCTCGCGTTCGCACCAAACACCCGAAACTCAGCAGTATGTCGACTCCCTGAGAGAGCAACATCCCGACCTAGAGGTTGTGGAGCAGGGTAGCTCCTATAAGTTTTGTCTACTCGCTGAGGGGGATGTCGACTACTATGTTCGCACCTCGTCAACCTATGAGTGGGACACCGCAGCGGGGGAGCTAATCCTCGCCGAATCGGGTGGTGCGACCTATGAGATCAACGAGCGAAAGGTGCTCAGCTACAACAAGGAAGATCTGCGGAACCCTTGGTTTGTGAGCCATTCGTGTTATTATAAACAAAAGGATTAGTGTTGTGAAATAAAAAAGAGAGCTTGCAAGCTCTCTTTTTTTAACTTTGCGCCTAGAGTGTGTCCCTGTGTGTCTCGTTTGCGCCTCTGTGCGTCTCTGTGAGATTTATTCGCAGGGTTTATTTGCGCTCCTCTAGTATGTGCGTGGTGCAGCTACCGCAGTCGCTACCGCAGCTCGTGTTGCAATCCGCATCGCCATGGTTGTGGTGCCCCGTGTCTTGGAGTACGCACTTGATGCCGAGTTTCTGCATGTTTTTGTTGGTAGCGATCTCTGAGTCAATGTGGTGTCCCTTAATCATTAGCGTGAGAGACATGCCCACCGCAAAGAATGCTACTACAAGGATCGAAATCCCTATGACAATTAAAAAAGTGTTCATCGTAAAGTGATATGTTTTGGCTCTTAATTTTGTAATCTCGCAACAAATTTATACATTTGTAAGTTAATTTGCAAGAATGTTGCCCAAATGTTAATGTGGTAATTAAAATATTGGATAAAAACTATGAAGATAATTCTCGCTGGTGTAGGAGAGATGGGTAGCCATTTGGCTGAGATGCTTAGTGGTAACGGTCACGATATCACTGTGATAGATCTCGATCCTAAGCTTCTCTCTGAGGTTAACTCCTTGGCAGATATAATCGCTATCGAGGGGGACTCCACGGAGTTCTCTGTTTTGAGAAAAGCGGGGACTCGAAAGTGCGATCTCTTTATTGCCGTGCACCCCGACGAGAATACCAATATTGTCACCGCAATGATGGCTAAGCAGCTGGGGGCTAAAAAGGTGATATCTCGTATCGATAATAGCGAATATTTGGAGCCAAACAACAAGGAGATGTTCATCGAGATGGGTATCGACTATATGTTCTATCCCGAAAAGATTGCAGCGCAGGAGGTGGTGAACCTTTTGGGACACACCTCTACCACTGAATATGTCGACTTCTCTAACGGAAAGCTCTCTCTGGTTGTCTTCAAACTAGAGCCTACATCTACGCTCATAGGTCGTGAGTTAGCGAGCTTCGCAGCTGAGACCAACGCCTTGAGTTATAGGGCTGTGGCGATAAATAGACGTGGTGAGACCATCATCCCGAGGGGCGATCAGAGCTTCCAAGAGGGCGATATGGTCTATGTGATCACTCGCCACGATGCTGTGGATGAGGTTATGGCATTTTCGGGGCAGAGCAACATTGAGATTCGTGACCTAATGATTTTGGGTGGTTCTCGTATTGGTCAGCATATTGCACGTGGATTGCAGGATGTGATCGATGTGAAGCTCATCGACTACAACGCTGAGAAGGCGTATAGGCTTGCCGAGCAGTTGGAACGCACGCTCATCATCAATGCCGATGGACGTAATACGGAGACAATGCTCGAGGAGGGGATCTCTAACATGGATGCCTTTGTCGCTGTGACGGGTCGTAGCGAGACAAATATCCTTGCGGCGATGCTTGCCAAGCGCATGGGCGTGAAGAAGGTGATTGCCGAGGTTGAGAACCTCAACTACATAAAACTTGCAGAGTCGATAGGAATCGATACGATCATAAATAAGAAGCTGGTTACAGCGTCAAATATCTTCCGCTTTACGATGTCGGTCGATGTTCAAACCATAAAGTGTTTGACGGGTTGCGATGCTGAGGTGCTAGAGTTTATCGTAAAGCCAAACTCCCCTGCGACGCACGATATAATTCGTGATTTAGGGTTGCCTCGTGGAGCTATCATTGGTGGTGTGGTGCGTGGCGACAAGGTCTTTATTGCGCTGGGCGACACTCAGATCAACGCCTATGATCGTGTTGTGGTGTTTGTGATGCCTGATGCGGTTGAGAAGATTGGACTATTCTTCAATTAGTGAATAAGTAAATCAAAAACGAGATAAAGTGTCACTTAGAAGTAAACTATTGCGAGCGGTCTTCTCTCCACGAATCAGGGAGATTGACTACTTTAGAGAGAATCCAATAGAGGTTCAGGAGAGGATGCTCAAGAGATTGTTGCATCGTGCTGAGCGTAGTGAATTCGGATGGAGATATAACTTTGGGCGTATAAAGAGCGCGGAGCAGTTCGATGCAATGGTTGGGCGATTTGACTATGAGTCATTTAAGCCATATATCGATCAGATGCTCGAGGGCGAGAAGGGTGTTAGTTACCCTGGTCGCGTTGATATGTTTGCCAAATCTTCGGGGACAACCTCCGATCGAAGTAAGTATATCCCCGTTACAAGTGACTCCATAAAGCGCAACCACCAGAAGGGGATGCGTGATGTGGCGACAATTTACGCCTCTAACTATCCCGATTCCAATGTCTTGTCGGGTAAGACGCTGACACTTGGTGGTTCGTGTTCAGTTGAGGGGCACGCTCTGGTGGGTGATCTCTCGGCTCTTTTGATTAAGGACGCTACGTTTTGGGGCGGATGGTTTCGTGCCCCAAAGATAGAATCGGCACTCTTGGGGGACTTTAATCAGAAGTTCGATGCGATATGCAAGGAGTGTGTGGGACAACCAATTACGGCTTTTGCTGGAGTGCCTTCGTGGAACTTAGCACTCATGCGCAGAGTCTTGGAGTACACAGGTAAGAGTAATATAATGGAGGTTTGGCCCATGATGGAGCTATTCGTTCATGGTGGGATGAACTTTGCGCCATATCGCAAGGCGTATGAGGAGATCTTCCCATCGTCGCAGATGAATTATATGGAGACATATAACGCATCGGAGGGATTTTTTGCCATTGCAGATGACCCCACGAGGGAGGATATGCTACTAATGCTCGACTATGAGACCTACTTTGAGTTTAGGCAGGGTGATACGGTCGTGCCACTAGAGGGGGTGAAGTGCGGCGAAACATATGCGGTGCTGATCTCTTCGAACAACGGATTGTGGCGCTATGAGATAGGTGATACTGTCGAATTTACATCGACAAAACCATATAGGATTCGCTTCGCAGGGCGAACAAAGCAGTTTATCAACGCCTTTGGCGAGGAGCTCATCGTAGATAATGCAGATAGTGCTCTTCATGTGGCGTGTGAAAAGACAGGGGCGATAGTAGATGAGTACACGGTCGCTCCTATGTATATGAGTCTCAATCAAAGAGGGGCGCACCAATGGGCTGTGGAGTTCAAGCGTGAGCCAGAAGATAGAGCTCAGTTTGCAAAGATCATTGACGATCACCTGCGACAGATCAACTCCGATTATGACGCAAAGCGCCAACTAACGCTCGATCAGATCAAGTTGGAGGTGGTCGAGAAGGGGCACTTCTTTAGGTGGCTCCAAGCTCGAGGCAAGAACAAAGTGCCACGCATGAGCAATGATAGACGAGTGATGGATGATATTTTGAGTTTTAAATAATAATTTTGTAAAAGTCAACGACTTATGTATGTAGCGATAGCTGGAAATATAGGCAGTGGAAAGACGACTCTAACCGAGTTGCTCTCGGATCACTATGGGGCAAAGGCCTATTATGAGAATTTGGAGAACCCCTATATCGGAGACTTTTATGAGGATATGAGTCGTTGGTCGTTCAACCTTCAGGTCTCGTTCTTGGGGAGTCGTATTCAGCAGACTATGGATATGCTATCGGCAGCCGATGGTGATGTTTTTCAGGATAGAACGTTCTATGAGGATGCCCACATCTTCGCCAGCAACCTCCACGAGATGGGGCTGATGGCGACACGTGATATCGAGACCTATATGAGTATATTTAAGCTAGTTTCGGGTTTTGTGCCGAAGCCTGATCTGTTGATATATCTCAAAGCAGACACACCAACTCTGATTGCTCAAATAAAGAAGAGAGGGCGAGATTACGAGACAAATATTGACGAGGAGTACCTCAAAACTCTTAACGACAAGTACAATAATTGGGTTGAGAATCTATACGAGGGCGAGGTCTTTGTCATTGACAAAAATACGGAAGATTTTAGCGATCCTGATGTGATGGCAAAAATCTTTGAACGAATTGATGCATTGCGTAAGTAGTAGTGTATGAGTGGTTTTCCTGATAAATTTATGGAGAGACTCACCTCAGATTTGGGTGAGTCGGACTCTCAGTTGTTGCTGCGTGCACTAGATGAGCAACCACCAACATCGGTGAGGTTGCACCCCTCGAAACCAGCATCGATAGCATCATCGGAGCCAATACCCTGGTCGCAAGATGGGCGATACTTGGCCCAAAGACCGCAATTCACATTAGACCCTGAGTTTCATGCAGGGGCGTACTATGTGCAGGAGGCGTCGTCTCAGTTTGTGGGATGGTTACTCTCGAAGAGTCGTGATGCGCAGGGGCTTAGGGTGCTCGATACGTGTGCAGCACCTGGGGGTAAATCTACGCTCTATGCATCGCTAGTTGGCGAGGATGGATTGGTCGTAGCCAATGAGATAGATCGTAAACGAGCATCTATTCTAGTCGATAATGTCAAGAAGTGGGGGCTTGGCAATATAGCCGTGACCACCACAAAAACGGAAAGTTTTGCAGCCGTGAAGGGGTGGTTCGATGTTGTGGCGGTCGATGCTCCCTGCTCTGGCGAGGGGATGTTTCGCAAGGATCACGGTGCGAGAGAGGAGTGGAGCCCAGCGGGTGTAGCTTCGTGCTCTCAGATGCAGATCGACATATTGAAAAATGTATGGGACTCTCTGCGTGCAGGGGGGCTATTAATATATAGTACGTGTACCTTTAACCGTACAGAGAATGAGGAGCTACTAGAACAGTTTGCTCAGTGGGCAGATTGTGAACTAGAGCAGAGCGAGCACATATCGCTCGGCGATGATTGGGGTGTAGAGCGAGGCTCTGTTGGAGCGTTTCAAACCTTTAGATTCTACCCTCATAGAGCCAAAGGCGAGGGTTTTTTCGCTGCGGTGGCTCAAAAAAGTGAGGATGTGCGCCTGAAGTGTCAACTACCAAGATCGAAGCGCTCGCCACTGGAGGATATCTCTAGAGCGGAGCAAAAGGAGGTGTTGAGCTGGTGCGCAGAGCCCGAATTGATGCACTGTGCAAAGATTGCAGATAACTTTTATACCTATCGCAAGTCAACGTATAGTGCTGTGCGAGAGCTTGCGGGAGCTCTGCCCGTGATCTACTCAGGGACGCTCATGGGGCAGATATTCAAGGGGCAGTTAAAACCCGATCCCGCAACGGCATTTTGGTGTGGACTTCGCCTAGGAGTTGTGCCCGAAAGAGAGCTCGACAGGGAGCAAGCGCTAAGCTATCTGCGTCGTCAAGAGATTGACCCTATGCTCTTTGAACAGGGAGTGAATCTCGTGACCTACAACAACATGGCGCTGGGCTATGTGAAGAGGATAGGGGCGAGAATAAATAATTTATATCCGAATTCATTGAGGATTCAACATTTATAATTTTAGAACTATGGCCGAAAAGATGTTTTATTCGATGGGCGAGGTTTCCGAGATGTTCGATGTGAAACCGTCGCTGCTTCGCCACTGGGAGACTCAGTTCTCGGTGCTGAAGCCAAAGCGTAATAAGAAGGGCAATCGCCTGTACACACCTGCCGATGTAGAGAACCTAAAGTTGATCTACCACCTCGTTCGTGAGAGAGGTATGACCCTCGATGGGGCAAAAAAGGCGCTCAAGAGTGAGAAAAGCACTGAATTGGAGCGTGACGCTGAGCTTTTGGAGCGCTTACTTAAAGTGAGATCGCTCCTCGAAGATGTACGCCAAGAGTTAAAAGATATAGAGGAGGAGCAACCTCATAAGAGTGATAAAAATCAATATATAGAGATGAAAAAAGAGACATTTAAAGGCCCTGAAATTAACTTCGAGGAGCACGAGCCGCAACCAGAGCAACAAACATTATCTGTGGAGGAGTCTGTGCAAACCGAGATCGAGGACCAAAATAGCGAAGAGGCAGCAGTAGAGGGCCAACCTACAGCGGCAAAGAGAGCTCGCAAAGGGCGAGGAAAAAACAACGATGCCGAGGACAAGGAGCTATTTGCATATTTTGAACAATCTCTTTTTTAAAAGCTGAAGCCTATGACAATTAGAGAGATAGCAGAGGTGATCGAGCAGTTGGCACCACTCTCTTTGGGAGAGGGGTATGACAACGTGGGTTTGATCGTAGGTCGCGCGGATGATCAGGTGCACAAAGCGCTTGTTGCGGTGGATGTCACCGAGCAGGTGCTCGATGAGGCTGAGCGTGAGGGGTGTGATCTGATAATCACGCACCACCCAATAATTTTTCAACCACTAAAGCGACTTAATTCATCGTCGATTGTGGAGAGGTGTGTCGAGAGAGCAATACGCTCAGGCATTGCACTTTATGCGTGCCACACCAATCTCGATAGCGCACACGACGGTATGAGTTGGCGCCTGGCCTCGTTACTCGGTATCGAGCAGTTGCGTGTGCTGAGCTCCGTGGATGGAGTCTCGGGCTATGGCGTAATTGGAGAGCTTGCCGAGGAGGTCGATGTGCTGGAGTACCTGCGTGATGTTAAGGATAAGTGCAGCGTTGGGGCTATTCGACACAGTGAGATTATTCGCCCTAAGGTGAAGCGTGTGGCGGTTTGTACGGGATCGGGCGGTTCGCTAATTGGTGATGCGCAACGTGAAGGAGCAGAGCTATATATCACGGCTGATCTACGCTATAACGACTTCTACACTCCCGATGGCAGGCTAGTTGTTGCAGATATTGGTCATTTTGAGAGCGAATATTGCGTAATTGACCTAATATTTGATTATTTATCAAAAAATTTGTGTACCTTTGCGGTTCGCAAGAGTGAGTTCTCTTGCAATCCAGTGAAATATTTGATTTAAGTCAATAAAAATAAGGATATTATATGACTACAAAGAAAAAGAGTACTGAAGTTGACTACTCGATGCAAGAGAAGATTCTTGCTCTATATGAGCTACAAAAAATCGACTCGCAGATCGATGAGATCAACAAGGTAAAGGGAGAACTTCCGCTTGAAGTGCAAGATCTTGAGGACGAGCTAGTTGGCTTGAAGACTCGTATTGAGAATATCAATGCTGAGATCGATGAGCTAAACGCTTTGATCCGTCAGCGTAAGCGTGAGATCGACCAAGCACAGATCTCAATCGCAAACTACAAGGAGCAGCAGAACAACGTGCGTAACAACCGTGAGTTCGACTCTTTGACTAAGGAGATTGAGTATCAGGAGCTTGCTATCGAACTCGCAGAGAAGCGCATGAAGGAGTACAACGTGACTATCAAGTCTAAGAAACTTCTCGCTGATGACGCAGACAAGACCTTCAAAGATAGAACTGAGGATCTTGGTGCTAAGAAGCAGGAGCTTGAGGGTATCGAGTCGGAGACATCATCTCAGATGGAGTCACTTGCGATTTTGGCTGGAGATGCACGTTCGAGAATCGATGAGCGCCTAATCACAGCTTATGAGCGTATTCGTGGAAATGTTCGCAACGGACTCGGTGTTGTAACTGTAAAGCGTGACGCTTGTAGTGGTTGTTTTAACCGTATCCCACCTCAGCGTCAGGTAGATATTCGCCATGGTAAGAAGATTATCATTTGTGAGTACTGTGGTCGTATTCTTGTTGCGGACTCAGAGGTAGATATCGAGCAATCGATGTAGAAATAGAGACGAGTTTTGGCTCGTTTATATATAAATAGGTAATAAAAATTTGAGGTGTGGTGATTTTTTATTAATTTTGCCACCCAAATGCAAGCGGAATTGGGGCGCAATGCTTTGATGTTGTGCTGAGAACCGCCCAAGGTAACTTAAATAATTACATAAAAGAATGAAAACAATTCAAATTACAGCTTCTAGCCGTCAAGATTTCGGTAAGAAAGCAGCGAAAGCAGTTCGTCGCGAGGGTCTTATCCCAGCGGTACTTTATGGTGGTGGTGATGTAGTGAACTTCGCTATCGAGCCACTAGCAGTTAAGCCATTGATCTACACTCCTAACTCTTTCATCGTTGAGTTCACAATCGACGGTAAGATCGAGAAGGCGGTACTTCGTGACGTTCAGTTCCACCCAATCCGCGAGGAGATCCTTCACATGGACTTCTACCGCGTACAGGAGGGCAAGCCAGTATCAATCGCTATCCCAGTTCAACTTAACGGTACAGCTGAAGGTGTTAAAGTCGGTGGTAAGCTTGTTGTTTCTGCACGTAAGATCATCGTTAGCGCACTTGAGCAGTATCTTCCAGATACACTTGAGATCGACGTTACAGCGTTGACACTTGGTAAGACTATCTTCGTTGGTGACCTTGAGTTCGAGAACTTGAAGTTTGTTACTCCAGCTACAACGGCTGTATGTGCAGTTCGTACAACGCGTGCTTCACGTGGTGCTGCTGCTGCTGAGGCTAAGGCTTCTAAGAAATAGTAGATAACTTCTAAGTTATGAAATACCTAATTGTTGGATTGGGGAATATCGGCGCTGAGTACGCTGAGACTCGACACAACATCGGTTTTAAAGTGTTGGACGCTCTCGTAGAGAAGTCCAACACTTCTTTTTCATCTGCACGCTACGGAGATATTGCAGAGCTAAAGCACAAAGGGCGCACAATGGTTCTACTCAAACCATCTACCTATATGAATCTTTCGGGTAAGGCGGTCAGATACTGGATGGACACAGCGAAGATTCCTGTAGAGAATATCCTAGTTGTAGTGGACGATATTGCGATCCCATTTGGCGCTCTTCGCATTCGTAAGAAGGGTAGCGCAGGTGGACATAATGGACTCAAGAATATCTCAGAGATACTTGGCCATGAGAACTACATACGCTATCGCTTCGGGGTCGGTGGTGACTTCGCAAGAGGTTTTCAGATCGACTATGTGCTAGGTGAGTGGTCTGACGAGGAGCGCAAGGAGCTGCCAGATCACATGAAGCATGCGTGTGACGCTATTCTATCGTTTGTGACACAGGGAATTGATCGAACGATGAATACTTTTAACAAGAAGTAG
>CAYJIY010000002.1:70961-132820 GCA_964370415.1 uncultured Alistipes sp.
ATCGTTTGTGACACAGGGAATTGATCGAACGATGAATACTTTTAACAAGAAGTAGAGATACTTAAAGCATACAAAGAGGGGAGAGTTATTAAACTCTCCCCTCTTTGTATTGTGGTGAAAACCCTCTGTAATTCTGCTCTTAGGATGGATTACTCCCCCTTGAATAGGTCATCTTCGCCATTTTCGACACGGCGGAAGATGTGCGCCAGTTCCGCTATTACTGGTGAAATTAGCGTTATAGTGTCGTTTGCTACAGAGTTCTCCTCGCCTTTGATGCGGTAGAGCATCGTAGCGTAAAGCGCACGGAAACATAGCTCAGTATCACTCATGCCAGCCCTTCCAAGAATAGAGCGTAGGCCCTCAAGCTCAGGCTCTAGTGCTGCATAGTGTGCTCTATAGCGTGCGCCGATGGGGAACTTCATGAGTTGAAGGTGTAGGTTGTGCAGATCGGCGATGATGTGCATCGTGTGCTCCAGGTGCCCCGACTCCTCTTTACCCTCCTCACGCATTAGATTTGCAATGTCCATATACCATACAAGTAGCGTATGCTTTTGCGAGTCGTCAATGTCGCTGCGAGGATCCACTAGTTTTGAGTAGATCGCCTCGGGGCTAAATTGTAGTGCACGCAGAAGATCCTCTAGTTGCCATAGGTATAGGATGTACTCCGCTATATTTTCTCGACGTTTTGTTTTTGCGATATCCATAATGCTCTATTGTTAAAAAGCATGAGGCTGACTAACCTATAAGTTAATCACCCTCACGCATCTATTATTATCCTTAGATGAGGCTTTTACCGGCCTCATGTGGTTACACTATGACTCTCTTGGCAGGATTCCCTTGTCCTCAAGGAAATAGCGCTGAGCTTTCATTAGGTTGCGAGACTGAAGAATAAGGCTCTTCGTGTCGTTCAAGATCGAGAGGTAAAGCATGCACGACTTAGTGCTTGTTTTGTACTCGTTGTCATTAACACGACGAAGCTCCGACTTGATCGCCTTCGCAATCTTGTTGAATAGCGTATCTCTAATCTCTAGAACCTGATCGATCTCTGCGAAGTCATTGTTCTTGATCATGCGGATGAAACCTTGGAAGATAGTCTCAACATCCTTGTTGATTCTGTGTAGATCGTCGATCTGATTCTTCGATAGTCCCTCGTGGTTGTTGTTGATGTGGTCGTAAGCCGAGCGTGTGATTAGGTGTAGTACCTTAGATAGCTCGTTTGTGAAGTCAACAACCTGTACATAGTAGTGTGCAGTGTCGATATCGTTGTTCTCTAGCTTACGAAGAGTTGGCATGAGCGAGTACTTACGATCGTGTGATTTCTGTGTAAGTTCTTTAGCTCTTTTAACCATATCACGTAGAGTCTTGCGATCCTCTTGGAATAGGGCAACTAGTGTGTGATCATAGATCTCAGTTGTTGCAACTAGCTTCTCGCAAACCTCCTCAGAAAGATCAACTAGGATGTCGTTTTGCTCTTTGTTTGTCTTTGTTGCTGTGTAGTGTCCCTCCTTAGTTTTACCATAGAAGTTACTCTTGATTAGCATGTAAGCGCAAATTACAGTGATGCAGATAAACGCTACTATACCACCATAGATAAGAGCTAGTCCAACTACTAGGGCGATGATGAATCCACCGATTGCTGTGACGAACCATCCTGCGATAACTGTGATTACACCCGAGATGCGATAAACTGCAGTCTCACGTCCCCAAGCACGGTCAGCAAGAGACGAACCCATCGCAACCATGAAACATACATAAGTTGTCGATAGTGGCAACTTCATAGATGTAGCGATAGAGATAAGAATTGCGGCTACAGTAAGGTTTAGTGTAGCACGAATCATATCGAATGGTGCACCTGTATTCTCGATATCAACCACCTCGAAGCGACGCTCCATAGAAGCACGCATCTTTGCTGGTACGATCTTCTCGATAGTATTGTTGATGTTGATCGCTGCACGAACAAGCGAGCGAGATACCGCTGAAGAGTCGTAGTGCTCCTCGTTTTCGCTATCCTGAGCTGAAAGAGCGAGCTCGGTCTCTGTTACACGCATCGCCTTTTTAGATGTCCAAAGAGTGATGATCATGATGATACCCGCACCAAGCAATAGAGCGATGTGCGCACCGTCGTCGTTGGCAAGAGCAGACATAAGCATATCTGGGTTAATACCTCCATCAGCTAGTTGATATGCATCGAAACTTGCGATAGGCACTCCAATGAAGTTTACAAGGTCGTTACCTGCAAACGCAAGCGCAAGTGCAAATGTACCCGCAAGGATTGTGATGCGAAGAATGTTGACCTTAAAGCGCTGAAGGAAGAACAGAATGATGCTAAACGCAGCCCAGCAGATAAGGAGTGTGAGCATTGTGTTTGCCTCGATTAGCTCCGTGATTGGGTGCTCCTTTAGAAGTGATTTTAGACCTTTGAATAGTGCGAAATACATGATTGCTGTGAGTGAAATACCACACCAAAGCGCACCAATACTGCGGAATATTTTTGAGTATCTAAATGTAAATATCGCGCGCGATACATACATAATAATAGAACCAAACGTAAATGATATCACTACAGATAGTAGAATCGCAGAGATGATACCCATCGCTTTTTCAGCGTTGATTAGCTTACCAAGATCTGTGATTTGGTATGAGTTAGTCTCCGCTATTTTAAATAGCGATATCGCCACAGCCGCACCTAGAAGGCAGAAAATCATAGCAACTGTTGTCGATGTTGGTAGTCCCCACGAGTTGTAGAGGTCTAGGAGTATGACATTTGCAAACATCACCCCTAGATATAACATCATCACCTCATGGAAGGTGAAGAATTCGGGGTAGAACATGCCACTTCGGGCAACCTCCATCATACCGCTAGATGTAGCAACACCCACAAGGATACCAATCGATGCAACGATTAGGATAGTGCGTCGTGACGACACTTTAGATCCAAGTGCAGAATTCAGGAAGTTTACGGCATCGTTGGTAACTCCAACAAATAGTCCTAGTACAGCGAGTGTACCGAGGATTACCAAGATAGCTGTGTAAGTAATTTCCATAACTTTTTAATTAATTTTCTAATAATTACGGACCAAATTTATACTTTTTTTCTCATGTTACTCTCTTTGTAACGTATTGTTAACGTAAATTTAACTTCTGGTTATAAACTGTCACCTTAGTGAGGTGTAATCAAGTGGCACGAATTTTGGCTAAAGTGGGGTGTTAGAGTAAGGGTGGAACGAAAAAAATGAAGAATTATTTGGAAGTTTTGCAAAAAAGTGCTATATTGCATTCTCTAAGTCTCAGATATTGGTTGTTTGAGAGACTTAAACCCTGATCTTTTAAGGGGACTAAATTAGTTTAATAATATAAAATAATAGGTAGCTTATGGCATAAACTCGACTCTAAAAATAATAACAAAATTAGGAGGTACAGAGTATGAAAAACCAAAAGCAGAGTGATCAAGCACTGTTGGATATCTATAAACAGGGCAATTCAGATGCGATATCGCAACTAATCACTCGTCATAGTCGTCGAGTCAAGGACTACATCTTCATGTTGGTCAAGGACAGAGACGTTACGGAGGATATTTTTCAAGAGACTTTCATTAAGGCTGTAAAGGTCATAGATGAGGGTCGTTATTCAGACAGTGGTAAATTTCTATCGTGGGTTCTGCGTATTGCGCACAATCAGGTAATCGACTATTTCCGTGCTCAGAAACAATCTAAGGTTGTAAATGAAGCAGAGGCGGGATACGATCTCTTCGGCTCAATGAAGCTTCTAGAGGGCAATGTCGAAGATACGATGATAAAGAGCCAGGTCGAACAAGATATTCGATCGATGGTAGAGCTACTGCCAGAAGAGCAACGAGAGGTTGTCCTTATGAGATACTTCAATGGTCTGAGTTTTAAGGATATTGCAGATCAGACAGATGTTAGTATTAACACGGCTCTTGGCCGTATGAGATATGCACTGATAAATCTAAGGCGTATGATTCGTGAGAAAAATATAGTATTGTGCTAATTTTTTCACAATATTTGTAGGTAGTATGCGTTAGGATTATGTACATTTTAACGATTCATTGCCTATGGATAATATTGACATTGACCAAACGATGGCTGGAGGATCTTCTCGGGATGAGGATGTTATGTTGCACGACGTAGTGCAGGATGACCACGAGCTCTTCTATCTGCATCACTACCTTACGGAGTTGTTCGATGCAGGGGATATAGCTGAGTAATTCAATAAAAAGAAGACAACTGCCAAGTGTGATTTTGATGCTGACCGACAAGTCATTATGATGAGACTCCTTGGGGCTTGGGAATGCAGTTTGCTGTGCAAGTAAACCTAGTTTTCAACACCTTCGAGAGACACACAAATTGCTTGCAGATCACATCAGAGGGCGACTAACGTTTTATTAGTCGCCCTTTTTCTATTATAGCCACTCGATATTGTAGTTACAATTTTTAATTACTACCTTTGTTGTTACCTCAGCGATGGTTCGCTGTGGCAAAAAATCGTAGAGCAAGTGAGAGCAAGGATACTTAATGCAAGTGCAGGGTCAGGAAAAACATACCAGTTAGCCTATAAATATGTGCGTGACGCAGTGGAGCAACCACAGCGCTATCGCCATATTCTAGCCGTGACGTTCACCAATAAGGCGACCGAGGAGATGAAGTCACGCATCTTGAGAGAGATCCACACACTCGCCTCTGGTGCGCAGAGCCCATTCATGGAGAGCCTGCAAGGGGAGCTCTCGCTAGATGAGCAGACCATAAGAGAGAGAGCGAAAAGGGTTCGCTCATACATCCTGCACGACTACTCACGCTTTACGATCCTGACGATCGATAAATTTTTTCAACGCATACTCAGAGCCTTTGTCAAGGAGCTGGGTGTAGATCTTAATTATAACCTAGAGCTAGACAATGCACCCGTTCTAATGCGAGGTGTCGATGCCCTTGTTGAGCAGATTGCCGATGATCCTCAGCTTCAACGCTGGATCGTGGAGTTCTCGCAAGAGAGCATCGAGGATGGTAAGAAATGGGACATCAGAGAGGCGATTTTGGCACTTGGGGGCGAATTATTCAAGGAGAGCAATCGTGATAATTTGTCGAATCCTCGCACCAAGGAGCAGATCAAAGAGCTAGTAGATAAAACCCTAGTGAGAGTCAAGCAGACCAAAGGGCAGATGCGTGAACTAGCACAGAGGGGTGTTGATATAATGAAGGCGGCAGGTGTTACAAATCAAGATTTTACGGGCAAGAGCCGAAGTTTCATAAACTACTTTGCAAAGATCGCATCGGGAAGCACCGATAAGTACACTGCCACAGTTTCCAAGTACCGAGATACGTTGGATGGTTGGTGTCCCAAAGCCTCACCAGCAGTGGGTCTGGTTGGAGAGCTGCAACCTTTGCTGCAACAGATCTGCGATATTCAGGATGAGAATCGCAAGGAGTGGATCACAGCTGAGCTCATAGGCGAGAACTACCGCAGTTTTGCACTGCTGACGGACCTCTACGAGAAGGTGCAGCAGATGTGTCGCGAGGAGAGCCTCATGCTCCTCTCGCAGACCAAGCACATTCTCTCGGAGTTTATTGCCGAGAACGATGCGCCATTTATATATGAGAAGGTCGGAAATCGCTTTGAGCGATTTATGATCGATGAGTTTCAGGATACCTCCACGCAGGAGTGGTCAAACTTTGTGCCGTTGCTTCAGAACGCTATGTCGCAGACCCAAGAGGGGCAAACCTCGGTTGTGTTGGTGGGTGACATCAAACAGTCTATCTATCGATGGAGGGGTGGAGATTGGCGTATTCTGCACTCAGATGCACGTGAGCAGTTGGGCTCTGACGAGATTGAGGTGATAAATCTAAAGTCTAACTATCGAAGTCTGCCTACGGTCGTGCAGTTCAACAACAGCATCATAGAGGCTGTCGTTGAGCGTGATAATCAGCAACTAAATGAGATGTTGGAGCAGGCGTTCGTGGAGCGAACTCTTCGCAAAGATGTATATGAATCGCTCCGAGATACCCTAAAATCTGCCTATGTGGAGCACTCGCAAGAGCCTAAGAAGGTGAAGCGATCATCGGGCTACGTCTCTATCGAGACCTTCGATGAGGAGCCACCGCTAATTGATCGCATCAAGAGCATCATAGATCGTGGGTTCAAGCCTAAAGATATTATGATCCTGGTTCGAGGGGCAAAAGATGGAATGGCGGTAGCGGCGGAGCTATTACGATTTAAGAGCGAAAACAGCGATCCACGATACCGATTCGATGTGATGACCCACGAGGCTCTCATCATAGGTAACGCCCCTGTCTGCTCGTTCATCGCAGCGGCTATGTCGTTGAGCCTTAATATGAATGTGGCAATCAATAGAGCTCTGTTCAATCAATATCTGGAGATTGCCTACGACCAGGAGCTCGACGAGCAGAACACTATCTTCCTCCGCTCGTTGAGGTTATTATCGCCCGAGGAGGCGTTCGAACAGATCGTAATGCGATACAGCCTAGGCGATAATAGTCGCCAGATAGCGTATCTTCAAGCTATGCAGGAGCTTATCCTTGGATTCTGTAGTAATAGGGTAGCCGATATTGCGCTCTTCCTGAAATGGTGGGGCGAAGTGGGCTCTATGCGCTCGCTTTCGGTGGAACAGAGCGAGACAACGATAGAGATCACAACGGTGCATAAATCGAAGGGTTTGGAGAAGAAAGTTGTCATTATTCCACACTGTAATTGGGCTCTAGGGCCTATGTCGAGTGGTGTGAGACAGAACTTTGTTTGGTCCGATGCCAATGGCTCAGAGTTTGGTGGCTTCCCAATAAAGCTGAAAAAATCAATGGCGGAGTCGGAGTTCTCGTCCGAATACTTCAGAGAGGTTGTCTACTCCCATGTCGATAATGTGAACCTGCTATATGTAGCCCTCACACGAGCTGTCGAGGCGCTCTATGTCTTTATTCCCGTCAATAAAAAAACGTCGGTGGGTGCTCTTCTGTTGGGTTGCCTTGGGCGAGAGGGTGAGAGTGCTCGCATCGGTGAGCTCACGGGGCGATATCGCCAGGGTGAGGGCTTCGAGCACTATGAGTTCGGTGAGCTAGCCTCTCCAGTGGACTCGCACGAGGGTGAAGAGTCGATAAAGCACATCACTCTGGAGAGATTCCGTAGCGGGCAGGCGGACCTAAGACTTCGCCTCCCTTCGCAGCGCTACTTCGAGGAGGATGCCGTAGAGCTCTCGCCACGTAATCTCGGTGTTTTGATGCACCGAGCCTTCGAGCGTGCTCAAACGCAGGAGGATATATTCTCGGCGTTGGAGTATATGCACACCGACAGCGCAATCACTCAAAAGGAGTTTGATCTTCTCTGTGAGATGGTCGAGCGTGCCATGTCCAACGATGTGGTAGCACATTGGTTTGATGGTAGTTGGGATGCTATTCGCAACGAAAATGAGATAATCATACCAGGACTTTCGACCTCACGTCGCCCCGATAGGGTGATGATAAAGGGCAACAGAGCCGTAGTTGTCGACTATAAATTTGGATCAGCAGAGCGTGAAAGCCACACAAAGCAGCTTCAAGAGTATAGCTCCCTGCTGCTCAATATGGGCTACAGTAGCGTTGAGGGTTATCTTTGGTATGTGAAGTTGGGGCGTGTGGTGAAGATCTAACTCCAAGTATCAACCTGCAAACCTCCCCCCACAACTAGATTGCCAGCATAGATCACGGCTGGCTGTCCCGCTGCTGGTGCCCAAAATGGCTCACCTAGCGATGTGACGCAGAGCTCGCCACTCTCAGTTTTGGTTACTCTCACTGCGCATTGGGGATTCTTGCCCAGACCTCTGATTTGACATCGAAGCTCTTTTGTCTCAGATGGTGGCGAAAACCACCCATTTGATAGGGTGATGCTCTGCACGAGAAGCGGAGCACCAACTGTTAATCTATTGTTTTTCGCATCGAGCGAGCGAACCTCTCCCGACTGACCCTCATGTAGATCATATCCTCGTTTTTGCCCTACGGTGTAGAGCTGTACGCCATTGTGCGTGCCTATCACCTTGCCCTCTGTATCGATAATCTCCCCCGCTTTGTAGTCTAGATTTTGGCGAAGAAATGCGCCATAGCCCGACTTTGCGAAGCAGACCCCCTGGCTCTCCGATCCCTTGGCTAGGGCTGTGAATCCTTTCGATGCTAGATACTCTCTAACATCGGTTTTGCGCATCGTGCCAAGCGGTGTGATGGCTCTGCTTAGCGTGCTCTGTGATAATGTGTAGAGGTAGTATGATTGATCCTTGGCGGGATCAATGCCACGCTCAACGAAGTGGCGCTCGTCCCTTGTTGCTATCTGAATATAGTGACCCGTAGCGATCTTGTCGATGCCAAGTTTATCGGCATAGAGCTTCAACTGCTCCCACTTGATCTGTGGGTTGCATATTGTGCATGGAGAGGGTGTTCTGCCTCTTTGGTGCTCTGAGAGCACCACATCTACAACTCTGCGCTGGAATATCTCCTCGCACGATGCGATGTGGAGCTGCACTCCCAACTGCTCGCTAAGGGCGACGACCCTTTGGCGTGAGAGCTCACATCCAATCATATCGATGTAGAGTGCCTGCACATGGTGCCCCTGCTCACGAAGGCGCAGAATAGTAGCGGCAGAGTCAATACCGCCGCTTATTCCAACTAGAACGCTAGGTTGCATACTTGCTATTTTAGTGGGCTATCAGGTTCGTTTGCCATAGCCTTGTAGAAGAGTTTATCTACTAGCGATGGAAGGAATTTCTTTAGGAAATGGGTAGCTCTTCCGTTGAAGTCCATCAGTGATAGGCGCTTACGCTTTAGAGTATCTCGCACGATGATCTGCGCCACCTGCTCCGAGGTCATCATCTTCGCCTCCTCACGTGGTGTCTCGCCCTGTGACGAACCATCGGCTGTGAGTGCCGAGAATCTTACGTTCGATGCGGTGAACCCTGGACATGTAATCATCACATGCACCCCCTTTTTGAGGTTCTCTACACGCAAGGTCTCCAAAAAGCCAGTCATCGCATACTTCGATGCTGAGTATCCCGTGCGAGCAGGCAATCCGTGAATACCCGCCACAGATGAGACTCCCACGATTGATCCCTTCGTGCTCTGAATGTATGGCAGAGCATACTTACAGCAGTTCACCGTGCCCCAGAAGTTCACATCCATCAGGCGATGCAGAACCTCAAGGTCAACACTATCGAAGAGAGCTCTCATCGATAGTCCTGCATTGCAGATAAGCACATCGACTCTACCCCAAGCATCGACAGCGCTCTTTACGAGCTGTTCGCACTCCTCAGGTTTAGCAACATCGACAGGGCAATAGATCGCCTCGCCACCATTAGCGCAGATCTCACCTGCAATGAGTTGTAGCTTCTCGACACTTCTCGCACCCAATACAACCTTTGCGCCTTGAGCTGCGAACTCTTTTGCGCAAGCCTCGCCAATTCCTGACGATGCTCCCGTTACAATAACGACTTTATTCTTGAAATTTTTCATATCTTAATCCTCTATATTTACCTCTAGCATGTCATACGCCATCTCAACCCCTTGGGGCATATTTAGGCTCGATTCACAGTGTAGCCCCATCTCGTGAGACATGTGTGTGAGGTATGCCTTTCGTGGTTTTACACGATTTATTAGCTCCAGAGCCTGCTCAAAGTTGAAGTGAGAGCTGTGGGGCGCATATCTCAGCGAATTGACAACAAGCACCTCGCTACCCATGATCTTCTCCACTTCGCTATCTGCTATCTTGCGAAAATCGGTGAGGTAGGTCAGAGCTCCAACTCTATAACCTGTCGACTTGAAACTATCTGAGTGAAACCCCTCTATGGGTGTAATTTCTACTCCTCCAATCGAGAAGTTCTCATTGGGATCTATCTGCATTAGCTCGATCTCAGGAACCCCACGATAGCGCTCCGTCCCAAATGCGTAGTGATAATCCTTGCGAATACACTCCAAAGTGTGCGGTGTGCCGTAGATTGGCACACGGTGAATAACCTCGGGGTAGTCCACAAAATTCAGCGCCCTAACATCGTCAATTCCCCCCGTGTGATCCTTGTGTTCGTGGGTGAGGAGTATGGCGTTTATGTGGCGCACCCCCGCACGCAGGAGTTGCATGCGAAAATCGGGACCAGCATCGATTATGAACCTTTGATCCTGCACCTCGATCATCGCCGATGTGCGAAATCTTGTATCACGACTATCTGTCGATGTGCAGACTGCGCAGCGGCACCCAATTACGGGCACACCTTGAGATGTTCCTGTTCCTAGAAATGTGAGCTTCATGATCCTCTGTTATTATTTACTCTCCCCCTCGGTGCGAGACTTTTTGCGACTATTTACAACAAGGTGGCGATGAAGCATCTGCTCCAGAAGATCTGGGTCGACATTGCGACGTAGGGCACCGCCCTGTGCGATTGAGATCTTACCAGTCTCCTCTGATACCACGATAGTGATAGCGTCCGAGATCTCGCTTATGCCAAGCGCCGCACGGTGGCGTGTTCCATATGACTTTGGAACATCGCTCTGTGTTACTGGAAGAATACACTTCGCAGCGATAATGCGGTCACCCTCTATGACAATTGCTCCATCGTGTAGTGGGCTATTCTTGAAGAAAATGTTGCACAGAAGAGGTGTTGATACCTTTGCATCGAGCGCAATACCACCATCGGTGATTAGCCTTAGGTCGCTCTGCTGACCTATAACTATAAGCGCACCCATGCCAGCTTGAGATAGCTCCACACAAGCCGTGACAATCGGCGAGATGTTTGTTTGGTCGTTATCCTTGTTGGAGTTGAAGATGCGATTCAGGAAGTTAAATCGCTTTTGACGCATGCCTATCATGTGAAGGAAGCGTCTGAGCTCGGGCTGAAATACAATGATCAGGGCTATGACCCCCACGCTGACAAACTGCCCAAGGATGCTAGAGAGAAGCTCCATATTTAGGGTCTTCACCAGAATCCACAGTAGATAGATGACAATGATGCCTGTGAAGATATATGGTGCATTAGTCCCCTTGGTTGCACGATATATCCAGTACATAATTGCTGCGACAAGCAAAATGTCAAGCAGGTCAATTATAGTGAAAGGAACAAATCCCATAGCTTTAGTATATTTATATATAAAGTATCAACATGCAAAGGTAAAAAAAAATACCGACTGTCAAATAGTCGGTATTTTTTTTGTGCTCAGTTGAGATGAATTTACTTCTTGCTGCGCTTCACAAGGCTATATGCGATTGGTGTCGCAATGAATAGTGAAGATGCAGTACCCACAATCACACCGAAGATAAGTGCAAAGACGAATCCACGAATTGTAGCTCCACCGAAGATAAAGATCGCAAGAAGAGTTACAAGAGTTGTGCACGATGTATTGATTGTACGTGATAGCGTAGAGTTTAGGGCTCCGTTGATCGTCTCCTTGAAGTCACGCTTAGGGTATAGCCCTAGGTACTCACGGATACGGTCGAATACTACCACCGTGTCATTGATCGAGTAACCAATGATCGTAAGGATCGCAGCGATGAACGCTTGGTTAACCTCCAAGTTGAATGGAAGCAATCCGTAGAACATCGAGAAGATACCGATAACGAAGATAGTGTTGAACGCAAGAGCAGCTGTAGCTCCCGTTGCCCACTGCCAACGCTTGAATCGGAATGTGATGTATAGACCGATAGCGATTAGCGAAAGTAGAACTGAGTAGATTGCGTTCCATGTCATATCTTTAGCGATAGATGGACCAACCATGTCTGTTGACTGGATACCATTCTCATCGTGTTGAGTGTCACGGAAGTTCTCGAACGTGATCTCATATCCGAATAGTGGCGCAAGTGCGTTGTAGATTAGCTCTTCAACCTCTTGAGTCGCTGTGTCAGATGTATCGTCATACTTGTACTGTGTCACGATGCGGATCTCGTTACCACCACCATACTGCTTAACCTCGAAGCTAGTGTTTGCAGCGTCGCTATCAGCGATTTGTGCAAACTCGTTCTCAAGGTTTTGGCGAGCCTCGTCTGTTGCAACCTCTTGATCGAAACGAACAACGTATGCACGTCCTCCTGTGAATTCAGCACCAAGGTTTAGTTGGCGAACCGAAAGAGAAAGGATCGAAAGACCAATAAGAGCAAACATTGTGATGTATGCTTTCTTACGCTTACCTACGAAGTCGATCTTCGTGTTGCCAAGGAAGTTCTCAGACCACTTGCGTGAGAAAGAGATGCTACCTTTGCGGCTCACTCTCCACTCGATAAGTAGACGTGTGATGAAGATTGCACTTAGGAACGATGTGATGATACCGATGATAAGAGTAGTTGCGAAACCTTTAACTGGACCGCTACCGAATATAGATAGAACGATACCCGTGATGATTGTCGTAAGGTTACCATCGATGATAGCTGTGTATGCCTTCTTGAAACCATTCTTGATAGCGTCTTGAATACCTGTTCCGTCGCGAAGCTCCTCCTTGATACGCTCATAGATGATAACGTTGGCATCAACGGCCATACCCATAGTCAAGACGATACCTGCGATACCAGGAAGCGTAAGTACTGCACCATAAGATACAAGGATACCCATCAAAAGGAAGATGTTCGTGATTAGGGCTAGGTCGGCAAGCCATCCTGCTCCTCTATAGAATAGACCCATGTACAACATCACAAGGATAAATGCGATGATGAATGAGATCATACCTGCGTTGATCGACTCCTGACCGAGTGATGGACCAACCACAGTATCGTTGATGATACGTGATGGAGCTGGAACTTTACCCGACTTAAGTACGTTTGCAAGGTCAACAGCCTCTTGAACTGTGAATGCTCCGCTGATCTCAGAAGAACCATTCTCGATCTTAGAGTTTACGTTTGGTGCAGAGTAAACATATCCGTCCAAAACGATAGCGATGCTGTTACCGATGTTCTCACCAGTTAGCTTAGCCCACTCCTTTGCACCGTCGCTGTTCATTGTCATCGAGACGATAGGTGTCGAACCATCCATCTGGCTGAAGTCTTGACGTGCATCAACGATGTAACCACCATCAAGTGGAGCAGTGCCATCAGCTGTTGTTACACGTAGAGCGTATAGATAGTATCTGTTGTCGATTCTCTCGTCACCCTTAGCGCTCCATCTGAAGAATACGTCTGCAGGCAAAAGGTCCTTGATCTCTTGGCGAGAAAGGTACTCGTCGATCTGAGGGATGTTAGCCTTGTAGGCAGCACCCACAACAGAACCACCTGCGAATTGTGCGTCTAGGATAGAGAATAGAGGGTTGTTCTCCTTTGACATAATGCTAGCTGCATCAGTTGGAGTTGAAGTGCTCTCGATCTCGTCGATAAGCTCGATCTCGTCGCCGTCAGCAGCTGGCTCTTGTACAACCTCCTCGGTTACAGTCTCCTCTACTTTGTTGCTCTTGATCTCTTCGCTAAGAACTTGGTCTGCCTGAATAAGAGCAGGGAACACCTCGTTAGCGTTGTATGTTAGCCAGAACTCTAGCGATGCTGTACCTTGCAAAAGGTCACGAACACGCTGAGGCTCCTTCACACCTGGTAGCTCCACAAGGATGCGGTGTGAGTTTGGAAGGCGCATGATGTTTGGTTGAACCACACCGAAATGGTCGATACGGCTACGAAGAACGTTGAATGAAGCCTCAATCGCCGCCTCAGTCTCAGACTCAAGGATATTTTGAAGATCTGAGTTTGAAGTCTCAAGTGTGATGTCGCTTCTGTCTGGGCTCACGAAGATAGCTGCAAGAGCTTCGCCTGGTGCCACCTGCTCGTATGCCGATACAAAGTCAGCTACGTAGTTGCGGCTAGAGCCATCTTTCATCGCTGCGTTAGCCTGCTCGATTGCCTGTACGAAGTTAGGGTCGTTGACATTGTTGCCTGCTAGGGCTTTGATTAGATCTTCTACTTGAACCTCAAGCATTACGTTCATACCACCCTTAAGGTCAAGACCTAGGTTAAGCTCGCGAGACTTCACGACTTTGTACGAAGGAAGAGTCATGATGCCAAGATCGGCAACTGGGAGGTTAGCTACTGAATCTAGATAGCGTTGTTGAGCTGCATCTTGCTCTGGTTGAGCAAATTGAGCGGCGTACTTCGCAGCCTTGTTCTCGACTCCACGAGCCATGAACGTGAATGAAAGCTGGTAAATACAAGCAATTGCCAGAGCAACTGCCACAAGTTTAATAAAACCTTTACTTTGCATTTTGTTTAAAATTTATTTTGTTATTTTGTTTGCTGTCGCATGTTGAGTTCCAAACACAATATCACGCAAAGATAGGAAAAAAAAGATAAAATTTAAACATATTTGATAAAAAAATATACAGAACGTAATAATTGCCTATATTTCAGTGTTATAATTGTAGAAGAAGGTGTGCTAAAAGAGGGTGTTGTCTGGTTGGAATTGAGACGCTGATTTCGAAGTTTGGCTGTGTATGTGAGTGGTATAGGTAAAATATGCGTTTTTTTTGCATTATTTTTAAGTTTGAGGGCTTTGTGGTGTGGTTTTTTCTGAAAGTTTTCATATATTTGTCGCTAGCAACATATATGGCGAATTCATGGGGGAGATCAGAGGTATGATTAAGGGGTTTATGTCACCAATGTTTTTGGTGATGTTGTTCGCATCGTTTGTCTTCTGGTATCTCTCGAAGTTGGACTACACCTACACCACCGATTTGGAGGTTCCGGTGATAGTAGATGATGAGGAGCAGATTGTGATGTGTGTAGTTGAGGGTGAGGGGGTTAATCTCTTTCATAGGATCTACTCTCGCAAACGACTTCGCATCCCTCTAACGGAGTTGAAACACGCCTATATGCCTACCGAGCACGGCGATAGTGTCGTGGTGGTAGAGCCAGAGTCGATGCAAGCAGCTATTGCATCGCGATTGAGTGATATAAAGGTTTTATCGGTAAGAGATATCCCTGAGTTTTAATTTTTAACCTATGGTTTTATGTTTAGAGTAGGTATTACGGGTGGCATCGGTAGTGGTAAAAGTACTGTGTGCCGTCTATTTGCAGAGAGGGGAGTTCTCGTGTATAATTCAGACGCTGAGGCGAAGCGACTTATGAATGAGTCGCCACGCATACGAGAATTGATAATTGAGCGCTTTGGCGAGGGCGCATATGTCGATGGTGTGCTCAATCGTGAGTATTTGGCCGATGCGGTCTTCTATAATGATGAATCGTTGTTGGCGCTAAACGCAATTGTCCATCCAGCCGTGATGCGTGACTTCATGGAGTGGGGTAATAGGCAGAGTGGCGAGTATGTGATCTTCGAGAGTGCAATACTCTTCGAGTCGGGCATGGATTTTTGTGTCGACTACAAGGTTGCGGTGATCGCCCCTGAGCTCCTAAGGCTGGAGCGGGTGTGTAGGCGTGATGGTGTTGATGTTGAGATGATAAAACGGCGAATGGCAAAGCAGTGGAGTGATGAGGAGATACAGCGTCGATCAGACTTTACGCTTGTGAATATCTACAAGGAGGATCTCCAAGAGGCAGTCGCCATGCTAGATAAGCAGATAAAAAAAGTGATACATAGAAATGATAACTAATCATAGAGAACCTCAGGTGATGGCAATATTAAATGTCACACCTGACTCTTTTTATGGGGGTAGCCGAACCGAGCATTTGGATCAAATATCGCATAGGGTGCGCACTGCAATAGAGGCAGGGGCATCGATCCTCGATATTGGTGGTTACTCCTCTCGTCCCGATGCTGAGGATGTGCCTCTTGAGACTGAGTGGGAGCGTGTGGAGCGTGCTCTGAGTGTCGTTAGGGAGATCTCGGCAGATGTGCAAGTCTCTGTCGATACGTTTCGCTCTCAGATAGTGGAGCGAGCGGTTGAGAGCTTTGGACGTATTATAGTAAACG
This sequence comes from uncultured Alistipes sp., assembly GCA_964370415.1. Taxonomy (GTDB): domain Bacteria; phylum Bacteroidota; class Bacteroidia; order Bacteroidales; family Rikenellaceae; genus Alistipes. The sequence continues at coordinate 86,824 of CAYJIY010000002.1, forward strand.
ATATTTCGGCAGGCGAAATCGACCCTCGTATGTGGAGCGTTGTGGCGGGCAATGACCTAGACTATGTTGCGATGCACATGAGGGGAACACCTCAGACTATGCAGTCGATGACGCAGTACGACTCGGGTGTTGTCTCAGATGTGGTGAACTACTTTGAGCAGCGACTTGAGCAGATGGCAAAGGTGGGGGTTCATAGAGTGATTGTGGATCCAGGCTTTGGGTTTGCGAAGAGTCTGGAGCAAAATTTTGAGCTGTTGGCAGGTTTGGATCGTTTGGTGCAACTTGGTCAACCTGTGCTGGTGGGTCTGTCTCGCAAGTCGATGATATATAAAACTTTGGGTGTTGGCTCGGAGCAGGCGCTCGCAGGGTCGTTGATGCTCGGCTGGGAGGCTATGCGCAAGGGGGCAACTATCCTCAGGGTGCACGATGTTGCAGAGGCGATGGATGGTGTGCGATTGTTCAAGAAATATAGCGAGTGTAAATAGATTTTTCAGTGATGATAAAGATTCAGGGAATAAGAAAGCAATATGGTAACCTAGAGGTGCTTAAGGGGGTCAATCTCGATATTGAGAGGGGAGATGTGGTGTCGATTGTGGGCGCTAGCGGTGCTGGTAAGACTACGCTGCTGCAGATTCTTGGGACTCTGACCCAGAGTAGCGCAGGTTCGATAATCGTAGATGGTGTCGATGTTGGCTCGCTCTCGGATAGATCCCTCTCGAAGTTTCGAAGCGAGAAGATCGGTTTTGTTTTTCAGTTTCACCACCTTTTGCCTGAGTTCACGGCCTTTGAGAATATCTGCATCCCAGGCTACATTGCAAAACGTGATCGAGGGCAAGTTGAGGCTCGTGCCGAGGAGCTGCTCTCGATGATGGGGCTCTCTGAGCGCCGAGATCACAAACCATCGCAACTCTCGGGTGGAGAGCAGCAGCGCATCGCAATAGCAAGGGCATTGATAAACTCACCTGCGGTGTTGTTGGCAGATGAGCCTTCGGGGAATCTTGACTCCCACAATAGAGATGAGATAAATCGACTGTTTTTACAGTTAAGAGATAGTTTTGGACAGACCATCGTCATAGTTACGCACGACGAGGAGTTAGCGTCGTTGGCGGATCGCAAGATTACAATGAGAGATGGAGAGATCATAAGTGATGATGACAAGAGAAGAGCTTAAGGGGCTGCTCGATGAGCTAGCCGATAAATATAATAGAGAGGAGTTTGTGGAGCACGATCCGATTAGTGTTCCACACTCATTTACAGATACTCACGATCGTGAGGTGGCGGGCTTTCTGGCCTCGACCATTGCATGGGGCAACCGCAAGGCTATCGTCAAGAGTGCCCACAGAATGATGACATATATGGATGGCGCACCTGCCGATTTTGTGAAAAACGCATCGCAGAGTGAGCTGGACGGTGTGCAGAGCTACGTACACAGAACATTCAATGGAATGGACTTTCGGGACTTTATCGTTGCGCTAAGGGGTGTCTATCAAAAGCACGGCTCTCTGGGTGGATTCTTCGAGAGCTCTTACGCCACGAACCAAGATATGAGGGTCGTTCTATCCGAATTTAGGCGCGAGTTCTTCAGTTGCGAGCACCAGCCTCGATGCGAGAAACACCTCTCGTCCATAGATAAGGGGGCGGCGTGTAAGCGTACAAATATGTTTCTGAGATGGATGGTGCGCCACGATGATAGAGGCGTAGATTTTGGACTTTGGAGGGGGATTCCTATGTCGGCGCTATACATTCCACTTGATGTTCACGTGGGTAATATGGCACGAGAGATGGGTCTGTTGACTCGCAAGCAGAGCGATTGGAAATCGGTTGCAGAGCTTACCGAGCGTCTGCGTGAGTTCGATGAGCAGGACCCCGTGAGATATGACTTTGCGCTCTTTGGCGCAGGAATTGATGGATTTTTGAAGGGGTAGCTATGTTTCGTTTCAAAGAGTTTGAGATTGAGGATGATCGCTGTGCAATGAAGGTGGGCACCGATGGTGTCCTGCTCGGAGCGTGGGTTAATCTCGGATCTGTATCTAGGGCGATGGATATTGGTACTGGGTCGGGTTTGATTGCTATAATGCTTGCTCAGAGATCTCTGGCGCAGGTTGTGGGTGTCGATATTGACGATGTCTCGCAGGCTAAAGAGAACGCCCAAAAGACACGATGGGCGGAGCGCCTGGACTTTGTGCAGAGCCCCGTGCAGGAGTATCAGCCCGAAGATGGCTTTGATCTTATCGTCTCTAATCCGCCATATTTTGTTGATGCTCTTCGCTCGCCAAGTGCCCAACGCTCACAAGCACGACACACCGACTCACTTCCGTTTGAGGAGCTAGTGCAGAGTGTTGTGAGGATGCTAAAACCCAACGGTCGGTTCGCTCTGATTCTTCCTGTGGCTGAGTTTCAGTTGTTTGAAGAGTCCGCTAAGGAGCATCTGTACTGTGTGAGACGAACCGATGTGATGAGCTACGAGGGGCGAGCCGCGGTGAGAGTACTGGCAGAATTTTCGCTGTGCGAGGGTATATTAAGTATTGACGAGCTCATAATCAGGGAGCAAGGGCATGAGCAATACACCGAACAATATCGAGATTTAACGCGAGAGTTTTATCTTAAATTTTGAATTTGCTAAAAAAAATATATCTTTGTATTTTAAGACTATGTACACGCGTGTACAAAAATGAGAATAAAATGAGAAGATTTGTTATATCAATTGCGGCCACACTATGTGCGGTAGTGGCTGTGGCTCAGAGTCCAAAGATGGCTGTCGAGGGCGTTGTGAAGAGTGCTAATGGTTATGAAGTTTCTGTTCCAAGTACAACTATATGTGTTGAGATGCTGGTTCAGTCTGAGCAGGTCACATCGGGCCCATATGCACGCTATGCGCAGAAATATCTCGGAGTTCGTGCTCCATTGACCGACAAGGTGAGATACTCTATCTTGTCTGCAAATATCTTTGATGCCGAACTCGTTGATCAGAAGGCATCTTCGGTTATTAACTCCAGTGAGAGCGTGACTCCATCTATCGCAATCGACGCTAGAGAGTCGGGAGTACTCCCTTTGGAGGAGGCTGCACAGAAAGCAGCAGCTACGATATTCTCTCTTCGCAAAACATATACTGAGTATTTGACTGGTATGATGGGTGATAACGTCTATGGAGAGGGTCTTGAGGCGGTATTGTCGAACATCAAGAAGATGGAGCAGGAGTACCTAAAGCTATTTTTGGGAGAGAGCGTGATTACAAAGACAACATGTCGATTTATGATAACTCCAACCAGTGGCGAGAAGCAGTTTGTTGTGGCTCGATTCACTGAAGAGGATGGTATCCTACCAATATCTGACCTGTCGGGAGAGGCGATCTCGCTTCAGATCGACCCAGGTGTAGCTCAATCTGCTCTGCCAGTGGCGAGTGATAAGGATAGAGTAGTTGTTACGTGTCGTGTAGCAGCGCCTTCTGTGTGTACGCTCCTAAATATGGATGTGGAGCTATCTCAAGTAGTTATTCCTATATATCAATACGGTAGTAGAGTGCAAGTTGTGCCTACGCCTAACATGTAGACCCCATGAGATATACCGCTGAGCTATCGTCGCTTTTGGTGCGCATCAAGAGAGAGCGTAATGGTTTTGTAGCCGATACAATGAAGTATTACGGCGAGCCATACGCCTTGAACTATGGTGTGAGTATCCCAACGATCAGGCTAATCGCTCAGGAGCTAAAACAAGATCAGCAGTTCGCTGAGTTTCTCATCGATCAAGAGATTCGAGAGTTTCAGATCGTAGCGATGTGTATGGCTGATGCCTCTCAGATGAGTGTCGAGCAGATCACTCGTTGGGGTGAGAGGATCCACAACTCCGAACAGGCAGAGATGATGGCATGTGAGTTGCTACAAGAGTTCTCCGACCTTGAGACAATCTACGAGCAGTGGATGCAGGGTCCAAACCCAATGCTCTGTTACTCGGCAATGCTTGCAGCGTCGAGAAGTGTGGGAGGGCTGCACGAATGGATGCTCCCGCCTTTAGTGGCAGCACTTCAAGCGCAACCCCTTTCGAGAGTGGTTGCTGTGGGGGCGACTAGACTCCTGCCCGTTTTAGCACGAAAGGGGGGATATCGCACAGAGGTGTCACAATTATTAGCTGATTTGCCATCGACAGATAACCATGGGTGGATAGTCGAAGAGGTGAGTTGGCAGTTAGATTTTTAGAGTTTTATTAGAATTAGATATAAAATGAGTAATAAATATTGCGTAATAATGGCAGGTGGTGTCGGAACGAGGTTCTGGCCAATTAGCAGAAGCTCTATGCCGAAGCAGTTTCTAGATATTTTGGGAACTGGTAAATCTTTTATACGCCAAACATATGAGAGATTTGTAAAGATAATCCCTGCCGAGAACTTTCTGGTTGTCGCAAACGAAAGATATAGAGATCTAGTTCTAGAGCATATCCCTGAGCTTACGCCAGATCAAATTCTGTGTGAGCCTATCGGTCGCAATACTGCGCCGTGTGTTGCTTATGCTGCATATACGCTATTGTCTAAAAATCCTGATGCTGAGATGGTTATTACGCCGTCAGATCACTTGATTCTGAATGAATCAGAGTTTTGTAGCATCGTGAACGAGGCATTTGATTTTGCTTCAAATAACAAGGCGCTGATGACAATTGGTATCAACCCAACACGCCCAGAGACAGGGTATGGATATATTCAAATGTCAAACTCAGAGCCAATTAGCAAGGTGAAGTGCTTTACCGAAAAACCAAACTTAGAGCTTGCGCAAACCTTTGTCGAGTGCGGTGAGTTTTTGTGGAATTCGGGTATCTTTATCTGGACACTTGATTCTATTGTCAAAGCATTTGAAGAGTATCTGCCTGAGCATCACCAGCTATTCAGTGCTATTGCTACAACCCCTGAGGAACAGCTTCAGAGTGTTGTTGAGCGTGCTTTCTCGGAGTGTCGTGCAATATCTATCGACTATGGTATTATGGAGAAAGCCGACAATGTCTATGTGCGAAATGGCGACTTCGGATGGAGTGATGTTGGGACTTGGGGCTCGGTGTATCAGCACTCAAACAAGGACGAATCGGACAATGCAAAGTCACACGGTGAGTGTCTGACATACAACACAAAAGGTACAATAATTCAAGTTCCAGAGGGGAAAGTTGCAGTTATAAACGGTTTGGAAGAGTACATCGTGGTTGATACAAAGGATGTGCTGATGATCTGCCCACGAAGCGAGGAGCAGAACATCAAGACCTTCATCGATGAGGTGAGGTTCAAAAGCGGAGATAAGTTTATCTAAACAAAATTATAGGGGTGTCTAGGTTATACGATATATTCAAAGAGTTTCCATCGATCTCAACAGATACACGTGCAATTAGTGCGGGGTCTATATTCTTCGCCTTGAAAGGGGCGAATTTCAACGGTAATCTCTTCGCCAAGCAGGCGCTCGAACAGGGCGCTGTGTGGTGTGTGGTTGACGATGAATCGGTGGTTGAGGGTGATCGTATGATCCTAGTTGATAGTGTTTTGGAGACACTTCAAGAGCTTGCGAGAGAACATCGCCGTGCTCTTGGGATTCCTGTATTTGGAGTTGTTGGTTCCAATGGTAAGACCACAACTAAGGAGCTGCTAAATGTGGTTCTAGGTGCAAAATATAGGGTCTACTCCACTCGTGGAAATCTAAATAACCATATAGGCGTGCCACTCACGCTACTATCGATTAGCTCCGATGTGGAGTTTGCTATCGTGGAGATGGGGGCGAGCGCATGTGGCGAGATAGCAGAGCTTTGTGGTATTTGTGAACCTAACTTTGGACTCCTCACAAACGTTGGAAGAGCTCACCTTGAGGGCTTTGGTGGCCCTAAGGGGGTGCGCAAAGGCAAAGGGGAGCTATTCGACTACCTCGAAAAGCAGGGCGCAATCGCTTTTGTTGCGCAGGATGATAAGACCATATCACAAATGGCTAGCGAGCGCCCCAACCTAAAAGTTGAGGGGTTCTCGTGGGTACTAGGCGAGGGTGTGCCTAGCCAGTTGGAGGGTGATTACAATCGTGCAAACATCGCTGCGGCAGTTGCTGTTGGTCGATATTTTAATGTCCCTGATGAGCTAATCGTCAGAGCCATAGCGGCGTATAGCCCAGATAACAATCGCTCGCAAAAGACTAAGACTGAGCTAAATACCCTAATTTTGGATTGTTATAATGCCAACCCGTCAAGTATGAGAGCATCGATATCAAACTTTAAGGGTGAACCACTCGATGGATGCGATTCAAAGCTCATGATCTTGGGTGATATGATGGAGCTCGGGCAGTGGTCTGAGGCCGAACATAGCCAGATACTGGAGTTGGCGTTGACTGTCGAAAGCTCGGAAATTCTGTTAGTTGGCGAGCAGTTTAAGTGTGCGCTACAGGGTGCATCTAACGGGGCGAATCTCTTGGATTCAAAAATCTCTGCTTTTTGCTCTTTTGCGGATCTTCGAGAGCACATGCTTGATCGTGAGATCTCAAACAAACTTATTCTAATTAAGGGCTCACGTTCTGTGGGTTTGGAGCGCTGTTTAGAGTTTTTATAGCTTAAAAGTTGATATTCTTGCCTTTAGGTGTTGCAAAATCGATTGATTGTTGTTAGTTTTATCTCATAAAAATGACGAGATGGGCACTCTTTGTGTATTACTATCCGTTATTAGTATTGTGAAACTAAACTAAAACAACAGTTATGAACAGTAATGATAAACTATATATCGATGCCCTAGAGTATCACAAAGCCGATCGCCCTGGAAAAATAGGGATCGTGGCCCGAAAGCCACACAGCTCACAGCGTGACTTAGCGCTGGCGTACTCCCCTGGAGTGGCAGCACCCTGTCAGGAGATCACCCAAGATCGCTCAAGTGCCTACAAATACACGAATAAGGGTAACCTTGTCGCTGTGATCTCGAATGGAACAGCTGTCCTCGGGCTCGGAAATATTGGTGCCGAGGCGAGTAAGCCAGTGATGGAGGGTAAGAGCATGCTCTTCAAGATCTTTTCGGGGATTGACTCTTTCGATATTGAGGTCGACACCCAGAACGTAGATGAGCTCATCACTACAATCAAAAACATAGCTCCGAGCTTTGGAGGTATTAATCTCGAGGATATAAAAGCCCCAGAGTGCTTTGAAGTGGAGGCAAGACTCAAGGAGCTTGTCGATATTCCGATCATGCACGACGATCAGCACGGAACAGCAATTATCACCTCCGCCGCACTTCTAAATTACGAAAAAATCACAGGTAAGCGCATATCTGAGCTTCAAGTTGTTATCAATGGTGCAGGTGCAGCGGCTATTGCTAGTGCACGTATGATCGTTGAGCTAGGCGTGAAGCGTGAGAATCTGGTGATGTGCGATAGTCGTGGGGTTGTCACTGCACAGCGTGACGATCTCAACGAGCAGAAGCGTGAATTCGCTACTCAAAGAGATATTACAACTCTCTCTGATGCTGTGGCTCATGCCGATGTGTTTATGGGGATGTCGAAGGCTAATGTCCTCTCGCAAGATATGGTGAGAGCGATGGCGGATAATCCACTAGTTCTCGCTCTGGCTAATCCAAACCCTGAGATCTCTTATGATGACGCAGTTGCATCTCGCGAGGATATTATATTCGGAACGGGACGCTCAGATTTGCCAAACCAAGTTAACAATGTGCTGGGCTTCCCTTACATATTTAGGGGTGCTCTCGACTCTCGTGCTACGTGTATAAATGCCGAGATGAAGCTCGCTGCAGCGCATGCCCTTGCCGAGCTTGCGCAGGAGCCCGTGCCGCAAAAAGTACTCGATGCTTATGGTCTTGACTCTTTGGAGTTTGGGCGAGGCTATCTTATCCCAAAACCGCTCGATCCACGTCTGCTGAAAAAGGTATCTTTGGCGGTTGCTATGGCAGCAATGCAGAGTGGTGTGGCACGCAAACCAATAGAGAATATTGCTGAGTATGAGCAGTTTTTGGATAAATTGTTGTACTAGATTAGTGATTATTGTATGATATACGAGAAAAAGGGTCAGATTTGTTCCCTTTTTCTTGTTTTCTTATTTTTTTTCGTATATTGCACTGTGTTTAATTAAAATATTTTTAATCAGATAGTTGGTAACTATATAAATTAAACAAAAGCGCTATCTTTCTACGCTTTTTGCGCTATAATGTCAAAGCAACTAAATGGCTTTGTTTCTTAATGGTGGCACATTGTACTAATTTTCTTGCCACATCAATATTTTTTTCGAGACAAAATAGTTTGTCTCAATATTTAGGTGAAATTTTGGGGTTGGGTATGAGTGTTAAGTTGTTGATTATTAACAATCAATAATTGTATGTATCCCTTCTGAAAAATAAACTATTTGTGTCGATATTTAGTTTTATACCCAAGTCTTGAATAGCTATATATTAATTATTATTGTAAATAATATGCTTGATGGTTAAATTTAACTGTAATGCATGCAGTATTTTGCAATCTCATCGTTTATATTAATGAATCGAAGGATGCAAAGGGAAGAGAATATTTTAGTAGAGGAGTGCCGCAGGGGTAATAGTCAGGCTCGACGAGAGCTCTATGACTTGCACGCAAAGAGACTTTATGCTATTTGTGTGAGATATGTCGGTGATAAGGAGGTCGCAGAGGACCTCCTGCATGACTCTATACTTAAAATCTTCAGCTCAATGGATCGTTTTACCTGGAGAGGTAAAGGTTCGCTGCAAGCTTGGATGGATAGAATTACGGTTAATTTAGCAATTGAACACCTACGTAAGAAGAGTCGAATCTCAGAGATACCTCTCAACGAGAATTGGCAGCAGTCAGATGACGCTTACTCGGATATGGACAGTGGTGGTGATATACCACTTGATGTATTGATGCGAATGATTTCGGAACTACCCGATGGATATAGAACAGTCTTCAATCTGTTCTGTGTCGAAGGACACTCACACAACGAGATCGCTAGCATGTTGGGAATCAACGAGAAGAGCTCTTCATCGCAATTGGTTAGAGCGAGATCATTGCTTGCGAGCAAGGTTAAGCACTACACCAAGAGCAAGTAGAAATGAATTTTTTGAAAAATGAGCAGAAGTGAAGATTGGATTCAGCAGATCGGAAGACATATAAAAGATGCAGAGATGGAGGCTCCACCAGCAGTTTGGGAGCGTGTTCAGCTGCATTACGAAAGAACTGAATATGTTCCGCAATCTTTTATAAGTCGTATTAAAATCGCTGCTGTTATTGCCGCCGCTGTACTGGTCTTTGCGGTAGTTAATACTGTATCGTCACACAAAGACTATTACATCAGTTTTAGTGTTATCGAGGGGGTTTCTAGCAGTAGCGACTTTTTGAAAAGCCAGCACAATAGCCTTAGATCGCGAGAGGCAATGAGTGGGGCACAGGTGAATGGCCTGGAGAGTGTCTATGGAGACGAGACACAGTTACTGGCCAAGAATTATTTTGAAGGAGACAGTAGGTCTAGTGGTCAACTCTGTGAGGTGTTGTGTGGTGAGTTGGAGGTGTGTGAACACTGTGCTGCACCAATATGTGGTTTTTGTACTGCCCTCTATGGTGATACCCTCAGCAGATTGAAGGGTACGACAGGAGGATATGTCATGGAGTCGGTCTTGCTTGTTAAGCTTGCGGATCAGATCTCTTGCATATCAGGTGAGTGGTAGTGGTGCTTGAAAAGCGAAAAATGTATGGGCCTTAAGAGAAGCTCTGTCAGAATTAGCTCTAATTTATTAAAAAGAGAGATGGTATTTGTTTACCAACCCTTATACTCTTATGTTATTCAATATTTCTAATAAGAACCGACCGTGTCAAGTCCGATTAGTGTTCTATGTGGTCTTTTAGATGAATCTAATCGTCGTCCTATTTGAAAAGTAACATTGCGAAGGCAGTATTAAGTAATATTTATTGATATAATATTATATTTAACTGCTGTATTTAAAATTTAATTTATTACATTTGCATCAAGGCAAGATAGTTTGTGGAGAGGCACAAAAAAGGGCATAGAACAGATTGATAAATCGCTCTACACCCATGGTGTGATCCCGAAAGGATTCGAACCTTCATCGTAAGAACCGGAATCTTATATTCTATCCATTGAACTACGGGACCATAGATGCAAAGGTAGCAAAAAATTTATTAAAATGACACATAAACAGGATAACTGGCAACGAATAGAGGGTGTTATTACTTGGGCGAATATGTCTACAAACTACTTTGCACGACATATAGGACTGCCACGAGGTGAGAATCTCTATCAGATAAAGCGAGGAAATAACGGTATCTCGCTAGACGTAGCAACAAAAATCGTGGACAAGTTCCCACAGATTAGTAAGTTGTGGCTCCTTACGGGTGATGGCAAAATGTTTGCCGAGGATCACAATAATGGAGCTCAAACACCATATTTCAATATAGACATGGAGCAGGGGCTTCGCGCATTGGGTAACCTGACGGCAGACTACGATATGTTTGTCCCTCAGATGCAGGGTGCTGACCTTGCGATGCTCTACACAAACCGTGATATGGAGCCCGATATTCCGAGAGGAACAGTGGTTTTTCTGCAAAAAATTGACCCAGAGGTGATAATTCCAGGCGAAGATTATGCGGTAGTTACACAAAAAATTGTAACTTTGCGTTATGTCCGTGCGGCTGAGGATTCAAATCACATACGATTGGTTGCGGCAAATCGTGAGAGGTATGATGATATACTTCTAGATATGAGTGATTTAGAGTCGGTTTATAAGGTCTGCGGCAAACTGATTGTAAATACGTAAAAAGTTACACTTAAACTATGTTTTCTGGAATTGTAGAGCGCATGGCAGAGGTTGTGGAGATCCGCAACGACCGCCAAAACAAAGATTTTATACTAAGAGCTGATTTTTGTTCTGAACTCAAGATCGATCAAAGTATTGCACACAATGGAGTGTGTCTGACTGTTGTCGCACTAGATGGCGATACATATACAGTCACGGCGATGAAAGAGACTCTCGAGCGCAGTAACCTAGCCCACTGGCAAGTTGGCTCACTAGTGAATTTAGAGCGCTCAATGCGTCCAGATGCACTGCTCGATGGTCACATCGTTCAGGGTCACGTAGATCAAACGGCGGTTTGTACTGCTGTTGAGGATGCGGACGGAAGCAGCTACTTCACATTTAAGTATGAACCTCAAGGTGGAGGCTTGTGTACAGTGGAGAAGGGTTCGGTGACGGTTAATGGCGTGAGCCTTACGGTTTGTGATTCGGAGCAGGATCAGTTTCGTGTTGCGATTATTCCATACACCTTCGAGAATACAAACTTCAAGCAGATTAAGGTTGGAACAGTTGTAAACTTGGAGTTCGATATAATCGGAAAGTATATCGCTCGCATGATGTCGAGCTACATTAAATAGAGCGCAAGAGCGTGACTAGCAAGTCATTTTCGGCACTTCCCTTGCCTCTCAAATCCTCATTTACGCCTAGTAAACTGCGGTTTGAGAGCCTGCATGAAGCCCCAAAACTGACTTGCTATTCACGCTCTAAGCAATGTGAGAGCTTATTAGTCACCCATTTCTAGCATAAAAACAGATGCGATGAGTAGACGATCAAGATCAGATTTTAATATAAAAAGTAAAGAGCAGGCCTCCCTGTTGATTGCGACCACTGCGGCAGTGGCCGCTTTTCTGGTATGTATGATAGCCAACTCTAAGCTCTGGATCGTGATCATGCTGTGTGTGCTGCTCTTTGTGGTGATTGCACTCATCTCGCTATTTTTGATCAAGAGCTATGTTGCGTATAAGCTCAAGCCGATCTACTCGATCGTCTTTTCTCGTGATGTGAAGAGCTCCGAGATCTCAAATGAGCTAGAGGAGAAGAGCCTTGCTCAGGTCTCTGAGGAGATTGCGCAGTGGGCAGATACCAGCGATAAGGAGATCGCTAAACTAAAAGAGACAGAGCGATTCCGAAAGCAGTATTTGGGCAATGTTGCTCATGAGCTCAAGACACCAATATTCAATGTTCAGGGCTATATCACTACGCTTTTGGATGGTGGACTAGAGGATGACGGCATCAATCGTGACTACCTAATGAGGGCGGAGCGAAGCATCGAAAGATTGATAAATATTGTTAACGACCTGGGGACAATCTCCAAGTTGGAGAGTAATATGACACACCTGAGAATCGAGACATTCGATATAGTCGCTTTGGCGAGGGAGGTGGCTGAGCAGGCAGAACCTGAGGCAGCAAAACGCAAGATACGAATCGTGATGAAGAGTGTCGATGCCACAAACCCCTACTTTGTTGAGGGTGACAAGCACTATATAGGTCAGGTGGTGTTGAATCTTCTGACAAATTCGATTCGCTATGGACGTGACGGGGGTGTTACTCGTGTTGAGTTTAGCGATATGATCGATAAGGTGTTAGTGGAGGTTAGTGACGATGGAATCGGGATCGCAAAGGGAGATATTCCACGAATTTTCGAGCGATTCTATCGTGCGGACAAAGGTCGTTCTCGTGAGAGAGGAGGATCGGGTCTGGGGCTTGCGATTGTGAAGCACATAATTGAGGCGCACTCCCAAAAGGTGACCGTGCGTAGCGAGGTGGGGCGTGGCTCCACGTTCTCGTTCACGCTGAAGAGAGTAGAATAAAATAATATAGAGAATAATATGATTAATTTCTTAGTAGTTGAGTGGGATTTTAACCCAAGCATTTTTGTGATAGGATCCTTCGAGTTGCGCTATTATGCTGTGACGTGGATGCTTGCAATTCTTATAGGAGCGAAGTTTTTTGATAATTTCTGCAAGCGTGAGGGGCTCTCGCCTGATGTCTCAAGCTCTATCTTTAACTATGGGGCTCTGGCAACGATACTTGGCGCAAGAATCGGGCACTGCCTTTTCTACGATCCTATGACATATCTTCATGAGCCGTGGACCATAATCACGGGCTTTAGAGAGGGTGGACTCGCTAGCCATGGTGCGGCGCTGGGTCTGCTCGTGGGGCTTTGGCTCTTCTCACGAAAGAATAAGATCAACTACATGTGGTCGCTGGATAGGATCATGATCCCTGTGGGTATTGGCGGTGCGCTTGTGAGAATTGGTAACTTGTGCAACTCTGAGATCTTTGGAACTCCAACCGACATGCCGTGGGGATTCAAATTCCTACGCTCGGCGAAGTGGGTGAACGAGTATGCGCCAGCAGCGGTGCACCCAACACAGATATATGAAGCGATATTCTACACCCTCACGTTCGCTGTGTTGGTGTGGCTCTACTATAAGCGTGACATGGCACGTCGTCGCCCAGGACTACTCTTTGGAGTGGGGCTCATCGGGGTGTTCCTCTCTCGTTTTGTTATTGAGTACATCAAGGTTGAGCAGGTTAACTTCGAGAGGGGTATGTCGCTCGATATGGGGCAGTGGCTCAGTATTCCGTTCGTGATATTGGGGGGCTACATGATATGGCGTGCACTCTCAAAACCTGAGATGGAGGTCAAACCAATTAAAGTGCAACATAAAAAGAAGCGATAATGAGCAAAACACCAATGGTCAGTCAGGTCAATGCCTTGATTGGAAATATGTTAGCAGCTGGTGAGAGCGTCTTCTTGCCAGAAGTAGGAACTCTGTATCAGATGCGTGTGGCGGCAAGAGATCTTGGCAAGGGGTACTTCATGCCAGCTCAGAGGCTCATAGCATTTATGTCGGCTCAGAGCGGTCAATCACTAGTTGATCGCATAGCCACTGAGGCAAACTGTTCCCAGGAGCAGGCGCTGGATGTCTATCAGCGTTGGTTGGAGCAGGTGCAGGAGTTCACAAATATCGATATTGAGGGTGTGGGTAGACTCAATCACAAGACCTTTGTGATGGATGAGCAATTTACGGAGCGTCTGAACCCTCACAGAGAGCCTATGAAGATTAAGCAGAATCGTACACTAGATAAGATCTTGATGATTTGTGGTGGGGTGGCAGTTGTGGTTGCAATAGCTGTCTTTGCTAGCCTATGGCGCAGTGATAGAGCTGCGGAGCCAGTGGAGCTACATGCAGGAAAGCTTGCGGAGCATCGTCACACACAAGATAGTATTCGCTCAGCGGAGCAGTCTAAGCGTGATAGTGTCGTTGCGGCAGCGGTGGTTGTGCCAGCTACTCCTATGGCACAGACGGAGCCCGTGGCGCTTGTCTCGAAGGATTACTATGTCGTGCTTGGGGTCTTCTCAACTGCGGAGAACGCAATGCGATCGCTAGAGTCTGTCAAGGGTGAATTCCCAGGGGCGGGCGCTTATATATATGGTGGTAAATTTATGGTCTCGCTCTTTAGTTCGGCAGATGAGCTAGAGGCGAACACTCAGGCTCGTGACGCTCGCAATACGCACTCGGGCGCATGGGTATATAGAGCTAAGTAGTTTAATGGCTAAAGTAGCACAATTTATAGGGTGCACGATAGATTGGCTCTACGTAAAACCCGTGCAGAAGGTGATCTCGAAGGAGACTTTCCGCTATGCTGCGTGTGGTGGTATCAACATGTTGCTGGATATGCTGATCTATGCATTTCTATACAATGTGGTTGTTGCGAAGAGTAATGTCGATCTAGGTGTGGTGGTGATCTCACCCCACATCATGGCGCTGATTTTGGTCTTTCCGATCACATTTTTCAATGGCTTTTGGCTCAATCGCAACGTGGCGTTTGTGCGCTCAACACTCACACAACGCACTCAGCTTGTGCGATATGTGTTCTCGGTTGGGGGTTCGCTGTTGCTGAACTACCTTCTGATGAAGTTGCTTGTGGAGAGCCTCTACCTTTGGCCTACGCCATCGAAGCTCGTTACAACACTCATAAGTGTAGTGTATAGCTATTTGATGGCTAGATTCTACACATTTAAGAGATAAAAATGCTTGTGCAAAAAATGAGAGCGTGACTAACAAGTCATTTTCGGCACTTCCCTTGCCTCTCAGATCCTCATTTACGCACAGTAAACTGCGGTTTGAGAGCCTGCACGAACCGACGCTCGAAGCAAGAGCAACGTGAGAAAATGCTCACATTGCCTTGCAAGGAGGAGGGAAACGAAGTTAAGCCCCAAAACTGACTCGCTATTCACACTCTAAGCAATGAGGGGGCTATTCACCCCCTTTTGTGTTTTATAGATTCTCAATCGTGTAGTCGATCATCTTCTGCCTAACGTTTGTCATGTCGTCGGGGTACATCGAGTGATTCTGATCTGGGTAGACCATCATATCGTACTTTTTGCCCGCTTTGTTGAGCGCACGTGTTAATTCAACGGTGTTCTGGAAGTGAACATTGTCATCTGCCGTTCCGTGGATGACGATGAGTTTTGTCTTCTTGTCGTTGAGTTGATCTGCAAAGTTAATCGGAGAGTTGTTGTCGTAACCCTCTGGATTAGATTGTGGTAGATCGTTGTACACCTCCGTGTATATCGTGTCGTAGTAGCGCCATGTTGTCACAGGTGCAACGGCAATAGCGACACGGAATAGGCCATCGCTCTTTAGTGCTGCATTAAGGGTTGTGAAACCGCCATACGACCAGCCGTATATACCAATGCGAGCAGGATCTGCCCACTTTTGGTTAGCTATGTACTTCGCCGCTGCGATCTGATCCTCAGCCTCTAAGCCTCCAAGGTTGCGATATGTCGACTTCTTGAACTCTTCGCCACGGAATCCCGTTCCTCGCCCATCGACACACACAACCACGTAGCCAGCCTCCACAAGCGCATCGACCCAGTCTAGCGACCAACGATCTGCAACCTGCTGTGAACCTGGACCTGAGTATTGAGTCATCATGACGGGGTATTTTTTCTCCTGCGAGAAATCCCTTGGCTTTATGATATAGGCATTTAGCTCATCTCCTGCGTCGGTTTTAAGGGTGAAGAACTCCTTTGTTGGCTGATCTATGAGTGCCAATTGGTTAGCAAGATCGAAGTTGCTCTCAAGTACACGTACCTGATTACCCTTAGAGTCAAGAACCTCTATGAGGTTAGGTCTTTGAGCTGTTGAAGAGGTTGCGATCAAGTACTTCATATTTGCTGATCCGCTCACCGTGTAGTATGCGTCTTGTGGCACTAGAGCCTCCTTTTTCTTGCCATCTAGGCGCACACGATACAGCGTGCGTAGCAGAGGTGAGACCTCTGTCGAGGTATAGTAGACATACTTATCGTCATGCCCCACAAGCGATGTTACCTCCCACTCGCCCTGAGTGATAGGGTTTACTAGTCCACGCTCCATGTCGTAGAGGTATAGGTGCATGTAGCCCTTCGAGGTCTCCTCTTTGACGATGAATTTACCATCGCCAAGGAGTGTAAATGTCGATGCGCCAACACGCTCGATGTATGTTGGTGAGCTCTCCTCATATACAGTTTTTGTGGAGCCATCCGCCTTGCTCAGGATCATCTCCATGTGGTTTTGTAGGCGATTTAGGCGAATAAACCATAGCTCACCCTCAGGAGTGTAGCCAAATCTTGGGATGTATTGATCCTTGCCTTTGCCGCTCTCGATGAGCGTTTTTTTGCCTGTTGGGATGTCGTAGACCCACAACTCAACCTCCGAGTTCTTGTCGCCAGCTTTTGGGTACTTGAACGAGTAGCTCTTGTTGTAGAGCTCGCCATCGAAGCGCATCATCTCCATCGTTGGAACCTCGCTCTCATCGAACCTGAGGTAGGCGATCTGCTGCGAAGAGGGAGAAAATTCGTAAGCTTTCGTGAAGCCTATCTCCTCTTCGTAGACCCAGTCGGTTGTGCCGTTTATGATCTTGTTCCACTCTCCATCATCGGTGATGCGTGTTGTTTTGTCCTCCGCTATATTATATACATATAGATCGTTCAGCGAAGAGAAAGCGATCAGATCTGCCGATGGTGAAAAACTTGCATCACGCACACCCTCAAATTCGGTGAATAGCGCAGTCACACCCTCAGCGTTTGCTAGATGGTAGTTTGTGGTGAATGAGTGGCGATAGATAGGGGTGCGCCCCTGATTTAGTAGGATCGCAGCAGATGCAGGACTTAGGGAGTATCCACTTATGCGTAGACCCTCAGGGAGGTTCTGAATCAACTTCTCTCCCTGTCCCTGCCCATCGTAGCGGTACTTGACGATGTTATTGCCTTCGAGTGCGGTGTAGTGCACGCCATCTGCCATAGAGCGCATAGCTCCAATGCCTCGGCTCATTGAGCGAAGCTTTGCGATGTCGCTATATTGTGGATTCTCGGAGCGCACCTGCACAGCACATAGGCATAGCAGGATCGCTGTTAGAAACAATCTTTTCATCTTCTCTATTTTATGTTATCAAAGTTGAGGTTGCGCCCCAGACGCTTACCATTCTCGAACTTGGAGTTATCCATTTTGGAGTTGAACTGATCCACCACGACACGTGTGTGGTACTCATATTCAGGGATATATGGGTCGAAATTCAGAGCGTAGTCTATTGCATGCTCGATGATCTCCACAAGGTCATCCTCGGTTATCTGCTTCGAGCCAAAGCTCTCGGCACGAAGCGAACCTTCGATCTCCCCCTCCACGAAAAACTGATTCTCGTGGTTGATGAATATACGCCCTATGAGATACCCCTCATCAGCATTTCGGCTGAGTTTGAAAGACTCCGACAGGAAGTTGTAGATGTAGATAACACCACAGTAAGAACTCTTAGAATCGCTCTTCACATAGGGAGTCTTCAGCACCGAATGATCGGGCGCAAAGTTGAACACATCGGTGTGCATCTGAAATATCAGCAGGTCGCTCGCCACTTGAAGTTGCGCCTCGTGTTTGCCTCTATCTCTATACTCGATTCTCACACGTCGATCCAGTTTGCCATCGAGCTCATCATCCATCTCGGATGCGGTCTCAAGGAGCGTCTCCTTTAGATCGTTGAATGCTGCAAATGTGTTGTCAAAGACTCTCTGTTTGAGGGTTGATTTCGAGACTATTGTCTCTAGAATTCTCTCCCTAAGGGGTATGCTATCCATTTTGTATTATAATTAGTTTAGTTTGATTACTTGTCCGATTTTGATGAGGTTGGCATCCTTGCGCTTAATCTTGTTCAGCTTTCTGAGCGATTTTAGGCGAATACCATACTTTTGGCTAATCTCGTGTAGAGTGTCGCCCTTAACCACGGTGTGAGTAAGCGAACGCTCCGCCCACATGTTCTTTTTGTGGGTGATAAACACTATCTCACCCTCGCTGAGCTTGCGTGATTTGCTGAAGTCGTTGAATCGACGTAGGTTGTTTTTCGATACTTGGAACTTCTCGCCTATCGACTCTAGAGTGTCGCCCTCCTTGGCTAGGATGTAGTTCGAGAGGTTGACAACATATACATTATAGCCCATGTGAGCGTTGACCGTCACGTGGTAGTTGTTCGGGTCGATTGTCCCCTCAGTTGGGGTTGTTACGACTGGAGTCGCTGGCTTTTGCTCTGCTACGAGCTCTTTGCCGACCTCTTCGCCGATGTGCTCACCACGAATAAATGCTGAGTAGAGCTCCCCTCCGTTTGGCTGGTCGAGGTAGTTTAGCCCGCTCTGCTCGATGATCTTTATCAGACGCTCCGCATAGTCGGGCGCTGTGGCATATCCTGCCGCTTTGAGCCCTCGTGCCCAGCTCTTATAGTCGTCGGGTGAGTGGCGAAACAGTGAGTCGTATCGCTGCCCATTGTCGAGAAATTCGGCGTGATCACGATATGATTCCTCCACCGATTCGTAGCTACGAAAGCACTCATCCTTAGCGTCATCATCGTGATAGACCTTGCCGCCAGTCCACCCTTTTTTGCACTTAATACCGAAGTGGTTGTTCGATTTTAGAGCCAAAACGCTGTTACCCGTACCTGATTCGAGGATACCCTGTGCCATGGTTATACTCGCAGGGATGCCGTATCGCTCCATGTGATCGATTGCTATATGCTTATACTTTTGCACGTACTCTTCACGAGTAGTTTTGGTCTGCGCAATAGCGACTAGAGACACTAAAATAAAAATAGTAGATACTATTGCTTTTCTCAAAATGTTCATTATCTTTGTTATTATCTTTTCCTACAAAGATAGAGATTATAGACGAAAAAAACAACTAAACGTAAAATATCTATGTTTACAGAGAACGCTAACAAGATATTCGTTGATGTAATCAATGAGTACCACCTTCATGACAATGTAGATCATCCAGTAGCGAACCCTTTTGAGGCTGGTTCGTTGGAGCACCTTTTGTACGCTAAGTGCTGGATTGACACAGTTCAGTGGCATCTAGAGGATATTATTCGTGATCCTCAGATTGATCCAGCAGATGCACTTCTAATCAAGCGCCGTATCGACAAATCGAACCAAGATCGTACAGATATGGTTGAGTACGTCGACTCATATATGCTCGATAAGTACAAAGATGTTAAGATCGAGGAGTGCGCGCGCCTTAACACAGAGACCCCTGCATGGGCTATTGATCGTCTTTCGATCCTAGCTCTTAAGATCTATCACATGGCTCAGGAGGTATCCCGAGATGATGTGTCACCAGAGCATAAGGCGGCTTGTCAGAAGAAACTAGACGTTCTCCTAAGCCAGAGAGTAGACCTCTCAACAGCCATTGAGGAGCTATTCGAAGATATTGAGTCGGGACGTAAATATATGAAGACATACAAGCAGATGAAGATGTACAATGATCCATCTTTGAACCCTGTGCTATATGCAAAAAAATAGGAAACAACCACAACACATCCTCCTGTATCGATGTTCGGCACTGGGGGATGTGGTTATGATAACACACGCTCTGCGCTCTCTGCGTGGAGCGTATCCGCATCTATGCATCACGGTTGCCACTCGAAAGGGGCATCGCTCCCAGTTCGAGGGGCTGTGCGACAACTTCCTAGAGGTCGACACCAAAGGGGAGCATCGGGGCATAAAGGGTATGTGGCGACTAGCCTCTCAGATTAAAGCTCTGGGGGTGGATCGTGTCGCCGACCTGCACGATGTTCTTCGCTCGCAAATTCTGCGTAAGTTTCTTCGCTTCAAGGGTATTGTGGTAGCACATATCGACAAGGGACGATCAGAGAAGAGGGCGCTTGTGAAGAGCGGCGTTTCAGACTCTACGGAGTGGCTAAAGCATAGTGTTGTAAGGTATTGCGATGTTATTCGCCAACTCGGTCTTCAGATCACCGATCCCGAACCTGCACCTCGCTCCATGAGGGTTAATCCAATGGGAGAGAAGAGCGGTGTGTGGATAGGTTTTGCGCCATTCTCAGCACACGAGGGCAAGCGCTATCCGTTGGATCTGACCCGTGAAGCAGTTGAACTGCTTGCCAAGCGATACGACAGAGTATTTCTTCTGAGCGGAGGTGGCACAGAGGCGGAGCGATCTAAGGAGCTGGAGGCTCAAATTTCGGGTGTGACGGCACTCTGGGGGCGTGTTACTCCGAGCGAGGAGCTCGATCTTATATCCAATATGGATTGTGTTGTGACTATGGATTCGCTGGTTATGCACCTCGCCTCGATGTGCGCAACGCCAGTTGTTTCGGTGTGGGGAGCGACCCATCCAGCGCTAGGATTCATGGGGTATGGCTATTCGGATGAGAATATTCTGATGTCAGAGATGGAGTGTCGCCCATGCTCCGTTTTTGGGAATAAACCGTGTAAATGGGGCGATTTTAGGTGTATGAGATCACTGCCCGCTGAGCGTATAGTTGAGCGTGTAGTGCAAATAGTTGGATAGTATGACAAAGCGTTTTTCGATAGTAATTCCTGTCTATAACCGCCCACAGGAGGTGGATGAGCTACTTGAGAGTTTGGTGCCCTTTGCGCCCAAAATCGAGGTGGTAATTGTGGAGGATGGCTCAGCCAATCGTTGCGACGAGGTGGTGGAGCGCTATCGATCTATGCTAGATGTGAAGTACTATTTCAAACCAAACTCAGGGCCTGGAACTACTCGCAACTACGGGGCAGAGCGCTCCGAGGGCGAGTATATCATCTTTTTCGATTCGGATTGCATTGTACCACAGGGCTACTTTGATGCCGTTGAGCAGGCGCTTGCGAAGAGCGATATAGATGCTTTTGGCGGTCCCGATCGTGCTCACGAGAGCTTCACTTTGACCCAAAAATCTATAAACTACTCCATGACATCGTTTCTGACAACGGGCGGAATCAGAGGTCGTGAGCGCAGTGTCGAGAAGTTCTCTCCCCGAAGTTTTAATATGGGGATTCGTCGCTCAGTTTTTGAGGCGATAGGTGGCTTTTCGCACCTGAGATTTGGTGAAGATATAGACCTCAGCTATCGAATTGTTGAGGGTGGGTACTCTACGGCACTAATTCAAGACGCTTGGGTCTATCACAAGCGCAGAACAAACTTCAAGCAGTTTTTTAAGCAGATATTCAACTCAGGGACAGCACGTGTCGTGCTGAGCTCTCGCCACAGAGGGACTCTCAAATTGGTGCACATGCTACCAACGCTGATGGTGCTCTTTGGGGTATTCGTATTAGGCTCGGCGTTTGTTTGTGCCTATGCTCTGCTCCTGCCGCTGCTGCTTTTCGTGCTGATATTTGTGGATTCAACCCTGCGAAATCGAAGCCTGAGCATCGGGGCTCTATCCATTGTCTCGTCTATGGTGCAACTCACAGCCTATGGCGTAGGCTTTCTATTTGGTGTGTGGAGGGTTGTCATCCTTCGTTCGGAGCGCTATACAGCATTCGAAAAGAAGTTCTACGACTAGTCGTAGATCAGCGTGTAGGCGAGCTCACCATCCTGATTTATCTGGCTCAATCGCCCCTTGTCGTCATAGGTGTAGCTAAAGTTATGGCGCACGACCTTTGGCGCAATCTTTTTTGGTGTGCTCCCTAGATTTGGCTCTGAAGACGATTCCGACATCTGATCACCAAAACCAAACGATTCATCATCCATATAGGTTGTTGAGACTATCTTTGATGGTAGATTGCGAGCTCTCGCACCCGTGTATGGCGCTGTGATTGTGGCGAGAATATCCCCAATGACAAGGGCACTAACATCAAACGAGGAGTCGTTGAGGAGGTTGGAGTACTCGACCGATTTTATGACTACCGTATCTTGTGACTTCTTTAGATGGTTTGCAATCTCGCCACGAGTCTGTGTGATATTGCCCCCGCTCCAAGATTTGTATCTGTATATCCCTGCAACTTTTTTCCACATGAGTGTGATGTCGCACTTTGTCGATAGGAGCTCCCCCTTTGTGGAGTATTCAAGATTAAAATCCATATCAATCGGCACCCCCTCAGCGTCAAAGGTCATCTGCTTGACCTGAGCTTGCACATCGAATGAGATCTCTGTTGCCTTATCCTCGACGATATAATTGATCTGCATCGACCCCCTTTTATACTCTATGTCGATGAACTTTGCGCTGTTTTGCTTCACAGATGCAACCCTTCCACTCTCATCGTAGCTAAAGAGATAGGAGGTGTCGCCCTTTTCGATGGCGACTACTCGATCTTGTGCCATGAGCAGGATTGGTAGGGCAAGAAGTAGCCCCAGTAGAGTGAGTTTTCTCATTATAGTATCGGTTTGATTTTTGGTGGCTGTATCGTCACAAAATTGGTCCCGTCATCGCCCCCTGTCGAGACGATCTTTATCGCCTGTATCCTCTCTGTTGGACGAATTGTTATAGATCCATTCTTAAGCTCGCCAACCTTTGTGAAGGTGCTACCATCCGCAGATGTAAAGACCTCGGCATTAGGAATAATTGTCTTTGGCAGGTGCTGGTGCCCTGTTTGAATGAAGAACTCTCTGCCGACAGCCCCCTCTGGAAACTCATATAAAATCCAATCTCCAGCACGAGATGTGCGAGCCGTGTTGGCAAATGCAGAGTAGGCGTTAACCCTCTCGAGCTTGGCTTTCGTGCTCTCCCCCATCGAAGTAGTTGTGGTGAGTTTTGGTCTAATTGTACGAGCAAACGAGGAGTGCGCAACGCTCTTACTCTTGGCTGTGCCCTTTGCCGATGCAAATTGGTATAGGTGAGGCTTTTGAGTAGCGATAGCCCCCGTGTAGAGCTTCGACTCTGAGGTTGGGGTTGTGATACCATCTTCGGTGTAGTAGATTGGTGCTCCATCGTTGTTTGTGGCTGAGAGCATACCGCCGCTATACTTTAGCACTGGTGGCGAGAGTCTAAATCCTATGCCCATCTGCTCCATGCGAGGGTAGTGCTCCGCCACGAGGCGGTCGTGGAATCTTTGCCCATCCTGCGTCGTGCCAGACCATCCAACCTCGGCAAGTGCGCAAACTCGTGGATAGAGCATGTAATCGATGTAGTCGTATGAGCTTGGGTTGTTCGATATGTAGAGCTCGCTCCAGAAAGCGCCCTCCACACCGACTACGCTCTTCATGAGCTCCTCAGAGAAGCCCTTTGCCGTAAAGTCGAACGAGCGAACCTTCTTGGCATCAGAGATCCCTGCCCACATGTGCCCCACCTCGTTTTGTGATTGGCGCATGTCGAAGTAGAAATAGTCGCCAGGCATAACGACGGTCGGGTAGCCCATCTTTGCGCTGTGGAGTGACTCCTTGACCCCCTCCCATCCATACACACGAGTGTCGAGGGGTATATCGCCACGCTCCGCAGCCTCGTTCCATACAGCAGCTTGCTTGCCATACTTTGCGAGAATGTCGATTGCTCGGCGCATGAAAACATCCGCTAGGCGCGGAGTCTCAGTGATTCCTTTGCTCTTCATAAGGGCTTGACAGTCAGGGCAAGGTTCCCACTGCTTAGCATCGACCTCGTCGCCTCCAATGTGGATGTGCTCCGAGGGGAATAGTTCGCAAATCTCTCTTAGGATATCGTCTAAGAGGGCGTAGTTCTCCTCCTTTGCTACGCACCAAACATTACGTATGTCGTAGCCGTTGCTCGACCATGTGCGAGGTGTGTAGTTGCACTTTATTTGAGGGTAGATATTGGCAATATTGCAGCTGTGACCAGGGAGATCTATCTCAGGTATGATCTCAATATTACGCACCTTGGCGTACTCTATGAGCTCCTTGATCTGCTCCTGTGTGAAGTAACCACCATATTTGTGGTTCCACGCCCCATAGACAGGGCGAATGGGCGATGCGCCACCTCTGTACGCCCCTATTTGGGTGAGTTCGGGGTGCGATTTGATCTCTATTCGCCACCCCTCGTTGTCGGTGAGGTGCAGGTGTAGAGTGTTGATTTTGTGGTGCGCCAACATATCAATATGGCGCTTAATATCGCCCACACCCATCCACGTGCGAGCCACATCGAGCATCATAGCTCGGTAACCAAAGCGTGGCTTGTCCTCTATGGTGCAGCACTCCACCGATGTAGGGAGTCTTAGCGTTGAGGAGTAGACCTGCGCAGGGAGTAGCTGCATGAGGCTCTGCACGCCGTTGAAAACACCACCATAGTCGCCCCCCTTTATCTGGATAAAGGAGCTATTCACCGTGATCGAGTATGCCTCCTGCTTGAGAGAGCTGTCTATGCTCAATAGTATGGCATTGGTGGGCATTATCGTGGATTTGATCTCCAGTTGCGGGATGTAGCCCCTCAGGTATTCGGCAATGGGCATCAGCTCTACGCTGGTGCGAATTGTTGTGTTGTCGTTGAGCTCAAAGCTGCCGTTTGTCGCCTTGTATGACGTCGGCTCTGGAATTATGTCTAATGCGTAGATCTGGGCGTATGTAAATAGCGCCGAGATGAGGAAAACTATATTTTTTATCATATCAATTATGTTGTTAAATAAAGTGCAATACAAAGATATAATTTTTATGTTTAAAAGTGCTGAAGAGTCACCAAAAGTGATAACTTTTAGCTATATTTGCAAAGATCAAAAAATAGATAATATAGTTATGGAGTCAAAAAAAGTAGCTGCAGAGCGTGTTCTGGAGGTGATGAATAGACTCAGGGAGGAGTGTCCTTGGGATAGAGAACAAACTTTCGAGTCGTTGCGCATCAATACAATTGAGGAGACATATGAGTTGGTGGATGCACTCTCAGCTGCCGATATGGAGGGGATAAAAGAGGAGCTTGGCGACCTGTTTTTGCATGTTGTCTTCTACTCCAAAATAGCAGAGGAGCAGGGCGCATTCGACTTTGCGGATGTGTGCAACGCTTTGTGCGAAAAACTCATATATCGCCACCCTCATATCTATAGCGATGTGCACGCCGACACCCCAACTCAGGTTAAAGAGAACTGGGAGGCACTAAAAATGCGTAAGAAAAATAGGCAGGGAGGACTGCTCGGAGGAGTTCCAAAGTCTTTGCCCGCTATGGTTAAGGCGTATAGAGTGGGCGAAAAGGCCGCTGCAGTGGGCTTCGATTGGGAGCAAAAGCAAGATGTGTGGGAGAAGGTAAAGGAGGAGATTTCGGAGGTTGAGCACGAGATTTTGGCTGGCGACAAAGAGAACCTTGAGGGTGAATTTGGCGACCTGCTCTTCGCTCTGATTAACACGTGTAGACTCTATGGCGTTGACCCCGAAGCGGCTCTGAATCGTACAAATGATAAGTTTATCAAGCGATTTGGCTATATCGAATCCAAGATCGATGAGAGTGGAAAAACCTTCTCGGATCTGAACTTAGAGCAGATGGAGCAACTGTGGCAAGAGGCGAAAAAGTAGTGTATTAAAAAGATAAAATTATGGCTATAATTAGAGAGATTAGAGGGCATGTCCCATCAGTGGGCGAGGATACATTTTTGGCTGAGACAGCCGTACTGTTGGGCGATGTGACAATCGGCAAGGAGTGCTCGATTTGGTATGGCGCAGTCCTTCGTGGCGATGTCAACAAGATCGTCATTGGCGATAGGAGCAACATCCAAGATGGTGCTGTTCTCCATACAATTTACGACAAGGCGAAAAACCCATCGCAGACAATCATCGGTAATGATGTTTCGGTTGGGCACAACGCTGTGATTCATGGTGCGAGGATCGAGGATGGTTGCCTGATTGGTATGGGTGCAATTATCCTTGATAATGCAGTTGTGCCGTCGGGATGTATCGTTGCGGCAGGCTCGCTCGTGTTGTCAAACGCACAGCTGGAACCAAACTCTATATACGCGGGTGTGCCTGCGCGTAAAGTCAAGGAAATTAGCGCGGAACAGTCAGATGAGATTGTTCGCCGCACTGCCCACGACTACATCCATTATGCATCGTGGTACACCGAAAATAACGAGGAGTAAGAGAGCTTTTCGACCCATAAAATCGGCGTGTAGAGTGGCTGTTTTCTGCTGAAAATATCACTTCACACGCCGATTTAATCAATTGGCATCAAAAATGAACTAATGTAGTAATCAGTGCGTTATATTTGTGACATGAAACGGTGAAAGCACCTCAATTTTAACTCTAATAACATGATGATTATGAAAAAGCAAATTTTAGCAGTTGCGACAACGATCGCACTACTTTTCTCAGTTGGAGCGATGGCTCAAGGTCCCGCTAAAGGCAAAGGATCAGATAAGCAGACACCAGAGCAGAGAATCGAAATGCGTGTAGAGCGCATGGCAGAGAAACTCTCTTTGACAGATGCTCAAAAGGCGGATTTGGTGAAGATGTACACAGAACAGCAGGAGGCTCGTCAAGCTGAAGCTAAGGAGAAGAAGTCTCAAAGCGAGCAGGATCGTGAGAAGGCTATGACAGAGCACAAGGCTCAGATGAAGAAGATTCTCTCGGCAGAGCAGTACACTCAGTGGGAGAAGATGATGGAAGAGCAGAAGGAAAAAGGCGGTAATCGCGGTGGTGGTCGCCGAGGCGGCGGTGCTAGCAAATAAGCACTGAAACACAGTAGATTAAGAGCTGAGTAGAGCGGATGAAAAAGTCCGTTTTGCTCAGCTTTTTTTTGTAGTCCTAGATGCGTGAACTAGGGGTGCTATAAGTCTCGTAAATTTGTTTATATAAATAAATTTATATAAATTCGCACGTATGAGGGCTATTCAACTAAAACAATTGATGATGACTCTCCTGCTTATGGTGGGGGCGCTCTCTGGTGTGCAGGCACAAGATTGGGCAGTGCAGGGGGTGGTCATCGATGCTGTTTCGGGAGATTTTATCTCGGGCGCTGTGGTTGAAATCTCAAGTAACAAGCACCCGCATGAGAAGTTTTTTAGCATCTCGCAAGAGAGAGGAATCTTTGATGTTGCGGGACTATCCCAAGGGCAATATAGGACTGTAGTGTCGTGTTTGGGCTATGAAAATGCAGAGATGGAGTTTGAACTCACCTCTAAAGAGCAGCACATTGGGATCGTGCGTTTGAGAGTATCGTCGATCATGCTCGATGGTGTGATCTCCGAGGCGCAAGCGATACAGACCTCCATAAATGGCGATACGCTGAGCTACAATGCGAGTGCTTTCAAGGTGCTGCCCGACTCCGATATGGCAGGCTTGCTGAAGAAGATGCCTGGCATAAGTGTGGCAGGTGGTGTGGTCGAAGCACACGGAGAGACTATCCGAAGAGTCTTTGTCGATGGCAGTGAGTTCTTTGGTGAGGATGTCTCTTCGGCAATAAAGTCTCTTCCAGCTCAGATCATAGAGCGAGTTGAGGTGTATGACAAACTCAGCGATCAAGCCGAATTTTCGGGGATGGATGATGGTAATGGCTACAAGGCGTTGAATATCATCACCTATCGCAATATGCGTGATGGACAGTTCGGGCAGTTCTTCACGGGCTATGGCTATGAACCTGAATCGAGCTCCACAGTCTCGTCTAGCTCATCGAGCAAATACCTCTTTGGCGGAAATGCCAACATCTTCAAGGGCTCAAGTCGCGTCTCTTTTATTGGATCGTTCAACAATGTTAATCAGTCGGACTTTTCGTTTGCCGACATTCTAGGTCTGTCGGGTAGTGGCGATTCAGGTGAGTTTATGGTGCGTCCTCAAACGGGGGTGTCGGTGGTGAATGCCGTGGGGCTGAACTACTCCGATTCGTGGGGCGAAAAAGATCAGGTGAACTTTCAGGGCGACTACTTCTACAACGGCACAAACACCATCAACAACTCCGAGTTCTGGCGTTGGTACGACATCGAGGACCTTGGGCTCGATTCGCTTTATAGCCTCAGTACGCTAAAGGCAGACAACTACAATAACCGCATAAATGCACGTTTGGAGTGGAAGATCAATGAGAGACAGCTGCTGATGATCCGTCCGAGTGTGAGTTTTCAGACCTATGAGTCTCTTGAGAAGAGAGATGGGGATCAGTATAACGATAGATTTCTGCACAGTGAATACGATCTGGTGGACAACTTCGAGAATGCTTTTAATGACGGCTATGGTGTTAGTACTCAAGCTCTGTATCGCTTGCGACTAGGAAAACCTGGTCGCACGGTGAGCGTTAATGCGGGCTTTAATATTCTTGATAGCAATAGCGAGAGGATGAGCTATGGTATCGATATGTCGAATCTCGATGCTCAGAGTCTGCAATATCTGTTCACAAAATCGCTGGTGCCATCGCACAGTCAAGAGATATTTGGTATGCTGAGCTACACCGAACCTCTAGCGGAGCATGTTCAACTCGGTGCGCAGTATCATGTCTCATACCTGACTCAGCAGAGGGATAAACAGACCCTGACAAGTACGCTTAGTCTGAACGATCTACTGCCTAATAGCTTGCTCTCAAGCGACTATGAGAGCGATTTTGTTAAGCATAGCGTTGGCCCTAGTTTGACCTATGCCAACAACAAAGCGAGCGTAACTCTCAGTGGAGCATATCAGCACTCAACGCTGAAGGGGCGTGTGATCACTGACGGAGCGGAGCGGATGGGGTATGCGTACAACGATCTGATCTATCTTGTGAAGTCGCAGCTATATATCAACCCAAGAAATTCGCTCAAACTCTATCTAAACTCATCTACGAACACCCCATCTGTAGTCAGTCTTCAGGGGCTCTACGATGTTTCGGATACGCAGTTCATATCACGAGGTAACACAGAGTTGCAACCCTCCTACTCTCAGAGTGCAGTCCTTCGCTACATCCACTCTAACGCCGAGAAGGGGCGGATCTTTACAGCCATGGGAGTGGCGCAAAAGACCTCGGACTACATCTCAACAGCAATCGTCTCGAATGCCGTGGTAGATGTTGGGGGCATTGTCTATCGCCCAATTCAACTCTCCCAGCCAGTCAATGTTGATGGCTACTGGAGCCTGAGGGGGCAATTATCTTATGGTTTTCCTGTGAGTTTCTTGCGTAGTAATGTGAATCTAATCTGGGGACTGAGTTACTCGAATGTGCCGTCACTCATAGGTGGGCGCTATGACAAGGATGTGAAGCAGATTGTGGGCGGAGCGATTAATAATACGGGTGTCTTTGGACATAATGCGCAGTTTGTGTTGGGTAGCAACATCTCAAAGAGTGTAGATTTTACTTTTGACTGGAAAGGGGTGGTAAACGAGACGACAAATGCCCTCAGTGGCAATAAGTATGTCGACAGATACTTCAACCACTCCGCAACGGGTACTTTAAAAGCGATATTTGGAAATGGGTTAACGTTCTCTGCAAATGCATCATACACCCAATTCATAGGGTATAGAGATAGCTACGATGACTCGTATCTCGTGTGTAATACATTTGTTGGTAAGAGACTCTTTAGGAACCAAAGCGGTGAGTTGCAGTTGGGGGTGAACGACCTCTTTAACCAAAACATCTCGTATCAACACGCTATCGGTGCAGGGTATGTTCAAAATTCGAGCAGTAGTATCATGGGGCGCTACTTCTTGATTCGTTTTATATTCAATCTGCGAAACTTCACCGAGAGCGGTTTCTCTAAAGCGAAGGTTCGTGAGGTGAAGCCTGTGAGTAGTTATCGTAGTTTCGAGAGCCAAAGATCAACAGCGTATGACACCCCACCAAGAATGTAGTTTAATTGATGTTTTTTTTCTAGATTTGTGGCACGATAATTTTATAATAGAAAAGCAAGAATAATACAAATATGAAGAGAGTAGCACTAATAATATTAGCACTTTTTGTCGGCACCTCGTCGCTCATGGCGCAGGGGCACGACCATCACGACCACTATCACCATCACGGAGCAATCCCTATGCTTGGGCAGAGTACTATTCAGATGCGCAGTAGCTTGGGTTTAGGGCTAGGGGGTGTCTACAATATAGACCAAGAGCAGTTTGCTCCTACGTTGAATTTTGACTATTTTCGTCAAATATCATTCAACGGTCAGTGGGCGACGGGTGGTGCTCTCAAATTTGCGATGGGAAGTAACTCCTACACCCTCTTCGGGGTGGGTGTGCGATATATGCCAATAGATCAGATCAAGATTTCGGCTCTGCCGAGTGTGATAGTGCAGGACAATCGTAGCACCTTCGCTATGCAGACCGAACTCAGCTATGAGGCTCTGTTGATGGGGAATACTCGAATAGGCCCCATGTTGGGATATACATACTCTGATGGCGACTCACTCCTCTCGCTTGGGGTGAGGCTCACAATCTCTTTTTCGGGGGTCTACTAATCTATAGCTTTATTCGATAATCTTGTTGAGCTTGTCGTAGCCCTCTCTCACACCTTTTGCTTCACGCTCTTTGCGCTGTTGTAGCTCATACATGCGATCACGATAACGAGCCGCTGCCACAAAGTCGAGGGACTTGGCGGCACGCTCCATATCCTCTTGGGCGCGCTTGATTAGAGTGTCGATATCCTCCTCTGCATTGTATGTCGCCTGCACATCTGAGGCTACAGCATAGTGATCCTCCACTAGTGGATATACCGTTGGTATGCTCTCTCCCGATAGCTTTGATGCTATGAGCGAGCTCTGTCCATCGCCGCTCTTTTTTGCCTTGCGGGGGATCACCCCGTGTTCTATGTTGTACTTGACTTGAATCTCACGACGACGGTTGCTCTGCTCTATGGCTATGCGCATCGAGTCGGTGCACTTGTCGCCATACATGATAACACGCCCTTGGGAGTGGCGAGCGGCACGTCCTGAGATCTGAGTGATAGATCTCACATTACGCAGGAAGCCCTCTTTGTCAGCATCGAGAATTGCCACGAGACTCACCTCGGGCAGGTCTAGACCCTCACGCAGGAGGTTTACACCAACCAACACATCGAATAGTCCTGCTCGTAGATCCTCCAATATCTGAATGCGCTCCAAAGTGTCGACATCGGAGTGAATATAACGACTCCTAACCCCCGCTTTGTCGAAGTATTTTGATAGCTCCTCTGCCATTCGTTTTGTCACGGTGGTGACAAGTATGCGATCGCCTTTTTTGACACAGCCGTCAATCTCCTCTATGAGGTCGTCAATCTGATTCTCGGTCACACGAACCTCCAATGGTGGGTCGATGAGTCCCGTAGGGCGGATAAGCTGCTCGACAATAACCCCTTCGCTGCGTATCAGTTCGTAGTCGGCAGGTGTGGCGCTCACATACATCGATGTGCCCTGCAACATCTCGAACTCAGCGAACGTCACTGGGCGATTATCCTTGGCTGCAGGTAGTCTAAAGCCATACTCCACGAGATTCTCCTTGCGAGCTCTGTCGCCACCGAACATGGCGTGAACCTGTGGCAGGGTCACGTGGCTCTCATCTATTATCATCATGTAGTCGGTCGGGAAGTAGTCGATCAGACAGAATGGGCGAGAGCCAGGCTCCCTGCCATCAAAGTAGCGAGAGTAGTTCTCGATTCCTGCGCAGTGCCCCAACTCCTTTATCATCTCTAGATCGTACTCTACACGCTGTTTGATGCGCTGAGCTTCGAGTGGTCGCTCTGTCTTTTCGAAGTGTTCGATCTGCTTGCCTAGATCGAGATATATCTGCTGTACGGCGCTGTGTATGCGCTCCTTAGTGGTCACAAAAAGGCTTGTGGGGTGGAGCGTAAGGCTGTCGAGTCTGTGTAGGCGCTGTCCGCTGATGGGGTCGATCGAGAGTATCTGCTCCACTTCGTTGTCAAAGAAGACAACACGGTAGCAGTGCTCGCCATACTCACCAAAGGCGGTCATGATGTCGATCGTGTCGCCATTGACACGGAATGTTGCAGGCGATAGCTCTCTCTCGGTGCGAGTATATAGCGCCTCGACAAGGCGATAGAGGAAGTGCTTGTAGTTCATCACCTCGCCAACTCTGATGTTGATCGCTGTGGCGTGGAAGTCGGCAGGATTACCGCAACCATATAGACACGAGACGCTCGAGACTACGATAACATCACGCCTGCCCGACAAAAGGGTGGCGATGGTGCTGAGTCGCATCTTCTCGATCTCGGCATTTATCGAGAGGTCTTTCTCTATATATGTGTCGGTTGTTGGTAGATATGCCTCAGGCTGGTAATAGTCGTAGTATGATACGAAGTACTCGATAGCGTTCTCAGGGAAGAAGTTCTTGAACTCGCCATAGAGCTGTGCGGCAAGAGTTTTGTTGTGGCACAACACTAGGGTAGGGCGTTGGAGCTCCTCAATGACATTTGCCATTGTGAAGGTCTTACCCGAACCCGTAACTCCGAGTAGGGTGTTGTGTTGCGAACCCTGACGTATCGCCTGCGTGAGCTTGGCAATAGCATCGGGTTGATCTCCCGTAGGTCCGAATTCTGAGACAATCTTAAATTCCATATCTGCAAAAATAACAATAATTTTAGACAACGAACCGCTAGCTGAAAAAAAAGTTGTACATTTGCGCTTATGATCGATAGAGATACGATAGATCGCATCTATGCCGCCGCCAATATTGTGGATATTGTCGGCGATTTTGTCACACTCAAACGCAAGGGGGTGAACTATCAGGCGTGCTGTCCTTTTCACAACGAAAAGACACCATCGTTTGTTGTTTCACCGTCTAAGGGTGTGTACAAATGCTTCGGATGTGGAAAGGGGGGCAATGCCATCACTTTTTTGATGGAGCATGAGAGCATCACCTACCCCGAAGCACTCAAGATTGTGGCAAAGCGCTACGGTATAGATGTTGTCGAGAAGGAGCTCTCACCCGAAGAGGAGCGCCGCAACGATGATAGGGAGAGTATGTTTGCGCTCAACTCATGGGCGCAGGAGTACTTTGTGAACTATCTGCACAACGATGAGGAGGGTGTCAGTGTCGGGCTCAGCTACTTTAAGCAGGCGAGAAAGATGTCTATGCCGACGATCAAGAAGTTTGGACTTGGATTTTGCCCTGCTCAGGGGCGAAAACTCTCTGAGGCGGCAAAGGCTGCAGGCTATCAGGAGCAGTTCCTTGTCTCGACAGGTCTCTCGCTCAAGCGTGAGAGCGATGGCGCTATCTATGATCGATTCCGAGATAGAGTTATGTTTCCAATCCACAATATTTCGGGGCGAATCGTGGGCTTCGGTGGGCGTACTCTGAGGACCGACAAAAATGTAGCGAAGTATCAAAACTCCCCAGAGAGTGAGATATATAGCAAGAAGAGAGAGCTCTATGGCCTCTATTTTGCAAAGAAAGCGATACAGCAACACGACTACGCCATCATGGTGGAGGGTTACACCGATGTTATATCGATGCACCAATCGGGCGTGGAGAATGTGGTCTCGTCGTCGGGAACATCCCTTACGATAGAGCAGATTAGGCTTCTGCATCGATTCACGAAGAACATCACGATGATCTACGACGGTGACTCGGCGGGTATTCGTGCGGCGCTGCGAGGTGTGGATATGATCCTGAGCGAGGGGCTCAATGTGAGGATCGTTCTTCTGCCCGAGGGCGAAGATCCTGATTCGTTCGCTAGATCTCGCTCAGCGGAGCAGGTGCAGGACTACATCCGCACACATGAGGAGGATTTTATCGCCTTTAAGGCTAAAATGCTCCTAAAAGACACCAACGGCGACCCCATCAAGCGAGCCGAGACGGTGAATGATATGGTGCAGTCGATAGTAAACATACCAGATAGCATCCAGCGCTCTATATTTATAAAGGAGTGCGCAAGGATTATGGATATAGATGAGCAGCTGCTTATCTCCGAGGTTGCACGCAAGCGTCTTGCCACAACGGGCGATAGGGAGACCGATGACTTCATACGTCGTCAAACCATGCGCCAGCGTGAGACACCTCAGCGAGTCGATGTGGTCGATCCTACGCAGAGTGTCGCAGGTGGAAGTAGCCTAGAGTCGCTGGAGCGTGAGCTCACGAAGTATCTATTGAAGTATGGGCACAAATCCTTCGATTTTCGTGAGGGGCCTCAAATCGTAGAGCACAACGTTGCAGATGTTATCTTTGCTGAGTTGGAGATGGATTCCCTGACCTTTGATAACTCTAGCTTTCAGGCGATCCTCGCAACATATAAGGAGCAGTGGCAGGCGATGGGTGTGGGGCAAGAGATCCCAGCGCACCTATTCATCAACCACCCCGACCCTGTGGTGTGTAATGTGGCGGTGGATCTGCTCACAGATGAGGATAACTACATCCCAAGTGGTATATGGCTAGAGAAGGATAAGTATATCGATGTTGAGGGGGAGATGCTCTCGGCGGGAGTTCCCAAAGCGGTGACGCTATATAAATCGAAGGTGATTGATCGTTTGATAGTGGAGCTTAACCACCAACTTGCTGATAAGAGTAAGTCCGAGGAGGAGCAGATGCAGATTTTGATGCGCCTATCGAATATGCTCAAGGCGAAGAATGTTCTAGCACGCAAGCTCGAAAGAGTGATAATTTAAAAAAGAGGCGGGACTGGCTGCCTGTGCGTATCACTACGCAAAGGCGATGTGCAAACAGAAAATAAACAGAAAGATGTGTAAAAACATACTAAAGATAAAAGAAATAATTACCTTAACCAGTCCCACCGTGAAATAGTTAAGGACAATTACTATGCCAATAATAGTTATATGAGTCAAGAGAAGAGGATAAACATACGTAATAAGCGAGCTACCTTCGATTATGAGATTCTTGAGGAGTGGATCGCAGGTATCGTGCTTGTGGGCACTGAGATCAAGTCGATTCGTGCGGGTAAAGCATCGATGGTCGACACCTACTGCTACTTTGATCGTGGAGAGTTGTGGATCAGGGGGGTGAATATCTCCGAGTATGCGTGGGGGACGTGCAACAACCACATCCCTAAGCGAGATCGCAAGCTTCTGCTCAACGCTAAGGAGCTGGATAAGGTCAAGCGCATGAGCCAAGATAGAGGACTAACGGTCATTGGACTAAGGCTGTTCCTAAACGATCGAGGGCTGGCGAAAGTTGTGATAGGTGTTGGTCGTGGACGCAAGTCATACGATAAGAGAGAGTATATAAAGGAGGGCGATGCCAAACGCGAGATGGACAAAGCGATGAAGGCGCATCGTCAATAAAAAATGTGAGATATGGCACAAATTCTATGTATAGAGACAGGAACAGATATCTGTTCAGTAGGTTTAGCACGTGGTGGCGAGCTTGTAGCTCTCAGAGAGAGTAGCGAGGGGCGTGACCATGCACGTAAGGTTGCACTATTTGTCGATGAGCTACTCGAAGAGTTGGGTCTCGAACCAAAAGACCTCGACGCAGTGGCGGTTGGCATTGGTCCAGGCTCCTACACGGGGCTTCGTATTGGGGTCTCTTTCGCCAAGGGGCTCTGTTATGGACTCAATATTCCACTCATAGGTATAGGTTCGCTCGAATCTCTGGCGCAGGTTGCCATGGAGGATTTCGAGGCGGGGATTCTGCCAGTAGAGAACTGGGCTGAGGCACGTCTATGCCCGATGGTCGATGCTCGACGTATGGAGGTCTACACACGTGTCTACACATCCAAGGGGGAGCCGCTAACTGAGGTGGCTGCAGAGATTATCGACGAGAAGAGCTTTGCTGAGTATCGTGGACAGAGCGATGCGCCGTTTGTGATCTTTGGAAATGGAGCTCAGAAGTGCGTTGAGGTGCTTGAAGGTTCAGTCTATGTTGAGGTTGCACCATCGGTGAGAGGGCTTGTGCAGCTCGCTCAGCAGGCGTATGACGAGGAGCAATTCGAAGATATTGCCTACTTTGAACCTTTCTATTTGAAGGACTTTGTTGTGACAAAATCTAAGAAAAAACCTCTGGGTTAGTAAGAGATATTTGATTGATTGGGGGATGTTGATTGTATATGTAATTGCAATCAACATCCCCCTTTTTTGCTAATAAATCGGTTGTTAAATGGGTTTAATAATAAAATAAATTGTGTTTTTAAGGCTGTTAGGTTGTGATTTCGCTTAAACAAGGGCGGAAAAAGTTTGCAAAATAAAAATTATGATTATATTTGAAACCTATTGCTTAAAGGTTCTTTTGTTAAGCATTTGGATATTAATATAATAACTTGACTTTGTCTAATTTTTTATTATTCTAAATGTAGTATTATTTGGATAGTAGATTGAGTCATGTATTTTAAACGCTATTTATTAACACTAATTTAACAAATATGAAATCTAAGAAATTTTTTGCGCTGGTCTTCAGTGCACTGATGTTCGCGATGACTTTCATGGTCTCTTGTGCGGACTCTCCAGAGGATACTCAAGCTCCATATTTGGAGGTAACACCTCTTGAGATTGAGTTTTCAACTGATGGCGTTGCCACAAACGGAAACACAATCGAGATCAAGACAAATCGTGTATGGGAGATCCAAGTCCCAGAAACTCCAGCTAATTTTGTGACTCTATCGTCGCTTTCGGGCGAGGGTGATGCAACTGTTCAGGTGAGTGTGCCTGCAGGTGCTACAACATCTACTACACTCACTGTGAGAATAACTAACCCAACGGGTGGAACTGTGATGAAAGAGGAGGTTGCGATCATGCGCAAGGGCAATGATCCGATCCCTACTGAGACAATCTACTCGGAGACAGTCGGAACAGATGTTTCAAAGGATGGTGAGTACTGGCCTTGGGTTAATGACTTCACGGGTTGGGACAACACAACAGCAGGCATGTACACGGGTCAGAGCGCAAGTGTGCGTAACTCTGGTACGGTGTATGATCCAGCAGAGGGTGACGGTATCTCAGGTGCACCTTATGTCTATCTAAACTCTTCGGCATACTTCATGATTAATGGTGTGGAGGTTGCCTCTGAGACTAACTTTACATTTAAGTTCGTGGCGCTTAACACAGTTGCCACAACAGTATCATCGGCAGAATTTGCAGAGGTTACAAACACTACTTTCAAGCTTCAGGTGAGCCCAGACGGTGCTAAGTGGTACGATGCACCAATCTCGACAACGGCTAAGGCTGCTGGTTCGGACTGGTACAACGTAACATCGGAGTTCGCTCTTCCTGCTGACTTCGGCTCGACGAAGCTTACGTTCCGTTTCATTGGTTACACTGGTGGTTCGGGTCAGAGCATTCGCTTCGATGACTTCAAGCTTTACGCTGGTGGTTCGGGCGCTGAGCTCACACCAGAGCAGGCGGCAGATCTTCCTGCAGTGACTCTTCCAACGGCAGCGGTAGCAACATCGTTTAGCGATAATTTCTCGACTGTGACATCTGGAAACGCAATCTATACATCTGACAACTGGACATTCTTCTCTAATGACCCAGCATATCCTGATAACGCTAACATGGGTTGGAAAACTGGCGTGTATAACGATGATAAGTATATCCAATCGGCACCTTTCAACTCTACACTTAGCCAAGTTGTGGCTTATGCTGTGATGGCTCCTGTGAATGTTAAGGCAGCAGGATCGAAGGTCGTGTCGGTAAACCGTGCTATCTACTACCTCACTGAGGATGCATCGAAACTAGAGATCGTAGCGTCGACTACAGCTACAAACGAGAACGCTCGTGATGCAGCGACTTGGACTACTCTTTCAGACATCTCTTACGCAGCTGGTTCTGAGAAGAATATCTGGAATGTTGCGACAGTGGATCTTGCAGGAACTGAATTTGCAGATGCAGAGAAGGTGTATATTGCACTTCGCTACACTGGTAAGTCGAACACATATCGTGTCGATGACGTTAAGTTTAGCGACGGAAGCACAGTGGTGACTCCAGTTGTGACTACGGCTGATGCTTCGGCTATTACTGCTACATCGGCAACACTTGGTGGTTCGATCAGCGTTGAGGCGGCATCTTACACAGAGGTTGGTGTTGAGTACGTAGAGTTCTCAACAGGCGTAGTGGGTGATATTGACTGGTCAACAGCTACAAAGGCAGCTGCATCGGCGGTTGCAACTCCTTGGGAGGTTGCAGTTAGCGGACTTACAGCAGATACTCAGTATGCGTTCCGTGCGTATGCTACTGACGCTGACGCAACGATCTATGGCGAGCCAAAGACATTCGTGGCGATGGCATCTGTAGCAACAGCAATCACAGTTACTGATATCGTGGCTATGACAAAGGGTGATTTCGTTGATGAGACAAACAACAGAATCCTTACAGCGGTTGTGACGGCTGCAAAACCAGCTGGCAACTACCTCGATAACCTATCGTTTGGTAACCTATATCTTCAGACAGAGGGGGCAACTGAGCCAGGAAACGCTATCGCACTTCGCAACACAACTGGATT
Organism: uncultured Alistipes sp.; assembly: GCA_964370415.1. Classification (GTDB taxonomy): domain Bacteria; phylum Bacteroidota; class Bacteroidia; order Bacteroidales; family Rikenellaceae; genus Alistipes. The sequence continues at coordinate 125,089 of CAYJIY010000002.1, forward strand.
TAACGATATTGAGTATGCGGTTGGTGATAAAGTGGAGGTTACGCTAGTAGCTAACGTAGCTAAAATTGGCGAATACAATGGTCTTAAGCAGGTTGAGGGAATTGTGTGGGAGCAAGATGTCAAGAAGATTGGCACGGCGACTGTTAATCCAATCGTAATCTCAGCTAGCGACCTAGTTTCAGCAGCCTACACAGGTATGCTAGTAACTATCAAGGGGGCATCTCCTACTGAGGCAGGTGTTTGGACTAATGGCTCTAGCAATAAGACTAACACGCTAGTTTCGGCAGGTACAGAGTTCTCTGTCTATATCGATAAGGATGCTGTGGATTTTGTCAATAGACAGTATATGGCTGTTGAGGGTGATATCACTGGTATCGCATCGGAGTATAGCTCTAAGGGGCAACTATTGCCTCGTAATGGCGATGATGTTACTGCATTTGATAGCACAGAGCCATTCATCGAGAGCGTAAATCCAACATCTCTTCTCTTTGCAAAGGATGGAGGTTCTCAGGATATTACAGCAATAGTATCAAACCAAGGTTCGAATGCAATCACGGCGACTGTTACACCTGCATCAGCAGGTACGGCAACCGTTAGCGGTAATGTTGTTACTCTTACAGCTAATGCAAACACTGAGGCATTGTCAATCTCTGCGACACTCACTATCGCAATCGAGGGTGGTAACAGTGTTGATGTTCCAGTGACAGTCGAGGGAACTGCACCAGTGGTAACGTTCGACCTAACGGCACCTCAGAAGCCTGCATCAGTAGGTACAGGCGCTTATGGACACTCTGAGACAGTACCACAGGTTGTGAGCGACCCTATCACAATTGACTTTACAAATGGATCAACTCCAACTCGTCTGTGGATTTCTGGTGAAGTATCTGAAGTTCGTGCATACAAAGGCGCTACGGCTACAATCAGCGGAGCTAATATCATCAAAGTAGAGGTTGTTGCAGATAAGCCAGCTAACATCTCGCTTACTGATGCTGCTCAAGGTACGCTTACTGATGGCATCTGGACAGGAGATGCAACAAGCCTAGGTTTGTCATTCTCAGCAACGACAAAGATAACTGCAATCAAGGTGACTTACGCCGAGTAAGACCACCTCAAAGCACGCTTATATAGACTCTCGCAGTGGGCTTAGGTTCTCTGCGAGAGTTTAGTGGCTAAATATGTCAATTTGCCCGAAAGGGTGTGATGTGTTGGCAGGTAGCGTGTGAAATACAATTTAATATATGCAAATATTTAATAATAAACACCTTAGATGGTTTGCGGCAGTTGCTGTGATTTTGCTTGCGGGAGCGATGAGCTCTTGTGGTGGTGACAGCGACTCTGTGCCTAGTACCGTGGAGTGGACCACTTCGCCAGAGGTTAGCAATAGCGCTGGTAACATGACTCTACGCATAGGCGGTGCGCCTGGCACCCAGTGGACCGCAGAGGTCTTCGAGGGTTCGGAGTGGTGTAAGTTTGCTCAAAACGCAACGACTAAAAGCGGTGTGATCGAGAGTGATTTTAACATCGAGTACCTCTACTACACAGCAAATAGCAGCACAGAGGCTCGCACAGCGAAGGTGCGCTTCACCTTTAATGGTGCAGACTCTTTCGTTTGTGAATTTACGCAGGCAGCAGGCTCAGGTGGCGGTGTTGGACCCGTAGATCCAAACGAGAAGCGTGCATGGGCGGAGCTTCCTGCCTATGTTGCAGATCCAGCGTATCAGTACGTTAGCCACTTCACAGATATAAACTCAAAGCAGTATCGCAACTACTCGATGTGCTACGACAAGGAGAAATTTATCGCCTTGTGGGTTGCATATCCTATGCATAATATCTACCTCGGTGGACAGAGCAGAACAGACGACTGGGAGTATGATCCAAGTATCGCTACGCAGTATCAACCGAATCTTAAAGGCTCGTATGAGGGCAACTGGGACAGAGGACACCAGCTCCCTTCGGGCGATAGAACGGCGAATTATCTGACTAATGCCCAGACCTTCTACTACTCGAATATGACCCCTCAGTTCAACCGCTTGAATCAAGATATGTGGCGTTTGTTGGAGGATCACAATAGCGATAGACGCTGTGCTGACACTCTATATGTGGTTACGGGCGTGCACTTCGACCACATGAACGACTTTACCTATGACGATGCAGGCAAGCGTGTGCCTATCCCAACGCACTACTATCGTGTGCTCCTGCGCTCGAAGTCGGGTGATACGGGCAAAGCAATATCGGAGCTTGGAGCTGATGAGTTGATCTCTATCGGTTTCTGGGTAGAGCATCGCAGCTATGGAGTTATTGCGCCACCTCGTGAGGTTATCACATCGGTGAGTGAGATTGAACAGCTCACGGGCTTTAGATTTTTCACACACCTAAACCAAGATATTGCAGCCACTGTTAAGGGGCAGGATAATCCGTCGGCTTGGGGATTGTAATATCGACTCTAAAATAATAAGTATGAAAAAGACAGTTTTTGTAACATTGATACTGCTTGCAGGCATTGTGGCTGGTTTTGCCGCAAAGCCATACAAGGTGCTGTTCTACAATGTGGAGAACCTCTTCGATACAATCAATGACCCTTCGGTCAACGATGAGGAGTTCACGCCACATAGCGCTAAGAAGTGGAATAGTAGCAAGTACTACAAGAAACTAGGCAACATCGAGCGTGTGATTTTCGATGTTGCGGCTATCGATAAGGATTACCCTGCTGTGATAGGGGTCTGCGAGGTTGAGAATCGCAATGTGCTGGAGGATATAGTGGCGATGCCAAAGATTGCGCCAGCATCGTATAGAATCGTACACTACGACTCTCCAGAGCGTCGTGGAGTGGATGTGGCACTGCTCTATCGTCCCGATCAGTTTGAGTTGGAGGGTAGCGAGGCGGTGAGAACTATCATCCCTTCGATTCCCGACTTTAAGACTCGTGATATCCTCACAGCGTGGGGCAAGATCGAGGGCGAGCCATTCTTCTTTATGGTGGTGCACTGGTCGTCGAGAAGTGGCGGTCAGGCAAAGTCGGAGTTTTTGCGTGTAGCCTCTGCAACTCAAATGAGAGGCATTGCCGACTCTGTTCTGAGGGCTAACCCTGCGACTAAGATCGTGATGATGGGCGACTTTAATGACGATCCAACAGATAAGAGTATGATTGAGGCGCTTCAGGCTCAAGGCGATATTGACGAGTTGGAGCAGGGCGATCTTTTCAACCCATTCTTCGAGATCCACCGTGCTGGATATGGCACACTAGCGTATCGTGATAAGTGGAATTTGTTCGACAATATTGTCGTGTCGGAGAATCTAGCCACTGGTTCTACGGGTGAGTTGGAGCTGCAAAAGGCTGATAAATCGAAGTTCTATGGCTCGATATTCAAGCGTCGCTATATGATCCTCGACGAAGGTTCGTTCAGGGGCTATCCAAAGCGCACGTTCGTGGGCAATAACTTTCAGGGTGGTTTCAGCGACCACTTGCCAGTGTATATAAATATTGGAAAATAAACTAAACTTAATGATATGAATTACAGAATTCTACTAAGTATCCTTCTCTCTGTGTTCTCGCTTGGGGCGTATGCTCAAATGGGAGGAATTGAGGGTAAGGTGGTCTCTCGTGAGGGACGTACACCTATCGCAGGTGTAGAGATCTCTGTTGAGGGCACTGAGCTGACAACTCGCACTAGTGAGGCTGGTGACTACACGATTGTTGGGCTTGCCGCTGGTGAGTATGACTTAACCTATACGGCTCAAGATTTTGAGACTCTGACTCTGCGAGTTCGAGTTACCGATATGCTTCAGGCAGTCAATGTGGCGATAATGATCCCCACAGTAGCAGAGAGCGTTGTTGACGATGCAATCTTTGCGGAGTATGACAACGAGTCGGGTGATGATGCACAAGCTCTGCCGACATCTCTGTCATCTTCACGTGATGTCTTTAATCGCATTGCCGCTTATGAATTCAGCGAGATGCGCTTCAATGTGAGGGGTTACGACTCAAGATATCAGGATGTATATCTCAATGGTATTCAGTTCAATGATGCCATCACGGGTTATTCGCCTTGGTCGCTGTGGAGTGGTCTTAATGATGCTGTGCGCAACCAAGAGATCACAACGGGTCTAAAATCAGGCGATGTGGGGCTAGGAGGTATCGGTGGTGTGACAAACATCAACACCCTCCCATCGCAGATGCGCAAGGGGTGGAGCACAAGTTTGGTGAACTCTAGCGCTATGTATCGCTTTAGAGCTATGGTTACCTACTCTTCGGGCTATCGTGATAATGGGTGGGCATACGCCTTTTCGTTGTCGACACGTCAGGGCGATAACAGCTACGTTGACGGGGTCTACTACAATACTTATGGCTACTTTGCTGCAATCGAGAAGCGCATGGGTCTTCATCGCCTATCGCTAACGTTCATGGGAGCTCCGACACAAAGGGGTGCTCAGCAGGCATCGACTCAAGAGGCATACGATCTGGCTGGAACCAACTATTATAACCCTAACTGGGGATGGCAGGATGGCGAGATGCGCAATACACGTATCAGAAATAACCACGAGCCAATCGCAATGCTAAACTATCGCTTCGACATCTCGGATAGAACGGAGCTCAACGCTGCCTCTTCATTCCGATTTGGAAAGAACGGCTACTCGGCTCTAACGTGGTTTAGTGGTATGGACCCACGTCCTGATTACTATCGCTACTTGCCTTCGTATCAGCTCTATCGCAACAACCCTGATAAGGCGGCTGTGGCGTATGACAACTGGTTCTATAATGTAGATCAGACTCGCCACATCGACTTCGATGCGATGTATAACGTGAACTATAACGGTATTCAGGAGCCTGAGACCTATGGTGCAGGGCATCGTGCAAACTACATGATCGAGGAGCGCCATGCCGATCAGCTGGACTTCAACTTCATGGCGAATATCGAGCATGCGTTCGACGCTAACTCATCGCTCACGGCGGGTGTAAACTTCAGACGCAACGCTACGGAGTACTACTCTATGGTCAAGGATCTTATGGGTGGAGACTACTGGGTCGATGTGGATAAATTCGCAGAGAGAGATTTCCCAGGCGTTGTAGCTTCTCAGAATAATTTGGACTACTACTACCTCTATGGACACGCTCCAGTGGCGCGCGAAGGCGATAAGTACGGCTACGATTACTACGCTCACGTGATGAATGCACGTGCATGGGCTAAGTATGAGCTCAGCGTTGGTGCCTTTAGCATGGATCTGGGCGGCGAGTTAGGCCACACAACTCTTTGGCGTGAGGGTCTATGGAAAAAGGGTCTCTTCCCAGAGAATTCAAAGGGTGATTCGCAGAAGCAGAACTACCTTACATATAAGATCAAGACTAATTTCGCATACCAGCTTGGTGGCGCTCACAAGTTTGAGTTTAGCACACTCTTCAGCGAGGATGCACCTGAGTTCCAGTCGGCGTTTATCTCGCCTAGAACACGTAACTCGGCTACGCCTGGTATCGAGACTGAGAAGGTTCGCAGTGCCGACCTATCATATAGTTTGAACTACGCAGGCATCACGGCTCGACTGTCGGGATACTACACATATATCCAAGACCAATCTCGCCTGATGTCCTACTACGATGATGTTCAATCTTCGTACACGAACTTTGCGATGAGCGGAATCGATAAGGAGCACTACGGTTTGGAGTTTGCCGCGAGCATACCACTCACTAGCAACCTTTCGTTTAACACGGCAGTGAGCTGGGGTACATATAAGTACGCTTCGAATGCCAACTATGTTCAGGTGCAGGACAATAGCGGCGAGACTGTCTCGCAGGGTAAGATCTACTGGAAGGACTTCTACGTGGAGAGCACACCTCAGACGGCGATCAACGCAGGTCTATCGTATAGAAGCGATAACAACCTCTACGTTTCACTAGATTTCAACTTCTACAACGACCTCTACCTCTCGATGAGTCCGCTCTATCGTACAGACGATGTCATCACACCTTCAATGCCTGAGGAGGCGATCCTTGCGATGCGTGCTCAGGAGCAGCTGTTGGGTAAGGATGGAGCATATACTCTTGGTGCAAGCGTTGGTAAGAATTGGTACCTTACACGCACATCGATGTTGGGTCTAAACTTCAGCGTGAGCAACATGCTAAACAACCAAAATATCCGCACGGGAGGTTACGAGCAGTTGCGTCTGTTAGATGTTGAGAACTCGGCAACGGGTGAGATTAGCTACGAGCCGTTTGGTTCTAAGTACTTCTACCTGCTAGGTACGACATATTACCTGAATATTTACTATAGATTCTAAAAATAGATACACTATTATGAAGAGTATAATATCAAAGTTGGTGCTCGTAGTGGCTACACTTGGTGTGGCTACGGGGTGTTACAACAATTTCGATAATCCTGCACCTGAAAAGGTGTGGACAGCGGCTGATTTCGAGGGGCAGATTGTCTCTATTGGTGACTTCAAGCAGCTATTTTATGATGAGTACGGTAGCGGATCCTCGAGTCTTGCGAAGACCTACTATGTTAATGACGATATTGTTGTTACGGGACGTGTGATCTCTAGCGACCGTTCGGGTAACGTCTACAAATCGCTCTACATCTACGATGAGGTCTCGGACGAGGCGATAGAGTTGCGCCTACACGTGAGCAACTACGTCTACTACCACCCAGGACAGAGAGTATTTGTGAAAGCGAAGGGCTTGGTCATCGGTTCTTATCGCTACATGCTGAGCATTGGTTTGCCACCATCGAGCTACGAGGTGGCTGAGGGTTACGCTAACTCCAACCTAGAGGATCGTGTTGTGATCGATAAGCACATCTTTAAGGGTGATATGGAGGGGCTTTCGGCTTCGGATACGCTGGTTGTAAATGCCTCGAACTATAAGACTGCACTAACGGACAAAGCTCTGGGGCGCTTGGTACGCTTCGAGGATATTGAGAGTATTCACACAACGTGGGATGAGACTCCTTATCCTAGCTACTTAGAGATTCAGAATATAGATGGTGTAGATATCTACACAGATCGCAACTATGAGGGAGAGCCTACGTGGGCGTATAGCTACGATGGCGACAAGTTCTATGGTTCGTCTCTGTTCTCGTTTACTAATGGTGCTGAGATTCCATATGGACAGGAGGCAACGGGAGGAACATACATCACTCGTGTGAGTGGTTATGCAAACTTCGCACTAAGAAACGTCCCTGCCAATGCTACAACTGGAGATCTAACGGCAATCTACACTAAGTACTCATCGAGAAGCGGTGGATTCATCAAGTATCAACTGCTGATGAACAGCGATAGTGATGTTGTAGGGTTCTAAGTCTCCTATACATTTTTTGAGCAAGGTGCAGCCTCCTTTTGTGGGGCTGCACCTTTTTTGTTGTCTTATCTGTGTGATACATTTAGTTTTACTCTTGTTATTTTATAAACAGTATAATATATTTGTATATTATGACTCTTTTGTGAGTCGTTTGAGATTGTAATCATATAACGTGAGTTCGATAATTAAAATCGAACTTGCACACCTCTGAGGAGCGGTTTTGGGAAAACTGCGACTTAAGTTCCCTCTTTTCAAAGAGGGGATTTAGGGGAGATTGTAAATATCTGCTTTGTTTTAAAACAAAGCTAACGTGTGGTTGATAATTGCGCCAACCATAATATACATTAAAACAGCGAGTTTAGATTGGCGCAATTATCGAACTCACGTTAATATACGAATATGACTAAAAGTGATAGTGTTGTACTTAAAGGTGTAGCGATTATT
>CAYJIY010000003.1:0-29299 GCA_964370415.1 uncultured Alistipes sp.
TCATAGCGCTGGGCTACCTATTCAATTGGTTGCTCTAAGTAGCGGTTAACATATAAAGGTGATGTTCCATTGGGACATCACCTTTTTTTGACTTAATGTGGGCTTGACGAAACACAATAAAACATAAATTACGTTTTTGAGGTGCTGACAGCCTTGTCGTAAAGAGTTCATACCATTAGTTAAGGCAATATTCTTGATGTGAACTATTGCTCATTACTATGTTTTTTCTACTTTTGTGAAGAGAAAAATTAATCGATATGCAGAGATGTGAACCCCTAGAGTCGTTTGTTCACTGCCCAAAGTGCGCAGGGAGATTCGTAGATAACAACATAAAATCGAAGAGATGCGCCCAGTGTGGCTTTGTCTACTACTTTAACCCATCGGCGGCGGTGGTCGCTATAATTCGCAATACTGAGGGCGAAATATTGGTGTCGACACGTGCCCACGAGCCAGCCAAGGGGAGCTTGGATCTTCCTGGTGGTTTTGTCGATAGCTATGAGACTGCCGAGCAGTGCGTGATGCGTGAGGTAGAGGAGGAGTGTGGGGTAGTGGTTGCGGAGGTTAACTACCTGTTTTCGCACCCGAACATCTATACATATAGCGATTTTGATGTTCACACCCTCGATATGTTCTTCGAGTGCAGGGTCGATAATTTTGAGGGGATGAGCGCCAATGACGATGTGGCGCATCTGGAGTTTGTTGCGGTAGATCAGATCGATCTCTCAAAGTTTGGGCTTACCTCCATACGTGAGGGGCTGGCTCGCTATCTGAAGTCGTTGTAAAATAAAAAAATCCCAACTCTATGCTGAGTTGGGATTTTTTACTTTAAAGTCTATTCCTATTTGAATATCACCTCCGAGATCGCCACATCACCGCTGATGGTTATTGTGGTTGCGTTCTCATCGAGCGTAAGCGCTAGGAGCGACACTGTAAGTGGTACGCTGTTAGAGTCGATCGAGATCGTTGCGCTACCTTTCTGGTCGGCATCGCTGAGGATGATAACCTCCTTCGCTCCCTGAGGGATTGCGAATGTTGCCGACTCCGTGATTTGGTATGCTGTAGCAATATCCTCGTCGATCGCCTTGCTTAGCTCTGCGTCTGAGCTCGAAGCTGTGAGGATCGAGAGTTTGTTGATCTTCACACTCACTGGCTTGTCTGTGCGATTCGTGTAGCGGATATGCTTTGCAGATTTTGCCTGCTTGCTCCACGTCTTACCATCGTCCGAGTACTCAACCATTGCTGCCTCGTTGCCAAGATCTGCCTCAACACCCGCTAGCGCTGTGATTAGTGGCATGTCGATACCGAAGTATTCGCCTGGCTTGACGCTCACAACCTCTAGCACTGGCTTCATCGTCACCGAGTTTCCGATTGTCTCGATTGGGCGACCTTGAAGTTGTGCGATGTTAGTTGTAAACGAAGGCTCCGAAGCCGTTGGGTTCACAAGGAAACGACGAACTGCCATCCAGTTCTTACGCTGAGAGTCGTCAAGACGAACGATACGCACATATTGAGCAGTAACAGGCTCGCCACTCCACTCCACGATATACGCCTTCTTAAGGTTGTCGAGCAGCGTAGTCCACGTTGTGCCGTCAGATGAGATCTCAAGGCGTGCGCTATCGAAGTAGTCAACATCATCAACGTTGTTGCGTCCCTGCTCAATATATATATGTGAAATCTCAGTAGGCTCACCCAGATCTACTCCAACCCATGAACCTGCGCTCTGTGCCTGTGCCGAGTGATAGTAGGTGTTAGAGTTGTTGTCGAGCATAAGGTTTCCAAGCTCAGTCTCAGCGTTGGCAAACGATGCGATAGGCTTAGTAGCGTAGATCGGACGACCGCTAAGCGAGCTGTAGAAGTCGATCGCTAGGTCTTGACGTGCACTATTAATGAATGGGGTAAGCTTCAATGTTCCCGAGCGGTTAGCCTTGTAGGCTGCAAGTTGCTCATCGCTCATTGTCGATGCACGATACAGATCCCAGAACTCTGAGTTCTCGCCCTGCTCGTGAAGTTTGATTAGATCTAGGGTTGTGATACCTCTCTGACCCAACAACTCGAACTGTGCCAACCAAGGCATTAGCTCCTTGACTAGGAGTTTGTTCTCAGCCGTTGTCTTGATGGTGTTTGGCGCTGTTTTGATGCGCTGGAACTCCTCGTATAGTGCGTCATACTGCTCCTGCGTGTAGTCATCGATTGTGAATGTCGTTGTCTCCCACGACTCATCGCGACGATAGCCCGTCTCAGTGTCGGCAGAGTGGATAGCGAACGTGCGGTAAGCCTCCTTAGCCTCAGGCATTAGTAGCTCGATGCCACGCTCCCAGCTATCGAGAGCCTCATATCCTTCGACATTCCAAGTGTAGTCGGCAACGCTGTATAGCGCAAGTTTCGATGCTTCGCCATTCTCCATAGGGTTGCTCACGAATCCAGCCATCTGATCCTTCGTGGTGAGTTGTGTGTTGCCATAGACAGGACCCTGGAGGATGATGTGCTTCACGTAGTCAGTCACAGGGTAGTTCCACCAGATGAACGTTGGACGATTAATGCGAGAGTTCACCCACTCAAGAGTGCCGTCGGTGATGTCGCAGCAAATCGCATCGCCCGTCCACATGATGTGGATCGATGGATCGAGCGTGTCGCCAAGCGTTGAGAGGTATCCCGTCTCTGATGGATCAGCCCATAGGAGTGTATAGTCCGTAGGACACATGATAAGAGGTTTCACATCGCCCTTAGGGACAACAAACTCCTTTTGTAGGCGGTTGAGAAGCTCCGCTTGCTTGTCGGCACGAGTTCCGATACCCTCAATATCATCGAAGAAGAGCGCAAACGAGCGAACGCCAATGTCGTACATCCCCTCGAACTTTGCGAGAAGCTTCTGGTAGTCGCTCTCTGTCCACTTGATATCCTTACCTGGGTGAATCGCCCACACGAAGTCTACGTAGTTCTTGTTCGAGATCTCGACTAGCTCCTTGATCTGCTGTGCCTCCTTCTCAGGGTATGGCTCGCGCCACTTAGGAGACGAGTGATATGGGTCGTCCTTTGGACCATATAGATATGAGTTGAGCTTGTAGTCGCCATAGAAGTCGATTAGCGACATGCGCACCTCGTGGCTCCAAGGTGTGCCGTAGAAGCCCTCGACAACTCCTCGGTAGGGGATGTCAGGGAAATCATTGACGCTAACCTCAGGCAACGACTTCGAGTCGATGAGTTGAAGTAGAGACTGCACGCCGTAGTATGCTCCTCGCTGATCGAATGCTCTGATCTGAACACCCTCAGGTGTGATCTTTAGAGAGTACGCCTCGGCTATGGGCTTCACCCCGTTTTGCGAGGCTACCTGCTCGCCGAATTGCACAGATAGGGGTAGTGCTGTGCCGTCGCCATTTACATAAGGTATATCTTCAGCGAAGATGTCGGCAGAGTCCACGAGTTTGAAGCCATGCTCCAGAGAGATTCTCTGTTGGCTAATAATCTCAAGTGAATGTGGGGTTGGGTTGATAGAGATCTGTTTTGGCTCAGGTGTCGAGCTACAGCTTGATAGCAGAGCCAGAGTGGCTGTGCAGAAGATGGATAAAAGTAATTTTTTTCCTCTCATAGTTTTAATTTGATTGTTTGTCTTATTTTAGGTGATTTTAAATATCATAAATATAGTGTCTCAAAGATCGTATTTTTTTTCGTAATTACAAAATTTCACTCTATTTGGACTCGATATTTAAAAAATATAGTTTAATGTGCTATTTATGGGTGTTTGTTGATTAAAATTTGGACTTTATTTAAATATATTATTGATACATCTCTATGTGTATTTGGTTTTGTTGATAAAAGCCTTTGTTTTGTTGAGATTTGTTGATGAATACGCCGAATTGGCTTGCAGATTTTTCACCATTTTTAGTGAAGTTTTATTAAAAATCGAAAGTAAATGATAAAAATTGTAAAAAAGTTGTCCCAAATTTGTGATAATTTTGCGTCACAAATTTGGGATTGTAACATGTTGATTATTAGCGTCTTTACGTCCTATATTTGTGCGTCAATTATGCCTTACTTCCTGATTAGTAGCGATATTGTAGTACAATTTTACTTGCAAGTTTAGATTTAAGTTGTATCTTTGTATTACACTCTTTAGGGAGTTATGTTGTGAAAATATGGGATTACATTGATATTTTATGTAAAATTTACACATATCGATTATCATTTTATACTTTTAGTTGCTATTGGTTATTTTATTTTTTTTTAAAAATTATTATCTACAATCAATAGTGATTTTTACAACGGAACACTACTTTTAGACATATTTTTAAGGTTTCTACTGCTACTGGATAGTGCGGTAATGCCTGTTTTTGCCCGTTTTTTTAAACGGTTTATCCCTGAAACAAAATGAGGGGAGTCCTCCCACTATGTACTTAGTTGAAGTTAAAAAAAAAGTTGATTTATGGAAATGTCGTGGTATGCATTGCGTGTCCCTTTTGGACGCGAGCTAAAGTTGAAGGCTGTATTAGATAATATGGGTGTAGATAGTTTTATCCCCATGTCTCGCAGGGTTGTGACAAACAACGACGGAACAAAATCCCATGTGGATGAACCCGCCATAAAGAACCTTATATTTGCCTACTCATCATTTACCACCCTGAGATCTATGGGGAGTCATAGTGGCTGTTATGTCCCTTTCTTCTTTATGTTGGACAGAACAACAAATCAAAATCTTGTGGTGCCCATCAAACAGATGGAGCAGTTCATGGCTGTGTCGAAGACTATGCACGACGATCTGATGTATCTGCCCCAAGAGGATCTAAAGATCAAAACGGGTGACTATGTAAAAGTGACTGAGGGAGTTTTTCAGGGCGTGGAAGGCCACGTAGTTAGAATAAAGAGAGATCGCAGAGTGTTGGTTAAGATTGACAACGTAGTGAGCGTAGCCACGGCTTACGTTAGCCCAACGATTCTCGAAAAAATTGATTGTAATTAAATACTATAGGTAGTTATGGGTGTATTATCATTACACATATCTAGGCTCTGCTCTAGATATGTAAATCATTGGATTATATTCTTTGTAGATAAGGTGATTTCGGGCTTTGTTACTGCTGTCTCGTTGCTATTTGTCTCATATAGACTCAATGTTGAGGTCTCGTTATATATGTTGTTGGCTCTGCTGGCATCAACGCTTGCGTTTAGCGCCTTGGGGGCACTGCTTTTCAAATCACACATAGGGGTTGTGCGCCACACGTCGATGACGGAGGTTGGCCGCTTTGTGGGAGTAGCGCTAATCAAGAGTTTGGGATATGCTACGGTCTATGTCTTGACCGACTTCTCGCCATATGTGCTGTCACTGTGCGTTGTGCTCGATGTGATGCTCACCTTCTTCTTGCAGGTGTCGTTCCGTGTCTTTACGATCTTTGTGTACAAACACCTCACAAAGCTAGAGAGCACACGAAGAGAGAAGATGCTTATATACTTAGGTAGCAGACACGAGCTCTCGGCTGTGGATACAATCTTCGATAAGTTGCAGTCCTACAAAGTGGATGGCTATCTGAAGATCGGCAACGAGAAATCGATGAGAATATCGGGTAGCACGGTCTTCTCGGTTAAGGATCAGGAGAGCTTCGACAATCTTATAGAGATACGTGGTGTGACAAGCATCCTGTTTGCTGGTAGCTCCGATCTCAAGGATGAGAAGGAGCGCTTGGTTCGTTTCTGTGAGAAGGCTAAAGTCAAGATGTTGCTTCTGCCACCATTCAACGAAGTTGTTGATGGCAAGGCTACCTTCACGAGCCTACCGCAGGTGAGAATCGAGGACCTACTGGGTCGTGAGGAGATAAAGCTCGACATGGAGCAGATCGCCTCTTCGCTCGAAGGTAAGGTTATAATGGTGACAGGTGCTGCAGGTTCTATCGGTAGTGAGATATGTCGCCAGCTGTGCTGCTTCAAGATTAAGAAACTCGTACTTTTCGATTGCGCAGAGACTCCGATGCACACTATTAATATGGAGCTGCAAAAGAGCTTCCCGTGTGTTGATATTGAGACGGAGATCGGAAATGTGAGCAAGTTCAGCAGGGTAGATCAAGTGATGCAGACGTACATGCCACAAGTCATATTCCACGCCGCAGCGTATAAGCATGTGCCGATGATGGAGCGAAACCCATGCGAGGCGATAATTAACAACGTGATGGGGACTATGATACTCTCTGATTTGGCTGTGCGCTACGATGTTGAGCGTTTCGTTATGGTCTCAACCGATAAGGCGGTCAACCCAACCAACGTGATGGGAGCCTCGAAGCGCCTAGCTGAGATCTATGTTCAGAGTCTGAGTCGCGCGATAAGCCTTGGAGCGCATCGTGGCCATACGAAGTTCATCACCACACGCTTTGGTAATGTGCTCGGTAGCAACGGCTCGGTGATTCCATACTTTAGACAACAGCTCGAAAACGGGGGGCCAATCACGGTGACACACCCCGAAATCATCAGATACTTCATGACAATCCCAGAGGCGTGTAGCCTAGTTCTGGAGGCGGCAACTATGGGTGAGGGCAACGAGATATTTGTCTTTGATATGGGGACGCCAGTCAAGATTGTCGATCTAGCAAAGCGTATGATCGAGCTTGCGGGTCTCCAAGTGGGGCGTGATATAGAGATCGTCTACACGGGGCTTCGTCCAGGTGAAAAGCTCTTTGAAGAGCTCCTCGCTCAGAAGGAGAACACACTGCCAACACCAAACATGAAGATCTTTAGAGCACGTGTCAGAGAGTACGACTACGAGCAGGTAGCATCTCAGATCAAGAGCCTCTGCGAGGTGGCGATGGAGGGTGAGTCGGTTGAGGTAGTCACAAAAATGAAGGGTATAGTGCCTGAGTATAAGAGTCAAAACTCGGAGTACGAGAGACTCGATAGTGAACCAAAACGAAGTGACTTCACAAGCTCTATTGCTGAACCCGAACCAATATCAATCTCAGCGATGGGAACACACCAAATTCTGTAAATTAATAAATGGATAAGCCCATGAAAAAGACAATATTTGTAGCTATACAGTATATGGAACTTGGGGGCGTTGAGAGATCTTTGTTGGGGCTTTTAGATGCGATTGATTACTCTAAATACGAGGTTGACCTATTTATATACCGCCACAGTGGCGAGCTAATGCAGTATATTAACCCATCGGTTAATCTCATGCCACAAGTTGATGCCTACACAACACTCACTCGCCCAATCCTAGAGATTGTGAAAGAGGGGTACTTCTCGATCGCAGCGGCAAGGGTGCTCGCTAAACTCAAGACTCGATCTGTGAGACGTGATGCAACCGACATCTCAATATTCCAATGTGTTGCCGATCTTACAACGCCACTTCTGCCCAACATCTCAGACAAGGTCTATGACCTAGCGATAAGCTTCATCACGCCACACAACATCGTCAGAGACAGAGTCAAAGCTCGCCGCCGTGCAGCGTGGATACACACCGACTACTCGACCGTGAAGCTCAACGCCAAGGCTGAGATACGAGCATGGGGCGCTTATGACTACATCGTTGCGATCTCCGAGGAGGTTAAACATGGATTCCTGTCGCTCTTTCCGTCACTCGAACCCAAGATAGTTCAACTAGAGAATATCCTCTCCTCGCAATTTGTGAAGAGCCAAGCCCAGCAAGAGTGCTCCGTGAAGATGGAGGGCGATGTCAAACTACTCACCGTTGGGCGCTTCTGCCACGCTAAGGCATTTGACAATGCGGTGCGAATATGTGCCGAATTGGTGAAGATGGGGGTTGGCGTTAAGTGGTACGCTATCGGCTATGGCGACAGGGCCACAATAGAGAGGGCGATCAAGGAGTGCAGCATGCAGGATCACTTCATAATCCTGGGCAAGAGAACAAACCCATACCCATACATGAAGCAGTGCGATATCTATGTTCAGCCATCTCGCTATGAGGGCAAGGCTGTCACAGTGCGTGAGGCGCAGATGCTCTTGAAACCCGCTGTAATTACTGCCTATGCAACCTCGGCGAGCCAACTCTGTGACGGTGTCGATGGTGTGATCGTTCCGATGGATATTCAAGGAGCCGCTCAGGGTATAAAGAGGCTCATAGATGACACTCAGCTTCAACAGAGCCTGATTGCTAACTGCCGCAAAGGCGACTTTGGTAATGAGTCGGTCATTGAGCATATATATAAGATGATGGATGCCAACTAATGGGCATTATCGGATACATTCAAGTGTAATTAGAGAAAAATAGTATGATACCAAAAATTATTCACTACTGCTGGTTTGGACGTGGACCAAAGAGCAAACTCATTGAGATGTGCATCGAGTCATGGCGAAAATATCTCCCCGATTACGAAATCATAGAGTGGAACGAAGATAACTTCGATATCGACTCATCGGTGTGGACACGCCAAGCGTATGACTGTAAGAAGTACGCATTCGTTGCCGACTATGTGCGATTCGTGGCGCTATTGGAGTATGGAGGTCTCTACCTCGATACCGACTCTGAGGTAATACGCTCGATGGACGATCTGCTGGATGCTCCAGCTTTTTCGGGATTCGAGGCAGGGGTGATGATCCAAGCGGGTGTCATGGGTAGCGAAAAAGGGGGAGTCTGGGTGCAGATGATCTACGACTACTACAAAGATCGCCCCTACATCAGAGAGGACGGCACACCAGAGCCAATTACGGTGGTGAGTGTCATCACAAACATGCTAAAGGAGTATGGCTTTGAGCCAAACGATAAGTATCAGTTCCTAAACAATATGGTCAAGCTCTACCCAACGGACTACCTATGTCCAAAGAGTATGCTCACCATGAAGGTCAACCTCACACGTAACACCTACACGATACACCACTACGACGGCTCGTGGATCTCGCCACAGAAGCGACTACGAAAAAAAATCCGTCAGTTACTACCAACAAAACTATATCTGTGGATGCGTCAAACATTTTTGAAGCGTCAGAAGGTATAGCTAGAGCGAAAAAATCAATAACTTATGATTGAATTTATTCCGTTAGAACTATACACCCCAATATTCAACTATATTATCCTAACACTCGTTGTGTTGGCAGTGCTGCAATCGCTCTCAGGTAGAATGTTTGAGCGAGACACGGTCAGAGCTTACTGCAACGTGGGGGTCGTTATACTTCTGATCCTAACTCTCTATATCGGTCTGAGACCAGTGTCGGGGTACTACTTCGGGGATACGGGTAACTACGCAAAGGCTTATCGAGACATGGCATCGTCGATGTATGTGCTTCAAGGTAAGCAGGTCGATGAGCTGGCGTTCTACTATCCGATGCGATTTTTTGCCCAGAGCGGAGTCTCGGTTCACATGTTCTTCCTCTATTGTGCCACCCTATACTTCGGAGCGAACTTCGTAGCGACACGCAAGATATTTGGTATCTACTACTATATACCACTGCTTGTTATCATGTGCATGTTTGGTTTTATGACCCATGCAGTGAACGCTATGCGAGCTGGCTTGGCGTATTCGTTCCTGCTGGTGGCGTTCGCCTATCGAGGCAAGATGATGGTTATGATCCCTGCTGCGGTGCTAGGCTACTACATGCACAACTCAGCCATACTACTCATCGTTGCAGGTATTGCGGCATGGGTCGTTCGAAATCCGAAGTTATATCTGCTCGCATGGATCGGCTCAATTGCTGCATCGCTTGCGATGGGCGGCTCGATCGGCGCTATGTTCGATAGTTCGGGGCTGGGTGGTGATAGAGTTGAGGGGTATATGGATGCCACCGATGGCGATATGGCGCAGTTTGGTATCTTCCGTTGGGACTTTGTGGCGTACAGCGCCCTGCCAGTTATCGTGGGTGCGTACTTCATATTCAAACGAGCCTACACGGATCGATTCTATGTCTGGCTCTTTTGTATCTACCTGCTCTCCAATAGCTTTTGGATCTTGGTTATCAGGGCGATGTTCTCCAATAGATTTGCAGCTCCCTCGTGGGCGTTGATGCCACTGGTGCTGATCTATCCCTTTATTAAAGAGCGCTTTTGGCCCGATCAACAACAAAAAATAGGCTATGCGCTTATTGCATTTTACTCATTTACATTTGTCTATAACATTCTCTTGGGGTAAAACCTGAGACCTTAAAAATCGCGACCTATGATAAGAGTTTTACACGTTTTCGGACAGATGAACCTCGGTGGTGCTGAGGTCATGATTATGAATATCTATCGTGAGGTTGATCGCTCACAATTCCAATTCGACTTCGTTGTACATACCGACAAGGAGTGTGTCTTTGATCGAGAGATTCTCTCGCTCGGGGGGCGAATACTCAGAGTGCCTCGCTACACGGTGAGCAACCACTTGCAGTATGTCAAGGCGTGGCGTGAGCTGCTAGAGCAGAATCGTGATTATAGAATCATCCACACCCACATCCGAAGCACAGCCTCGCTGTTCCTGCCGATTGCTCGTCGTCTGGGTATGACAACTATCGTTCATAGCCACAGCACAGCAACGGGTAGCGGAATTAAAGGAGCGCTGCGATCTCTACTCCAGCGTCCACTGCGCAAGAGCGCCGATCTGAAGCTAGCGTGCTCAACCCAATCGGGGGAGTGGTTGTTTGGTAGGGGGAGTGATTTCCATGTGGTGAATAACCCTGTGGATCTGTCGAAGTTCGAGATTACGAACGATCAGATAAAGTCGCTGATGGATAGTCTAGGCCTTGGCAACGAGAGAATCATTCTGCACGTTGGTCGATTCAACGAGGCTAAGAACCACAAGTTTCTGCTTGAGATCTTTGAGCGCTTCACTCACATATGCGACAATGCGATACTTCTGTTGGTCGGCTCTGGGGAGTTGATGATACAGATGGAGAACCAAGTGGAGCGCATGGGGCTTAGCGATAGGGTGCGATTCCTCGGAACAAGGCGCGATGTTAATGTTTTGATGCGTGTTGCCGATGCGATGGTCTTCCCATCTCTGTGGGAGGGCTTCCCCGTGACTCTGGTTGAGGCGCAGGCGGCAGGGCTGCCAACGCTAATCTCGGATGTCATAACAGACGATGTGATGCTCACGCCGATGCTCACTAAACTATCGCTCAAGGCATCGCCAGAGCGCTGGGCCGAAGAGCTAATGAAGCTTCATCGATCAGACGACCAAGAGTTCTCGCTCGTGGGTAGTGACTACGATGCTAAGTGCGTGGCGAGTGAGATTTGCAACTATTACGGTAATGTATTAACCTAAAATACTATGAAGAGTTTAACAGTTTTTACAACAACATATAATCGAGCATACTGCCTACATCAGTGCTACGAGAGTCTCTGTAGACAAACATCGCAAGATTTTGTCTGGATGATAGTCGACGATGGATCGACCGACAACACAAAACAGATAGTTGGGCAGTGGATCCTTGAGAATAAGATCGAGATCGAATACTACTACAAGGATAACGGCGGAATGCACACGGGGCACAACACTGCCTACGCAAATATTCAAACGGAGCTCAACGTCTGTATCGACTCTGACGACTTTATGCCAGACGATGCCGTTGAGAAGATCGTTAGCCGTTGGCGCAAGTGCGGCTCGGATCTCTATGCTGGAATGATCGGCTTGGATATCTACAAAGATGGATCGGTTGTGGGAACATCATTCCCTGAGGGGGTTGACTCGTGCAGCTATGATGAGATAAAGGGCAGATATGGCGTTGTTGGTGATCTGAAGTTTGTGCTCAGAACCGATGTTGTGCGTCAATTCGCTCCATATCCTGAGTATGCCGACGAGAGATTTGTTCCACTGGGTTATCTCTACATGCTCATCAGCACCGAGTTTGAGTATCTCTGCTCTAATGATGTCTACTGCGTTGTGGAGTATATGCCCGATGGCTCGTCTAAAAATATATTTAGACAGTACATCAAGAATCCAAAGGGATTTGCACACGAGAGAGTGATGCGCATGAAGTACTCTTCATCGATTAAGGAGGTGCTCAGAAATGCTGTGCACTACGTCTCTTCGTCGATCTTCGCTGGAAATCGACGCTTTTTGAGAGAGTCGCCACGCAAGCTGGCAACACTATTTGCACTGCCTTTCGGTGTGATGTTGAATTTATATATAAGGAATTTTTGTAGGAGAACCTACGGTAAACATATTTAGTGAGCTATGGAGAGATTGATGAGAATTACAACTGTGCCAACCTCCATGAAAACACTTCTTAAGGGGCAGTTGCGATTCATGAAGGAGCACTACGAGGTTCTAGCTGTGAGTTCAGATGGTGACTGCTTCGAGGCTATGCTCCATGAGCAGGGCGATATTCAGGGCGAGAGGGTGCCGATGACACGCAAGATTACGCCACTGAAAGATCTCAAAGCTTTAATATCGCTTGTAGCTCTGATGCGTAAGTATCGCCCCCACATCGTACACACCCACACACCCAAAGCGGGTCTGTTGGGAATGCTTGCCGCACGGATAGCTGGAGTGCCACATAGGCTACACACCATTGCGGGTCTACCGCTTCTGGAGGCAACGGGCACAAAACGCATGATTCTAAACGCTGTCGAACGACTAACTAACGCTTGTGCCACGCACGTCTATCCCAACTCATTCGTGATGCGTGATATTATGGCGGAGCAGCGACTAGCCTCTCAACGAAAGATGAAGGTTTTGCTCAATGGTAGCTCCAACGGAATCGACACCGAGCACTTCAACCCTGAGTCGTTGACAGATTGTCGCTCAGAAATTAGAGAGAGACTAGATCTGTCGGATGACGAGGTGGTCTTTATATTTGTGGGGCGTGTGGTGAAGGATAAAGGGATCAACGAACTTGCAAGAGCGTTTCGTGATCTACCCACGGGGGCAAGACTCCTCGTTGTTGGTGACTTTGAGCGAGAGCTCGATCCTATTGACCTTTCGAGCGAGCACTTTCTCTTTCACGACAAGCGTGTGAAGATGTTGGGTTATCAGAACGATGTGCGAGGTTTTCTACTCGCTGCCGATGTTTTGGTCTTCCCAAGCTATCGAGAGGGCTTCCCAAATGTTGTGATGCAGGCTGGAGCGATGAACCTACCGTCGATAGTCACAGATATAAATGGATGTAACGAGATCATCGTTGAGAACAAGAATGGGATTATAATTCCACCCAAAAACGCAGAGGCGCTTCGTGATGCGATGGCCGAGATGATGCACAATGCTCAATTGCGCCGCTCGATGAGCGAACTCGCACGTGAGATGATCGTTGATCGCTACGATCAGAAGGAGCTGTGGCAGGCGATTCTGAGTGAGTACAAATCGTTGAATTAATCGTAAGTATGTATAGCAAATATTTTAAGAGGGGTTTCGACTTTCTCTTCTCTTTTATTGCCCTGTTGGCGCTCTCGCCACTGATTTTGGTGGTGGCTGTGGTGCTACACTTCGCAAACGAGGGGGCAGGGGTTTGGTTTCGACAAGAGCGCCCTGGATATGGTGGCAAGATCTTTCGGATCATAAAGTTCAAGACTATGAACGATAGGCGTGGTGCCAATGGCGAGTTGCTCAGCGATGAAGAGCGCCTAACACGTGTTGGCTCTATGGTGCGCTCTCTGTCGCTGGATGAGTTGCCACAACTATTCAATGTGCTGATGGGTGATATGTCGTTCATAGGGCCTCGTCCACTGCTGGTGCGCTACCTAGATCTTTACAGCCCTGAGCAGAAGCGTCGCCACTCAGTGCGACCAGGAATGTCGGGGTGGGCACAAGTCAACGGACGCAACGCAATTAGTTGGACTCGCAAATTTGAACTCGATGTTTGGTACGTGGACAATGTGAGCTTTGGACTCGATGTTAAGATTGTGCTGATGACCATAAATCGAGTAGTCAAACGCAAGGATATAAGTTCAAGCACAAGTGCCACTATGGAGGCATTCAACGGCGAGAACTAGGATGAAATAAATGAAGAGATAAAAACATATAATTATGAGTAAAATTTTGTTGTCTCTGGCTCACATGTCTGGGCATGAGTCAGAGTATATCGAGAGCGCATTTGCGACAAACTGGGTTGTGCCACTAGGGCCAAATGTTGATGGCTTTGAGTCGGATCTTCAATCATATCTCTCGCAAGAGAAGAGCGTGGTTGCTCTGAGTTCGGGAACAGCGGCGCTGCACCTGGCTCTGGTTGATCTGGGTATTGAGAGAGGTGATGAGGTGATATGCCAATCGTTTACCTTCATCGCATCGGCAAACCCAATACTCTATCAGGGTGCAACGCCCGTATTTGTGGATAGCGAAGCCGACACATGGAACATGGATCCCGAACTCCTAGAGATCGCAATCAAGGATCGTATCGAGAAGAGGGGCGTGGCTCCAAAGGCGATAGTCGTGGTTGATCTATATGGTATGCCTGCCAAGATGGATGAGATTGCACAGGTGGCTCAAAGATATAATATCCCAATTGTTGAAGATTCGGCCGAGGCGCTGGGTTCATCATATAAGGGGCAGCGATGCGGAACATTTGGTGAGTATGGCGTTTTGAGCTTCAATGGCAATAAGATCATCACAACATCGGGCGGTGGAGCGCTAGTTTGCCCAACGGCAAAGGCGGCACAACGTGCGATGTTCTTTTCGACACAGGCTCGTGAGAACGAAGCGCACTACCAACACGAGAAGATGGGCTACAACTACCGCATGAGTAATATATGTGCAGGAATCGGACGTGGTCAGATGAGAGGACTCGACGGTTTTGTTGAGCGTCGCAGACGTATCCACGAGATCTACACCGAGGCGTTCAAGAATGTGGAGGGAATTGAGGTTCAACAGAACCCAAGCGCTGATTTCGATTCAAACTTTTGGCTCACATGTATTCTGATCGACCCAACGGTTTGTGGACTAACCCCTGAGGATATAAGACTCCATCTGGTTGCGCACAACATCGAGTCGAGACCACTGTGGAAGCCTATGCACCTCCAGCCACTCTTTAAGCGTTCGCCACGCTATGAGAATGGAACCTCCGAGACCCTATTCACGAATGGATTGTGTCTGCCATCGGGTGCGGCACTCTCGGATGAGGATATAAGAGTAGTAATTGATAAAATTTTAAGTGTAATTAAAAAATAATATAAAAATCGTATGAATATTAAGTTTATACTAAAGTGTGCTCTGATGGTGATAATCATGAGCTCGTGTAGTGCCCAGAAGAAGGTGATCTATATGCAGGATGCCGAGACGGAGAAGAGAGAAAGCATTAAGGATGCGCATAAAACTCTGATTAGAAATGGCGATTGTGTCGCTATCGTAGTCAACAGTAGTACTCCCGAACTATCCGAGCCGTTCAACCTTCCGATGACTGTGCCACAAACCACGTCACTTAAACCTCAGGTTTATCAGACGACACTAGGTTACTTTGTTGATTCGGATGGATATATTGATTTTCCAATTCTAGGAGCTATTCAAGCTGAGGGTCTAACTTGTACTCAGCTCGCTGAGAAGGTTAAGCGCCTTATCATCACTGAGAATCTAATTAATGACCCAGTGGTGATTGTAAACATCCTAAACTTTGACATCTCGGTGCTAGGCGAGGTTGGTCGACCAGGTAACTTCTCGATCAATAAGGAGTCGGTGACAGTTCTACAAGCCATAGCGATGGCGGGTGATCTCACGATCCTTGCAAAGCGAAATGATGTGATGGTAATTCGTGAGGTGAACGGACAGAGAGTAATCTACCGTATCGATTTGCGTTCGAAGGATATTTTCAACTCTCCAGCCTACTACCTCCAGCAGGGCGATGTGGTCTATGTCGAGCCAAACAAAGCTCGCACACGCCAATCACGCAACAGCATCGAAAGCTCGCTCAGAACCTACACTTACCTCTTGACCTCAATGCTCTCTCTCGCAACGGCAGTAGTGCTGCTAACGCAATAGGGTGTTTAGATAAATAATAAAATTGATATGAATAATAGAAGTTTTCTAACAGATAACAATGACGCGCCACAAGGCTCAAACCCAATAATTGGAGAGTTGATAAGAAGAATCATAAAAGGGTGGTACTGGATTCTACTATCGGTGGTTGTGTGTTTGTCGCTGGCTTATGTTCATACGCTGAGCACTCCAACTCTATTCATGCGCAGCATCACGGTGCTTATCGAGGATGGTAGCAAGGGGGTAGAGGGGAAGGCATCTAACGAGAATGTGAACCTCGGATCAAATAGTACGAATATGAATAACGAACTATTTGTTATGGGTTCTCGCTCACTTACGCTCGACGTGGTGCGTGATTTGGAGCTGAGTCTGTTCTATCGACGAGTGGATGCGTTTGGTGAGTTCGATATGTACAACACAACACCTATTAGAGTGTCGTTCCCAAAGATGGATAGCCAACCAATCTACTCATTCGAGGTGACAAAGCTCTCAGAGAAACAGGTCTCGATCTCGAACTTCAGCTCAAGCAATATCGCTACGGTAGATACAAAATCGGTGACGGTAAATCTAGGAGACACAGTCCTAACGCCAGTTGGACAGCTAGTAATCACCCCAACGCTATACTTCTCGACTTTCGAGAAGGGGGTGCCAATCGTAGTTGATAAGCAGAATGACGAGAGTGTTGCTATAATGTTCAACTCGCGTCTATCGTTGGAGTTCGTTGATCCTACAACAACGATCGTGAGAGTTGCGATGATGGATAGCTCGCCTAAGCGTGCTGGTGATTTCCTCACTAAGCTTATCGAGGTCTACAACCAGAAGGTGATCGACAACAAGATGGCGATATCGGCCAACACCGAGAATTTTATTCAAGATCGACTCTTCATCATCGAGCAGGAGCTTGGGGGCGTGGACTCGCAGATCGCAAACTATAAGCGACGTAACCAACTCACCGACGTGATCTCCGAATCGAAGATGTACTTGGAGTCGTCATCGGAGTTCAATGCCGAGGATATAAACATCGCCAATCAGCTCTCTCTAGCAACTCAGCTGCGTGACTACATGATCTCAAACAACGATCTATCGGGTCTGATCCCAGGTAGCGTAGGTGTGGGAGACAACGTGGAGACGCTCATCGCCGAGTGCAACGAGATGATCTTGCGCCGTGAGAAACTACTCATTAATGGTAGCACTCGAAATCCAGTGGTCGTTGAGCTCAGCAACTCTATAGGTTCGCTAAGACAGACAATTCTCAGAACTATCGAGAATATGATCGTTGGTTTGGAGATCAAGCTCAAGAATGTTGAGACCCAAAAGGCTAACACCTCTCGTATGATTCGTGCCGTACCGCAGTATCAGAAGGATATCGTCTCGATCGAGCGTCAGCAAAAGATCAAAGAGTCGCTATACCTCTACCTGCTCAACAAGCGTGAGGAGAATGCACTCTCGCAGTCACTCACTGAGGATAGAGTGCGTGTGATCGATGCGGTGATGGGAGCTGGTTATCAGATCTCGCCAAACAAACGCCGAACTATGACCCTGGCGCTCATCATAGGACTTATCCTGCCGATGGGACTTATATCTCTGCTGGTGTTGTTCGACAAAACGATCAAAGGTAAGAGTGATGTTCTCTCGAAAGCGGGAATCCCGTTCCTCGGTTCGGTGCCAATGTATTCGAGATCGAAAAGCGAAAAGAGCACGCCAATACTTGTAGATCAGAGTAGCACAACTGCTCTAGCCGAGTCGCTGCGAGTGGTCAGAACAAATATAGTTCTCCAAACTCAGAAGAACCCGAACGAGAAAGTGCTTATGGTCACATCGCTCAACCATAACTCAGGTAAGACATTCATCGCTTCACACGTTGCGGCGCTGTTGGCTCAGAGTTCAAAGAGAGTGGTTGTGGTCGATATGGATC
Source organism: uncultured Alistipes sp. (assembly GCA_964370415.1). Taxonomy (GTDB): domain Bacteria; phylum Bacteroidota; class Bacteroidia; order Bacteroidales; family Rikenellaceae; genus Alistipes. The sequence continues at coordinate 17,722 of CAYJIY010000003.1, forward strand.
TCAGAGCGGGCACTCTATCTCAGAGAATGGGCGCAACTGGTCACGGTGTGGTGGACTACCTAAGCGATGAGTCTATGTCGTGGCACGATCTAATCACTCAGAGTGGTATCAATGCCAATCTCGATGTGATAGGGGCAGGTGCTGTGAGTCACAATCCAACAGAGCTGTTGATGAGCGCACGCTTTGCGGCACTGATCGAGCTACTGAAGCAGCAGTACGACTATGTTGTTTTGGATACAACGATCTCAAATATGGTGGTAGATACAACAATTATAGGGCAATTTGCAGACATGACCATCTATGTCGTGCGTGCCAATGTTTTTGAGAAGAAATATTTAGCAGAAATTGAAAACATCTACAACGATGGCAAGTTCAAGGGTATGTCGCTCTTGCTAAATGGCGTAGAGTTTAACACTTATAATAAAGAGACTTATGGAAACTATTCTAAGAGAACAAAACTACACAGCAGAAGAACTTATTGAGTTTAAAATGGTTTTTGAGAAGCTCGGAAGTTACCTTCACAAGGATGAGACTTTTTTGAGCCCAAACTTGAATAGAACAACTCTATCATCGGCTCTGAAAGTGAATGAAAAGACCCTATGCCGTTCGGTGGGTGTTTGCTCCAGTGGCGAGACCCTCGGACAGTATATTGAGAAGCTGAGAATGACCCATGCACGCAAACTCCTGCAGAGGTATCACAACTACTCGATCGATGCAATCATTAGCGAATGTGGATTCAGTTCACGAAGCACATTCTATCGCCTGTTCTTCAAACACTATGGATGCTCTCCAAATAGTTTTAGACGAAGCGAGAGAATGCAGGCAAGTGCAGGTGAAATCGATAGTTAATCAATATTTAAGCAAAGTTGATTTAGCTAAATAAAAAATTCATTATGCCGAGTCTCCATGAGTGGTTTCTCGTGCATAATGAATATATAATGGTAATATATGGGATATTCCCAAATATGATACAATGCTTTCCCTTTATTGGGACAACTAACCCTGATTTGGGGTTTTGTTTATAAAAAAATGTGGTATATTTACACATCGAAAGGAATCAAATTTTGAAGAGCTCACTTTTGTTGTTTAATACTAAACAAAATCGTGTTCATCTGATGAAGATGATTGGTTTGATCTCTCTCTTGTGAACAAATCGTATTTAAGAGAGTTTTTACAAACTAAAAACTTTAGGCCTAAAAGTTTTAAACGCATATTTAATATTTATGCAAAAAATTATTGTTTAATCGTATAACAAAGAAAGAAGATTATGGAACTTAAAAATTATTTGTCACCAGCGATCGAATTGATCGAGTTTGAAGTTGAGGTTGGTTTTGCTAACTCACAACAAGGTATTAACGCATACGTTAAGAGCTTTAGCCAAGGTAATGACTACTAGTCTTATTGTTAAACTTTAAAAGAAAAAAGCAAAATCATGAAAAAAATTCTTTTCACTCTATCCGTAATGGGATTGGCTATGATGTCTTGCCAAGACGCAGACCAAACAACACAGTTTCCTGAGGGAGCAATGATTGATTATGTATTTGGCGCAACATCTGGTGATGGTACTGATACTCGTATCAATATTGACGCAGGAACAGGAAGTATCAGATGGGATGCACTAGATTACGCAGGTGGTGTAATCATGGGCGAATCAGATGTTTACGAACTAGAAGGTAAAACAGTTACAGGTACTGACGCTTACACAACAGTGCTTCGCGGTCAGCTTCCAGCTAGCAACGAGGAGGTTACATTCTACTCTATCTATCCTTATGGAACAGATGTAGTTATGCCTATGCCTCAGTCGACTAAGCTACACGTTAACTTCCCTTACCACAACACATTTGCATATCCAATGGATGGTAATATCGATGACGTTTATGGCAAGATGCTTCCTTTCGTATCTTACCCACTTACGCTAACACCACACGACCCAACTAGCAAGACGTTGAACTTCTTCCCACTTCCATCTATGTTTATGGTGAACATTGCACCATTCTCAATCTGGACAGGCGATATTGAAACAGACCAGGTTGTAGCTTCTATGACTGCTGATGGTGAAGTTTTCCACTCAAGCCTATACCTAGATATGGCGAAATTCGTTCAGAACGAAAACTCTGGATCTGTTGAGCCAACTTACGTTTGGTCTTTGAATGGTGGTACGTCTAGCAACTCTATCTCAACTACATTGGATTTCGGTCGTGTATTGACAGGTAGCAACACACTTCCTGCGAATGACTACTTCACAATTCCTATCTTTACTTCTCCAACTTTGGGTGAGCCAGTTAACACAATCACTGTTACTGTAGAATTCAAGCTTGCAGGTGAGACAGTATACGTTATGTCTAAGACTGTAGACGTATTGGAGACATACTCTAGCTGGAACTCAGGTGTATTCAACCGCGTTAGCTTCGTTACTTCAGGTGACCTAGCAAACAAAATGGAACCGACTGTAGCACAATAGTCTGTCCAATAAATAAATTACTTTAAATGTTGTAAAGCTAAGGCTCTTTAACATAGGTAATTGCAAGTAAGATTAAGGGCTGTTGTAGAGAAACAACAGCCCTCTTATTTGCATAATTGAAATAAATTTACTTAATTTGTTATAGTATGAAGATAAATAATTCATATACAGTAACTGAGGTTGCTGGTGAGAACATTATATTGCTCCAAGGAACTTACGGCTTAGAGACTACAAAAGTCGTAGCATTGAACGACACAGCACTTTGGCTGTGGAACAAGTTTGAGCAGCCAAGTTTCCAGATCGATGATGTAGCTAACGCTCTTATGGAGAAGTACGGTATCGATGATATACTAGCTAGAACTGACGCTGAGGCTTGGGTGAATATGCTAGAAAAACACGGTTTGATTGAGAGCTAGACCACTTTGTATTGCTAATTATGAGGTGTGTCGATTTAGAGAATTATTCGTAGTCCCGCTTTCGGGTTATTGCATCTGAGTGAGAGAGTTATAGGTGACAACATCTATTAGCTCGTTTCAGAGAATTAATCGCTGGGGGTGGTGCTACTACGAATGAATTTTGTTGTGACTTAACATTTTGACTACTAATTTGAGATTCAATAATATCTATAAAATTTATGGGAGATATTCATACAAATAGGCTACTTGCACTCTTGAAGTGGGCAATTACGGGTAGCACTCCAGATAATACCGAACCCTTTTGGGGAATTGGCGATATTGAGTGGCAAGAGCTGCTAGCTATCGCCACTCGCCATGGTGTGAAGTTTATCGCATATGAGGGGATGTCGAAACTTCCGAGGGAGTATAGACCATCGTCTGCCATAAATTTGAAGTGGTATGTGAATCTCACTCAAGCAGAGATGCGCTTTAAGCACTACTGCAAGAGTGTGGAGGAGCTGTCGGCTCTGATGAGTCAAAATGGTATGGATATGATGCTGATGAAGGGGCTATCTGTGGCTCAGCTCTACGCTCAGCCCTATCATCGTGAGGGGGGTGATGTCGACATCTACCTCTTCGGACAGAAGGAGAGAGGCGATGAACTAGCTCGAAGTATCGGCTCTCAAGTACAGCAGAGTATCGACAAAAATTCGGCGTTTCTATTCAAGAATATTTGGATCGAGAATCACACAACATTCCTAGATGTAAACGCTCGTCTTAAACGTGAGGCGGACCTCTATGTTAGAATAGAGGAGCGCCTTCATCAGATGCTCTCGACTAGCGAGCCATCATACATCACAGTGGGCGAGACCCAGATAAGAACTATGCCTGTGAACGTAGCGGCTCTGTATCAGATTGTACATCTTTATCGCCACACTTGCTGCATGGATATGGCGATTCGCCAGCTCTGTGATTGGGTTGTCTTCTTCAGCCACAATCGCCAGACGTTGGATCTTGAGCTTTTGAGAGCTCAAATCAAGGAGTTTGGCTTGGAGCTATATGTTAAGAACATCGAGCTATTCTGCCAAGAGAAGTTGGGTTATACTCCATTTATAACGCAACCAACAAAGAGCGATATGGTCACGGGTGACCTGTCGATCGAGAACATAACTCTCCAATTCCGCAAACCGTTCGATGTGAAGGTGCCAGGGTGGAGAGTATTCAGATTTAAGAGAAAATTACATCGAGTCTACTGCACGTATCTCGCTCCAATTAGCTATTGCGAGTACCTCATCCCTGAGATGAAGGATTACGTGAAGGGTAAGTTGAAGAGATTATGCAAATAGTTGAAATACTTCGATTAATACCGCATCAATTTAGGAGAAAATTTATAGTAGTAACTACGCTGAGTCTGTTGGGGCGACTCTTTGACCTGCTGGGTTTGGCATCACTGCTACCACTGGTCATCATCCTTTTAGACCCCTCGTCAGTGCAGGGCGACTCCACCATAGGGCGACTGTTTCGCTACTTTGATTTGGATTCGCTATCAGAGTTTGGGCTAATCATTGGGGCTTGTCTTTTGTTGTGGCTCCCCCTGAAGAGTCTTTTGACGATATGGATCAATAAGCTCAAATTTAGCTACTTAATGTCGCTGTATCGCTACTATTCGTTTGCGATATATGATATCTATCACCAACGTGGGTTGCTCTATATCAAAAAATCCCACTCCTCGGAACTTTCGGTTCACATCAATGGTGCGTGTAACGCCTTCGCAGTGGGCGTGATCGGTACAATAATCAATGCTATATCAGAGATATTTACAGCGCTTTTGCTGGTTGGGGTGGTGCTTGTTGCTGCTCCAATGGCATCGTTGTGGCTATCGCTGGCGATAGTTCCTCTGTTGAGTATCTACCTGCTCCTTGTGCGCCGAAGATTGAAAAATCTGGGTAAGGAAAGCTACGAAATTCGCCAAAAGCAGGCTAGGGTGGTGCAAGAGAGCCTAAAAGGCTACGTTAGCATCACGGTCAACGGTGCGCAAGATGTGGTGCGTGATGAGTTCCAAAAGGGGCTACAAGATATATCGAAGAATAGCGTGACTAATAGTATCTATACCCAACTACCATCTTTGTTGTTGCAGTTGTGCGTGGCAATAGCGCTGATGATTATGCTCTTTGTGACTAATCAGACCAGCAACTCGGTGTCGATGTTCATCCTCTTTGGTTTTGTGGCATCGAGAATGATGCCGCTGATGCTGAATATCTCCCTTAGTTGGAATAACCTCCAGAGCGCAGGTCATGTAATTGATGTTGTGGCGGAGATTAAGAGCAATATGCAACCGTCGAAGCGACAATCCATCAGCGAGATCGAGCCAATGAGCTTTGAGCGTGAGATAAGAATCGAGGGGCTAAGTTTTGCCTACGATGAGTCGAACCCAATTTTCGAGGAGCTCTCTCTGACAATAAACAAGGGCGAGGTCGTGGGCTTCAGAGGAAGTTCGGGTTCGGGCAAGAGTACGCTCTTTAGCCTTTTGTTGGGTCTGTATAGCCCCGATAAAGGTACGGTTAGTATCGATGGCGTGCGCCTAGAACCAAGCAATCGAGCGCAGTGGCATAAGATTGTCGGCTATGCCGAGCAGAGTGTCTATATCAGCAGTAGCAGCCTAGCGCAGAATGTTGCGATGGGGTGTGAGCGTGACGACCAAAAGCTACTAGCGGTGCTAGAGCAGGTGGGGCTCAAGGAGTGGTTCGACTCCCTGCCGTTGGGACTGAATACTCCAATGGGTGAGGCTGGGGATAACCTTAGCGGTGGCGAGCGTCAACGCTTAGGGCTGGCACGAGTACTATATCGTGATGCCAAGGTGCTATTCTTGGACGAGGTGACTTCGGCGCTCGATGTCAAGAATGAGGATAATATACTCTCTGTTCTTCGGGATCTAACCCAACAGAGAGATCTAACAGTTTTAATAATATCGCACCGTGAGAGCCTGCTCTCAGTGTGTGACAGAGTCATAAATATATCGCAGTGAGTATGAATTTTGAGAGAGAGAATTACTATAATATAGCGGATTTGTCGCTAGTTGTTAGGGGTGGTGTGAGTGTCGATGTGCTTGCTCAAAACGAGGGTTTCATCCCATTTGCAGCTGATTCGTCAGCGCATGGAGCCGACATTGAGGTTATCACAGATTGTGAGCTTCAAAAGTCCGATTTCGCAGATGTAGAGCACCTCTACACGTTCAATGCTGAGCAGACCGACCACATATTCTCGGTGAGCGGTTCGACCTTCATCTTTGAACTTAGATACGACAACCACTACACAATGCTGAGTTATGAGCAGGGCTCTAAGAGTGTGCGTATTGCCAAGTGCGATAATAGCGCAATGCTCAAATTTGCTGTGTGGGCGGGCTTTTCGCTTGCGGCAATTGAGTTTGGAGCAATCCCAATCCACGCCTCTACGGTTGTGAAAGATGGTGGGGGAATGTTGTTCCTAGGCGAATCGGGCAGAGGTAAGAGCACCCACTCACGCATGTGGATAGAGAGCATTCCGGGGGCGTATCTACTAAACGATGACAGCCCAATCCTAAGAGCTGTAGATGGCGTTTTGATGGTGTATGGATCGCCTTGGAGCGGTAAAACATCGTGCTACAAAGCCGAGATGCACCCTGTCAAGGCGCTTGTTAGAATCGAGCGTGGGCAGACCAACCAAATCAACCGCTTGCCTGCAATTAAGGCTATCGGCGCTATCTACCCATCGCTGCCTACGATGTTTGCATACAGTAAACCATTGGCGGCGAAGATGCTCAGTCTCTCATCGCAGATCATTGGTCTTTCGGCTGTGTATGAGCTCTACTGCCTACCAAATGGCGATGCAGCACAAGTAAATTATAGAGAGGTGTATGGAGCCTAAACAGCCACGCAAAGAGATAATCAGCAATGAGATCTTCTTTGAGACGATTCGCCAACAACTCGACTCAGGGCAGAGGGTGACACTTCTGGTCAAGGGTGTGAGTATGCAGCCAACTCTGCTAAATGGGCGACATAGCGTTGTGCTTATGCCTGCCCAAGGGGTGGAGCTAAGCATTGGGTGCATTGCTCTGTTTTTATTTGAGGGGCGCTATCTACTGCATCGACTCGTCGAGATCCAAGGAGCGAAGCTAATATTTCAGGGCGATAATGTCCACAAGACTCAGGAGTGGGCAATGCGCGAGGATGTCGTTGGTGTAGTCGAGCGCATAGTTGACGATCGGGGCGAGTCGATAGATTGCCTCACGCCACAGTATGCTAGGGAGTCAAAACGCTTGGTCGGTCGACTCAAAGTGTATCACACCTATCGATATTGGTTGAGTTGTGTGAAGGCGGCTATTCGTAATAAATAACGTGAGTTTAGATTGGCGCAATTATCAAACTTGCGTTAAATAGATCACTACAAAGGGGTGCAATCCGAGAGGGTAGCACCCCTTTTTTTTGTCCGCTATGGTATGGATGTTGCAGAGGCTTTGTAATCATAAATTATAAACTATGGAAATACAAAGACAAAAAGTTTTGGAGCTTCTGAAAAGTATCGAAACAAAGGATCAAAAACCTGCACGCTACATCAACCCCACGAAGTATGTTCAGCACAATTTAGCCGTTGCAGATGGCCTTGAGGGCTTCGGCGAGGTGATGGCGCAGTTGGCGCAATATCCCGAGCCTGCGAAGGTGAACACCGTGAGGGCATTCGTCGATGGTGATTATGTGTTCACCCATACCGAGTACAACTTTTTTGGACCAAAGGTGGGCTTCGACATCTTCCGCTTTGAGGATGGGCAGATCGTGGAGCATTGGGACAATATCTGCGAGATGCACAGCGAGAAGAACCCTAGCGGTAGGAGTCAGACCGATGGTGAGCGAGAGGTGCGTGATACGGATAAGACGGAGCACAATAAGCTCTTCGTGGAGCGATTCATTGGCGATGTTGTGATTGAGCGCAGGCTCGATGCAATGGACTCCTTCTTCGATGGTGAGAACTTCTTGCAGCACAGCCCCAATATGGAGGATGGGCAGGCGCCACTTCGTGCACTGCTTGAGAGCAATGCTATTCACTATCGCAAGATACATAAGATTCTCGGAGAGGGCAACTTCGTGCTTGTGGTGGGCGAGGGTGTGTCGGCTGACGACCCCAAAGCGGCAACATCGCTCTACGACCTATTTCGTGTGGATCACGGCAAAATTGTCGAGCATTGGAGCACAAGGGAGGTTATCCCCCAACAGCACACATGGAGAAATCAGAATGGTAAGTTCGGCTTCGTGAAATAGCCCCTGACCACTGCCAAAATAAAAGGGATGATCTCGCTTCAAAACGAGGATCATCCCTTTTTTTAGTTTATTGTGGTTCTACTTAGTAGAGGTGTAGTCGATCAATCCCCCCGTGAGGCGTAGCAGTTGAGTGTTCGCCACAACTAGGTTGTATATCGAGTTTAGGCGTGTTGTTGCGCTCTGAAGATACGAGAGCTGAATGTCACGCAGGTCGAATGCATCGATAGAACGGTACTCGTAGTAGCGCTCCTCAGATATTGAGAGCAGAGTCTGCGCAACCTCCAATTGCTGGTTGTTGAGCACTACAAGTTCACGATAGACGTTGTAGTCGTCGAATTGTGATGCTAGCTCATTAGTCAGCTCAAGCGTAAGTTGCTCGGTGGCTAGCTGCTCAGTTTCACGTCTAATCTTAGCAACATTTCGGCGTGTAGGGCCTCCGCTGAAGAGGTAGTAGCTGAACGTTAGACCCACCTGAGGGCGGATGTAGTTGTTGTTGCTGATGTTGAAGTTAGGGTCGGCAGTCGCAATCGAGGCGTTGAGTCCAATCGTAGGGTAGAGCGACGAGCGGCTCTGCTGAATTTCGTAGTCTCTAGCCTTTAGGGTGATATACTGATTTTGCAGGGTGCGGTTGTCATCGAGAAGCTTGTCGAGCATCGAATCGAACGAGTAACTCTCGTTAGGAGTCTCTAGACTCTCGGTGAGAATCCATTGCGTCTGAGCAGGCAGAGAGAGCAGTAGGTTGAGACTGCGGATAGCATCGCGCACAGTGACCTCCTGATTCATTAGAGTGCTCTTGTCGTTGAGCAGGTTGCTCTGAGCGAGAACATACTCATACGTGCCGCTAGCACCCGAACTGCGGAGTGACTCCTCACGCTCGAATCTATCCTCCGAGATCTCCACGATAGTTCTGTTGACCTTGAGCATCTCCTGCTGAAGAAGTACATAGTAGTAGGATGTGATGATAGATTGTATCGTGTTCTCGATACTTATCATCTGATTGCCCTCGGCCATCTGCTCGTCACTCTCGAGAAGTGATTTTGTCGCCTTGATGTTGAAACCCTTGAATAGAGTCCAGCTCACATCTGCCGATACGCTCGCCGTTGAAACATCGACAGCGTTGCCGTTAAGGTCGGTGTTTGTGTTGGCGCTACCATTTATCGATATTAGGGGCATTCCTCCAGCCACGCCCCATGTGTTGTTCTCCTGAGCAGCCTCTAGATTGCTTGTGGCAATTTTGATGTTAAAGTTATTCTCTAGACCAATCTGAATGGCTTGGCTCAGCGTCAGCCCCTCTTGTGCCGAAGCACTAAGGGGCATGAGAGCCATCGCAGATAGGCATATTGCTATTAGTTGTCTCATATTCTATAATAAATCTATATTGTTTTCTTTCAAATCTTCCTCCACTTGTTTCTCGACCTTTGCATCGATCACAGCGTTCTCAACACTCTCAGGCGTTGCGTCCTTATCACCAAACAATCTAGCCTTGAGTAGCGAGAAGCTATTGGCACTCTTGATAAGGGCTGGGAAGATCATCAGGATGAAGATCGTACCAATGAGGATACCATATCCCAATGAGATCGCCATCGGCTTAACGAATGTTGCATCGCTACTAGTCTCGTTGATTAGCGGGAATAGACCCATAATCGTTGTGATGGATGTGAGCATGATTGGTCTGAAGCGTGAGCGTCCAGTCTCAACGAGCGCATCTACCACCGTGTAGCCCCCGACAACGAGGTTGTTGTAGCGAGACATAAATACAACGGCGTTGTTGATGATCGTTCCCGATAGGGCAACCATACCCCAGATACTCATCATTGAGAGGATAACTCCCTCGATCATGTGTCCCCATATCGCTGCGATGAACGAGATAGGCACCATCGACATGATGAGAATACCCTGCATGAACGAACGGAAGTAGATAATCAGGATGAGCATCATCACCATGAAGGCGATACCAAACGAGACTGCGATCTTGTTCATGTTCTCGTTGCTATCCTTCACCTGACCTTGGTACATATAGGTAACGCCAGGGTATTGCGCCAAGATCTCAGGCATGATTCTATTCGATACATCCTCCAGCACTGGAAGTACCGACTCGTTAGGGTCGAGCATGAACGCCTCAACACGAATCTCCTTCTGTCCGTTGAAGTGGTTGATCTTAGTCACACCACGCTCAATGGTGTAGTCACACAACTCGTGCAGAGGGTACTGTCCTCCATCTTGGGTGCGGATGATGAGGTTCTCCAAATCACCAATATCTTTGCTGTTAGACTCAGGGTAACGAACATAGAACCAGATCTCGTTGCGTCCCTCCTGTATTCTCTGAATCAGAGTTCCGAAGAACGCCGCACGCACCTGCGTCATGATAGTCTGAGGTGTGAGCCCCAAAGAGTAGGCGAGTGGGTTGAGCTTTAGGTGAATCTCGTTAGAGCCCAGCTGGTTGTTGTCGAGAATGTTGTATAGTGCGCTGAGCTTGTTCAGCTCCTCTTGAAGCGACTCGCTTGCCCCTTGCAGCATCTCGTTGTCACGACTAAATAGACTCACCGAAACAGGTGCTCCAAAGCGTGAGCTGGCTCCAATACTAAACTTGTAGGCACTCGGCACCTGGCGTATGTTGTCCGCTAGAGCCTTCTTCACAACGTCGGAGCTTACCTGACTTTGGTCCAATCTACGTAGGAATACACGAATTGTACCTGCGTGCTCACCGCTCTCCGAGCCTGAGAATGCACTACCAGTCTGTCTAACATAGCGCTCGATGAAGAGCTCCTCGCCATACTCTGCTGCGAGAGTAGAGTCGATAGATCTGATCTGAGACTCCATATCTTCGAGAATCACAAGGACATCTTCGGTCGATGTTCCAGGCTTTAGAGCGAGGTCAATCGTGAAGTTATCTTCGTTGTTTGGTGGGAAGAACGTGAAACGCAAGCGACCTCCCATCGACATACCCATCGTGATGATGACGATCGCAGAAACAATCGCAACGACGATCACCTTCTTGTTGAGTGACCACCTCAAGTATGGAAGATAGACTTTGTTGCAGCACCATAGAATGATCTTCTCGAAGAAGTCACGCACCTTGCCATACCAGCTCTTTGTGTTGGTTGGAGCGAGTACTTTTTTCGATGCAAGGTGTCCTGGGAGTACAAACATACCCTCGATCACCGAGAACACAAGACACGCAATAACAACGATCGCCATCTCATACATCATCTCGAGGCTACCCTCGATGAATAGTAGAGGTAGGAACGCTACGATAGTTGTAGCTACCGACACCAAAACCGCAGGAAGTACATCCAAAGTACCCTTTATGGCAGCGATGTGCGGTGGATAGCCCTTCTCGTAGAAGGTGTATATGTTCTCTCCGATGACAATACCATCGTCGACCAGAATACCAATGATGAGGATCATACCAAACAGCGAGATCATATTGA
>CAYJIY010000003.1:29399-38638 GCA_964370415.1 uncultured Alistipes sp.
TCGTCGACCAGAATACCAATGATGAGGATCATACCAAACAGCGAGATCATATTGAGACTGATACCCGCTAGGTAGGCAACAATAAACATTCCGAGGAATGCGGCAGGAATACCCCATGCAACCCACAGCGAAATCCTAAAGTTTAGGAATAGCGATAGGGTAAGGATCACGAGCAGAACCCCCATGAAACCGTTAGAGTAGAGGATGCTGAGCTGTCCAGAGAGGATCTCCAAGAAGTCACGAACCGCAGAGAGCTCCATGTTGTCGTTCATCTCGTTGTACTCATCTATATAGCCGTTGATATACTCGCTCGTGCGTTGTAGGTCATCCTCACGCAGGTTCGAGATCATGAATAGGATGTTGCGATCACCATCTCGGTAACTGGTCTTAGGGACATCCTCAAACTGATACTTAACGTTAGCTATATCTTTGATTCTCACCTGCGCTCCGCTCTCCGATGCTAGGACCACAATCTGCTCCACATCCTCAGGCTTCACACTTCGGTTGCGAATGTTGATCTTCATCTGCTCGGTAGGGCTCTTGATGAGACCACCATAGAGGTCGAGGTTGTAGTTGCTGATAGCCTGCCCGATCATGGCGTGGGTGATGCCATACTCTTCGAGAGCCTGCTCATCGACCTCGATAGACATCTCAAGGCGAGTCGGGATTCCCGACTGTGTGATCTGCGAGACTACGCCTGAGGCTCTCCACTCATCCTCGATGCGTATCGCCTCCTCTTGAAGTTCAATGAGGTTGCCGCTCTTCGAGGTTAGCGACACAAACATCGCCATTGTGGTGGTTCTTCCCTTCGAGACTACGGGCTGCTCTGCCCCCTGTGGGAAGTTCGAGATGCCGTCAATAACGTTCTTTACATCGTAGAGCACCTCGTCTATGTCATAACCATAGTCTATGGTGATGCTCAATGTTGCGGAGTTCTCTTGCGATGTGGAGCTGTGCTCCTTGATGCCGACAACGCCTCGAATAGCGTTCTCCAGCAGGGTAACAACACCCTCCTCCATCTCCTTAGGTGTCGCACCTTGATAGGAGACCGAAACGGAGATTGTGCGAGCCTCGACAACAGGGAACGATGCCTTGTTGAGACTAGTCATTGTAAGGATACCTGCAGCTATGAGCGTGAAGATAAATATCTTGCCATAGAATGGGTACTTTACAAATAGTGATATCAATTTTTTCATTCTTCTGCTTTCTTAGTTGTTGCTAGCTGGTTTAGAGCCGATGGCAGGATCTATGATCTTGCCGCTCATGTTGAGTTTCTTGACATCCATACCGTCATGTGGCGATACCAAAGACTCGTTTACGATCGTGTCGCCAAGCTCAACACCGCTAATGTAGCTCTTCGTAGGTGTGCTTGCCACGACATCTATGCGTCTAGAGAGAAGTTTGTTATCACGAACAAGGTAGACCAACGTGTCGCTGACTACCGCCTCGCGCATAACCTCTTGTACCCCCACGATCTCTTTAGATGGGATTGTGAGCGAGAGAACTTGCCCTGCGATAATATCTAGCCCTGGCTCGTTGAATAGAATGTAGACATTGACTCTTTGTGTGTTTGGGTTAACAAACGATGAGATACGGTCGATTGATCCAGTGTACTTTTTGCCCGAATCGCTGACAATATCGACCTTAGTTCCTTTGGATAGAATCTGTGCCCCCTCGAGTGGCTCACCAACCTCTAGTTCGAGCATATCTGTCGATGTGATACGTGCCACCTCGGCATTGGTGCTAGTTACTCCGCCCACCTCTTTAGCGACTGAGGTGTATGTGCCATTGAATGGCGCGCGAATCTCATAGCGACTTAGGATGATCTGGTCCTGAACCAAATTGTAGTACGATGTGAGGATATTCTTAGCCGCTAGGTAGACCTTCTCCTTGTCGCTATTGATTGTCGGTAGTTTTGGGAGTGCGCCCTCTAGCTCAATATCTGAGAAGAACTTCTGCCACTTGTCGTACTCGTCTGGAAGGTCGAGTTTAATATCTGGCATTGCGTGAGCAAGCGTATTCAAGAACGTGCTCACCTGAGCTGTGTATGCCGCCTTAACGTCCTCGTCAAAGATTCTTACTATGACATCGCCCTTGCGGAATCTCTGTCCCACTTTGAGCGGCACATCGGCTGCGATTAGTCGTCCCGACACCTCTGACGACAGGGTTACAATCTCACGAGCTGTTACTCGACCTGGGTATGTAACCTCCAACGAGTAGTTATTAAGTTGTACTGGCGTTGTCTTAACTCCAACTACCACCTTCTTACTTGGAGCTTTTCTGCTCTGAGGTTTTGTCTTAACCAAAACCACCATTGTGATTACTGCTGCTGCTAGGATAGCCACAACGGTGAGTGCAACGATAATTTGTTTTCTGTTCATTATTACTCTCTGTTATTTTAATGTATTTGTTTTTTTGATGAATCAGCACAAATATACATATTATGATTGGAAAAAATCAAATAGTCACTGCATATAGTCTGATTTTGACGACAAAAATCAGAAGAGCATGACTTGCTATTCACGCTCTAAGCGATGAGGGGACTTATTAGCCACCCTCCTCTTCTCTCTACTCCTTGATGATCGCTTTGGGATCGAAGGTGTAGAATAGTGTATTGGATTTGAAGACTGTGTAGTAACCCAAACATCCACCTGTGAAGTTTTCGAGAGGGTTGCTGTTGGTGTTGTCGATCAAGTATAGCGATTCGATGTAGTCGAACGTGCGTTTGTCGATGGCGTTGAGTGAGACCATAAATTGATCCTGATCCACGAGGGGGGTCTCATCATCGTCGAAGAGTTGCGGTTTTCCATCTATATAACCAGCAACTGCGGTTGAGAACAGCAGGGGCAGAGAGTCCTCCTTGAGCTTGTAGGCTATGCCGCTTTTGTATGAGTTTTGGTTGTGGAATATCGTATAGAAAAAGTATCTGTCGGCGGTTGTGTCCTCCTTGATCTCTACCTGCATGAATATTGGCTGAGCAGGCCCTGGGACACTCATCAGCTCCATCTTGATGGGTAGAGCCTCCGACGTGGGCATAAGATCGGCATAGGAGGTAAACAATTTATCTTCGATCTCGACACTGATTGAGAATCGCCCCAAGTTATCCTTAGCACTGGCGCTCGATGATTCGTAAAATCCAAACTCATTAGGGGTAAGAGTGTGAATTACACCATCGGCATCGGTGATTAGGACATTGGCGGTGGTGATGGCTGTGGTGTCGAGCGGTGAATCCATGTCGGAGGTGCGAGTTATCCTCACGGAGCTCCCAGCCCCTGTGGTGTAACCCTCGATAACGTACATTTGCTCCATAGATCGGTAGTCGATCTCGATTATCTTCTCGCACCCCGTGAAGATGAGCGCCGAGAGTGCTATGATATAGAGTATTTTCATTGCGTTTGGATATTAAAATTTAAGACCATAAGTCACCGAAGGCAGAATCCCAAACAGCGAGTACTGTGTGGTTTTTGTGCCAGTGTGTGATGCTGGATCCTCCTCATAGGAGATGATATATGGGTTGTATCTATTGTAGAGGTTATAGGCTCCGAATGTCCACTCACGAGTGTACCCCTTCTTCTGCTTTGTGTGCGTGAAACTCACATCTAGGCGGTGATACGAAGGCGCACGATAGCCATTGCGCTCGGCGTAGTGGTAGTATGGCGTGCCGTTGATCTCATACTTTGCGCTAGGTGCGCTGAGCGCCTGCCCCGTGTTGTAGATCCACGTTGCCGAGGCTCTCCATGCAGAGCCCAGCTCGTACATCGCCACCACCGATACATCGTGGCGCATGTCGTTGTTGGCGGTGTACCAAAGGTTGTTGTTGATGCCGTCAATCTGAGTCTGAGTCCACGATAGGGTGTAGCCCACCCAACCAGTGAATTTGCCAATATTTTTCTTGGCTAGGAGCTCAAGTCCATAGGAGCGCCCCTGACCGCCTAAAAGTATAGTCTCGATCGCAATGTCGGAGCTAAAGACCTTGCCGTCCATGTAGTCATAGACGTTGTCGATTAGCTTGTAGTAACCCTCCGCTGAGAACTCATACTTTGTGTCCTCGCTCATGGCGGTGTAGCCCAACGACACTTGGTGCGAGATCAAAGGTTTGAGATTGTTGCTCGCCATGGTGTAGCGTGTGAAGGGCATCGACATGGAGCTGTTCTGTATGTTGTAGATGCTCTGCGATGACTTTGCGTATCCAAACTTTAGGCTGCTAGTCGGGCTCAGAAGGTAGTTCACACTCAGGCGTGGCTCTATATTTAGGTAGCTCTCGACAACCTCACCACTGCTTGGTGTGAATGTGTCAACGATCTTGCGATCTGCATCCAGCGTGTAGTATGGAGCGCCCCCAAGTGCAGCGAACACACCAAGACGTAGCCCCGCAGAGATTGAGAGCCTTGGATTCACCTGCCACTCATCGTTTATCCATGTGGCTAGCTCTGCGCCTTGTCTCTGCTCCTTGCTTGTGATGCTGCTGATTAGCCACTCTGCCGACTTTATGTCGAGGTATGAACCCTGTGCTCCAAACGTGATTTTATGTTTTTGAAGGTCAAGAATAAATGCCTGTTTGAGCGAATAGGTGTTGATAAAACCACTCAGGGTGGTCTCTATGCCCGAAAAATCGATACCGTAGTCTGAGAGGTAGTTTGAGTAGATTAGCGAGGTGTTAGATGTCAGGTGGTAGTTGTAGCGGTGGTACCAGTTCAGTGTTGAGTTGCGGTTTCCCCACCCCATATCGAACATATCGTCGAGCCCCATCTTGTCCTGCCCCCTGAAGAAGGTGAGCCACAACATGTTGTTTGAGTTGATTTTGTAGTTTAGGCTGGCGTTCAGATCATAGAAATTTAGGATGTTATCCTTGTAATCTTCAGTCGCTTTGAGAAATAGATCAAAGTATGAACGGCGTGCCGAGAGCGAGAATCCCAGCTTGTCGCTAAGGATGGGACCTTCGATGTGCGCCTTTGCGGTGAGTAGACCTACGTCGAGACTCCCTGCATAGCGATATAGCGTGTTTGCTCTCTTGGTTTCGATGTCGAAGATCGATGAGCCACCACCACCATATTGAGCAGGAACAAGCCCCTTGTAGAGGGTCGCTGAGGCGAGGGCATCGTCGTTAAATACCGAGAAGATCCCCAGAACGTGCCCAGCGTTGTAGACGGGGCTCTCATCGAGTAGGATTAGGTTTTGTGAGGCGCTACCGCCACGAACCTGAAATCCGCTCTGCCCATCGCCCTGCGCTTTAACCCCAGGTAGGTAGGTTACATTTTTTATAATATCGCTCTCGCCGAACAGAGCAGGCGCTTTCGACATTTGGGAGAGGAGGATAACCTCAGCGCCAATCTGCGACTGCCTAACGCGACTGTGGGATCTACTGCTGTAAATATCAACATCGTCCATTCGATACGCCTCATCTTCGAGTGCGATATTTAGGGTGGTGTCACTCTTTAGCGAGATCAGGTGCTTTTGGCTCTTGTAGCCGATGAATGATATTGTGACGTTGTACTCTGCCGATGGGAGTTTTGTCTTGAAATTGCCGTCAACGTCGGAGATTGCGCTCTTTGATTGTAGCTCCTCGATGAGGATAACAGCGCCGATAACCTTGTCGCCTTTAGTGTCTTTGATTGTGCCGCTGAGCGTGAATGTGCTCTGTGCTAGTCCTATTGTTGTTAGCAATATAAGGGGTAGTGCGAGTATTAATTGTCTCATTCTCTAGAGTTGCATGGGTATTATAAGTAGACAAAAATAGATGGATTTATTGTATAAAAAAAATATTTCACAAATTCTTTTAATAAAAACACCATCTCGCCATGTTTGATGCTAGAAAATGTGATGAGGGTATTTTTAGTTTGTAAAAAAAATTGTATCTTGCACTAATTATCCGCATAGAACTAAACTAACTTAATAGAGAATGAAAACTTGTAAACTTACACAAAGAGCTGGCGGTCTTGCCCTCTCTGTTGTGACTGTGCTCTCTGCTTCGAGTCTCATGGCTCAGAGCTATGATGAGTGGCGTGACCCTAACATCAATGAGGTGAACCGCCTGCCGATGAAGAGTAGCTATGTTGCATATCCCGACAAGGAGAGTGCACTGTCAATGGATCAACAAAAGAGCGACTACGTGAGCCTAAATGGCAACTGGAAGTTCGATTTTGTGACCAACTCCGAGGCTGCGCCACGTGACTTCTTCAAACCAAACTTCAACGACGCAGGCTGGGGCAATATGGTTGTGCCTGGGGTGTGGGAGCTCAATGGCTATGGCGATCCGCTCTACATTAATACGGGCTATCCATGGCGCAATCAAGCAAATGTCGCTCCGCCGAATGTCCCTGTCGAGGGCAACTACGTGGGCTCGTACCGCAGGGTGATTACGATCCCTGAGAGCTGGTCGGGCAAAGATGTGATTGCAAACTTTGGAGCAGTAGCATCGGCATTCTACCTCTGGGTGAATGGCGAATTTGTGGGGTATAGCGAGGATAGCAAACTATGTGCTGAGTTCGATATAACGAAACACCTCAAGAGTGGCGAGAATCTTATCGCCTTCCAAGTATATCGTTGGTGCGATGGAACGTATCTTGAGGATCAGGACTTCTTCCGCTATACGGGCGTTATGCGTGATAGCTACCTCTACGCACGTGATATGAACCGAATCGAGGATATGCAGATCACAGCCTCGCTCGATAGAGGGCGTGGTGCTTTGTCGATCGATAACACAGTAGTCGGAAGCATCGCAGGCTCAACTGTCGAGTACGAACTATTCGAGCTTGGCGCACCTAACGACAAAGGCGAGACGGCGCTCGGACGTGAGATCTACTCGAAGAGCGTATCAGCAAGCGAGAAGAGCGTAAAGTTCAGCGTGCCATCGATCAAGCCGTGGAGCGCAGAGTCACCTAACCTCTACCTTTTGGTAGCAACGGTGAAGGATCGCTCAGGCAAGGCGACCGAGTCGCTGTCACAACGTGTAGGTTTCCGCAATGTCGAGATCAAGAACTCGCAGCTGCTAGTCAATGGACAGCCAGTTCTTATTAAGGGTGTGAACCGCCACGAGATCGACCCAGTGACGGGAGGTTACGTCTCGAAGGAGAGAATGATTCAAGATATTCAGCTGATGAAGCAACTCAACATCAATAGTGTGCGCACGTGCCACTACCCAAATGCTGAGATGTGGTATGAGCTGTGTGATATATATGGAATCTATGTTGTAGCCGAGGCAAATGTGGAGTCGCACGGTATGGGCTATGGTGACAAGACTCTAGCGAAGGATCCGAGCTACAAGCAAGCGCACATCGAGCGCAATGCTCGCAATGTGGAGCGCAACCGCAATAACCCAAGTGTGATTGTGTGGTCGCTAGGAAACGAGGCTGGTATGGGCGAGAACTTCCTTGCCGCTTATGAGTGGATCAAGAAGAGCGATCCGAGCCGCCCTGTGCAGTATGAGATGGCACGCGATGGCGAGGGCTCAGACATCATGGCTCCAATGTATCGTGACTACAAAGATTCTGAGCACTACGTGAGCAACAACCCAAAGAAGCCATATATCCAGTGTGAGTATGCCCACGCAATGGGTAACTCGATGGGTGGATTCAAGGAGTATTGGGATCTTATTCGTAAGTATCCGAGCTATCAAGGTGGATATATCTGGGACTTTGTGGACCAGTCGCCATTCCACGTTACTGACGAGGGTGTTAGAGTCTTTGGCTATGCTGGCGATTTCAACCGCTACGACTGCTGGAGCGATAAGAACTTCTGTAACAATGGGGTAGTGAGTCCCGATCGCAAGCTAAACCCTCACGCCTATGAGGTTGGCTATTTCCACCAATCTATATGGACAACTTTCAAATCTGTACAGCGTGGCGAGGTGGAGATCTACAACGAGAACTTCTTCCGCAACCTGAGCAACTACCGCATGGTGTGGTCTCTTTTGCAAGATGGTGAGGTTGTGCAGTCGGGTGTTGTTGAGACGCTAAATGTTGCACCTCAGCGCAAGGCTGTCGTGAAATTAGGTTATGATCTTAGCAAAGTTGATAGATCAAAGGAGATCCTCCTCAATGTGGAGTACCGCCTAAAGAGCAGCGAGCCACTTCTTGCTGCAGGCTCGGAGATTGCGCATCAGCAGTTGGAAGTCTCGGCGTATGATGGTCACTTCTACACAGAGAGCAGAACTACAGTGGGGCAGGAGCAGCACGCACCAGCGCCAACAGTTGTGAACGATAATGGGCACCAGCTCCTAATCCGTGGCTATGACTTCGATATTGATTTCGACCGTCGTAGTGGTTACATTGTCTACTATCGTTCAGCGAACATGGAGCTAATCGAGCCAGGAAGCGCACTGAAGCCTAACTTCTGGCGTGCGACAACTGACAATGATATGGGTGTGCAGTACAACGTCAAGCTCAAAGCGTGGCGTGATGTGAAACCTAAGCTTACATCTCTAAAGGGTGAGAATGTTGGCGATATGGCGGTGGTTACTGCTCAGTACGATATGCCAACCGTTGGTTCGAAGCTCACTCTGGAGTATAGAATCGATAGATTTGGTGCGATCGAAGTATCCGAAAAACTCGATGTTGAGGGTTCTCAGCCTATGATGATGCGATTTGGTATGAGTGTCGAGATGCCTGCTCATTTCGATACCTTTACATACTATGGTCGTGGTCCGATTGAGAATTACGCTGACAGAAAACTATCGGAGCACATCGGAATATATGAGCAATCGGTTGCGGATAACTACTACCAGTATGTACGCCCTCAGGAGAGCGGAACAAGAAGTGATTTGAGATGGTGGAAGCAGACAGATTCAAGCGGTTGTGGTTTGATGATCGTCTCTAAGGATGAGTTCTCGGCATCGGCGCTAAACTACTCTGTTAAGCAGCTCGACGAAGAGGAGATCCGCTACGAGATGGGACAGAAACACTCAGAGGAGCTTGTGCCAAATGACTTTGTGACGCTCAACGTGGAGCTGGAGCAGATGGGGCTAGGTAGCGTGAATAGCTGGGGTGCTGAGCCACTCGAAGAGTACAGAGTTATGGCTGAGGACAAGGAGTTCGTATTCAAAATCGTACCTCTACACAAGTAATAAATAGAGGGAGTATCAATAATTGAGGGCAACAGACGCAAGAGTCTTGTTGCCCTTTTTTTGTGGGCGATACTTCGCGGTGGAGCGCAAAAGTTAAATTAGCGCCCATTTTTTTGCTCTTATCCAAACTAAATTGTATGTTTGTTGCATCAAACGTAAGAGTTGAATTTAAAATTAA
>CAYJIY010000003.1:38738-62238 GCA_964370415.1 uncultured Alistipes sp.
ACAAATATGAAGACAATAGAGCTAACAAAAGAGGAGTTCCTCAAGAGAGTTGCAAACTACGAAACAAATCCCGAAAAATGGGAGTATTTGGGCGATAAGCCTGCCCTCATCGACTTCTACGCCTCGTGGTGTGGACCGTGCAAGGCGGTGGCGCCAGTGCTAGAGGAGTTGGCGGCGGAGTACGCAGATCAGGTCATAATTTATAAGATCGACACCGAGAAGGAGCAGGAGCTTTCAGATGTATTTGGCATCAGATCGATCCCCTCGCTGCTGTTTGTGCCTATGAACGATGAGCCTCAGATGGCACAAGGTGCTATGAGTAAGGTCGACCTACAGAGCGCAATCGATGAGGTGCTGCTAGGGAAGTAGGGCTTGTATATTAACGTGAGTTCAATTTTAATTGTCGAACTCACATTACACAAAAAAAAGAGTTGGATCTCACTTGCTGAAATCCAACTCTTTTTTTTTGTGGTTTGATACCGAACTACATCTGCTGATCGTACTGAACTTGCAGAGCCTTGAGCTCCTGCTTAAGCTCTTTGGTTAGCTCCTCTGTCCCTGGTTTGCCGTAGAGGTTGTTCATCTCTTGCGGATCGGTCTCTAGGTCGTAGAGCTCCCATGAGTCTATGTCGTTGTAGAAGTGGATGAGCTTGTAGCGATCTGTTCTCACTCCATAGTGTCGTCTCACAGCGTGCTCGCCTGGGAATTCATAGAAGTGATAGTAGAGCGACTTGCGCCACTGCTCAGGCTCCTCACCCTTTAGCAAAGGCAGAAGCGAAACCCCTTGAATGTCGCTAGGAATCTCAACACCAGCGAGCTCTAGGAACGTAGGTGCGAAGTCGATGTTCTGAGACAGTTGTACGATATCGCCCTTCTTACCTCCTGGTAAGCGTGCCACTAGTGGTGTGCGGAACGACTCCTCGTACATGAATCGCTTGTCGTACCATCCGTGCTCACCCATATAGAAACCTTGGTCTGAAGTGTAGACAACCAGTGTGTTATCTAGCATATCGTGCTGCTCTAGGTAGTCAAGCACACGACCAATATTGCGATCTAGGTTTGCGATGATGGTGCAGTAGTCCTTCATGTACTGCTGATATTTCCACTCAGTGAGCTCCTTACCCGAAAGGTTCAGCTCCTTGTACTCAGCTAGACGCTTTGCGTAGTACTCATCCCAGATTTTGCGCTGATCTGCAGGCATTCTATCCCACATGCCAAGAGTCGTAGAGAGCGCAAAGCGAGACTTGATCTCAGGATCAACAAGCTTTAGATCGAGCGCAGGGTCCATCCACTCCGAGATACTCATCTCTTGAAGAGCAGCAGCCTCACGCCCTTGGTAGTCGTCGTGGAAGTTTGATGGCAGTTCAAAGACCTTGTCGTCAAACATACCAAGGTCAGCAACATCAGGCAACCATGAGCGGTGTGGCGCTTTGTGGTGCAGGAGCATGCAGAATGGTTTGTCCTTGTCTCGCTTATTCTCGAACCAATCCAGAGCTATGTCGGTAGTCACGTTTGTGGCGTAGCCATCACGAGTGATAGTGTCGCCATTGACAATGAAACGAGGGGAGTAGTACTCGCCCTGACCGATGAGTATATCTGAGTAGTCGAAGCCCTGTGGCGCAGACGTGAGGTGCCACTTACCGATTACGGCTGTCTCGTAGCCCACTTTTTGAAGTAGCTTCGGGAATGTCTGCTGATCGCCATCGAAGTGCGAGCGCTCGTTGCTTGTGTAGCCATTCTTGTGGCTGTGCTTACCCGTGAGCATGCACGCACGGCTAGGCCCAGAGATTGAGTTGGCAACAAATCCATTGACAAATCTCGCTCCATCGTTGGCTATTCTGTCGATGTTGGGAGTCTCAATATGACGTGTGTCATAAGCACTGATTGTCTGAAATGAGTGGTCGTCACTCATTATAAATAGGATGTTGGTTGGCCCCTGAGGTTGCTGCTCTTTAACTGAGCAAGCAGTGCCGACAAGTGCGACACTGCTTAGACCCATAATGATTTTTGTTCTGCTCATGAAGTGCTCTATTTTACGATATAGATCTCAACATTAGCTTTCGTGGTGCTCTTCTTGTCGAACTCGATAGTGAGCGTTGCACCGTTGTTCGCCTTAGTATCGCTACCCACAGTGAATAGATATGTCGCTGAGTGCTCGTCGTTGTCGAAGTACTTAACCTCGCTGCTAGCTGCAATATCTACACCATCTGCCTGAAGAGAGAAACCTCTACTCTTTAGCCCCTTGTTCTTAGACTCGATTCTGATACCCTTGATTGTCTCAAGCTCCTTAGCCGAGATTGTGAACTGTGCTCTCTGAACGCCATCGTTGCCAAGAGCTACACCAGCTAGGAAGTTTGGCTTGCGACCACCTGAGATAAGCGCCATATCGATGAACGAAGCGTAATCTACAAGTTTGTTTGCGTACTCCACAACATCGCCGATTGGCTCGATAGTAGAGATTGGCTTAGTTGAGTTAACCCACTCCTGCTCCCACTTAGCGAAGTTGAATGGTTCGCCGCTCGCTTTGCTTGCGAAGTAGTGCTGCCAGCGTGGTAGGTAGTAGTCGCGGATAAGTCCCGACCATACACGTGCTGAGTAGTCGTCGATCGGAGGTCCCCAGATCGTCACTAGGCGCTTAGCGTTGTTGACATATTGAGTCTTCTGCTCAGGAGTCTTGGCATGAGCTGCCGCAAAATCTGTCCAGTTCTTAAGTTTGAGGTTAGGGTGTTGCTCAAGTAGAGCGTCCATTCCTAGCATAAGGTGCTCGAAGCTGTGCTCAAGGTTTTGTGCTCCTGCAACATTGCCCTGAGAGTATAGCCACTCGATGATCTGCACCAACTGCTCGATCTTACCTCCAAGGTATAGAGCCGTAAGCTCCTCTACATCGGCTAGGTATAGCGGGCTGTCCTTTAGCTCAGGTGCCGCCGCTAGGAACGCCTCGATAGCCTGGAAGTACTCCTCGCTAGCGTTGATAGATCCCTTTGCGATTGAACCTGGGCGGAATTGCCAGTTGTAGCGTGGGTGGTCGGTGAATGTTCCATACACAGACTTTAGGAGTAGATCCCAGTACTTCTCAATCTGAGGAGGACACGCACCATAGCGGTTGATAGAGTAGTTCTTCAACCACTCACGTAGGTCGATCTCCTTGTCCGACCAGCTCGCATCGGCAAATAGCTCATAGACAACCTCATTGTTCTCGATACCCTCTGGAGCCATACCGATAGCGATTAGGTTACCTCTGTTCTTAGAGCGCAGAGCCTCTAGTTGACCATTGGCGTAGAACTCCAAAACACCAGTCATACCTGTCTTACCTCCCATGTTAGGGATGATGCTATATACCCATTGCTTGCCGTAGAAGCCTTTGTAGTAGTCCCAGTTAACCTCTGAGTGCCAGAAGTGCTTGTTGTAGTCGACCGCCAAGTCCAAAAGGATCATCTTGTCGTCTGGCACCTCTGATACCAACGCTTCGAGAGTCTTATAGTCCCAGATGTTGCGCTGATAACCGAACATCCAGCCCTGCATAACCCATGTAGCGTCTGCATTTCCTGCTTTGATCGACTTATACACCTTATCACCATACGATGCAAGAAGCTCATATCTCTCGTTAGACTCTTTTGGAGGGAAAGGAATCTCCATCTCGTTGAAACTATCAACTAGGTAGTATTCGCACTCGCCAAACTCCTTCTCCCACTGCTTGATGAACTCAGTTCCGATCTGCGAGAATAGTTCGTTCTCAGGCGAGATCATCCAGTTGTGGAACGCACCAGCCCAGCTCGTCTTCACGATGTCGATCTCAGGGTATATCTCACCGAACGCCTCTGGTACGAATCCAGGGAATCCTGGGCAGATAGGCTTCATGCCTAGTTCGCGCATGCGCTTAAGGATCTTGTGTTGTAGGTCTACTTGACCGTTGTACCAGTCTGGATTGAGAGGTCCATCAATACCGCTTGCGTTACCCATTCTCATCCAAGGTAGGTGAGCAGGGCCTACGAAGTAGTTGTTGATCTGTTCATCGCTCAGACCAAACTCTTTCCATGTGCGAGCAAGGATAGACTCATAACCAACTAGCGCAAGTGGCATGTCAATTCCGTGAAGTGCCATCCAGTCAATCTCTTTTTGCCAGCGCTCCCAATCCCAATATGGTTTTGTGTAGCCAAACACAACCACATTTGACATGTAGTGGTGCTTCACTGGAGAGACAACATACTTCTCAGGGCAATCCTTCAGCTCGGCAGGGAGCTCGATGTTGCTGCCCGACCAGCTGTATAGTCCGTAGTGGTTACTCTTTACATAGTCGTAGAAACCACGAACAAGAGCAACAGATGATGTACCCTCTATCTTTAGGCGGCCATCCTCGACTCGATAATTATACATTGTTTGGTCGTCGTCGGCACTAACGATTTTGAGGTCGATAGGCAGATTCTTTCCGTTTGTTACACGCTCAATGAGCTGTTGCGCACTCTTCTGTTGCGCCTTTTTTTGTGCGGAGATTGTCCCGCAACTCAAGATACAGATTAATAAAATTAGTAGTCTTCTCATAGTTTGATTTGTTTGGTCTTTATTCTATATTTAGTCATGTATTTAATTACAAAATTAGTATTTTTTTGCGTTATTCCAAGCCGCAGTTGCATTAAAAAGATTTTTTTGCTATATTTGTTGCAGTGACCGTGTAAATAATAAATTATAAATAGTTTATGAGAAAATTGCTACTAGGAGCACTTATGCTTTTGAGCGTGGCTTGCGCCAAACGTGAGTATAGGGTCTCCGATTATGGTTTGATGCCCAATAGCGACCAAAATGCCTCGGAGGTGATGGCTGAGATCGTAGACAGAATTGCAAAATCGGGCGGGCCTGCAACAATTATTTTTGATCAGGGAGTTTATAATTTTTACCCAGAACAAGCAACACAAAGAGAGTACTATATCTCGAACCACGACCAGCCAAACCCAAGATCGGTGGGTGTCGCTCTCGACAATGTCGAAAGTATCACCATCGAGGGAAATGGAGCAGAGCTATTGATGCATGGGCGAATGTTGCCAATGTCGATATTTGGCTGTGGGCGTGTGATGCTTCGCAACTTTACAATAGATTTTCCGCAACCACACATCGCTCAATCAAGAGTGTTGGATATAGACCACGAGGCTGGCGAGACTGTCTTGGAGATTGCGCCTTGGGTTGACTACGAGATTCGTGATAACAAGTTTATAAATAAGGGGCATGGTTGGGAGAATACGATAAGCTCGTGTATCGCCTTCGATGGCAAGACACGTCGCATATTGTATCGCACATCAGATATTCCTTATAATGATCCTAAGACAGAGCACATCGTAGACCATACGATTCGTGTGAAGTGGTCGCACCCAGCGCTTAAGATTGGTAGCGTGCTAGCGATGAGAAGCTACTATCGACCATCGCCTGGTATCTTTATCGGTGATAGTAAGAATATAACAATCACCAACGTGACGGTGCACTATGCAGAGGGTATGGGCTTGCTAGCTCAGATGTCTGAGAACATCAATCTCGATGGTTTTAATGTCAACCTACGAGGTGATAATGACCCTCGCTACTTCACAACTCAGGCCGACGCAACACACTTTTCGGGCTGTCGAGGCGATATAATCTCGATCAATGGTGACTATGAGGCGATGATGGATGACGCCATAAATGTGCATGGCACATACCTCAGAGTGATGAAGCGTGAGGACTCAACAAAGCTCGTTGCGAACTATATGCACCCTCAGGCGTGGGGATTCAGATGGGGCGAAGTGGGCGACACTGTGCAGTTCGTCTACCCTAAGACGATGGAGCTTGCCGAAGGGATAAATGTCGTGAAGTCGATTAAGGCGCTCGATAAGCCAACACCACATGGCGCAAAATCATTTGAGATAGAGTTCATGTCGGCTTTGCCTGAGCAGATTGAAGAGGGGTATGGTATAGAGAATTTAACGTGGACACCTAGTGTTACCTTTGCTCACAATACTGTAGCTAACAATCGTGCTAGAGGTGCTCTGTTCAGCACACCTAAGCCAACACTGGTCGAAGAGAATCTCTTTGACCACGTTTCGGGGAGCTGTATTTTGTTGTGTGGTGACTGCAATGGTTGGTATGAGACGGGGGCGTGTCGTGATGTTGTGATCCGAAATAATGTCTTTATTAATCCATTGACGAGCCTATTCCAGTTCACTAATGGCGCAATTTCGATATATCCCGAAATCCCGAATCTGAGGGATCAGCGCAAATATTTCCATGGGGGTAAGACAGACGCAATACTGATCGAAGATAACCTCTTTCAGGTCTTTGATAAACCTTTGGTCTACGCAAAATCGGTGGATGGAATCACTATCCGCAGAAATACCGTAGTGACAAACAATGATTACAAGCCGTTCCACTTTATCAATGCTCCGTTCTATTTTGAGCGAGTAGAGAATTGGAAAATCGAGAATAATAAGTTTGATTTCCCATTCGATCCTGAGCAGGATGTAGTGGTTTTATAGGAGATCTTAGTTTAAATAAATTTATCCTCATACGTAATTGGCGTGTGAGGATTTTTTTACGCCTTGAGCAATCTCTATTCGCAGATCCTGACCTCTAGGCGATCCTCTAGCTCGATCATGGCATTGATAAGCAGACAGCGAGAGTAGAGCCCCAGATCCGATGTGGTGATCGATCGCTCCTCGATGATGCCACGGTCGAGCAATAGTTGTCGCTTAGTGCCTTTGAGTAGAGGGGTGTCGGGAGTGTAGAGCTCTTTGCTTGGGGTCTCGAATACGAGGTTGCAGAAGTAGCTATCTCGAATGTAGGAGTTGGTCGTGATGACTATATCGTCGCACTCTCCCCTTAGAGAGTATAGCGTCGATAGTGAGCTGCGATCCTCAAATTTATGAGGATACTCTATTGGCGATTCAACAAGGCGTGCCGTGCGAATATTTGCGATGGCGTATGCGTGATACTCAATGTTGATTATGCGGTTGCGATCATATATAACTCGACACTTTACCACCCCCAAGGCTAGATGCGCAGGGGGAGTCAACATAGGGAGCGTCACGGAGCTCACCTGAGCCATGCGGCGCTGGTGATACTCTATGTTTTGAGCCGTCGAATCCACTATTTTTATACTCTCTATATACATGTTGCTAGAATGGTAGGTATATCTTCTGATTCACTTCATCGTACTCATACTCCACATCGCTATTGATCGTGATACCCGAACCGCTCCTAAAGTAGAGCTGCTCGCCACACTTCTCCACAAAGCGTATGAGGACAGCGCTGTCGAGCGATTGCCCATCAAAATAACCAAACACACCGCAGTAGAAACCCCTGTGGGTGGGCTCTGACTCTTCGATAAGCTTTAGCGTGGCAGGCTTGGGAGCGCCTGAGATCGACCCTGCTGGCAGGAGCGAGTATATAACGTCGCCTATGCGTGTGGCGTAGTCCGTGGCGAGATCGCCCGCAATCTTTGAGCTAACCTGCAAGATATCGCCCGACGAGAGCGCTAGGCGATCGATGTAGCGTAGATTCTCGACCCTCACGTTTGTCGCAACACGGCTCAGATCGCTACGTATTAGATCGACAATGGTGAAGTGCTCGGCACTCTCCTTGTAGTCGTCGAGGATCTTCTGTTCGGCACCCTCCACCGATGCGCTAATTGTGCCCTTCATGGGGTAGGACGAGATCTCGCCACCTTGGATGCGGACGAATATCTCTGGCGAAAAGCAGACGAACCTCTCAGGCAACAGAAGCGCATAGGGTGATTGCGAGGCTAGGAGTATCTCCTCTAGCGAGTAGTTGCACTCGATGGGAGTCTTAGCTGTGAGGTTCGCAAGGAACGAATCGCCACGATACAAGCCAGCATATAGGTTGTCAAACATCGCTTTGTACTGCTCCAGTCCTATGTGTTGAGGTGTTATCAGGGGCTCTTTGTTGGTGCTTTGTTGGGTGAAATTGGAGTTGGAACCCACACGCCAAAGCACGTCGCTCTGATCTAGGGGGTGCTCTATGAAAAACCCCTCACGGAGCTCATAGTCAAGCCCAAAGAGAAAGGGTGTGCCGCTCTTGCCAGCACTATTCATCAATTTTTTAACCTCTAATGCACTAATCATTGCCCAAAAATAGTTATTTTTGACGGCTTAAACAAATTTTGTATAGATGGTTCTAGTCGTAGACAACAGAGACTCCTTTGTGTATAATATAGTGGAGATGCTGCGCCGATGTGGTGTGGTGCACATCGTTCAACGTGAGGAGATGCTCACATTTCCACTCTCAGATGAGATAAAGGCGGTGATACTCTCGCCTGGTGCGGGTGAGCCTGCCCACTACCAAGGGATGCTCACTCTGATAGAGATGTATGCCGATAAACTGCCTATGCTGGGCGTTTGTTTGGGGCATCAAGCCCTAGCTCAAAGCTTTGGACTCAGGGTCGAGCAGATGCTTAGACCCCTGCATGGTCATTCGTCACGCCTTGAGATTGTGGAGCCTACGGATCCCATCTTTGAGGGCGTTGAGAGAGGCTCGCTCATTGGTCGCTACCACTCGCTGGTTGTTAGTGGGGTGGAGCCGAGCTCCCCGATGAGGGTTCTTGCCGAAGATGAGGATGGCAACATTATGGCAATTGGGCATAAATCACTGCCAGTGCATGGTGTGCAGTTTCACCCCGAATCGATCATTTCGAGCGGTTGCGGTGAGACTATCGTTAAGAATTGGTTGCGCTTGGCGGGTGTGTTGGGGTAGTGGTTGGGCTATCTTCCCCCACGCTTTGTGCGCTTAGAAGATGGCTTGGCGAATGGCTTTACACCTCGTGCCGAAGGTCTCGACCCTACGCCACGCTGAGGAACAGGTGCTGAGGGTGTCTCCTTGCTGCCGCCTTTGGCTTGGCGCTTAGGTTGGGTTTTTGATGCAGGACGCTGGTCTGAACGTGGATTTGTGCGTTGATCTGCTCGTTGGCTGGTGCGCTGATCTTGATGTTTGTCTGAGCGTGGATTCGTGCGCTGCTCCGAGCGTTGATCTGTGCGAGCTTTTGATGATATTGTATCGACCATTTCAGAGCCTTCCAAATTGCGGTTAAGCTCTCGCATCTCTCTGTCGGAGAGCATGCGCCAGTGCCCCGACTGAAGCCCATCGAGTGATATGTTCATTATGCGCAGGCGCTTGAGCTTGATTACCTCATAGCCCAGATGCTCACACATACGGCGAATCTGACGATTGAGACCCTGAGTGAGAGTGATCTTAAACTGGAAGCGGTCAACTTGCGTTAGCTTGCACCTCTTAGTCACTGTGCCGAGAATAGGCACACCGCTAGCCATCGATTTTAGGAATGATGTGGTGATGGGCTTATCCACAGTCACCTCATACTCCTTCTCGTGGTTGTTCTCAGCTCGTAGGATCTTGTTTACGATATTGCCATCGTTGGTGAGCAGGATCAGCCCCTCGGATGGTTTGTCGAGTCGTCCGATGTTGAATACTCGCATTGGGAAATTCACAAAATCAGCAATGTTATTGCGCTCGCCAGGGTCGGTCGTAGAGACAATGCCCACTGGCTTGTTGAGTGCGATGTAGACTCTGCGCACGTCGGTCTTTATAGCCTTGCCATTGACCTTCACAATGTCTGACTCGCCCACACGTGAGCCCATCTGTGCTGTCGTGCCATTAATAGTGACACGACCGCTCTCGATGAGTCTGTCGGCTTCACGACGAGAGCAGTGTCCCGAATCGCTGATGAATTTATTTATGCGTGTATCCACTTCTGTTTTTTAGTCTAATCTTTCGTTGATAAGGCGTGCTGTATCCTCTGCCACCTCGCCTGTGAAGCGTATGCACTGTGTCATGTGTTCGGGTGTGCCCTTCTCCATGCCACGAGTGAGAATCTTGCAACACGAGATCTTGTTGCGAGTAATGAAGTTCTTGTAGACACCATTAGATAGAGCCATAGCATCAGCTACTCGCTCATCGCCTAGCTCTCTACGGCCGAATAGATAACTTACAGCCATCACGCCACCGCTAATCGCACCACACGTGCAACCCGCAGCACCGATACCTACTGGAAAACCCGAAGCAATCGAGATCACCTCCTTTGGGAACTCGGCCCCAAATCCATCGAGAACAGCCTTTACGACAGCCTCCGAGCAGTATAGCTCACCTTTGCGATAGTACTCCTCTGCCGTTTGGCGAATTTGAAGAATGCTCTCTTCTGATATTTTTTGCATATAAAATGTTTATAGGAATAGAGGTCTTGCCTCGTTGATATACTTCTCTAGAGTTTTCACAGCTGTTGCATAGCCAAATTTGCGTGATGCACCCATCTCTACGATTGTCACCATCTGAGCAACAATCTTCAGATATAGGCTCTTCTCCCAATCTCTGTCACCGTTCATCTTAGCCATCGAAAGCAGGTCGATGCCCGTGAGCTCGCCCTCCAACATCATGTGGAACGCCTCGATGTTCTCATCGCTACCGCTGTTCGTAACGGCGCTAACTCTATTGCGACACGCCACCTGCACCGCATCGAAATCTTGTGATAGGTGGCACTTTAGCATAATGAGTGAGCGGATGTGAATCCATGTGTTGTACTCCACGAACTTTGTAGTCTCGATCTGGAGTAGTCTATCAAGGATCTCCTGGTCGGGAGTACCTGTGATGAACTTAATGTATATATCTTCGAATAGCTCTTGCGCTTGTTTGGTGGTGTAACCAACCTCTTTGTCAACCTTTTTTGCCATAGCTCGTTATAAATTTTGTACAAAGGTAGTATAAATTTACATATCTTCAAAATTTAACAATATTGGGGGCGAAGATAACTTTTTAATAAAAATTTGATCAATAATGTTGTTTTTACATAAAAAATTGTTATTTTTACAATAGCGATTCATGCAATAATCAATTAATACTATATGGCAAAGTTAGACGAGAAGATAGTTGTCGAGCTATTGAAAGCAGGCGATAATGAGGCGTATAAGTATCTGTATGACACGTACTATGAAATGCTCTGTAAGTTCAGCTACTACATCTTGAAAGACGCTGCGCAGGCCGAAGGTGTAGTCAATGATGTGATATTTCATCTGTGGGAGAAGCGCGAGACTCTAGAGCTCAGACCCCCTTTGCGCAACTATCTTGTGCGTGCGGTTCGCAATAAATCGCTAAACTATCTCTCTCTCAAATACAATAAGAGGGAGCTCTCGATGCCTACCTCTCTCGATAGGGAGCAGGAGGGGATAGTGCTCAATCCAATCGAAAATAATGACCCCCTTGGTCTGCTCCTCGACAAGGAGCTAGAGGATACAATCCATAAAAGTATTAATGGACTACCTCCAATGTGCCGCAAGGTCTTCGAGATGAGTCGCTTCTCGAAGATGAGCCACGAGGAGATTTCGTCTACTTTGAAAATTTCTCAAAACACGGTTAAATATCACATAAAGAGCGCTTTGGTGGTGCTTCGCCGTGAGCTCAAAACTTTTTTATCAGTTTTTATGTAGTTCGACCTACCCATTAGACTCTTTTTGCTGTATATAGTATATCAGCAACATAGAATTTAATGGAAAAAAAGGAACAACATATAGATATTGTCAATGGCTGGATCGTTGGCTACCTCTCGTCTAACATAACAAAAGAGGAGCACGAGAAGCTACAACTTTGGATCAATCTATCACAAGAGAATAGAGAGTATTTCCTCGATATGCAGGAGATATGGATGGCGACTTCAAGTGGCCGTCCAAAATTCGATGCAAAGAGAGCCTACGAAGGCTTCTTGGAGCGTGTCCAGAAGAGTCAACACGAGAATAATCAACAGAAGAGTGTCGCTTTGCCTAAGATCAAGGCGAAGAAGAGCATAAATTTACGCCCAATGTGGTACGCTGCAGCGATGTCTGTGGTTGCCGTGTTGGGTGTTTTGTTTGCATATCGTAGTGGGCAGAACAACATCGTTGACAGGCTCGCCGATGTGGTTATCAAAACTCCCGTTGGATCGAGCATGAATATCGAACTTCCTGACGGCAGTAGCGTGTGGCTAAATGCTGGTTCGGAGCTTCGCTATGCTCAGGATTATGGTATCAAATCACGCCGTGTGGAGCTTCAAGGCGAGGGTCTGTTCGATGTTGAGAAGAGCGAAGGGCTGCCGTTCTCAGTGAAGAGTGAAGGGATTGAAGTCGAGGTTTTGGGAACAGTCTTTAACGTAAAGGCCTATGCCGATGAGCATCTATCTAAGGTGAGCCTATTGGAGGGTAGTGTCGCAGTGATGACTCCAAACGGTAGTGTGAAACTAAAGGAGGATCAGCAAGTTGTGTTTAATCGTGAGACAGAGCGCCTAGTGGTCTCAGACATCGAGACAAGCCGTAGCGCAACGTGGACAAGCGGTGAGGTGCACTTCGATGAGGAGCCTCTGGGTAGTATCATGAACAGCCTGGAGAGAGCCTATGGTGTGAGTGTTAGCTTCACTAACGAATCACTCAAGGAGCTGCGCTTCTATGGTAGCTTCAACCTCAACAACCAAAATATTGAGCAGGTGCTCAACTCACTCGCCTCTACGGGCAAGATTGACTATCGTGTCAATGCGAAAAATGTGATAATATCAGAACTATAATAGACCAAATTAAAATAATAAAAAGAGAGAATGCCTATGATTCAACCCAACAATTAACGCAATGACAATGAGCTGCCAACGAATACTTTGAGCGAGAACTAACCAATCTATGCTGAGTGTTCAGGAGATTTGGCGGTGAGTTGTCCCCTAGCCCCACGACGCGAGCTAAAATAAGCGATGCGGTGCTTTTACACCAAAGAACCAAACTATTTTACTAATCAATTTGATTGACTTATGAAAATTAAATTCAAATTTCTTTTCATGGTTGCATCTGCGGTATGTTTGAACCTACAACTTTATGCTCAAAACATAAGTGTGAAGGTTGATAACGTTACCGTTAAGCAAGCCATCGAGACAATTCAAAAGCAGAGCGACTACTCGTTTGTCTTTGCTGCGGGAGATCTCAACACTGATAAGGTCATATCGATCTCATCGGAGAATCTACCCCTAGAGAGCGTCATCGACCAGCTAGTTGCTGGACAGAATGTCGACTACTCAATCGTGAATAACGAAATCATTATCAAAAGAAGTAACTCCCAAACACCTCAACAGAAGGTGATGATCTCGGGTGTGGTGACTGACAGTAGCGGAGAGCCATTGATCGGTGCATCGGTTACTGAAAATGGCAACACTACAAATGGTGTGGTGACAGACTTGGACGGACGATTCGAGTTCTCAGTAAACCAAAACAGTGTGGTCTCTGTTACATACATAGGTTATACGCCTCAGGAGATCAACGTTGGCAATGGAGGTATAATCAACGTAACGCTTCAGAGCGATGCAATGGCGCTCGGTGAGGTCGTAGTTACGGCTCTCGGTATCAAGCGCTCGGAGAAGGCCCTCTCTTATAACGTACAGCAGGTTAATGCTGACGAAATCGTAGCTAATAAGGATGTGAACTTCATCAACTCGCTCAGCGGTAAGGTGGCGGGTGTTGTTGTAAACTCTTCATCGGCGGGTGTCGGCGGTGCTTCGAGAGTCGTGATGCGTGGTGTTAAGTCTATCTCTCAGACTTCAAACGCACTATACGTTATCGACGGTGTGCCTATCTTCATCACAGCACGTGATGGTGGCACGGAGTTCGGCTCGCAGGGTACAACAGACCCTATCGCAGACCTAAACCCTGAGGATATCGCATCGATGTCGGTACTTAATGGTGCTGCTGCTGCCGCTCTCTATGGTTCGGACGCTGCCAATGGTGCGATCCTTATCACAACTAAGCGTGGTGAGGCAGGTCAAACATCGGTTACAGTGTCGAGTGGTGTTGAGGTCGTAGATGCGTTCTACCTTCCTGAGTTCCAAAATAGATATGGTACTGGCGATCTAAACTCACCTGAGGGCTCGGTGATCCGCAGCTGGGGCGAGAAGCTAAACCAATATAACACGTATGGCTACGACCCTTCGTCGGACTACTTCCGTTCGGGTACAACCTTCACAAACAACGTGTCGTTCTCGACTGGTAACGACAAGAACCAGACATACTTCTCGGCAGGTAGCGTGAACTCTGATGGTATCATCCCGAACAACTCGTATGAGAAGTATAACCTAACATTCCGCAATACGACAAGTTTCCTAGACGATAAAATGACTCTAAATGTTGGTATGAACTACATCATGCAGAACGATGCCAACATGACTAACCAGGGTACATACAACAACCCAATCGTGGGTGCGTATATCTTCCCTAGAGGTAATGACTGGTCGGATGTTGAGATGTTCGAGCGCTACGATGTGCAGAACAAAGTCAGCAAGCAGTACTGGCCTTATGGTGATGCTGGTATGACAGTTCAGAACCCTTACTGGGTGAACTACCGCAACCTTCGTGATAATGATCGTGATCGCTACGCAATGGATGCATCGCTATCTTACGATGTTTTGCCTTGGTTGAACCTTTCAGGACGTGTTCGTGTCGATAACTCGATCAATAAGTACGAGGAGAAGTTCTACGGCTCGACAAACACTCAGCTTACAGAGCAGTCAGCATATGGTCTTTATGGTATCACAACAACACAGGATAAGCAGACTTATGCTGATGCGTTGGCGAACATCAACAAGACATTCGGCGAGGATTGGGTTCTAACTGCCAACGTGGGTGCTTCGATCTCAGATCTAAGAAGTGATGCTACGAAGGTTCGTGGACCTATTCGTGACGGTATTGTAGGTGGTGAGACTGCCTCTTTGATGAATGTGTTTAGTGTGCAAAACCTTAGTAATTCGCCTCTAACGGAGCGTTTGCAAGAGGGGTGGAGAGAGCAAACTCAATCTGTGTTTGCATCGGCTGAGATGGGCTACAAAGGCACATACTTCCTAACTGTTACAGCACGTAACGACTGGCCATCGGCACTATGGGGACCAAACTCAGATACTAAATCATTCTTCTACCCATCGGTAGGTCTTTCGGGCGTTGTATCGCAGATGGTGGAGCTTCCAAAGCAGATCTCTTACCTAAAAGTGCGTGCATCTTATGCCGATGTTGGTACAGCGTTCCAGCGCTACCTAGCAAATCCTCTCTACTCTTGGGATAGAAGCGGTTTGTCATGGTCGGCAAGTACTCGCTACCCAGCATACAACCTACAACCAGAGAACACAACTTCGTTTGAGGTGGGTATGACTATGAAGTTCTTGCGTCACTTCAATATGGACTTCACATACTACAACACTAATACTCGCAACCAAACATTCATGTACGCGCTTTCAACGGGTTCAGGTTCGAAGGAGCTACCTGTTCAGTCGGGTAACGTGAAGAATACAGGTATTGAGCTCGCAGTTGGTTTCGACAAGCAGTGGGGTAAGTTCGGATGGTCGTCTAACTACACGCTCTCGATGAACAAGAACGAGATCACGGAGCTTGGTAGAAATGTGTTGAATCCTGAGACTGGTGAGGTGTTCGATATCCCAGAACTAGATATGAATGGACTAAACCAAGTACACTTCATCCTAAGAGAGGGTGGTTCTATGGGTGATATCTACTCATTGACAGACCTTAAGCGTGATAATACGGGCGCTGTATATGTTGACGAAAATGGCAACATCGCTCTTGAGACGATCGATAACGCGGCAGACTACATCAAACTAGGTAGCGTTCTTCCAGACGCAAACATGGCGTGGAGAAACGACTTCCGTTATGGTAACTTCAACCTTGGTTTCATGATCTCGGCTCGCCTAGGTGGCGTTGTTTACTCTAGCACACAGTCTGTATTGGACTACTATGGTGTTTCGGAGGCGTCGGCAGCAGCACGTGATGCAGGGGGTGTTCTTATCAATGGTGGCGACCTAATCGACGCTAACACATGGTACTCATCTGTTGCAACTGGAACAAGAACAGTTCCTCAGCTCTACACTTACGACGCAACAAACGTGAGACTTCAAGAGCTTTCGATTGGTTACACATTCCCACGCAAGATGTTGGGTGACGTGTGCGATTTGAACGTATCTTTGGTTGGTCGTAACCTATTTATGATCTACTGCAAAGCGCCGTTCGATCCTGAGACTACAGCAACTGCGGGTAACAACTACTACCAGGGAATCGATCACTTTATGAACCCATCATTGCGCAATATCGGATTTAATGTTCGTGTCAAATTCTAAAACTTGATTAACTATGAAGTACAATATATTAAAGACAGGTGTTCTGGCTGTATCGCTTCTAGGGTTGGCTTGTACGGGTAACTACGACGAGATCAACTCAAACCCTTACGAAGTAACGGGAGAGCAGATGCAGACCAACGGTTACATCATCGCAGCGAGCCTTTCGGCTATGGCTGGTACGGTGATCTCACCAGATGTCAACACAACACAGTTTACGGAGTGCCTTTTGGGAGGTCCTATGGGAGGTTACTTTGTGAGCTCAAACCCAGGTTGGGCAACAACTATCGATAACTACAACGCAACAGATGACTGGACACGAGTATTCATGGCGAGTGATCGTATCATCCCAATGCTATACTCTAACCTTGCGAACCTTCAAGACCAAACGACTGACCCAGTAGTGTTGGCAATCGCTAAGGTTATTAAGGTCGCAGCGATGCACCGTGTGACTGACACTTATGGCCCAATCCCTTACTCGAAGATCGAGGTGGGTGGTGCTATTCAAGTGCCTTACGATAGCCAAGAGGTTGTCTTCGACACTTTCTTTGCGGAGCTAGATGAGGCGATCGAGGTCTTGACAGCGAATCGCACGGGAGGTATCTCTTCAAATGCAGATATTATCTATGGTGGTAAGGCTGAGAGCTGGTGTAAGCTTGCTAACTCGCTAAAACTACGCCTTGCGATGCGTATCGTATATGCTAACCCTACAAAGGCGCAGCAGATGGCAGAGGAGGCAGTATCGCACGAGGTGGGAGTATTCTCATCTAACGCTGATAACGCCTACATCAAAACATTTGGTGGTGCAGGTAACCCAGTCTATGTGGCGGTGAACTACAACGCTAACGGCAACCCAACGGGAGGTGATACTCACGTGGCGGCTGACATCACAAGCTACATGAACGCACTTGAGGATCCACGTCGTGAGAAATTCTTCTCAACGTCGCTTTGGGATGGTGTTGATTACTCTGGTATGCGTCGTGGAATCATCATTCCTCCATTCACTATCGGTGGTAAGTACTCTGGTGTGAACATCACAAGCACATCGGCTCTATGCTGGATCAATGCAGCTGAGGTTGCATTCCTAAAGGCTGAGGCTAGTGCGGTATTTGGTTTCACAATGCCAGGAGGTACAGCTGCTGATTTCTACGCTGAGGGTATTCGCCTTTCGTTCGATCAGTGGGGTGCAGATGGTGCAGATGCTTACATGGCTCAAAGCGCAGCGGTGCAGGTTGTCTACGAAGACCCATCGACAACGAACAGCTATGGAACACCACTCTCTACGCTTAACGTAGCGTGGGACGAGGCTGCAACTCCAGCTCAGAAGCAGGAGCGCATCATCACTCAGAAGTGGATCGCTAACTGGATCCTAGGTAACGAGGCATGGGCGGATTATCGTCGCACGGGCTTCCCTCGCTTGATTCCTGCAACAGAGGACGGAAACAAGAGTGGCGGTATCGTTGACTCTGAGATGGGTGCACGCCGTATGCCATATCCTCAGATCGAGGCTACAACAAACGCTGCGAACTATCAGACTGCTGTTTCATCTCTACTCGGAGGCCCAGACAACATGGCTACACGCATGTGGTGGGATCAGAATCCAGCTATCAACTAATCATAATACTTTAGACAACTATGAAAACTATGATGAATA
Source organism: uncultured Alistipes sp. (assembly GCA_964370415.1). Taxonomy (GTDB): domain Bacteria; phylum Bacteroidota; class Bacteroidia; order Bacteroidales; family Rikenellaceae; genus Alistipes. Next base: position 56,546 of record CAYJIY010000003.1, read on the forward strand.
AATATATAGTCGGTGTTTTGGCTGCCACAGCTCTGTTGCTAGGCTCATGTAGTGAGTGGACAGAGGCGGAGTCAATGCCACTTGACGTGCCAACTCTAGAGCAGCAGAACCCTGAGCTCTATGAGCAGTATTTGGCAGCGGTTAGAGACTACAAAATGAGCGAGCACCAGGTGATGTACCTATCGTTCAACAACGTAGATCATACGCTCTCTCACCGCAATCAGCACCTAACAACACTACCTGATAGTGCAGACTTCGTGATGCTAAAGAATCCAGCGGATCTTATCGCAGAGTACCAAAATCAGATGGTTCAGGTGCGTGAGCAGAAGGGAACACGTTTCGTGTATAAGATCAGCTACGATGCGATTGCAGCTGAGTGGAAGGCGATGATCGATGCTGAGATCGAAGCGCTACCTGAGCCTGCAGAGGGCGAGGAGCCACAAACAGTTGATGAGTCAATCGAGCGCTTTACGGCATTCTTCCAGGATCATACACAAGAGCAGCTAAGCTACTGCTCGAAGTATGGCTTCGACGGTATTGAGTTCTCTTATTCGGGACGCTCTTTGCTCAGTCTTACTGAGGAGGCACTCGCTGAGGTAACAGCTCAGCAGCAGGCCTTCATTGGCGAGATCTCGACTTGGGCAAGTTCAAACGCAAGCAAGCTACTATTCTTCTCTGGTCAGCCTCAAAATCTTGTTGACAAGAGCATTTTGCAGCTGTGTGAGAACATCATCATCCCTGTTACTACTGCAACAAATGCAGGTGCAATATCGGTTGCTGTGCTCAACACAATCTCAGAGGGTGTGCCAACGGATCGCTACTTAGTGGCTGTCTCTACACCAGTGCTTGATGACCCAACATCAATGGAGGGTTACTTCGCAAGCTACTTGGAGGATGGCAAAACTCTTCAGAATGCCGTGTGTGGTGCTGCTCTATGGTGTGTTGCAGGCGATGGTAGCTACACAAGAGCTGGTGTTGCAGTAGACAACGCTGAGCGTGATTACTTTAATCCATCTAATGTGTATAGTCGCATCAAAGGTGGTATTGAGATTATGAATCCTTAAAAAAGATCGTACAAATATGAAATACAGTATAATGAAATATGCCCTTTCACTCCTCGTACTAGCAGCGAGTGTGGGCTGTAAGGATGATGAGGGAACTTTCGATAACAACCTCTACATCGATCAAACACAGTTTGTGGAGGAGATCCTCGTGAAGGCTGGTGTGGTAGACGTGTCTAAGAGCATTACGCTATCAATCGCTCAGCCAATCGCAAACGATGTGAAGATCACAATGAAGGCTGCACCATCACTTCTTGAGCACTACCGTCAGGCGTATTATGACGCTGACGCTGTGCTCCTAGATGCTGCTCACTACACAGTTGCAAATGGATCTGTTGAGATCCAGGCGGGAAGTGTTACTAGTACTCCTGTGCAGGTTGATTTTATGAACCTAAGTGCGTTGAATCGTGACCTTAGATATGTACTCCCAGTTGAGGTTTCATCGGTTGATGGTGTTAGTGTTCTTGAGAGCGCAAAGAGATACTTCTTCGTGTTCAAGGGTGCTGCTCTAATTAACGTTGTACCAGAGATGACCGAGACATATTGCTCTCCTACATGGACTAACTCAGGCGCAGTGTCGGGGCTTACGTCACTAACTTTCGAGGCGTTGATCTATCCGTATCAGTTCGGTCGTCTGATCTCATCTATCATGGGTATCGAGGGTAGCTTCCTTGTGCGTGTGGGTGATGCAGGTATCCCTGACAACCAGATTCAGCTGGCTACGAGCAGTGGTAACGTGACAAGTTCGTCGCTACAACTAACTACTGGTGAGTGGCAGCACTTCGCAATGACTTACGATGGGACAACTATCCGCTTCTACCTTAATGGCTCGGAGGTGTACTCTCAAGATAAGTCGATGAGCTCTATTAACCTCGCAAGATCGGACTTCTACCTAGGTCGCTCTTACTCTGATGATCGCTACCTTGATGGTCGTCTCTCGGAGGTTCGTATCTGGAATCGCGCACTTACAACGGCAGAGATTCAAGCTCAAGATCACTTCTACTTTGTAGATCCTGCATCGGAGGGCTTGGTTGCTTACTGGAAAATGGACGAAGGCGAGGGTATTCTTGTGAAAGACTACACAGCTAATCAAAACCACATGACATTCAACTCAATGCCAAAGTGGGTTTCGGTTGCTCTTCCTGAGACCAACTAGATCACATATTAATTTAAAAGAGTTTAGATTATGAAAATTCTAAAAAAATATAAGTTTGCACTGCTCGCACTACTAGGGTCTGCGGCTATGGTCTCTTGTGGGCAAGATGCAATTAAGCTAACAGACAACGTTGATGAGACTGCCTATGAGTCGTCAAATCGTACTGAGGTGTTTGTTCTGGACGCTAGCACAAACAAGACAGAGAAGACTGTTGCTCTGTACCATTCTGTGACTTCGTTCGACCTGTACATGAAGGTGAACAGAGTACCAAAAGAGGGAATCGTGGTGAAGTATAAGGTTGATCCAAGCTATCTAGCCGAGTACAACCAAGAGCACGGCACATCGTATGAGATGTACCCTGAGACCGATGTAACGTTCTCTTTCGGAGGTGATCTAATCATCGCTCCAGACGAGAAGACTTCGGGTAAGATCCAAGTAAACGTAGCTCGCAACCTAGCCGTTGAGGCTGGTAAAACCTATGCAGTGCCTATCACTGTTGAGATTAAGGACTCAAACGTAGAGTTCGCAAGCGGCGCTGAACACTTCATGTTGATGGTTAACATGCCTTTGGCTGTTAATACTACTGACAAGGGCGAGGGAGCTGTTAAGAATGTTCTCTTCTTCGAGGTGAACGACGTAAACCCACTCAACGCACTTGAGTTTGTACTCTCTGACGGTTCGCTCTTCTTCGATGAGATCGTCCTCTTTGCTGCAAACATCAACTACAACGCAGAGACAGGTCAGGTTTACCTATCGCGCAACCCTAACGTTCAATTCCTTTTTGATAACAGCGACGAGTATATCCAGCCACTGCGTGAGCGAGGAATGAAGGTGTATCTTAGCTTGTTGGGTAACCACGATGAGTCGGGCTTAGCTCAGCTCTCATGGAAGGGTATTGAGATGTTCGCTAAGGAGGTTGTTGCATACTGTCAGGCTTATGGCATTGATGGTGTTTGCTATGACGATGAGTACTCTAAGGATCCAGATCTTAGCAACCCACTATTTACTGAGTGGTCGAGACAAGCCTCTTCGAACCTCGTGTACGAGATCAAGCGCCTCGATCCAAGCCTTAGCAACATGCTATACTACTATGGTGCTTACAGCTCTTCGCAGCCATCTGTAAATGGTATCCCTGCGGGTGAGTTTGTCGATGTGATGGTTGCCGATTATGGAGGTACAGCATCTCCTGTTGAGGGGCAGACTATCGACAACTGTTCGGGTATGTCTATCGAGCTTGCACGTGGTTCGGGTAACTCTTCGGAGTCTACGGCTCGCCAAAAAACAGCCGATGGCTATGGCTACTACATGTTCTTTGCGCTGAATCCTTCAAACTATAGCTATCAAGTGCCAAGAATCGAGAGCGTAGCTAAGGGGCTCTACAACCCAGTTGAGGGTGAATACACAAGAACACTGGTCTATCCTACTCACTACTATCCTAAGAATAGCACTGTGCGTACTGCTTTGTAGGCTAAGTATTTTAATAAAAATAGATTATAACTATGAGAAAATATATTTTATCAATAGCGCTTGCAGCCTCAATGCTATTTGTGGGCTGTAGCAGTGAGGATACTCCAACTGGCGAGGGTAGTGCTGCAAATGTGACTCTCTCGGAGACTAAGGTCTCGGTAGGTCCCGATGCAACGTCGGTTGAGGTGTCGGTGAAGAGTACAGGCAAGTGGTATCTATCGGGTAACTACGACTGGGTGACTCCTTCAGCGGTTGAGGGCTCTAATGGTGCAACTGTTACCTTTGCGATCAACGAGAATGTTAGTGATGAGAGCCTAGAGGCTACTTATAAGTTCTTCACGGGTGACTATGTTCAAACTTTCAAGGTGATGAGCAGCCCAACTATGCGTCTAGAGCTTCTAACTGATGCACACAACGAGTTCTCGAATGGTGCTGCGGCTCTTAACGTCGGAATGGATAGCAATGCAGCTGACCTTGCGCAAACAGTTAGCGAGGGTACAGCCGAGTGGCTTGTGTTCGATAAGTTCTTGGACGGTCTTGGTGGCAAGAAGTATGCTCAATACACAGTGACTGCAAACGAGGGCTACGCACCACGTAACTCTGAGATTACAATCACGGGTGCTGGTAAGAGCATCACGGTGACTGTGGCTCAAGCGCAGACTGATGCGATCCTTTTCGAGCAGCCTGAGCAGTTCGACCTTGCAGCGAAGACTATCTCAGTAGAGATTCAAGCCAACGTGAACTACACGGCAGCAACTAGTGATGATTGGATCACAATCACAGCCGAGCCTGTCGCAAGAGAAGAGGGCGTAGTAGGTCTGACTACTCAAACTATTGTTTTTGAAGCGACAGAAGCGGCAAGCTCTCGTGCGGGTAAGGTGACTCTCACAAGCGAGGAGTTGGGCTCTATCACAATCAATGTATTGCAGGTAGACCCTTCGGCTACGGTTGTTGCGTTTGAAGATGCAAACTTTGTGAAGGCTCTCGCTGATGCAGGACACATCCTTGCTTTGGGCGATTCGGCAGGTATCATGCTAGGCGACTACACTACTGTTGAGACTATAAGCCTTTCAAGTAAGAGTATTACCTCTATCAAGGGTATTGAGGCCTTTACAGGTCTTAAGACTTTGAGTGTAGACAAAAACAGCATCAAGGAGATCGATCTTTCGGCTCTTACTGGAGTTGAGTCTCTAGCGCTTACTGGTAACCCACTTGAGATGGTTAATCTGGGTGATAACCCAATCAAGTCGCTATCCTTCCAGCAGTACTATGCTTTCGCAGCGGGAGGCTCATGGAATGGTGCTTACTCATCGGCTTGTGTATTCATCAGCAGTCAGCTAGAGTCTGTATACATGTATAACTCATGCTACAGAGGAGCTGATGAGATGAACTTCAAGCAGTGCCCTATGCTTAATAGCTTGACGCTAGGTAGCTGGTATACTCCAGAAAAAGTGATTCTTTCGGCTGAGCACCACGAGGGTAAAATCACTGTTGACAAATCCGATGTAGTAGTTTACGAGTAGACTATAAACATTACATATCTTGGAGCGGTTGGACCTGATGGGTCTGACCGCTCCTTTTTTGTGGGGCTATATGTCGAGAGTCTCGTAATTTTTTCTATCTTTGCGTTTGAGAGTAAATAATCAAAAACTTTATAATATGAAGAAAATTATTGTTTCAGCGCTGTTGCTAGCTCTGAGCTCTGGGGCGTATGCCTCGGCTCTTTGGATGCGTTACAGCACAATTTCACCCGATGCAAAGCAGATAGCTTTCTCCTACAAGGGCGACATCTATGTGGTTTCGAGCCAAGGTGGGCAGGCTCGCCAGATCACCACAACCGAAGATTATGAGTATATGCCGATCTTCTCGCCCGATGGCAAGAGCGTGGCGTTCGCATCGAATCGCTACGGCAACTTCGACATCTTTGTAGCTCCAACCCAAGGCGGAGTGGCAGAGCGTGTGACTACGAACTCTGCTAACGATACACCGCTTGCATTCTCACCCGATGG
>CAYJIY010000003.1:62338-113240 GCA_964370415.1 uncultured Alistipes sp.
TGTTCCTCAGCGAGCGAGACGGCGGATCGTTCAACGTCTATGTTGCCGCAAAGGGCGACATGGCAAACGCAAAGCCGCTCACGAAGTTCAAGGATCACCCAGTGCGTTTCCTCTCTCAGGCTGAGGATGGAACGATTAGCTTTGGCTACCACGGCAAGATCTACACCATGAAGGAGGGCTCAGCACCAAAGGCACTAGATATTGAGATCATCAACGATAAGGTCGAGCCAGAGAGTCTGCTCAGCGTTAAGGGTGGTGGCGATATGGCGATGACTCCAACGGGCGATCAGATCGTCTATGTGGCGAGAGGCGAGGTCTTCGCTACGACAGATAAATATGCTACTACAAAGCGCATCACAAACACTGCACAAGCGGAGCGTGGGGTGACAATCTCTCCTGATGGTCGTCAGATAGTCTACGCTAGCGAGCGTTCGGGCAAGTGGGAGCTCTACTCGGCAAAAATCGTGAGAGATGGTGAGGCGAACTTCGCAAACGCTACGCTCATCGAGGAGACTCCGCTCTTCAAGTCGGACTCTAGAGAGCGTCTCGACCCTACATTCTCGCCTGATGGCAAGGAGCTTGCTTTTGTGATCGATCGCAATAAGTTGATGGTGATGAACCTTGAGACTAAGAAGGTGCGCCAGATCACAGATGGCAGCAAGCATGTAGGAAATTCGGACTATGGTTTGGATTATAAGTGGTCGCCTGATGGCAAGTGGTTCGCAATGTCGATCGTGACTCATTCACGTGCACCATACAGCGATATTGCGATCATCTCAACAGATGGCAAGGGCGAGTTCCACAACATCACATCTTCGGGCTACATCGATTCGTCACCAGTGTGGACACTCGATGGCGATGCGATTCTCTTCTCGTCGAATAGATACGGTATGCGCTCACACGCATCGTGGGGTAGTCAGAACGATATCTTCATTGCGTTCCTCAATCAAGAGGCATACGATGAGTTCCGCAAGAGCAAAGAGCAACTCGACCTTGAGAAGCAGGAGCAGAAGCTAGAGGCAAAAGACGAGGACGAAGATAAGGACAAAGAGAAGAAAGATGAGAAGAAGAGCGAGGAGCCAATCATTGTTGAGTTCGATGGCCTAGAGGATAGAGTAATGCGCCTAACTCCAATGTCGGGTAGCATCTATGGAGGAGCTCTCTCGGCAGATGGCGATAAGCTATACTATTTCGCATCGCTCGATAAGAGTGGCACCGACCTATGGGAGCTCGATCTAAAGAGCCGTGAGAATAAGCTCATCAAGCGTGGTAGCGGTATCGGTAGCATGGTTGTCTCTAAGGATAAGAAGTCGCTCTATATCCTAGGTGGTAATAGCCAAAAGATTACCCTCGCATCTGGCAAGTCGGAGCCGATCAAGACCGCGACATCTATCATGTTTGACAAGGCAGCCGAGCGTGAGTATATGTTCGATCATGTATTCCTTCAGCAGCAGACTCGCTTCTACAACCCGAACTATCACGGAGTGGATCTACCTAAGCTAAAGCGTGAGTACGAACCAATGCTAGAGCACATCTCTAACAACTATGACTTTGCGGAGCTCCTAAGCGAGATTCTCGGTGAGCTCAACGTCTCGCACACAGGTTCGGGCTATCGTGCCTCAGCACCAAGCGATGCAGATCGTACAGCCGACTTTGGACTCTACTACGACCTTGACTACACGGGCGATGGACTCAAAGTGACAGAGATTGTGGAGAACGGGCCATTCGATAAGAAGGACTCTAAGATGAAGGTCGGTGCTGTGATCGAGAAGATCAACGGCGAGAAGATCAAGGCAGGCGCAGACTACTACTCGATGCTTAATCGCAAGGCGGGTGAGAGAACCCTAGTGTCGATATATGATCCTGCATCGGGTGAGCGCTGGGATGAGGTCGTGAAGCCAGTTGCGCAGGGTTCGCTCAGCGCAAGTGCCTACAAGCGTTGGGTAGAGGAGCGTCAAGAGCTCACGGAGCGTCTATCGGGCGGTCGTTTGGGCTATGTGCACATCCAATCGATGGGCGATGCTAGCTACCGCACAGTCTATAGCGACATCTTGGGTAAGTACAACCAGTATGATGGTGTGATTATCGACACTCGATTCAATGGTGGAGGTCGCCTTCACGAGGATATTGAGATCCTATTTAGTGGCGATAAGTACCTAGAGCAGGAGGTGCGAGGTGTGCATTATGCCGATATGCCATCGCGTCGCTACAACAAACCATCGATCATGCTCACAGGCGAGGCGAACTACTCGAACGCTCACGGAACACCTTGGGTCTACAAGCACAAAGGTATCGGTTCTTTGGTCGGAATGCCAGTGCCAGGAACTATGACGAGCGTGAATTGGGAGACTCTGCAAGACCCTAGCCTATACTTCGGTATCCCAGTGGTGGGTTATCGCACGGTGGATGGTGAGTACTTGGAGAACTCGCAGTTGGAGCCAGATATTAAGGTTGCAAACTCACCTGAACTTCTAGAGAAGGGTCGTGATGAGCAGTTGGAGGTTGCCGTGAAGGAGCTTCTGCGTCAGATTGACACCACACCTAAGAAGTGGTAGGAAGATTTTTAAATAGAAAAACCCTGAGATTTTCGGATCTCAGGGTTTTTTATTGCTGAACGGTGGCTCTATGTCAGTTTGCGGAAGATGCTGATCTTGCGCAGTAGCCCAACGATTGCAGCTGTGATTGCGAACCCTATCACAAATATTATGAATATTTGGAAGAATGGCGGAACGTTCACGTGGCGGAAGATCACCTCGTAGACTAGGTGCACAACGATGAAGTGAGCGAGGAATATCCCAAAACTATACTCCGAAAGGCGTGTGATGATCGCTCTAGGCTTTGGATTTAGGCGCTGCACGGCGAGGAATATTGGTGCAGTCATAAGCAGCACGTTGAAGCTAGTGAATGACCATGGAATCTCCAACATATTGAAATCCTCAGGGAATGTGTTGCGCACGAAGTGGAAGCCCTCAAATGTGATGAGATAGCCCACCAGCCACGACACAGCACAGATAATGAGTAGCTTTGGAGTGCTCCACTGTGGTGGGTACTTCTTGAAGTAGAAGCCCAGAATTGCGTAGCCTAGGAAACCACTCAAGTAGTGGAACGTCGTAAATGTGTTCCATGAGCAGTCGCCAAATATTCCGAAACTACCGTAGTTGCCAGGGTAGCCAAGGTGAGGAAGAACAATTTGAATGTATTGTATGAAAGTTGTGAATACCCAAATTTTGATGATTAGCTCCACCTCTTTTTTTGTGGCATCTTTCACCCAGCTCGATATGATAGGGATGATTAGATAGACCCCAAGCATCATGTAGATGTACCAGTATGGGATTGTCGAGAAGTTGAAGCTAAATATCCACAGCCACAGATTGTTGAGCGTGGCTGTTAGGGTGTGTTTTTCAGCTACGATGCATGGGTTGATGTAGTCAACTGTCTCAGCAAAAATGTAGAAAAGTATAGGCGAGAGTATCGACCAAAAGATCAGAGGTGTGATAATTCGCTTGATGCGTCGACTGTAAAATTCGCCAATTCTCAGCGATGTAGGCAAGAGTAGCGCCCCTGAGATCATGATGAATAGAGGCACCGATGGGCGATAGAACGATCCCCAAAGCGATCCTGCCATGAAGCCCTCGTCGCTCGACCCTGCAACAAACGGATCGCAACAGTGCGCCAGCACCACGAGCAAGCAAGCTATCACTCTGACGTAGTCGATCCACGTAATATCGTGCTTGATCGACTGGAGTGATTGTAAAGTTTTTTTCATAGTGAATTTAGATTAGTTGACCACAAATATAGTATTTATATTCGGATTTAAATTTGTTATTTGTAAAAATAAGAACGGCACGAGCTCTCAGATTTGCAATATTTTTGTAGCTTTGCATCACAAACAAATGCATAGCAGATGGAACTGAACTTTTTTGGACTTATAACAGCCGTAGCAACATTCCTAATCATTGGATTCTTCCACCCGATCGTCATCAAGGCGGAGTACTATCTTGGTGTGAAGAGTTGGTGGCTATTTCTAGTTGTCGGGGTGGTGGCGCTGGCGGCATCGGTCGCTGTGGAGAACCTTACACTCTCGATCGTGTTGGGGGTATTTGGTGTATCGTCGCTGTGGTCGATTATCGAGCTATTTCAACAGCGAGAACGAGTGCGCAAGGGGTGGTTTCCGAGCAATCCAAAGCGTAAGGCCTAAAATATCGACACTCCAATTTGTAGGTTTGAACTTTAGTTCCTATTTTTGCAGTCACGTAACAAATTTTAACTCAAATACAGAATGAATAACCCAGAAATCTGCCCTAAGTGTAGTGGCGAGAATTGCTATTTCGATGGCTCCCTAAACATTTGCCCTGACTGCTTTCATGAGTGGGATCCTTCGGCACAAGCCGCTGAGGTGGACTCAATCGCTAGAGATAGCAATGGCGCAGAGCTTCAAGATGGCGATGCAGTAACGGTGATTAAGGATCTGAAAGTGCGTGGCTCGTCGATGGTAATCAAGCGAGGAACGAAGGTTAAGAGTATCCGCTTGACAGACAACCCTGAGGAGGTAGATTGCAAAATCGAGGGTAGTAGTATAGTTCTAAAGTGCTGTTTTTTGAAGAAGTAACACTTGCGCTATTATGTCTAATTAAATGGGGGACGATCTCGATGATGAGATGAGTCTCCCTAAATTTTGAAGATATGTTTTCTGAAGATATTTTTATCGACTCTATTGCGCTGCACTTGGTGGGTAATAAGCACAATGACGAACTCCTGCACTGCTCGCCAAAGCCACTGAGCGCTAGTTTAGAGATGCAGGAGATCCTTGCGAGATATTTTCTTTCATCGTTCAAGTCGAGCGAATATTTTAATCTCTACCACGAGTCGGACCTCTCGCTAAACGAGGTCTACGCCTACGTATCACGCATCTTTGATGATCCCGAGACGCTCTATGAAGAGTCTGTGAATCTCGCCAAGCACCTCTATGAGTGCTGCCAACATCCGAAGATCAAGGCAGGTGAGTTCTATGTGGTCTACTTTGGTGCGTGTGAGCTAGATGGTGAGCCACTAGATGCCATTGGGCTATTCAAATCGGAGACGAAAGATACTTTCCTGAAAGTTCATTCTTCTGATGATGGACTTGAGGTGGAGAGTCAAAATGGCGTAAATATCAATAAATTAGACAAAGGCGCTCTGATCTTCAAGAAGGAGCGAGAGAAGGGTTATGTTGTGGCGGTTGTCGATAACACTAATCGTGGGGCTGAGGCGCAATATTGGCTGGATGATTTTCTGCACGTAAGCAAGCGTCAAGATGAGTACTACAACACGCAGAACCTCTTGTCGATGGCAAAGAGTTTTGTGACCGAGGAGCTACCACGAGAGTTTGAGGTCTCACGTGCCGACCAGGCTGATCTGCTCAATAAGTCAGTGCAGTTCTTTAAGGAGAAGGATACTTTCGATATGGGGGAGTTCGCCTCGGAGGTGATAGCGCAGCCCGAAGTCATTGAGAGTTTTAATCGCTATCGTGACACCTATGAGCAGGAGCGGGGCGTTGAGATTGTCGATGACTTTTCGATCTCGGATTCTGCCGTGAAGCGCCAAGCGAGAGTCTTTAAGAGTGTGATTAAGCTCGACAAAAACTTCTCGATATATGTTCACGGCGATCGTAGCAAGATCGAGACTGGAGAGGACGATAAGGGGAAGTTCTATAAGGTTTATTATAGCGAAGAGAATTAAAAAATGTGCGATTAGAGTTGTTCTAGTCGCACATTTTTTTGTCGTCTGATGTCTGTTTATCGCCTGCTGTACTCCATCTCGCACATTCCGTTGTAGGAGTGTGTTGCCTCCAGTTTTAGATTTAGCGGAGAGCTAAGTTCTGCCCATAGTCTGATCCCCTTGCCAAGGATCGTTGGGATTACAGCAATGCGGTAGCGGTCGATTAGATTCGCCTCAATGAGCTGTTGTGCGATTGATGCCCCTCCACAAATCCACACCTTACCCTCACCATCTAATGAGCGTAGGCGCTCAATCAGGGCGCAAGGATCTTCGTTGGTGAAGGTGATCTGATCGGTTGACTGCTCCGCGCGGTGGGTGATAACATAGCTCTGTTTTCCAGCATAGACCCACGAGTCGGGCGAAAGTTCGGTGACAACCTGATGGTAGGTCGAATAACCGAGCACCACAGTGTCTACCTGCTCATAAAACGCTGGGTAAGTACCCACGTTCTCAGGCTCGGATCCATCGCCCACAAGCCACGAAACATCCCCTTGGGGATCTGCAACATAGCCATCGAGGCTCGTTGCAATGTATAGTACGATCTCTTTCATGGTAGCAAATATAGCAAAAAAGGTGCTGAATCGCAAAATTCAAGCACCTTTTACTCTACTTCCACATAAAACGATAACCCAATGAGAGATAACAGACGGTTTGCTCCATAACTATGTTGTTGAATGAGTAGTAGCGTGCGCCTGCTCCGATGTGTAGTCCCTTGCGATTCCTCAGTTCCAGACCTGCTGATAGGGCATTGTTGTTTAATGGTCGATCTGCTATCGATGTTGTGTATGTGACTACTGTGGATAGCATGTACTGGTTTTTGAGCTCCAGCATGTGCACATCGACTCCACCACCTACGCCGAAGTTGTGATAGTAGAATCCTGAGTCCAAGTCACCACTTAATATCAATGACGACTCTACGCGACCATAAAGCGATATGATACGTTGTTGAAAACCAATATCAAGTGCAAGTTCATTAGTGCTGAAATTATTCGAGCGAATTGTGGAGCTGAGCTCCGCATCGACAAATAGCTGTTGCGCCTCTAGGCTGCTTGCTCCGATGAGAATGAGCATTATTAGGGTAATTTTCTTCATCATTATGCTGTGTTTTAATGGTTTGCAAAAACAATATAAAGAAAAAAAACAAAATAAGCAAATTTTATTTTGCTAATTTAAGCAGCGCCTTGACCATTGCGTCGCACCCCTTGCCCATTTCGCAGAGTGTGATGTCGGGATACATAAACGTTGGGGTAGTGACAACGAGGTTCTCATTGTCGATAGTGCACTCTGTCTTGCCACACTCGGCAACTATTGCACCAAAGCTCTCGGTCATGATCTTGGCTGTATCCTTGTCGGCACCTGTGCATATAACGGGTGATTTACCCTTGAGAGCACACGCCACAACAACGGGCGAGATGCACATCGCACCGATTGGCTTTTGCATCTTGTGAGCATCGAGAATCACACGCTCAATTTCGCTGTCGACACTCATCTGCTCGCCCTTGAATGCGAAGTCAGAGAAGTTTTTAGCACCGCCATAGCCTCCCACCAAGATCACACTGTCGTGCTCCGCCATGTCTAGCTCCGTCAGGGGCGAGATAGCACCACGGGCAATGCGTGCCGCCTCGTGTAGAATGTTGCGTGATTGACCCTCGACAACGGTGTTGCTCAGGTGATTCACAACGTGAGCCTGCTCCATGTCGGGAGCAAAAATTGATGCCTGTATGTCGTTGCACGAGAGCGCATACAGTGTCATGACCGCTTCGTTAATTTCGGCTCCATCCATTGAGCCACATCCTGCTAAAATTACTGCAAATTTCTTCTGTATCATAGTTTTATGTTATTTATTTCAAGTTTGTCTTTACCTTCTGTGTCGAACGAGTACCATCGTCCGTGCTCGATCCCACGACCTCGACCATCACGAAATGGCTTTACCGCCTCGTACTGTGTAGCGTCTATCACAACAGCGCCTGAGGTGTTGATGTAGAACCAGCTATTTTCGAGCCTCACGGCAGCTAGCGAGTCGCTAAACTCAAATGCGCAGTCGTACATCGCAGGGATATGAGCCCCTCTTGCGCTTGTGTATCCCCACAAATGCCCCACGAAGAAGCTCTCCAGTGGCTCATCCGTCAGAGCGGGTGGGTGTAGTTGATAGCTAAGCAGGCTCTTTAGCTCGGGGAGTTGTAGTGTTGGCGAGAGCAGTAGCTTGGCTATGCGATAGTGCGATGCCATGCCCTTGTTTTTGAAAAGTTCCAAAACCCTCTTTAGAGCCGTACATCCCACAATTTTACGTGGTTCAAATAGTAGCTCCCGATCCTTGAACTCATCGAGTAATCCAGGCTCAATGGCTAGTGCGTGGAGCGCTGTGCTGATAATTGCAGCGGGGTAGTCATCCAGCGATGAGTTGAAATCCTCAGCCGTGCGCCTTGGGTGCTGAAAAGCTGATGTCCCAAGTTCAGGGCTGAGCGAGCAGTTCATCGATGGGTGGTACATCGCATCAAAATCTATGAGTTGTAGCTCACCACTAGGTGTGACTATAATGTTGTCGGGCTTGAGATCTCCATGCGCCTGATCGTCACTAATAAGGTCGAGCGCCAATCTGTCGAACAGCTCAGCTAGTTGTGAGAGCCTCGTGTGGTCTCTGTTTTTGCACGATGTCTCTATTGCAGCTGTCAGAGTCTCACCCTCAATCCAATCGTCTAGCACGGCATCTATCCACGCACCCGAGCAGAGAAACTCAGCAGGGTAGTACCTCTGGGCATATATCGTCTCTAGGTTGAGTTTCGGGCGAGTGTAGCACTTCAGGCGTTTGGCCTTCCCCTGATACATCGCCTTGAAAACCAAGGAGCTATTGCCCACATAGTAGATCATGCTACCATCGTCTTTGCGAGATACCTCTATGTCGTGCAGATTGCGTGTGAAGCCCTCGGGCTCCTCCATCGTGCGGAGAATTTGGAGAATGGATCTCATATAGTCATTTCGTAAATTGAAGGCGCGACTAGCCTCCATCTCTGTAAGTCTAGTCGCGCCTAATAAATACTAGCAAATACTAGTCTTACTTGTTCTCGCAGCTGCAATCACCGCACTCGCCATTGTCCTCGCAACCGCCCTCAGAGCAGCCACCGTCGCCACAACCGCAACCTCCTTGAAGGTCCTCAGGCTGTACGTCACGAACTGAAACAACCTCAACCTCGAAGTTAAGAGTTTTGCCAGCCATTGGGTGGTTGAAGTCCATCTTAACAGTCGCCTCAGCAACCTCAACTACACGACCCATCATACGGTTACCTTGAGCATCGCTCATCGGCACCTGAGAACCTACGAATAGGATGTCCTCAGCAACCTTACCGTCAACCATGAAGATATCTTTTGGAAGATCAACCACTGCCTCAGGGTTTGCAACTCCGTAACCATCTTCTGGTGCAAGTGTGAAGGCAACCTTCTCACCTACCTCTTTATCTAGGATAGCAGCCTCGAACTTAGGAAGAAGCATTCCCATTCCGAAGATGAACTCTAGAGGTTGTCCTGGCTGAGATTGATCTGCAATCTGTCCGTCTACTGTTAGAGTGTAATCTACACCCACCATTTTGTTGTTTTCTACTTTCATTTTTTTTGAATATTAAATGTATAAATTTGTTTTATGCTTTTTCGTCAGCCATCGTGTTGCGACAGAATAGGTTTCTATCGCCATAGCCGTTGTCAATTTTAGTTACGTATGGGAAGAACTTCGACTCGCCAACCCACTTGAGTGGCAAC
Organism: uncultured Alistipes sp.; assembly: GCA_964370415.1. Classification (GTDB taxonomy): domain Bacteria; phylum Bacteroidota; class Bacteroidia; order Bacteroidales; family Rikenellaceae; genus Alistipes. Next base: position 71,846 of record CAYJIY010000003.1, read on the forward strand.
ACTGCCTGCTCACGAGAGTATGGGTGTGACCACTCACCAGCGATCTCAGCGGCTGTGTGTGGAGCGTTCACCACAACATTGTCGCTCTGACCCACTGCCTGCTCACACTCACGCTTGATGCTGACCATCGCCTCGATGAAGCGATCCATCTCCGCCTTCGACTCACTCTCAGTTGGCTCAACCATCAGGGTCTCGTGCACTGGGAACGAAAGAGTCGGTGCATGGAAGCCGTAGTCCATCAGGCGGCGTGCAACATCGCTTGTCTCGATGCCGTACTCCTTCTTGAAGTGCTTGAGATCGAGGATCATCTCGTGACCAACACGTCCTGTCTCGCCCGTGTAGTATGTCTTGTACTCCGACGCTAGAGCCGAAGCCATGTAGTTTGCGTTGAGAATAGCGATCTCAGTTGAGCGCTGAAGTCCCTTTGCACCTAGCATCTTGATGTAACCATAGGTCACTGGCAAGAGCATTGCCGAGCCCCAAGGAGCTGACGATACCGCCGTGATTCCATCCTCGCCACCAGTCTGTGTGATAGGGTGTGACGGCAGGAATGGGCGAAGGTGCTCTGCAACACCGATTGGGCCAACACCAGGACCACCACCACCGTGTGGCATTGCGAATGTCTTGTGTAGGTTCAGGTGGCAAACATCGGCACCAATAAACCCTGGGCTAGTGAGCCCCACCTGAGCGTTCATATTTGCACCATCCATGAAGATCTGACCTCCAGCATCGTGTACTGTGTCTACAATCTCACGAATACGGCTCTCGAACACCCCGTGAGTCGATGGGTATGTAATCATGATACCGCACAGCTCCGATGCATGCTCCTCGACCTTGATCTTTAGAGCGTCAACGTCGATATTTCCATTCTCATCACATGGTACAGTCACTATCTTCATGCCCGCCATGACTGCCGACGCTGGGTTAGTTCCGTGTGCCGATGCAGGGATAAGCATGATGTTACGATAGCCCTGACCCTTGCTTTGGTGGTATGCACGAATGACCATAAGTCCTGCATACTCGCCCGCTGCGCCTGAGTTAGCTTGCAAAGAGCACGCAGCAAAACCTGTGATGATCGACAAATCACGCTCCATGTTCTCGATAAGTTCGAGGTAACCCTCAGCTTGGCTAAGTGGTGCAAATGGGTGCATGAGCTGGAAGCCTGCCAAAGAAAGCGGCTGCATCATAGTTGCAGCGTTGAGCTTCATTGTGCACGATCCTAGTGGAATCATAGAGTTCGCAAGCGAAATATCTCTCAGCTCAAGGTGCTTGATGTAGCGCATCATGGCGCTCTCAGCACGATATGTGTTGAATACCTCCTCGGTAAGGATCTCGCTCTGGCGTAGTATAGATTCTGCCAAAGTTGACTTAGTTGCCATCTTCACTGCCTTAGGCTTACGTCCTTTGGCTGTGGCGAATATCTCGATTACCTGAGCTACCTCTTGAGGTGTTGTCACCTCATCGAATGAGATGCGAACAGTGTTCTCAGAGTGGTAGAAGAAGTTGATCTCCTGCTCTAGTGCGATAGACTGTACAACGGCAGTTTCGGCCTCCACTTCGATTGTGTCGAAGATAGATGTTGTCGTTAGTTTATAACCCAACGACTCTAGAGCCTGAGCTACTGTCAAGGCGCTAAAGTGTGCTGTATTGGCTGCACGACGCAGACCCTCAGCTCCGTTATATACACAGTATAGTCCCATCATCGATGCCATGAGCGCCGAAGCGGTACAGATGTTAGATGTTGCTCTTTCGCGCTTGATGTGCTGCTCACGAGTTTGAAGTGCCATACGCAGTGCACGATTTCCTAGGCGGTCCACCGACACACCGATAATACGACCTGGCATGTGGCGCTTATACTCCTCACGTGCTGCGAGGTAACCAGCTCCAGGACCTCCAAAGCCCATTGGGTTACCAAGGCGCTGAGCTGTTCCCGCTACGATGTCTGCTCCCCACTCACCTGGTGCCTTTAGGATAGCTAGCGACAGAAGGTCTGCCGCTGCAGTAACTAGAGCGCCCTGAGCGTGTGCCTTCTCCACAAATGCCGCATAGTCGCACACCTGGCCATTAGCAGCAGGGTATTGAACGATTGCTCCGAACTCCATGCCCGTGAACTCATACTGCGAGTAGTCATCAACGATGAGTTCGATGCCTAGAGGCTCGCTACGTGTGAGTAGAACGTCTAGGGTTTGAGGGAAGATTTGACTGTCGATGAAGAGTTGGCAGCGTCCCTGCTTGACTGCATCACGTGAGCGTAGGGCGAACATCATCGCCATAGCCTCAGCAACGGCTGTACCCTCATCAAGGAGCGAACAGTTGCTGATCTGCATACCCGTCAGGGAGATCACTGCTGTTTGGAAGTTAAGAAGCGCCTCCAGACGACCTTGCGAGATCTCCGCCTGATATGGAGTGTAGGATGTGTACCACGCTGGGTTCTCGAAGACATTGCGTGAGATTACAGCTGGCACAGCGCAAGGGTAGTAACCCATTCCGATGAACGATCTGAATATTTGGTTGCGATCGGCAAGCGCCTTAATATGCGCCGAATACTCATACTCGCTCATGCCCTCAGCATCGATTGCTAGAGGACTCTTCAAGCGTATAGACTTCGGGATAACCTGATCGATGAGTGTCTCTACCGACTCCTCGCCAATGACTGAGAGCATCTGTTTTAGCTCCTCGTCTCGATTTACGCCAATGTGGCGTTCAGAAAACTTGTCAAACATCTTACCTTCCTTGTGTTTTTATGTATATTAAACTTAATTTTATGTATTTTAGTATTTGAAGCTACTTCCACCTATGAACTCCCTGAGTATCGACGTTGGAGGTATGTGCTCGTGGTCGATTGGTGTGAAGTTGTCCAAGAACTTGAGCATGCGCCTTGCATCGTCATATTCGGGGCAAGTGTCGGGCACCTCCCTAAGGATCGGCTCGGCATATTTGCGAAGAACAGGAATCTCGTAGAATAGCGACGAGTTGAGCATCACATCGGCATTCTCCTGATAGGGGAATATGTGCTTCTCCTCGCCACGTCTCACACTTGGCCAGCGACTCAGCGTCGCTAGTGCGCTACTTCCTCTCTGTCGGTAGTCTCTCGTGAGACGGCGCAACAGACGGTTGTCTGTGGTTGAGATGCGAGTTATGTTGTCCATCGCAATCGAAGTGAAGCACGATACATATATACTAAACTTCTGGTGCGAAGGGATACTCTGCGTGAGTTTTGGATTCAGTCCGTGGATTCCCTCAATTACGAGTATCGAGTTCTGAGTCATCTCCAGCGGTTTTTCATGCCATGCACGCTTACCCGTGATGAAGTCATAGCGTGGGATGTTGACACTCTCGCCCTGAAGCAGACGGCTCAAGTGCTCGTTGAAGAGCTTGATGTCAATCGCCTCAAGAGCCTCATAGTCATACTCTCCGCTCTCATCCTTTGGGGTTTTATCACGATCGACAAAGTAGTCGTCAAGCGAGATGAGCACTGGTTGCAGCCCCAGCACAGCTAGGTGTATGCCGAGTCTCTTCGCTGAGGTGGTCTTGCCGCTCGACGATGGACCCGATATGAGCAGCATGCGAACGTCACGTTGGTGGTGCGCCTTGATTATAGAGTCGGCAATATCCACAAATTTGCGCTCGTGGAAAGCCTCAGCTAGGCGTATCATACCCGCAGCATCACCCTCGATGGTCTTTGTGTTGATGTCGCCCACAGTTGGAACGCCCATCAGACGCACCCATGCGTGGTACTCGCTGAATAGCTCCTGCATCTTCTCCTGATTTGCCACACGACCCAGCGTATCAGGGGCGTTGCGGCGTGGTAGGGCGAAGAAGAAGCCATTGAAATATGGCCTAATCTCAAACTTCGAGACGTGTCCCGTAGACGGAGCGAGCGAGCCATAGAAGTAGCCCACCGTGTCGCCCATTGCGTATAGGTCGCTGTATAGGCGTGGTCTAGTGTCGAGAAGTGCGATTTTGTCGTCGAACTTGAACTCCTCGTAGCGCTTGCGCACATCGTGAGTGAGCATCTTGTGGCGAGTGATCGCTATGTCGGCATCTACGATGGAGCGAAACTGACGAGAGATCGCCTCGGCTTGCTCTTGGGTGATGGTGTCATAGCCCTCAATCTCGCAGTAGAAACCACTAACGCCAATCGAGTGACGGATAAAGAGCTTATTGTCGGGGAATAGATCATTGACAACCCTCTGCAAGATGAACGATGCGGTACGCTGGTAGACTCTTACACCTGCAAATGAGGTAGCGTCTATAAATCTCACATTAGCAGGAGTGTACAACTTGTAGTTGAGCTCCTTCAATCTGTTGTTTACGATGGCTGCGATCGCCCTCTGTGACAAGCAGTGAGGTGCTGTTGATTCCAGCTCCTGCAGGGTCGTTCCCATCGGCACATCGTGCGTAGATCCAGTGTTGTCGCAAGTGACTTGAATGGTGGTTGTCATTTTTTTATTTGTATTCGAGCGTAAAGATATGAAATATTTGTATATTTGGCAACAAATAATTTCCTAAAATATGAAAAAAACAATCTACATTGTGCTTTTTTGTGTGGCTGTGGGTTTAGGGCTTGCAGCTGCATCTTGTGGTTCAAAGAGTGATGTTAAGACCATTACGATCTTGACAACGAATGATATTCACGCTAAGATCGACCAATTTCCCCATCTGGCGACAGCTGTAAAGATGTGTCGTGACACTTCGGAGCATGTGCTTTTGGTGGATGCAGGTGATAAATGGACGGGTAATGCCTATGTCGATTTGGTGGAGAATCGTCAACCGATGCTTGATCTCATGGCAGCAGTGGGCTACACGGTCGGAACGATCGGAAATCACGGCTATGATGGTGGGCACGGCGAACTTGCCAATATGATAAGCAACTCAGAGTTTCCGATAATCCTCGCAAACATGGAGAGCGAGACTCCGAAGGTGCCACAACCGAAGCCCTACCTCGTGGTTAAAGAGGGTGGTGTGAAGTTCGGATTTGTGGGTGTTGTGACCAACTATGAGGGTGACGACACACCAGCAGGAACACCCGAAGTTTTCGAGGGCTTGGAGTTCGATGATCCTAAGGATTCGGCACGTGAAGTGGCAGATGAGCTAAAAGATGAGGTGGATGTACTTATTCTTTTGTCACACATGGGGTTAGATCACGATAGACTATTTGCTCAGCAGTATGATGGTTATGACTATATTGTAGGTGGACACAGCCATGATGTAATAGATGAGGTGATAGGTGGTACTGCGCTGACACAGAACGGAAAAGACATGAAGCTAATAGGCGCAATGACCCTTACGATTAAAGATGATGAAGTGATCGACATGGATTTCAGAAGCGTGCCTTTGAGTGACTATGCAGCAGATCCTGAAATGCAGGCAATGGTCGATGGATTTAAGCAAAATGAGGAGCTAAATAAACCTATCGGAGAGTTCGCAAGTGGTGCGGACGAGTGGGCGCTTGCCAACATGTTTGCCGACCTTATGAAGCAGGGCGCAAAGGCAGATATTGGGGTTTACCACGCAGGTGGTGTGCGTCTTGATACGATCCCAGCAGGTGGCGTAGGGATGATTACAGCTTTCAATATCGAGCCATTCGGCACAGAGGTTCTGACTATTGCCATGACACCCGAAGAGATCGAAGAGGTGATACTCGAAAAATACAACGACGGCGAGAATCTAAAAGAGGCTGGGCGACTGGATTTGTTTATGACAACTCCATATAGTATTGTGCTGGGTGATGATGCTAAAGCTGAGCATGTTGTCTTTGGTGATCTAAAGGATAATGTGAGGTACACAGTTGCGTGGCCAGACTACGTTGTGAAGACCTACGAGGGGCTCGATTTGGATGATGCCGAGAGCACTGGTCTAGATGTTCGCACACTCTTTATCGAGATGCTAAAATCGGGCAAACCATTCTCTCCAGATCTTGAGCATAAGCAGAGCATTATTACAGAGTTCTAAAATATTGATATACAGTTGAAATAAAGTTGGGTGAAAGTTTTGTCACTCAACTTTATTTTGTTATCTTTGTGCGCTTTAAATATGTACGCGCGTATAGTGTATGTAGTTAAAGCATTAAAAATTAACCATTTAACGAGCGATTGTATCGCAAAAAATTTCCAAACATGGAACAAACAAAAAACGTAGTTGCAAACGAAAATTTCGATTGGAACGCATTTGAAAACGAATCGGCTCTTTACAGCCAGCCAAAAGAAGAGATCACTGCAGCTTATGACAAGACTCTTTCGAACATCGCAGTAGGTGAGGTTCTTGAGGGTACAGTTACAGGAGTTTCTAAGCGTGAAGTTGTTGTAAACGTAGGTTACAAGAGTGAGGGTGTTATCTCTTCTTCTGAATTCCGTTACAACCCAGAGCTTCAGCTAGGAGACAAAGTAGAGGTTTATGTTGAGTCAGCAGAGGACAAAGGTGGACAGCTTGCACTTTCTCACAAGAAAGCACGTCAGCTTAAGTCTTGGGATCGTGTTAACGAGGCATTCGACAATGACGAAATTGTTAAAGGTTACATCAAGTGCCGCACTAAGGGTGGTATGATCGTAGACGTATTCGGAATCGAGGCGTTCCTTCCAGGTTCGCAGATCGATGTGAAGCCAATCCGCGATTACGATGTATATGTTGATAAGACAATGGAGTTCAAAGTTGTTAAAATTAACCACGAATTCCGCAACGTTGTTGTATCTCACAAAGCTCTTATCGAGGCAGAACTTGAGGTGCAAAAGCAAGCTATCATGTCACAACTTGAGAAGGGTCAGATCCTTGAGGGTACAGTTAAGAACATCACTTCTTACGGTGTGTTCGTTGACCTTGGTGGCGTAGACGGTCTAATCCACATCACAGATCTATCTTGGGGTCGCGTAAGCCGTCCTGAGGAGGTTGTTGCTGATGAGCAGAAGATCAAAGTTGTTATCCTTGATTTCGATGAGGCTAAGAAGCGTATCGCTCTAGGTCTTAAGCAGCTTACTCCACATCCATGGGATGCTCTAAGCGCAGAGATCAACGTTGGTGACAAAGTTAAGGGTAGAGTGGTTGTTATGGCTGACTACGGTGCGTTCGTTGAGATCGCTCCAGGTGTAGAGGGTCTAATCCACGTATCTGAGATGTCATGGAGCCAGCACCTTCGTTCGGCACAAGACTTCCTAAAAGTTGGTGACGAGGTTGAAGCTGTAGTTCTTACTCTTGATCGCGAGGAGCGCAAGATGTCTTTGGGCGTTAAGCAACTTACTCCAGATCCATGGGAGCAAATCGAGGTTAAGTACCCAGTTAGCACAAGATGCATGGCGAAAGTACGCAACTTCACAAACTTCGGTGTATTCGTTGAGATCGAAGAGGGTATCGATGGTCTAATCCACATCTCTGATCTTAGCTGGACTAAGAAGGTGAAGCACCCAGGTGAGTTCACTAAGGTTGACGCTCAGATCGAGGTTGTTGTTCTTGAGATCGACAAAGAGAACCGTCGCCTAAGCCTAGGTCACAAGCAACTTGAGGAGAACCCATGGAACGAAGTTGAGGGTCAATTCTCAGTTGATTCGGTACACGAGGGAACAATCACAGAGATCAACGACAAGGGTGCAGTAGTATCTTTGACTGAGAACATCGAAGGATTCTGCCCAATGCGTCACCTTGCAAAAGAGGACGGATCGACAGCTAAAGTTGGTGATAAGATGAACTTCAAGGTTCTTGAGTTCTCTAAGGCTACTAAGCGTATCACTCTTTCACACTCACGTCTTTTCGAAGATGTTAAGCGTGCAGAGATCGATGCTGAGAAAGCTGAGAAGCGTGCAGCAGCAGACGCAGCTAAGTCTAACATGAAGAAGATCAACGCATCAGTTGAGAAGACTACATTGGGAGACATCGCAGGTCTTGCAGCTCTTAAGAGCGCAATGGAAGCAGCAGAAGAGGAGAACAAGTAATTGTTCGCTGATTCAAAATAGCGGGAGCGTCAGTTTTACTGGCGCTCTTTTTTTTGTGGCATATGGTCAGGGCTGGGGCTTTGCTCTATCTAGATTCTTTGCACGGCTTAGTCCCTTTGCTCTGTTTAGACTCTTTGCGCAGGGATCGCTCTGCATGAGCGGATCGCTGTTAGATTCACATCGCCGAGAACTAGATGTAGTGGTAGTTTTGTGACTTAAATTTGGGTATCTGCGTAATGTTTTATATCTTTGATTGAATTTTTAAGAACTAGAAGATATGAAGATCGGATTTGATGCTAAGAGGGCGAACTCCAACCGCACTGGTTTGGGGAATTATAGTCGCTTTGTGATAGAGGCTCTCTGTGAGTACTATCCACAAGATAAGCACCTGCTATATGTGCCTAAGCGCAAGAAAAATGCTCAGTTCGATGAGATCGTATCCGCTTTTGATAGCACCTCAGTTGAGCTCCCTAAAAAGGGTATTTGGCAAGGTGCACTGAGCTCTTTGTGGCGAATTGGTGCCATGACAAGCGATCTTGCGAGTGATGGAGTTGAGATCTTTCACGGCCTGAGCAACGAGATTCCATTCGGTGTAAAGCGTAGTGGTGCCAAAATTGTTGTGACAATCCACGACCTGATCTTCCTGCGCTATCCTCAGTTCTATAAACCAATCGATCGATGGATCTATACCCAAAAATTCAGGTACGCCTGCCAAAAAGCTGATCTTGTGATTGCGGTGAGCGAGTGCACAAAGCGTGATATTGTGAAGTTCTTTGGGATTGACCCATCGAAAATAGAGGTTGTATATCAAGGTTGTGATCCAATGTTTGCTGTGAGATATTCGGAGCAAGAGAAGCAGGTCGTAAGGGAGAAGTACAATCTACCGCAAAAATTCATATTAAACGTTGGTTCACTTGAAGCTCGTAAGAATCTGATGCTCTGCGTAAAAACGCTAGCGAAATTGGATAATAGCATTCACTTGGTTGCATGTGGTAAACACACGCCATACACCGACGAAGTGATGCACTATGTTCGAGAAAATAACTTAGAGGAGCGCGTGCACCTACTTCACAATACTGAGTATCAAGATTTAGCAAAGATATACCAATGTGCCGAAGTCTTCATGTATCCATCGCTCTTTGAGGGCTTTGGTATCCCTATCATTGAGGCTCTGAGTGGCGGTGTGCCAGTTGTCGCCGCTACTGGTTCATGCCTCGAGGAAGCTGGAGGTGATGCCGCTAAGTATGTTGATCCAGAGGACGATACCGCTGCGGCTGCTTACATTCAACAACTCCTAACTAGTCAAACGGTGCGAAACCAAGCCATCGAGCGAGGGCTGGAGTATGTTAAGAGATTCTCGAAAGCTTCAATAGCACAAGTTATAAGATCGTGCTACGAGAGGGTGCTGAAATAGAAAAAGTCGAGATTTAATCTCGACTTTTTACTAAAGGTATTTTGCATAAAAGAACCAATCTATCTGTTCGTCACCTATTGTTACGAGTTGTGGTAGTTTGCCGTATTGGCTATATCCGTGTCGCTCAAAGAGTTTGATGCTAGAGTTATTTGTTGCAATGATTACAGCTATTAATACTCTGAATTTTAAAGTTTTACATTGCTGTGCAATGTGTTCTAATACAACGCTTCCATAGCCCTTGCCTTGGGTTTGTGATTCAAGGTATATGCTGATTTCAGCAATATCAGCGAGTGATTTACGCCCTCCTCGAAATGGAGATATTGACGAAAATCCAACAACTTCATCATCTTCGCATATTGCGAATAGTGGGAATCGCTCGTTTTGATGACTATTGAACCAAGTCTCCAATTTATCGTCCTCGGCAAATGATGAGTCTAGCGATACCTTTCTTTCCTCTATGGCATGAAGGTATATTTGCTTAAAATTAGGAATATCCCCCCGTAGTGCAGGTCTAATATTTAACATAACTAATTATAATCGACTATTATATTATCTCCATTTTCATCATATGCCTTTATCAGACTTCTGACTTTTGCCTTGCATTCAATCATCTTTTCAGCTGAATCACAAACTAGGAGGGCGCGAAGTAAAACCTGAATTTGTCGACCTTCTGACCCTGGAGGCGTAAAGTCTCCTATACGTTTACTTAGTATAATCTGCTCAACTCCTTCAATAGCTTCAGCCTGTTCGATGCCATCAACTCTAGCCAAAGTTACGCCGCATTTATTTATAAACGTATAATTAGACACCCATTTGTTGCCAAAATATGGGTCTACCATATCCCAGCAGAAGTTGTTGTCGTCCATTATCCCCGTGATTGACTGATTGAGAAGCATCTTCATCGTATTGAAGCCGCAAATTTTTTCAAGTAATAGATATACCTGTGTTCCAGCTAAGCGGTAGCCAATGTCGTAAATATAGCACTGGTCTTTGTCCCAAAAACATTGCATAAATATCGACCCATTTTGCACTTTTTGCGACTCTAACATAGAGATTACCTTGCTATTGAACTCCCTGAGATAGGTATCCAAATGTTTTGATGGGAAATCGTAAGATATTGGCATTGAGACGGATCCTCGTTTTTCGTGAAAAACGATGCGATCTGCCATTGCTGTGAGGCTAATTTGTCCATCTTTTACAAGGAAGAATAGAGCAACTTCTTCACAATCAAAGTATTTTTCGATTAAGATTCTAGAATCGCTCGATATTTTTGCACTATCATCTGCCAATGTATATAGAGACTCGTTGTCGAAACAAATATTTACACCTCGCCCTCCACTGCCATCAACAGGCTTTATGATGACGGGGTATGGTAGACTATCTTCGCATTGGATATTATCGACTCTGCCAATATAGTATTTTTCTATTGTCGGGAGATCGAATTTTTCTATTAGTTTAGAGTATATGCTTTTATTTGTTAGCGCATTTAATTGCTCTTCATTGGCGTAGAAGTTAAGCCCCATACGGTCGCAGATCTTTTGAGCCATACTTATATTAAAATCAGGCTCTGCTGCTGTGACTGCGCTGATGTTTTCACGAGCAATTCGATTACATATCTCATCAATATCACCTGTGCTAACATTCCAGTATTCGTCCGCTTGTAATTTTAGTGGTGATTTTTCTACTGGGAGGTAGTCTGTAATAATAGTGTGTACTCCCAGCTCTTTGGCGTAGTTTAGTAGATCAATATTACGTCTGTTATTCCCACCAAGAATCAACACTTTTATTGATTTATTAAGTGCTTGCATAGTTTTGAGCGTATATTCTATTACTTAATAATTGTTTCGAAATAAGATTTTGTTGCGATAAATTCGTTGTAGTTGTTTGCTGGGTCGATATCTTCGCCTGAGAAGCACCTTAGGTGGTTCAGTGGCATGTCATAACCAGCAAGTTTTGAGAATACAACACCCGCAGATGGCCTAGGGTTGATATCTATGAGATAAAAATCTGACTCACAGAAAATAAACTCCATGTTGACATAGCCCTCGATGTTGAGCTTCTCTCCAATGTAGTATGTAAGCTCCTTAACTCTTTCGTTGTTAGATATTTGTATCGTAAGCCCTGCTCCGTTAGGTGTTCTAATCAGCTCTTGCCTTGGGATACAAAAAGATGTCTCTGTCTGTGAGTTGCGGATATAGTCAACGGTGTACACAGGCCCCTCGATCTTCTCTTGGAATATATAGTTCTCTATATCCCTAATCGAATGGAGTTGATTCATATTCTCTATGGTTTGCAATCCTATGCTACTACGACCATTCTTATATTTAGCGATCAACGGCAATTTCATTTGACTCAATGTACTACTGGAACCACACATAGTAGGGATAGAGGGTACGTTAGGGTCGTTCATGAATATGTTGTGTAGTGTAAATTTATCTCTCGCAACTTTGATAGAACTGCTATTTGAGATGCAGATCACAACGCCGATATTTTGAAATACATCTCTATGTTCGTTGAAGAAATCGATGTCAATATCGGTTAGAGGGAATATATAATCAACACTCTCTTTGGTACATATATCTACAATTTCAGAGATAAAAAGATCATGTTGACTTGAGAGAGGAACTTGGTAGAACTCATTACATTTGTTAGCCGTGTATAGCCACTCTTGTGGATATATGTCGCAGCCAATAATTTTGTGGCTATGCTTCTTTAGCGATGTGATTACGCACTCGGCAGACATCGACCCTATAGCTGTTACTAAAATGCTACTCATATTAAATCGTACAATAAAATTCTGTTGCAAATATACGTATTAGTTTATAAAAAACGTATTTTCGTAGTTAATTTATTGTATTGGTACTGATTTTTTCAGTTTATTGCACGGAAATAAACTAAAAATTGCATTAAAACATATACGAAGCACCGAATCGAACGCCTAGATATGAGCGTGATGGCAGTTTCGATGAGTTTGAGAAGTTGTTGGTGAGCAAGTAGCTATACTGGACATCTGTGATGAGTCTCACGCGCCAAATACGCAGCGACACTCTGACTCCAGCATCTGCAGAGGTGTAGAAACTACGTGCAACACCATAGCCCCCACCGTCATAGCTACTGCTTGTGGTTGGTGAGTCGTACATAGGTGGCATCCCGTCGCCAATAACATAACCTGGACTGAAACCTGCAAAGATCTCAAAATCGAACTCTAGCAGTGCGGTAACTATTGTGGATGGACTCTGACTGTGGGCAAACCCTTTGGCGGCGTAGTATGCTCTCTCTTCTATGCTACTGCTTACTAATGGTAGGCGATAGATAGCTTTCAGAGGGACTGATGCAACGGATATGTCTCTACCCACCTCTTCGATGAAGCTGACTCCTAAGCGATAGCCAACATTGTCGAAACCGTAGTAGCTGTAATCGAGGTTATATTGAGTTCCATTACTAAGGTCGCTGGCGGTGTTGTTCATGTGAATACCCGCTGTGAATCCAATCTCACGATAGCAAAGAGCAGGGTCTGATTTTCTTCGAGTTTGTGCGCTGATCGAGATCGTAAAGATCAACATTAGTGTTGTAACGATAATCTTTTTCATAATTCTTAAGTTTCGGTTTACATAAAGAAATAAAAATTTTCTGAAATAATACTCATTATAAAAAAACACCCCAAAAGCACTGTAAATCTCTTAGGGTAGATATTTGATAGTTTTTTGATTTACTAATCTTTTTGGATTATTTTGGCAGGGATGCCTATTGCTTTACAGTTATCGGGAAGCGATTTGTTTACCATTGCACCGTATCCTATTATGACATTATTTCCAATAGTTTCAGCCATACCTGATATTATATTTGAGTCAATACCCATTAGGATATAGTCCCCCATTTTTATGTAAGCACCTATTGCGGCTTTAAATGCCATATAGCAATGTGAGCCAACTGATGATGTGTGAGAGATTGAACTGTTATATGAAAAAACAGTGTTGTCTCCGATAGTGACATCAGGGTGAATAATTGCGTTTATATGTGCCACAACACCTTGCCCAAGTTTTGCAAATCTGGAGACTGTTGCTGTCGGGTGAATCAGGTTTGGCACTTCGCCTCCTCTTGAAATGATTTTATTGAAAATGTCAGCTCTGATTTTATTGTTACCTTGACTGAGAGCAAAGTTCATCCCAGAGAGATCTTCTTTCGATAGTAGATCATTCTGAGAACCAATAATTTTGTATCCAAAATAATCAGTGCCTGTTAGATCATCATTGTAGTGATAAAGTCCGAGAATCTCATAGCCACACGCCTCTACAAGATCTATGTAAACAATCGTGTTATTACCAATGCCGAGTATATATATACCTTTATTCTGTGTCATAATCGTAGATGTTTAGTTGTGTTTCAGGGCGATCTTTTCTGTAAAGTGAATATAGAGATTACAAATATATAAATTATTTTAAATAAAGCACTATCTTTGAGGGTGAAATTCAATGATATGATCAAAAGAGTAGAGATATTAAGTGAGAGCAGCGAGCTCTTTGGGGTGTGTTGGGAGTTGTATGTCTCGGCATTTCCTGAGCAGGAGCGCAGAGAGATGGAGTATCAACTAGCAACGATGGCACGCTCGGATTATCGCTTTGAGGCGGTGATGGATGGCGATAAGTTTATTGGAATTTTGGGGTGGTGGCAGTTCGAGAAGTTCAGGTACGTCGAGCACTTCGCTATATCGAGCGAGATTCGCAGTGGGGGATATGGCGCACGTGTTCTTGCTGCCTTTATTGAGGAGTCGACTCGACCTGTCTTACTTGAAGTAGAACATCCGATAGATGATTTAACTAACAGACGTATTGGATTTTATCAGCGATTAGGCTTTGTCTTGAATGAGCACTACTACGCTCATCCACCGTACCGAGGAGATGAGTTTGTGGAGCTAATGATTATGACCTACAAGAACCCAATTTCAACCGAAGAGCTAGAGACATTTAAGGCGGAGGCGTTCCCAAAAGTGCACTTCCTGCGATATAATCAATAGAGAAAAAGGGTGGCCAACTTCTGAGAAGTCGGTCACCCTTATCTGTTGTCTATCTAGTATATTACTTAGCTAGTGTCTCAAGAATCTGCACTGCATTGAGCGCTGCACCCTTACGGATTTGGTCGCTCACGCACCAGAACGTAAGACCATTCTCAGAAGAGATGTCCTTGCGCACACGGCCAACGTAAACTGGGTCTTTGTCAGCAACAAATAGCGGCATTGGATACTGCTTGTTTGCTACATCGTCCTGCAAAATTACGCCTTCAGCATTTGCAAACGCCTCTTTAGCCTGCTCAACTGAAATTGGGCTCTCAGTCTCAACCCACACGCTCTCAGAGTGAGCACGCATAACTGGAACACGCACACATGTAGCCGAAACCTGAATGTCAGAGTGCATAATCTTGCGAGTCTCGTTGTACATCTTCATCTCCTCCTTCGTGTAGTCGTTCTCAGTGAAAACATCGATATGTGGAATCACGTTGTAGGCTAGTTGATATGCGAACTTATCTACCGTAGGCTCTTCGCCTGCAACTAGCTCTGCGTTCTGCTTCACTAGTTCGTCCATTGCAGCAGCACCAGCGCCACTTGCCGACTGGTATGAAGCGATACGAACTTTTGTGATGTGAGAGATATTCTCCAAAGGCTTGAGTGCCACGACCATCTGAATCGTTGTGCAGTTCGGGTTTGCGATGATTCCACGAGGTGCATTCTTTGCATCCTCTGGGTTCACCTCAGGCACAACCAACGGCACATCGTCGTCCATGCGGAATGCGCTAGAGTTGTCGATCATGATAGCTCCGTGCTTTGTGATCGTCTCGGCGAACTCCTTAGATGTTCCTGCACCTGCCGACGTTAGAGCATAATCTACACCCTTGAAGTCGTCATTGTGTTGTAGGTGTTTGACTGTGAGTTCTTCACCTCTGAATGTGTATTTTCGCCCAGCGCTACGCTCAGAACCAAACAACAGAAGCTCATCGATCTGAATCGGACGCTCCTCTAAAATTCTCAAAAACTCCTGGCCAACAGCTCCGCTGACACCAACAATAGCAATTTTCATTTTACTCTTTCTAAATGTGATTAATACTCTTTTTTGTCGAGTTAGTACCCTATTTTGCAAATATAGTCTCTTTTTTCTAATTCTTCAAATTTTTTGCTAAATAAGTAAAAAGGGTGGTCTGCTATGTAAGCAAACCACCCTTTGTTGATCTATGTTAGATTGAATCTATCGTACTTTGAAACCTTCGTCAGCACGTGCTGGCATTGGAAGATCTGCGTAGTATCCGCTCTCTAGCTTCTCACGCACCGATACAAACGCCTTGAGTGTTCTCTCAACGTCAGCGATCTCGTGAACAGCAGTAGGGATCAAACGAAGGATGATCTCACCCTTAGGGATCACTGGATAAACTACCACCGAGCAGAAGATGTTGTGGTTCTCACGAAGGTCAACCACAAGGTTTGTAGCCTCAGGAACACCACCCTTAAGGAATACTGGAGTCACAGGTGAGTTAGTCACACCGATGTTGAAACCGTTCTCAGTAAGACCGCTCTGAAGAGCATCTACTACAGTCCAAAGCTTCTCTTGGAACTCTGGGTGGTTGCGGATAAGCTCGATACGCTTTAGTGCACCAATAACCATAGGCATTGGAAGTGACTTAGCGTAAAGCTGTGAACGCATGTTGTAGCGGAAAAGGTTTACCAACCAACGTGGAGCAGCAACGAATGCACCGATACCAGCCATTGACTTAGCGAATGTGTTGAAAAGTACATCTACCTGATCCTGAACGCCGAAGTGGTGAGCAGTACCACGTCCCTGAGGGCCCATTGTACCGAATCCGTGAGCATCGTCAACCAAAAGGCGGAACGAGAACTCCTGCTTTAGAGCAACGATCTCGTCTAGCTTACCTAGATCGCCCTTCATACCGAATACACCCTCAGTGATTACAAGAACACCACCACCTTGAGTCTCAGCAAGCTCAGTTGCGTGCTTTAGTTGAAGGCGCAAAGAGTCCATGTCGTTGTGAGCAAACACGAAGCGCTTACCACGGTGCATTCTAAGACCGTCGATGATACAAGCGTGTGACTCAGCGTCATAAACAACTACATCACGGTGAGTTAGAAGACAGTCGATGATCGATGTCATACCCTGATAACCGAAGTTAAGAAGGAATGAATCCTCTTTGTTCACGAAATCTGCTAGTTCACGCTCTAGTTGCTCGTGATACTTAGTCTGGCCGCTCATCATACGAGCACCCATTGGAGCCGCCATACCGAAGTCAGCAGCACCCTTAGCATCAGCCTCACGCACCTCAGGGTGGTTAGCCAAACCAAGGTAGTTGTTCAAAGACCAGTTCAGTACCTCCTGACCACGGAAAGTCATGTGAGGACCAATATCACCCTCTAGTTTAGGGAAAGCGTAATAGCCGTGAGCGTAGCTCATGTACTGTCCGATAGGACCACCTGCGTTTTTTTCGAGGCGTTCAAAAATATCAACCATAAGTTATATGTTATTTAAAGTTTTGCTTGCATTTTCAAAGAGCTCTTCTCGTGCGAATAACCAATTCACACAAAATAGCGCCCAAATATACGCATAATTTAACAATAACGTAGTACGCTTTTATACCTAATTTACAAAAGATAATAGTAATTGTATATACACCTATATATTATATGGTAAAAATTCATTTGCAAAATTATCGGTTTTGAGAAAAAAGCGCTATATTTGCGCTACTATGAGTGAATTTATTGTCAGTGCACGAAAATATCGTCCCGCCACCTTCAGATCGGTAGTCGGGCAAAAACATATTACATCAACACTTCAGAACGCTATCGAGCGTGAGCAACTAGCGCACGCCTACTTGTTCTGTGGTCCTCGTGGAGTGGGTAAAACCACCTGCGCCCGCATCTTTGCTAAGGCTATTAACTGCCTCTCGCCAAGTGGTGCAGAGGCGTGTGGCGCATGTGAATCCTGCAAGAGTTTCGATAGTGGCCGTTCGCTGAATATTCACGAGCTGGACGCTGCATCGAACAACTCGGTGGATGATATCCGCTCCTTGATCGAGCAGGTGCGCATCATTCCACAGCTTGGGCGCTACTCGGTCTTCATCATCGATGAGGTCCACATGCTCTCGACGGCTGCCTTCAACGCATTCCTCAAGACACTTGAGGAGCCACCTGCGCACGCAATATTCATCCTCGCAACAACCGAGAAACATAAGATCCTGCCGACGATTCTATCTCGCTGTCAGATCTATGATTTTAATAGAATTAGGGTTGAAGATGGGGTAGAGTACTTGCGCTATATTGCAGAGCAAGAGCAAGTGACGGCAGATGATGAGTCGCTAAATCTCATCGCTCAAAAAGCTGATGGAGGTATGCGTGATGCACTCTCGATGTTCGACAAGGCAGTCTCGTTTTGTGGTACATCGCTCGACTATCAGAGCGTTGCGCAGACACTCAACATTCTGGACTACGACACATATTTCAATATAACGACCCTGCTCCAAGGGGGTGACTACATCAACGCCCTTTTGCAGTTCGATGCAATTCTTGCACGTGGATTCTCAGGTCAAACATTCATGTCGGGGCTCAATCGCCACATGCGTGACCTCTTGGTTGCGAAGGACGACAATCTGCTCAAAATTCTTGAGATGACGGGTAGCCTGCTTGATCGCTACAAGGCGCAAGCGGCAACATGTTCGGTGGAGTTTTTGTTTGGTGCGATAAACATCCTAACAGAGTATGACGGCAAGATTCGACAGTCGTCAAATCAGAGACTTTTAGTGGAACTGGGACTTATGAAAATATCGGGTCTCGGTCAAAAAAAAAATAGTGGAATAGGGGATGAGAGCTATCCTCTACCTGAGCTGAAGCCAGCGCCACAAGCCGTAGCGCCTGCACAGCCAGTTGCTGCACCCACACCGCAACCATCAACTCCTGTACCTGCACCACAGGTGGAGGTAGTGGCAGCGCCCGTTGAACCCGTGAAAGCGGAGCCGACTCCAGCAGCTAAGCCTGTGGAGCAACCAAAGGCGGCAACGGTGGTGACACGTGCCAGCGCAAAGTCGTCGCTCATTGGTGGTGCATCGCTCTCTGATCTGATCAACGGCACACAACCTGAGCCTGCGGTAGAGTCAACAGAACCTCTCGAAAAGCAGGAGACGCAGAGTGTGGCAATCGATCCCAATTCAGAGTCAAAATTAGAGGCCGTGCGCACCAAAATCATAGAGTTTGTTGGGCAATTCCGCCCTCGATTTAGAGCTGCGTTCGAGACGATGGAGATCCTCGGCAACAAGATGAAGATCTATGTTCCGACATCTGAGCTCAATGAGGAGATTCTACGAGCGAAGAGCACCATCCTGCTAAAAGCTGTGGAGATGGGGCAGATAAATGGTATTGTGGAGCTCGAGATCGCAATAAACGAGAAGAAAACAGTTGTTCGCCCCATAAAATTGGAGGATCGAGTAGCGCACATGATAAAAGTTAACCCGCTAGTCACTAACCTGAAAGAGGCTTTTGATCTAGAGGTAGAGTAGAATAATTACAGATAAAATATATTATAAAAATGGCAACTAAAAATTTTGTTGAAGAACTAGAATGGCGTGGTATGATCCACACGATCATGCCTGGCGCAAAAGAGCAACTTGAAAAAGAGCTAACGACAGCCTACCTAGGTATCGACCCTACGGCAGACTCTCTACATATTGGACACTTGGTTGGGGTGATGATCCTCAGACACTTCCAGGAGTGTGGACACCGCCCAGTGGCGCTAATCGGAGGTGCAACGGGTATGATTGGTGACCCTAGTGGTAAGTCGGCAGAGCGTAACCTACTCGATGAGGAGGCTTTGCGCCACAATCAGGCGGCTCTCAAGGCTCAGCTTTCACGCCTTATCGACTTCGATTCTGACGCACCAAATGCGGCGGTGTTGGTGAATAACTACGACTGGATGAAGGAGTTCTCGTTCCTTAGCTTTATTCGTGATGTGGGTAAGTGCCTTACGGTTAACTACATGATGGCTAAAGACTCTGTGAAGAAGCGCTTTAGCGGCGAGGGCGAGGGTATGTCGTTCACTGAGTTTACATATCAGCTACTTCAGGGCTATGACTTCCTGCACCTATACCAAACTATGAACTGCAAAATGCAGCTAGGTGGCGCGGATCAGTGGGGTAACATCACAACTGGTACGGAGCTTATTCGCCGCAAACTAGGTTCTGAGACAGAGGCGTTTGGACTCGTGTGCCCACTAATCACTAAGGCTGACGGCACAAAATTTGGTAAGACTGAGAGCGGTAACGTATGGCTAGACCCACGCTACACTTCACCATATAAGTTCTACCAATTCTGGTTGAACGTGAGCGATGAGGACGCTAAGCGCTACATCAAGATCTTCACAGTCCTAGATCGTGAGACTATCGAGACTCTAATCGAGGAGCACGACCAAGCACCACACCAAAGAGCTCTTCAGAAGCGTCTGGCTCAGGAGGTTACAACAATGATCCACTCAGCTGAGGAGTACCAAAAAGCGGTTGAAGCATCGGCTATCTTGTTTGGTAACGCAACATCGGAGGCGCTCGCAAACCTTGATGGTGAGACCCTTCTTCAGGTGTTTGACGGTGTGCCACAATTCCGTGTTGCTAAGAGCGAACTTGAGCAGACATCGTTCATCGATCTCTGTGTTGAGAAGAGCACGATCTTCCCATCGAAGGGCGAGTGCCGCAAGATGGTGCAGGGCGGTGGCGTTTCGCTCAACAAAGTGAAGGTTACGGACCCTATGCAGATGATGAACAGCAGCGATCTTATCGCAGAGAAGTATATCATCGTACAGAGAGGTAAGAAGAACTACTACCTCGTAATTGTGGAGTAGATGGAGTATAAGATCGTTCTCGACAGTATGGAATTTCGAGCCTTTCACGGATGTTATGATCTGGAGCAGAAGGTGGGAAATCGATTCACTGTCGACCTTGAGATCACAACCTCATTGGGCGATATAGCAGCTAGCGACGATGTGACTCGTGCGGTTAACTACCTCACAGTCTTCGAGATCGTTAGCGCGCAGATGAAAATCACCCAACGAACCATAGAGCGTGTGGCAGAGAATATAATCTCTGCCATCTACGCTGAGTTCGGGCAGATATCCCATATAGAGTGTCGTGTCTCGAAACTAGCACCGCCATTGGGCGGTAAAATCAAGCGCGTAAGCGTTGTATTGAGTAGATAATCACATAAAAGCAGATTGAATGAAGCAAAGAGCAGTATTTGGTAGTAGACTCAGCGCAGTGCTTGTTTCGGCAGGTAGCGCAGTTGGATTAGGTAACATTTGGCGATTCCCCTACATAGCGGGGGAGAATGGTGGAGGAGCTTTTCTCCTAATATACATTGGATGCGTCTTGATTATCGGACTACCAATAATGCTCACGGAGTTCTCAATAGGGCGTGCGACTCGCAAAAATCCTGTGGGAGCATACAAGGAGCTCAACAAAGGTTGGAGCATCTTGGGCTATAACGGAGTGCTAGCAGCGGCGATGAGCCTTAGCTTCTATCTCGTTGTGTCGGGATGGACGCTCTCCTACCTTATAGACTCCGCAAGCGGTGTGTTGAGCCAACTAACCAACCAGGCGCAATATAGCGAGCACCTCAATGCGTTCATGCAAAACCCTGTTCTACCCATTGTCTACACCTTTATCTTCGCAGCAATTACCCATGTGGTGATCTCGCTAGGTGTGCAAAAGGGGATTGAGCGTTCAGCCAAACTGCTGATGCCTTTGCTGTTCTTCATGCTCATAATCCTAGCGATAAACTCGCTTGCAATGCCTAATGCTATGCAAGGTGTTGAGTTCTTGTTTAAGCCTGATTTCTCGAAAGTTACAGCATCTACCTTCCTTTCAGCTGTAGGTCAAGCATTCTTCTCTATGTCGATCGGTATGGGGTGTATGATCACATATTCATCCTATTTCAAGAAGGAGACAAACCTACGTCGAACGGCACTCAGCGTGACGGCTCTCGATGCACTAGTTGCGATCCTTGCGGGCTTGGTGATCTTCCCAGCGTGTGCCAGCACAGGTACGGCAGTAACCGAGGGCGAAGCGCTAGCATTTGTGACGATACCTCAGATATTCAACCAGATGCCTATGGGCATGCTATGGTCTGCGATCTTCTTCGCTCTGCTAGGTGTTGCGGCGCTCACGTCGACAATATCTCTGCACGAAGTCATCACATCCTACATCTCGGAGCAGTGGCACATGGAGCGTAAAAGGGCGGCATGGATCACCTCGAGTGTTACGGTATTTATGGGTATGCTAGCATCGCTATCACTTGGAATTATGTCGGATGTTCCAGTCTTTAAGTTCCTGAACAACGCAACGGCTAACGTACTTTTGCCACTCGGAGGACTCTTCACGTGTATCTTCATAGGTTGGGTGCTACCACACGCCAAGACAAAGGAGCAGCTATCGAACAAGGGGCAGTTGCCACTCAAAATTTTTGGCACTCTGATCTTTATCATCAAGTACGTAGCGCCTACAAGCCTATTGCTAATTTTCCTCGATTCGTTGAATTTGATATAGGAGATCTTTAGATATAAAATGGGTGGCTAGAATAAATCTAGCCACCCATTTTTAATTTGACTTGTGATCAATCCTCTATTTCTTGGCTTGAGGCTTTAGTGTCTCAACCTTGAAATCTAGCTTCTCGATAGCCTGACGAATCTTCACGCTATCGGTTTTAGTTGGGTTGTATAGCACCGTCACAGTGTTATTGTCCATATTAACATCGAGATCCTTGACCCCCTTGTGAAATGGTACACTCTTTTCGATCTTGGCTTTGCACGAGCCGCAATGTATGTTCACTTTGTAGCAAACGCTCTGATCTTTTTGTTTCTCTTTTGCTTCTGCAGTGAGGGTAGTTAGCGCCATAAGCGCTACTAGTGCAATTAGGTACTTTTTCATAGTTTTATCTTTTTAGTTAGTTTTTTGTAAATTTTATAGTGTGAAGCGCAGTCCCATATATAGCTTGCGCCCCATGATTGGACCCCAAATAACTGTCGAGTTGAACTCGCTAGAGAATGGGTTTTCGGGTGAAAGTATCGGGTTGCCTTGGCGATAGTCACCAATATTTTCGCACCCTAGATAGAGATCTACCTTGCGTAGGCGACGTGTGACCTGCGCAAAGAACATAGGGTAGGCTGGCGAGTACTCCGCCACATCGAATCCTCCATTGAGGTTTGGCAGGCGACTCTCACCGTTGATTTGTGCCGTAAAATCGAATGTCCAGCGGTCGAACTTCGTTGCGTATTGCAGGTTCAAGAGACCCTTGTATCGGCTAACGAGAGGAGTTTCGATCTCTCTGCCACCTTGCAGAGTAGTTCTCGCATCGTTATAGCGCATTGTGGCAAATATCGTAAGTGGCGAGATCGGATTGTACGAGAAATCTACTTGGTAGGTGTCGGTGAACGAGTCGCCATCAAGATTGTAGAAAAGCACCGAATTAGGGTCGCTCTCCTGGTCTACAATTACCTGATCCGAGAATGAACTGCGGAAGTAATCCACACTCACTGAGGCATCTGCGCCGAATAGTGTGAACGACTGAGTGAGCGAAGCACCTGCCGTTATACCCGTTTCAAGAGGATTCAAATCCTTATCGAATGAGAGCTGTCGGCCCGTTGCGAGCATTCCGATGTTGTCAGTCACCAGCGACATTATGCGGTGTCCAACCCCTGCCGATGCTCTGAGCGCTGTCTGTGGCGTTATGTTCCACTTAGCGTGAGCACGTGGGGTGTACATCCATCCATACTTGTTGTTGTGGTCTGCACGCACTCCTGCAATCACATTGAGCTTTTCTCCAAGTGTTAGGCTATACTCCGAGAAGATACCAGCCGTGTAGAGATCTCTATCAAAGATATGCTCTCTGGAGTAGTACGAGTGGCTTCCAGCAGCAAAACGATCGATGAGAGTCTCGTCATAGATATCGCCCGTGAACGATGCCCCAGTAATTAATTGGTGCTTCGTGCCATAGTTGATCTGATATAACAGATTAGCAAACAGCGAGTTCTGCGATCCTGAATAGTCTTTGATTCCGAAAAATGCCTCCTGCTCGTGATACACATAGTCGGTTACGAGCGCAATGTTCGATGTTGTCTGCTCCTCGTAGCCCTCATCCTGAGGTTGAAGAGCACCCACAATGACTGGGATTCCAACCTTTAGATATGTGTTGAAGTGCTGATTCTCAATCTCTGAACCATAGGCACTCATTGGGCTATCGCTATTAAAATCTAGCTCTCCTCCCTCTCGTTTCTCATACAAACCTTTGACTCCAAAGCGAATTTGCGCACCCGAAGAGGCAGTGTAGAGCCAGCGGTTGCCAAAGTTGTACTGCTGCTTTAGCGGAGTATCAAGAAAGCCGTCAGAGTTGCTATCCATCTCGTGATTATCAACCGATACGTGCGATAGAATCACTGTCGAGAGTTTATCTGTGACGTTGAACGAAGAGGTGATATTAGCCTCAGTGCGAAGATCTTGCCCGAGGTATAGATTCACAAATAGCGGCTGATTGTCAGTGGGTTTGCGGTGCTCGATGTTGATCTGTCCCGTGAGAGCCTCATATCCGTTAGTCACGGAGGTTATACCCTTAGATATCTGTATTCCCTGGAGCCACATCCCTGGCGTGTACTCCAAACCATAGGGAGCCGCAAGCCCTCGCATAATTGGGCGCGACTCGTCGAGCATCTGAGTGTATGTGCCCGAATAGCCGAGCATCTTGATCTGGCGAGCACCCGTCACAGCATCGGAGTAGCCGACCGTCACCGATGCCGAATTCTCGAAGCTCTCGGCGAGGTTACAGCACGCCATCTTGCAGAGCCCCGCAAATGTGATGGTCTCCTTCTTGGCGATCGATGCGCTAGAGATTATGTTGCTACGCTTATTGCGCACAGTCACCTCATCGAGGATCTGCGTGTCGAGATCAAGGACAAACTCTAGGTTGGTGCCCGATCTGTATGTTATTGTGTCGGCCTTAAAGCCCACAAAAGCTACTCGCAACTGTTTGTTAGGTTGCGCTGAGATCGAAAATTCGCCCTGTTTGTCAGTAATTGTATTGATATTTGCACCTATCCATTCAATGTAGGCGCCAAATAGTGGTATTTTTTCGCCATTTTCGTTTAACTCAAATACACGCCCCTTAATGTTTTGGGCAGCGCTTGTGAGTGTGATAATGGCGAGAAGTGTTGATAATATGTATCGCTTCATCTTTACTTTATTATATGTTAATACGTCTGTGGCAGTTGCGCTAGAAGGCGAACTGCTTATACGGAAGTTAACATACAGATGGAGGACCTCGTCGTGATTCGGATCGAAGTAGAGTGCAACTCTCGCCTACATCGTCATCTATATAGGTGTGCGATGTGATGCTGCACCAGTACGAATCAATAGAGTAGGGCGTAGTCCCAAGTAGCAGAGTTATGCTCGGTGTCTCTACCTCCTGCTGCTCGTCATTGGCAGGGAGGTATTGAGTATCTATTGCGCATGAGCTTTGCTGGTGAGCGGTACTGTCGAGACAGTCCGTGCATGCGCAGTCGCATCCACAGTGACATGAGCACTCTGATGAGTGGTGATGATGATGGGCGCTGTGCAACGATGCGTGCGCAACGGAGAGCGACATTATAAGTGTCGCAATTAGTGCCAATATGGATCTATACCCCCTCATATTCACAAAATTAGTTCTTCGGAGTGATAATTCCAAATTTTTATGCGTTTATTCCATTTTAGAGATAAAAAAAACGTGAATCTAACCTTAGTTGGTTTAGATTCACGTCATTTAGTGATCCTCGTAGGATGGGATTATACCGTCATAATCTCCTTCTCCTTAGCCTCGATGTTTAGATCGATCTGCTTAGTGTACTTCTCAAGGAGTTTTTGAGCTTGCGCCTCGCCATCCTTCGCCATATCCTCAGGCATGCCGTTCTTTTGCGCCTTCTTGAACGCCTCGACAGCATCACGGCGAGCGTTACGTAGGCTGATTCTAGCCGTTTCGCCTTCGCCTTTAACCTGCTTAACGAACTCCTTACGACGATCCTCAGTAAGAGGTGGAATCGAAAGACGGATCTGCTCCCCATTGTTCGATGGTGTGAGTCCGATGTTTGAGTCGATAATTGCCTTCTCGATAGGGCGGATCATATTCTTATCCCAAGGTTGAATTAGGATTGTACGTGCATCAGGCACAGTGACACTGGCAACCCCAGAAACTGGCGTTTGTGAGCCGAAGTAGTCAACCATAACGCCATTGAGTACGTTATTTGATGCCTTACCTGCGCGAATTGCAGCCAACTCATCTACAAGGTGAGCGATTGCTTTTTGCATACGCATATCTGCGTCATCAAGGATGATTTTAGTCTCCATTTTTCTAATTTTTTATTTTTCTTACTTTAGAGCAACCTCAATTTGGTGGATAAGTTCGTCGAACTCCTCTACCGTGTAACCAACTGTTGATGAGATTACTACGCCATCCTTACCAACTAGGAAGTTGCGTGGAATGTAGTTTGTTGCATATTTCTTGAAGATAGACATATCCTCGTCCATACCCATAGTGAATGAGTATCCTTGCTTCTCGCGGAAAGTTGTAAGTGCCTCCTCAGTCTCACCTCTTGAGATAGGAAGGAATACAAAGTCTTGACCCTTGAACTTCTCGATAAGGTCAGCCTCAACACGCTTGAACTCCTCACGGCATGGAGGGCACCAAGTAGCCCAGAAGTTGATCAACACAACCTTGCCTTTAAGATCAGATAGGGTAGTCTCGCCACCGCCATAAAGCTTAACTGTGAAGTCAGGTGCTGTGTCGCCAGCCTTGATGATCGTAGTCTCCTCAGCCGTTGGTTCAGCCTTTGGCTCTGCCTCTGTTTGAGTTGTCTGAGTCTGCTCTGTTGTTGCTTCCTCCGCAGATGGAAGAAGAATCATTGCTCCTGCTACCACTACAAGTAGTGCAAGAAGGATCCAAAGTGTGGATTTTCTCTGTTTACGTGCCATTTTTGTTTATTGTTATTTTACTAGTGTTCCAATTTTTTCGCCTGCGAGCACACGCTCTAGGTTGCCCTCAGTATCCATGTCGAATACCATGATCGAGAGGTTGTTCTCCTTACATAGAGTAAAGGCTGTCATATCCATGATCTTTAGTCCTCGCTGGTAAACCTCGTCGAATGTGATTTCGTCAAACTTTGTAGCTGTTGGATCTTTCTCAGGGTCAGCAGTATAGATGCCGTCAACTCTAGTTCCCTTTAACATAATCTCAGCTTCAATTTCGATACCTCTAAGCGCTGATGCTGAGTCAGTTGAGAAGTATGGATTAGATGTTCCACCTCCGATGATGACAACATAGCCTGCATTTAGGTACTCCAGAGCACGCTCTTTAGAGTAGTATTCGCCAATAGGCTCCATGCGTATCGACGTGAGAACCTTTGCTTTAACACCATTATCCTCAAGTGCTGATTGAAGTGCAAGAGAGTTGATAATAGTTGCGAGCATACCCATCTGATCGCCTTTTACTCGGTCGAAACCATTGCGTGCACCGCTAAGTCCACGAAAGATATTACCTCCACCAATCACAATACCTATCTGAGTGCCGCTCTGTGCTACACGTTTAATTTGCTCGGCATATGAGTGAAGTACCGCTGTTGACAGCCCATACTTTTGCTCGCCTTGGAGAGATTCTCCGCTGAGTTTGAGAAGGATTCTATTAAATTTCATGCTTTCTTGAGTTTTTTACTTTTGCGAAGATACAAATTTATTTTAAGATAATAAAATATTGCCGACATTTTTGTCTCCTAAATCAGTGATGTTTTACAACACAAAAAAACACCACACATAATAGTGTGGTGTTTGATCTATAGTATGTGTTATTTCTGGCGGAAATAGATCTGCATCGGAACTCCCGAAAAATCCCACTCTGCACGCATCTTGTTCTCAAGGAAACGGCGATATGGATCGCGTATGTATTGAGGCAAGTTCACGAAGAATGCGAACTGAGGTGTTGGTGTAGGTAGTTGCGTGATGTATTTGATCTTAATGTACTTACCCTTTGTTGCTGGTGGTGGGTAGTTCTCGATAATTGGCAACAAGAACTCGTTGAGCTCAGATGTTGGAATACGGCGAGAACGAGACTCAAACACACGCACCGCAGTCTGAAGAACCTCCAGGATACGCTGCTTAGTTAGCACCGATGTGAAGATGATTGGAATATCGTTGAATGGAGCAAGTTTTCTCTCCAAAGCCTCTTTCCACTCCTTCATTGTGTTGTTGCTCTTCTCGATCAAGTCCCACTTGTTAACAACAACGACACAACCCTTACGGTTTCTCACGATGAGGTTGTGGATGTTGAGATCCTGTGACTCTAGACCCTGCTCAGCATCGAGCATAAGCACACAAACATCAGAGTTCTCGATAGCACGAATTGAGCGCATAACAGAGTAGAACTCCAAATCCTCGGTAACTTTACCCTTTTTACGCATACCTGCCGTGTCGACGAGGTAGAAGTCCATTCCGAACTTGTTGTAGCGAGTATTGATCGAGTCACGAGTAGTTCCTGCGATAGAGGTCACGATGTTGCGCTCCTCACCAAGTAGGGCGTTAGTCATCGAAGATTTACCCACGTTAGGGCGACCCACGATCGTGATACGAGGCAGCGACTCATCGTACTCGTCTTTTGTCTCCTCAGGAAGTGACTTCAGGATATCGTCCATAAGGTCTCCCGTACCGCTACCGCTCATAGAGCTAACGCAGTAAGGCTCGCCAAGTCCGAACGAGTTGAACTCATACGAAGAGTAGATCTGATCGTAATTGTCCACCTTGTTACACACAAGGATCACTTTTTTGTCTGTGCGACGCAGAATATCTGCCATCATCATGTCAAGGTCGGTGATGCCAGTCATAACCTCCACAACGAAGAGAATCACATCTGCCTCCTCGATTGCGAGCATCACCTGACGGCGGATTTCGTCTTCGAAAATATCCTCTGAATTGACGGTGTAACCACCAGTATCTATGATCGAGAACTCACGTCCTCCCCAATCGGTCTTTCCGTAGTGGCGGTCACGCGTTGTTCCCGCTGTTGCATCCACAATGGCCTGGCGCTGTCCCACAAGACGGTTAAACAGCGTACTTTTGCCGACATTCGGACGGCCAACAATTGCTACTAAACTCATAATCTATTATTATATAATACGGCGCAAAGATAAGCTAAATATAGACAATAAAAAAGTTTTAACGCAAAAATAGCACAATTTGACTAGATACTCAGTGTGTTAAACCCCTTTAATGGGTGCGGTTTTTGGGAATTTTAGTGTTGTGGGCTATGAAATAAAAGAAAAAATGTGTATATTTGACAATTAATGTGTGTCGCCCTTCCAATATTGTTGGCGACAGAAAACTAAACTTATGAAAAAATTAATATTACTGTTTTTAATTTTTGCAGGGGTGCAAACTGCCTCAGCGCAACATTCGCGATGGTCTCGAGCTCCGAGATATGACGTTAGTTGGGGTCTGCTGGCGGGGGTGAACACTCCAACGGTGGAGTCTCTGACTCAAAACGTGAGCATCAAAAACAATATAGGTTGGCACCTAGGGATGTTCACTAGCATTAATTATAGGAACTACGCCATCGAGCCACAACTCCTATACGTTAGACAATCCTACGAGGTGAGATCCTCAACGGGCGAGAGCTACGACCTCAAATCCAACAGACTTGATGTGCCCGTGCTCTTCTCTCTGAGAGTTTTGGAGCCGTTCCGCATCAACGTGGGTCCTGTGTTCTCTTTGCTCAACGATGGTAAGCTAAAGTCGGGCAAGGATCTTCTCGATATGGGGGGACTACACCCAACAATCTCCTATGCTATTGGTGCAGGGTTGAATTTGGGCGAGGTGATCGTTGATTTTAGATATAATGGCTCGTTCTCGAACAAAGGGAGCATGAGCATTGGTGAGCAGTTGACATTTGACACTCGCACAAGCAGCATCGCTATGAGTGTCGGAATCCTATTCTAATATAAATATGGGGGAGAGCGTAACAAAGGAGATCGAACTAGAGGGTGTCGACCCTCGTGAGATCTATGGTGTTCAGGGGGTCTACCTAGAGCAGATGAGGGCTCACTATCCTAGCCTAAAGATTGTGGCTAGAGGTTCGCTACTCAAGGCGATAGGTGCACCATCCGTGATCGGGAAGTTCGAGAAACGACTAGGCGAGTTGGTCGCCTACTATCTGAAGTATGGCCACATCTCGGCTGAGGTGGTGGAGCAGAGCTTTTCGGGCGAGGGTATTCAGATCGAAGCGCCTGTGGATAAGAGCGTGATAGTGTATGGTAACGCTGGAGCTATCATCCGTGCAAGGACTGTGAATCAGCAACGCCTTGTGGATCTCTACGAGAAGAACGATCTACTCTTTGCGGTGGGGCCAGCGGGATCGGGCAAGACATACACGGCTATCGCCTTGGCGGTGCGAGCTCTAAAGGAGCGCCACGTCAAGCGCCTTATTCTAACACGTCCAGCTGTGGAGGCGGGCGAGAAGCTCGGATTTCTACCAGGAGACATGAAGGAGAAGCTCGACCCATACTTGCAGCCGCTCTACGATGCGCTCAACGATATGATTCCTCCAGCCAAACTCACAAAGTACATGGAGGAGGGGACTGTTCAGATCGCACCCCTAGCCTATATGAGGGGGCGCACCCTCGACAACGCATTTGTGATCCTCGACGAGGCGCAAAACACGACACTCTCGCAGATAAAGATGTTTCTCACTCGCATGGGGCGCAGTGCAAAATTTATCGTCACGGGCGACATCACACAGATCGACCTACCGAAGAAGTCGGATAGCGGCCTGGTTCGTGCAATGAACTACCTTGATGGGGTAGAGGGCATCGGGATGGTGAGTTTCGATAAACGAGACATCGTGCGCCACCCTCTAGTGAAGCACATTGTCGACGCTTTTGACAAAAATACAATATAATGATAACTAATACATATAAAAAAGAATTATGAACAAAGACTTTTCAGCGCTAAAGCCAGCGCTCGTTTGGAAACATTTTCTAGCAATTTGTGAGATTCCTCACCCATCTTTCCACGAGGAGAAGATTCGCCAATACATCATCGACTTCGCAGCGGAGCACTCATTGGAGTGCATCGAGGACGAGGCGCACAACCTGCTGGTTCGCAAGGCTGCGACTCAGGGTATGGAGAACAGTGTGGGCGTTGTTATGCAGGCTCACCTGGATATGGTGCCACAGAAGAACAACGACAAGGAGTTCAACTTCGAGACTGACCCTATCGAGGTCTACATCGATGGCGATTGGGTGACTGCAAACGGCACAACGCTAGGTGCAGACAACGGAATTGGAGTGGCGGCAATGCTAGCTGTACTGGAGGACAAAACACTCGTGCACGGCCCAGTAGAGGCACTTTTCACAGCGACTGAGGAGTCGGGCATGCACGGAGCTTTCGGTCTAAAGGCTGGTTTCATGCAGGGCGATATTCTGCTTAACCTCGACTCTGAGGGCGAGGGCGAACTATATGTTGGTTGCGCAGGAGGTATGGACGCTAACGTCACTTTCGACTACACGGCAGAGCCAACTCCAGAGTCAGGATATACGGCGCTTGAGCTCAGCATTAAGGGTCTGAAGGGTGGACACTCAGGTATTCAGATCATTGAGCAGAGAGCAAATGCTAATCGTCTGTTGTTCCGTTTCTTGCGTAGCTGCATGTGCGAGTGCGATATGCACCTATGCTCGGTTGATGGCGGCGGCCTTCGCAACGCTATCCCACGCGAGGCAGCGGCAGTAATGCTTGTTGCAACGGCTCAAGTCGAGTGCTTCAAGTCGGCAGTTGCTGAGTTCGAGAAGACAGTGATCGTTGAGTTTGATGGCGTGGAGGATGCAATCTCAATCTCAGTTGCTGAGTGCAGCGCACCATCTGAGATGATTCCTGATGCTGTGGCTGCAAATCTTACACGTGCAGTGGTAGGGTGCCCAGACGGTGTGGTGCGTATGTCTACGGCGATGGAGAACCTCGTTCAGACATCTACGAACCTTGCTCGTGTGATCTCAGACGGCGCAACTGTGAAGCTACAAGCGCTAATGCGTAGCTCATCGAACAGCGAAAAGCAGGCTCTGGGGGCTGCAATCTCATCAGTATTTGAGCTCGCAGGTGCTAGTGTAGCGCTTTCGGGAGCCTACGATGGATGGAATCCAAATATGAAGTCGCCAATCCTAAAGACGATGCTTGCATCATACGAGGAGCTCTACAACAAGCGCCCTGAGGTTATGGCTATTCACGCTGGCTTGGAGTGCGGAATCATCGGCACAAACTACCCAACGATGGATATGATCTCGTTCGGTCCTACGATCTGCTACCCACACTCTCCAGATGAGAAGGTTGAGATCGAGTCGGTAGATAAGTTCTACAACTTCCTACTCTACACACTTAAGAACGTACCACAAAAATAGGACGCTTGACACAAGTAGATATATCTTCACGCTGGTTTATGATCGTAAACCCAGTCTCAGGTTCGGGGCTGGGTTTAGATCATTTACCACGTATCTCGAAGCTTCTGAGGGATCACCACATTGTGAGCGATCCAGTGTTCACCGAGCATAAGTTCCACGCCACGGAGCTCACCGTCTCGGCGGTGAAGGAGGGTTATCGCCAGATAATTGTTGTGGGGGGTGATGGCACTCTGCACGAGGTGGTAAATGGACTGTTCATTCAGCAGGAGGTCGACCCTAAGGAGGTTCTGCTGGGGGTAATTGCCGTGGGTACAGGAAACGACTGGATCAGAATGTTCGGTATCTCTCGCAAGTACCACGAGGCGATAGAGGCTATTAAGCAGGGGCACTCGTTCCTGCAGGATGTCGGCATTGTGAGCTACGAGGAGTCGAAATATACTCAGAAGCGCTACATGGCAAACGTGGCGGGTGCAGCGTTCGATGCTCAGGTTAACCGCAAGTTCACCCACCTAAAGAAGAAGGGGCATCGAGGCCCTGGGCTCTATACGTGGGCGATGATAAAGGCGTTCTTCTCCTATAAATCGACAGGCGCAAAGATCTGGATTGACGACAAATTGGTCTACAATAACCTGCTCTTTAGCCTTGCCGTGGGTATCGGTAAGTACAATGGTGGCGGTATGCAGCAGCTCCCCTCGGCGATTGCCGATGATGGAATGTTCGACGTGTCGATATACCGCCCTATACACTTCTGGCACATACTTTTCCGCTTCCGCTACCTCTTCAATGGGGGGATCTATCGTATCCGCCACATCATTCAGGAGCGGGGTAGTAGAATTAGGGTAGAGTCCTCACCTGAGATCTCGGTCGAGGTCGATGGCGAGCTGCTCGGACAGACAACCCTAGAGTTTGAGATACTGCAAAAAGCGATTCGAGTGATCGTTTCCGAGAAATTCCTAAAGGAGCAGGCAAAATAGAAGAGTGAGCAATCACTCTTTTTTTATTTTGTGCGCCGATATTGCCATATTTTATTATATTTGTGAAAAATAGAGCATAAAATGGATATTTTCGACTTTAGGGACTACTGCCTATCGCTACCGTTTGTGGAGGAGTCAACTCCCTTTGATGAGACAACTTTGGTCTACAAGGTTGGCGGTAAAATGTTTGCCTACACAAACATGGAGAGCTTCGAATGGGTGGCGCTAAAGTGCGATCCCGACATGGCGCTAGAACTCAGGGAGCAGTACCCCGACGACATAGTCCCAGCCTATCACGGCAACAAACGCCATTGGAATGGGGTGATGACTCAGGGCGACTTGAGCGAAGAGTTCATCCGCAAGCAGATCTACAACTCATATAGGCTTGTGATCGAGAAAAACGTCACGCCCAAAGCATTGAAACAGACAATACTAGAGACCCTTGATAAACTATAGGATTATGAAGATTAAACTATTTGATATTTTTGAAGCTGGTCGCAGATACCCTGTCGAGACTCTGCTCTGCTTTCTGCTGGCAGTGATGAACTTCGATGTTTTTTCGAAGTATCAAGAGAGCTATACGCTTCTGTTTCCGATGACCTTCTCGGTGAGCTACATATTCAATATCTTGACTCGAGACAAAAGTTGGCGATGGCTCTACTACATAGCGCCTGCTGCCACTGTGGCGCTGAATCTCATATTTATATGGAAGTTTAGCGATTCGCTCTACGCTCTGTTGATGGTGCTTCCGATACTGTTGTTTATACTCGCTACAACATCACGTGATAACGAGCACTTCGCAAAGAGCATGCTCAACGTTCAGCTTAGTCTGCTCATCACACAATTTTTCATGGGGATTACTCTAGGGCTTCTCTCTGCGATAATTTACAGCATCACGGAGCTCTATGACATGAGTTTTCAGAGTGAATTTTTTGTATATATAGTTGCTCCGATCTGTGGGCTTCTCTCACCAATGATACTGTTCTATCTGCTTGATGGTGCACTCTTTAAGATCGAAAAATCTACTGTGGTCTCAATCTTGATGAACTACATCCTATCGCCCGCAATATTGATCTACGCTATCGTTTTGTATAGCTATTTCATGCTAATTTTGGTTAGCTGGGAGCTACCATCAGGTGGTGTGGCGTGGATGGTTTTTGCCCTGGCGATCTTCTTTTTGCTGGGCAAAGCGATGAATTTGCTGAGCGAAAAAGTTCGCTTTGGGTGGATGTACAAGTACTACACGATGATAATGCTACCTCTACTCGTGATGTTTTGGGTGGGTGTGGCACGCCGCATCAGCGACTATGGACTCACCGAGTCGAGGATCTATCTACTGATTTTTGGAGGGGTGATGACCCTTACGGCACTGGCGATGGTCTCTCGCAAATATGGTCGCTACTACTATGTTGTGTCGGCACTCGCAGGAATAACACTCCTAATAAGCCTTGTGCCATCTGTGCACCCTGAGAATATTGCGATACGCTATCACGTGAAGCGCATAGAGCAGTTGGGTGCAAAATTGGATCTTATGAATGAGGATCAGACGATGAATCTTAATGCCGTCCAAAGATTCAATCACACGGTGGAAGCGCTCCAAGATGTGAAAGATTTGCACTCCTCGATGGACTATATCTATGATAATCGCAGAGTGAGCTATTGCGAGCCATACATTGAGCAGCTAGGGCTGACGGATCGAGATAAGTTCTACGAAGCGACAACAAACCTGAGGGTAGAGCTCAATGAGAGTGGTGATATAGAGTTCTTGAGAACTATCTACTACACAGTTGGTTATTACAATGAGAAGGTGCCCTTCGACTTCGAGATACGTCCAGACTTTAAGAACTTATTTCTGCCTAAATTTGGTGTCGGTAGCAATTGCGATTATAACGTTGATACGGGTATTATGACCATAACCAATGATAAAGATCTAAACTTTAGCTTCGATTTGAAGAGTTACGTGAACGAGAAAATATCGCAGGCATACCCACAGTCGACAATGGCTCTTACCGATGAGGAGATTGATGCTCTCAATCTATGCACGTATGAAACAGAGACCTATATGGTCATAATGTCATTTAACCTCTCCTATGATCGTGAGGATAATACGTACAATCCCACTCAGAGCACAAATGTGAACGCCGTTCTCTACTAAAAAACTTACGTTAAATAGAGCAGAAGAACGGAACGAGTACGGGGATGCTCAAATCGAGTAGGATTCCGTGAAGAATCGCAGGTAGAATATACTTATCGCCCGAATAGCGAGCAATTACTGGCATGGTGGTGTCCATTGTTGTGGCACCACCTGCCGATATTAGCGCCAAGGGTCCAAAGAATCGGACGATTAGCGGAGCGAACATTATAGCCATAAGCTCACGTGCGATATTTGCAACCAATCCTATCGTGGCGAGCTCTTCGCCCCTGAGCTCCTTTATTAGCAGCGATGAGAGGGAGTAGTAGCCCAATCCCGACGCAACTGCCAACGAATCGGTCAACGAGTGTTGCGAGATGAACTGAGCAACCATCGTAGCACCAATCAAAGAGCCAATAATCGTACCCAAAGGCAGAAGAAGCATAATTGGGTCGGGGCGCAACAGCACACCTAGCTTCTCCTTGTCGTGACCTATCGAGAGCCCCACAATGAACATAAGCGCATAGAGAATCCACATCGTATAGTCAGATGCGAGAGCCATCAGATCAATAGACGCAAAGCGCCCAAGTATAACTCCCAAAACAAATACCCCTAAAATTAGTAATATTCCCTTCATCGTCTCTTAATTATTAGGTGGTAAAGTGCCCATGCTACTACGATTGATCCCATTGTTGCGCCAGCAGCGATGATGAAAGCATTTAGACCGATAGAGTCTAAGTTGTTCATTACGTGCGGATTCGCCCCCACCATAATCCCTAGAGAGAATAGTAACAGTAGAATTATATATTCGATTATCTTCGATAGTTTGCCCAGAGATTTGGATCTGAGCAACCACCCCAATAGAGCGCCGAGCGCCATTATTAGTGCAACTTTAAACATGATTTGTGGCTAGTATTTTCACACAAATATATAGGTTTTTGTTCAAAAAATCTAATAGAAATAAAAAATTGTATAAAAATTTTAATTATTAAATTTGTTAATTATAAATCAAATCCATATATTTGCCTACAGATTAACAAAATTTACAATGAGTAATTTAAAAAGTAATACCGAAATAAAGCGCAGACGTAACAAATCACAACTTGATACGGCCGTCATGGAGGCAATAGAAAAGTTAGTTGTGAAGAGTGGTTTTGAAAATGTGCAGCTACAAGAGCTACTAAAGGAGGCGAAGGTAGATCCAAATATCTTCTACCGCCACTACGGTTCGTTCGATGTTCTATATCGCAAACTTGCAAGTCGCCACGACTATTGGATAAACGACACGGTTGATGTCTCGAACCTAGAGACTCTCGGAGATAAAAAGTTCTTCATCAAGATAGTGCAGGATCTATACAAAAACCTCGATAAGAATGGGGTCATGCAGAAGATAATCCTGTGGGGACTCACAAGCGATGACGAGCTACCTCGTGAGATAGCCATAAGCCGTGACACACGCAACATCGAGCTGATAAACTACTACATCGATCTATTTGAAGATTCAAATCTCGATGTCCGAGGCCTTGTTTCGGTGTTTATCTCATCGATCTATTTCTTGACCCTATATAGTGGCACTACAAATTTTTGTACTCTAGATTTGACAAAGCAGCCAAGTAAAAAGATAATACTCGACACTCTAGAGGATCTAGCGAACATGATTTTCGATAGGTTGGAGCAGAAGGGAAAACTCAAGGCAAGCATCGCTCTAATGCGTGAGGATGGTATCAGCGACGCAAAAATTGCTCAGTATCTCGGCATCTCACCCGAAGAGATAGCACAATTGAGCTAGCGCAATAAAGAGTCTCTAGAAGATCTACCATATATTAGATCTCTCAACATATTATAAATAAAAAAATAGGCTGAATCTTCTGATTCAGCCTATTTCTATTTAGTGAGCTTACTTGATTATAGTGAATCAACAGCTGCATCGTTACGACGACGGATGTCCTCTACTGTAGCGATCTCGATGTAAGATGCACCTCCAGCAGAACCGAAGCTACCACCTACTACTGCTACTAGGTCGTTATCCGCAAGTTGCTCCTTCTTGTTGATGTGCTCGATAGCGTCCATAAGGAACAGGCGCTGATAGTGCGACTCTTGGTTACGAAGGATTGGTGTGATACCATATGATAGAGCAAGGATACGCTGTGCGTGCTGCTCGTAACATACCGCAACAACTGGCTTGCTACCACGGAAAGCCGAAAGGTAGCGACCTGTGCGACCTGTTTGAGTATCGAATACTACATACTTGATCGGAAGGTTAGTACATGCACGCATTGTAGAGCGAGCAAGCTGGGCTGTGATCTCGTGGTTAACCGACATCATGTCGATATCGATCATTGGCTTGAAGTGATCCTCATCGCGCTCGATCTCGTTTGCGATACGTGTCATTGTAGCTACTGACTCGAATGGGTGATCTCCCATTGCAGTCTCGTCGCTAAGCATGATAGCGTCTACGCGCTCGTAGATTGCACTTGCAACGTCGCTAACCTCTGCACGTGTTGGACGTGGGTTCTTAACCATAGAGTATAGCATCTGAGTAGCGATGATAACTGGACGCTTAGCTGCGATACACTTCTCAACGATACGACGCTGTGTGTTAGGGATCATCTCAGCTGGAAGCTCCACACCGAGGTCACCGCGTGCAACCATGATACCATAAGATGCTTCGATGATCTCATCGATGTTGTCAAGACCCTCTTGGTTCTCGATCTTAGAGATGATCTTGATGTTGCTGTTGTGAGCGTCAAGGATCTCCTGAACTGCTGCTACGTCCTTAGCGCTACGCACGAAAGAGTGAGCGATGAAGTCTACGTTGCTCTTGATAGCCCACTCGATGAAACGGCGGTCCTTATCAGTAACAGAAGGAAGTGAGATTGAAACACCAGGAACGTTAACACTCTTTCTAGAGCGCATACCGCCACCTACTAGGAACTCACACTCTAGCTCCTCTGCGTTTTTGCTAAGAACTACAAGCTCTAGCTCACCGTCAGCAACCAACATGCGTGATCCAACTGGGATATCCTCAACGATTGAAGGTACGTTCATGTAGACGATGTTACGTGTTGTATCATCTCCACCTACAGAGCCACGAACCTTAACTTTGTCACCAGTCTGGAAGCTGATGCTATTGCCGTACTCAGCAGCGATGTTTGTAACACGGATCTCAGGACCCTTCGTGTCGATCATAACTGGGATAGCAGGGTTCACACGGTGAACTGTCTCTACCATTGCTGTAGCGCTCTCCTCAGGCACGTGTGCTGAGTTGATACGTACAACGTCCATACCTGCGTCATAGAGCTTCTGAACGAACTCTTCAGTACATCTAAAATCTGATACTGTTGCAACAATTTTTGTCTTTTTCATTTCTACTTAAAATATATAACTTATTCTTAAATTCGTGTTCCTACTTGTTGGAGTGCTAATAATCCTAGTCGGTATGAGTCTAGTCCGAATCCCATGATTGAACCAACTGCGACTGAGGCCAGCATTGAGGTGTGTCTAAACTCCTCGCGGGCGAGTATCGAAGAGATATGAACCTCTACGACGGGTGTTCTAACGGCTGAGATTGCATCACGAAGTGCTACAGATGTGTGAGTATAACCACCTGCATTGAATACAATGCCATCATAGTTGCTCTCCGAAAGGTGGATTGCGTCTATGAGCTCGCCCTCTATATTTGATTGTTTATAGTCAATTTCGATGTTTGGGAATAGCTCTCTTAGGGACGCAATATAGGTGTCAAAACTCTCGGAACCGTAGATCGACTGATCACGGCGTCCTTGAAGATTAAGATTTGGACCATTTAGTATAAGTACCTTCATATTATTGCTTCTCGTTTCCCTAACATTTCTATTTTCATCCTACCATAAGAGGGCAAAATCTCGCCCTCATGGTCAACTTTTAAGAGTGTTTCTTTAAAGTCGGCACGCAAAGATAGTGATAATATTCGACAAATTTAGATATATTTGCACATTATTCTCACAAAAATAGATGAAAAACGTAAAAAATATAAAAAAACAGGCGCAGGGCGAGTTTGATTTTATCGAGAAAATTAGTTCGATGGTGAAGTCTCTCCCCGCAAATGGCTACTTTGGCATTGGCGACGACTGTGCGCTCCTGCCTATGAGTGAGGGGCGCGCTATGGTCTTTACGAGTGACATGCTACAAGAGGGGGTGCACTTCCTACGCTCGGCAACTTCGGCTCATGAGCTAGGGCGCAAATCCTTGGCTGTGAACCTTAGCGATGTTGCGGCAATGGGCGCAAGACCTACGGCATCGCTACTCGCCATCTCTTTGCCAAAGGAGTGCATGGGGCAGTGGGCCGATGAGTTTATGGAGGGCTACTGCGAGATGAGCCGAGAGCATGGAGTGGCGCTAATTGGCGGCGACACGACATCTTCGCTCGAGGGAGTCACTATCAGCGTCACGGCGATTGGTGAGGCCGCCTTAGACCATATTAAATATAGGAGTGGTGCAAAAGTGGGGGATTTGATCCTTGTATCGGGCACCGTTGGCGAGTCGGGCGCAGGGCTGCAAGATATCCTCAGGGGCGAGATCTCAACACCAAATGCTATGGTGCACAAGAACCCCACACCCCACACAAAGCAGGGGGCATGGCTAGGGGCTCGCACTCAGGTTCACGCCATGATGGATATCTCGGACGGTATAGCCTCTGACATCCGCCACATCATGCAGCGCTCAGGGGTGGGGGCTATAATCGACATCGATAGAGTACCCACACCAGTTGATCCAAAGACAGCGCTCTGTGCAGGGGAGGACTATAAGCTGCTCTTGACCGCCTCGGCACAAGACGTTGAGCGCCTAATGGGCGAGTATAGCGCTCTCTTTGAGGAGCCTTTGACCATAATTGGAGAGATCACCAGCGGTGGCGAGCTACAGTGGCGAGATTTGGGGCAGGTGGTAGAGCTGGATTGGAATGGCTTTCGCCACTACTAAATTTGCTATATTTAGCGCCTAAAAACGGTAAGTTTCAAAAACTTTACATATATTTGTAGCTTTAATAAATTTTTAAGACAAAAAAAATGGAAGGGACAATTAAACTTCACGATAAGAGCTTCAAAATCATGATCTCTGGTACAGAGATAGATAAGGCAGTTTCGGCAGTTGCAGAGAGAATAAATGCGGACTATGCGGAGTGCGACACACCAATATTTGTGGGTGTACTCAACGGCTCGTTTATGTTCTTGAGCGACTTGATGAAGAAGATCAACTTCAATAGCGAGCTTTCGTTCGTAAAGATCGCATCGTATGAGGGGACTCAATCGACAGGACTGACTAAGCAGCTGATCGGTCTTAATGCATCGATCGAGGGTCGCCACGTAGTTGTAGTTGAGGATATTGTTGATTCGGGCGAGAGCGTTGAGCACATCACTCGCTACCTCGATTCATTGAATCCTGCGAGCGTATCGATCTGCACACTGTTCTTCAAGCCAGGTGCCTACAAAAAGCAGATACCTATTCAATATAAGGCGATGGAGATCGGCAACGAATTCATCGTTGGCTATGGTCTTGATTACGATCAGCTAGGGCGCAACCTCAAGGATATTTACGTAGTTACAGAGTAAGCTAAATGACCAAAAACGAGGATCAAAGCCTTGAGGGTGGGTACAAACTACCACTCGTAGAGGATTTTTATACGATTCAGGGTGAGGGCTACCACACTGGCAAACCTGCCTACTTCATTAGGCTGGGCGGTTGTGACGTGGGGTGTAGTTGGTGCGATGCCAAACACTCGTGGAACCCGAAGCTCTATCCACCAACATCGATCGAGACAATCATCGAGCGAGCAACATCGTGCGAAGCGCAGGCTATCGTGATTACGGGGGGTGAACCTCTGACATATCCGCTAGCACCTCTCACGAGCGAGCTCCACAAGCGTGGTCTGGAGATATTCCTTGAGACATCGGGCAGCAAACCCTTCGATGGTCTCTTCGACTGGGTGTGTCTCTCGCCGAAGCCAAAGCAGGAGCCCCTGCAAGATGCCTACTCTCGTGCTGATGAACTAAAGGTCATCATCCAAAGCGAGGAGGATTTTGAGTGGGCAGAGCAGTGCGCCTCAAAGGTTAGAAAAGGGTGTATGCTCTATCTTCAGCCTGAGTGGAGCGTGGCAAAAAAAATAATGCAGCGATTGGTTGAGTATGTGAAGAGCAACCCAAAGTGGAACATCTCGATTCAGACTCATAAATATATGAATATTCCATAGTCACTATGAAGTTTAATTATACTAAGCTAGCTTGGCGCGCGCTAACATTCGTGGTTGTTGCCTACTCACTATTTGTGACGGGCAGGAACCTCATCCATGCTGTGCGCATCGATCAAGACACTCGGGCACTCATGCGTGACAGAGAGTACTACCTCGAAAAGATCGAGCAAGACAGTACAATCGTCGAACAGCTGAAGTATGATGACTACATCGAAAAATACGCTCGCGAGCACTTCAAAATGCA
>CAYJIY010000004.1:0-10731 GCA_964370415.1 uncultured Alistipes sp.
CGCTTTAAGCAGCAGCCTCTTCGTCATCGTCGTCGCCCTTAATCATGTAGTAACCTACAAGAGCAACAAATACTAGAAGAAGAACAAGCTTACCTCCAATTCTATTCCAGAACGAGAGAGTCGGGTTGTTTGGATCTAGCTCGATGCCAAACTCTGCCGAGAATGCCTCAACATCTTCAGGTGTAAGCTCATAGTAGTTGATCGTGTTGCCACTCTCAGTGTATAGTGCGTACACCTGCTCGCCATAGTTCCAAATTGGCACAGTGAAGATTGAGAATTGGTCGAATACAATACCAATACACTCAGCCTTGTCGCCATCTAGATCAATTGGCTCCTCGAACTTGTGGATCTCTTGTGTTGCAGCACCTGTGCTGTAGAAGAAAGGAATTTTTGCCTCCGCAGTTTGAGTGAACGAAAACACCGCAAATAGCGTGAGTGCGAAGCATAGAAGTTTTTTCATGTTAAAAGTTTCTTTTTGGACTCATAAAAATGACTTATACTCAACAGTGTGCTAGAGTCCATAGAGCACAGTTTAGTAATTTTCGTCACAAATATAAGCAAAAATAGTTTAGCTTACAACAGTTTTTTGTTGTTATATAATAAAAAAAATCGGCAAACTTTTACGCCTGCCGATCTCTTTTTATTATAAATATGTGTGTCCTAGCCTAGGAATGAGATCATTATACCCGCTGCAACAGCAGATCCAATCACACCCGCTACGTTAGGTCCCATAGCGTGCATTAGTAGGAAGTTCGAAGGGTTTGCCTTCTGTCCCTCTGACTGCGAAACACGTGCTGCCATTGGTACAGCTGATACACCTGCCGACCCAATAAGTGGGTTGATCTTCTTGCCCTCTGGACGGAATAGGTTCATAAACTTCGCAAAGAGAACACCCCCTCCTGTACCAACCATGAAGGCAACGATACCGAGTACGAGGATCTGAATTGTACGAACGTTTAGGAACGCATCAGCCGTTGCCGTAGCACCAACTGTTAGTCCAAGGAAGATAACTACGATGTTCA
Organism: uncultured Alistipes sp.; assembly: GCA_964370415.1. Taxonomy (GTDB): domain Bacteria; phylum Bacteroidota; class Bacteroidia; order Bacteroidales; family Rikenellaceae; genus Alistipes. The sequence goes on from CAYJIY010000004.1 coordinate 1,023, forward strand.
TCAGCTCGTTTTGAACCGTCTTGCTCAGACGATCAACTACCCCGCACTCCTTCATAAGGTTACCAAGCATAAGGCTACCAATGAGTGGCGTTGAGCTCGGCAGAATGAGTGTGATGATCAGCGTGATGACGATAGGGAATAGGATCTTCTCTGTCTTCGATACCGCACGAAGCTGGCTCATCTTGATCTGGCGCTCCTTCTTCGTAGTTAGAGCACGCATGATTGGTGGTTGAATCATCGGCACAAGAGCCATGTAGGAGTACGCCGCAATGGCGATAGGTCCCAAGAGCTCAGGAGCGAGAATCGACGCTAGGAGGATAGATGTTGGTCCATCAGCACCTCCAATGATACCGATCGAGCCTGCCTGCTCAGGCGAGAAGCCGAACAAGTATGCCCCAATGAATGTGAGGAATATACCGATCTGTGCCGCAGCTCCAAGCAAGAAACTCATTGGGTTTGCGATAAGTGGTCCAAAATCGGTCATCGCACCTACCCCAACAAAGATCAAACATGGGTAGATACCCAGTTTAACGCCAATGTATAGGTAGTCGAGTAGCCCTGCCTCGTTTACAAAGTTGCCCCAGTGAATGTGGCCACCTGCAAATAGGTCAGAGTTGAACATGCCAGCCGCAGGTATATTCGAGAGGAACATACCAAAGGCAATAGTCAGTAGAAGTAGTGGTTCAAATTTTTTGTTGATGGCTAGATACATCAGAAAGCACGAGAGTGCGATCATGATGGCATTCTTCCAGCCCATCCCCTCGAATATTGAGACAATGCCTGACGATTCTGCAAAAACTTTCAGACTATCCCACAGGAAGTGAGACTCTGATTGTAGCACGTCAAACATAATTACTCAATTATTAGAAGTGTCTCTCCCTCCATTACAGTTGCGCCGTTCTGAACTAGAACCTGCTTAACTGTTCCGCTAACCTCAGCGTCGATGTTGTTCTCCATCTTCATCGCCTCAAGGATTACAAGAGTGTCGCCAACAGCAACTGTGCTACCAACAGATACCTTAAGTCCAACGATAGTACCTGGAAGTGGTGCCGTGATAGCCTTGCCTGCGCCTGCAGCTGCAGCTGGTTTTGGAGCAGCAGCAGGAGTTGCAGCCTTAACAGGTGCAGAGGCTGATACTGGAGCAGGTGCCAACACGTTCTCGCCGCCAACCTTTGGTGCTGGAGCAACCTGAGGTGTTGAAGTGCGTGGTGTTACATCTGCTAGCTCAACGTCGTAAGCTGTGCCGTTTACCACAACGCGAACATTTGTTGTGCTCTCGGTCATCTTATCGATCTGAACGTTATAATCGTGACCGTTAATCTTTAATGAATAGTCTCTCATCTTAATTTACTTGTCTTGTTTAATCGTAATTTGATGTTTAAAAGTGAAATCAAAGAGGGTTTTGCTTCTCGCGCCCCCTCTTTGATTATCGCTAATATACTCTATTTATTACGATCAGGTAATTGGGTTAATCCGTGAATTTTTGAATTCCAAGGTGAGTAAACTCGCTTGATATTCATGATGGTAAGCACATTGCGGCTTGTACTGCGAAGTTCGCCAGTGTAGAGTCTTAGAGCGGTTGAAATTGCTGCAACCTCCTCCTCGCTAATCATTGGTTGTGGGGCTGTGCTGTTCTTCGATGGTGTCGCTTTGACAGAGACCGAGAAAACTTTACCAAATAGGCGCATAACTCCTACCAACATAAATAGCAAGACAACCACCGATACAAAGCCAAAGAGTGCTGTCCAAAGAATTTCGGAGAGTCCCCAACCAGCGTTTAATAGTGTTATCATAGCTACTAGATTTACAATGGAATGTTCGAGTGCTTCTTAGGCGGGTTCTGCAAACGCTTAGTCGCCAAAGATTGAAGTGCACGGATAATGCGGAAACGAGTGTTACGTGGCTCGATTACATCGTCGATGTAGCCATAACGTGCCGCATTGTAAGGGTTCGAGAACTTATCGTTGTACTCTTGGATCTTCTCCTCTACGAACTTAGCTCTCTCCTCTGGAGATTCGATAGCCGCTGCGCCCTTAGCTTGAAGAACCTCTACTGCACCGCTAGCACCCATAACTGCGATCTCAGCCATTGGCCAAGCGTAGTTTATGTCACCACGGATGTGCTTAGACGACATCACGATGTATGCACCACCGTAAGCCTTACGAAGAGTAACTGTTACCTTAGGAACTGTAGCCTCGCAATATGCGAATAGAAGCTTCGCTCCGTGAGTGATAACACCTCCGTACTCCTGAGTTGTACCAGGAAGGAATCCAGGAACGTCAACTAGAGTTACGATTGGAATGTTGAACGCATCGCAGAAACGCACGAAACGTGCAGCCTTGCGGCTAGCGTTGATATCGAGAACACCCGCCATGAACTTAGGCTGGTTAGCGATGATACCCACACTCTGACCGTTGAAACGAGCAAAGCAAGTGATGATGTTCTTAGCGTAAGCTGGTGCCGACTCTAGGAACTCGCCGTTGTCAACGATAGTTTTGATCACGTCAGTCATATCGTAAGCCTTGTTCGGGCTATCTGGAATGATTGTGTTTAGTGACTCGTCAGCGCGGTTGATGCTGTCTGTACATGGAACAAGTGGAGCATCCTCCATGTTGTTCTGTGGCATGTAAGAGAGTAGGTTGCGGATTAGGCTGATACCCTCCTCCTCTGTGTCAACTGCGAACTGAGCAACACCCGACTTTGTAGTGTGCATTGTTGCACCACCGAGCTGCTCCTGAGTTACGTCCTCACCCGTCACGGTCTTAACAACCTTAGGACCTGTAAGGAACATGTTTGAAGTCTGCTTCTTCATGATGATGAAGTCAGTGAGAGCTGGAGAGTAAACCGCACCACCAGCACATGGGCCAAAGATAGCTGAGATCTGTGGGATCACACCCGACGACATCACGTTGCGCTGGAAGATGTTAGCATAACCAGCAAGTGCGTTAACACCCTCCTGAATACGAGCACCTCCTGAGTCGTTGATACCAACACATGGAGCACCGTTGCGAAGAGCCATATCCATCACCTTGCAGATCTTGTCTGACATTGACAGAGAGAGTGAACCCGCAGTCACAGTGAAGTCCTGAGCAAATACATACACAAGGCGGCCGTCGATTGTACCGTAACCAGTAACAACACCATCACCAAATGTGTGGCTCTTATCCATACCGAAGTCGTAGCAACGGTGTGTCACGAACATGTCGAACTCCTCGAAGCTACCCTCGTCTAGGAGCATGTGGATACGCTCACGAGCTGTAAGCTTACCCTTAGCGTGTTGAGCGTCAATACGCTTCTGACCACCGCCCATGCGTGCAGTCTCGCGATTTTCGAGCAACAGATTGATTTTGTTTTGAATATCACTCATAGTTGTTATTTTGATTATGTTTTACTTGTTTTTGTCCTCGCAAAGCTCAGTTAGGATACCCTGAGTTGATTTTGGGTGAAGAAACGCGATTGAAAGTCCCTCTGCACCATTGCGTGGAGTCTTGTCGATAAGACGAACACCCTGAGCCTCAGCATCAGCGAGTTGCTCCTCTAGGTTCTCGCACGCAAAAGCTACGTGGTGAACACCAACTCCGCGTGAATCAATAAATTTAGCGACAGCTGAATCTTCAGATGTTGCCTCTAGAAGCTCAATTTTAGTCTGTCCGACCATAAAGAATGCAGTGCGCACTTTCTGCTCTGCAACCTCTTCGATTGCGTAGCACTTTAGTCCCATTACATTTTCCCAGTATGGAATAGCCTCCTCAAGGCTGTTTACTGCGATACCAAGATGCTCGATGTGAGATACTTTCATGATTTACTTTTATTTAAATTAAGATTGAATTAATATGCTTACTCCACGTTAGCGCAATACACGTTGGCGTTGGCGTCTGCTTGACTACACACCAATATATATATTATATGCGCTAAAACGTAGCAAATTTAGCGTAAAAAATTCGATAACACAAAGATTCTGGTTGGAATTTTTGCGAAAATTCAACATTAATTTCACGGCTTAAACCAAAGCTCTTGGTGGGTGGTTGCTATAATTCGTTGTATATCTGAGATAAACGCAGTGCAAAAGCTCTAGGCGAGAACTCCTCAGAGCGTTCAGATGCGCTTTTTGAGACCCTGTCGTGCAGATTTTTGTCGGATAATAGTTGATTTAGGCTGTCGGTGAGCGCCCCCTCTTGGTGGGGGTCTACGTATAGTGCGGCATCGCCCGCTAGCTCCTCGTTGGAGTGCAGATCGGAGAGTATCATGGGGGTGCCAGCACGCATCGCCTCGATGATGTGGCTAGCGGGGCTCTGGACGAGTGATACGTAGAGTGTTGCGAGGCTCATCAAGGGGGCGAGCTCCTCGGTGTCAAATTCGTAGATGAATTGGGTGCTCAGAGCCCTGTTGTGCATGCGTGCAAAGTGAAGAATGTTGTCGACGAATCGGGTGTGCCTGCCACAGATCACGATCCCCATGTCGGGAGAGCACTCAAAGAGCGATTCGATGAGTTTGTCGTGGTGATGGGCGGTGCCTATGTTGCCGATAGTGAGGATGAAGCGTGGTGGTAAGTCGTACTTTCGGCTGATGTAGCGCAGTTTGTCGCTGGAGATAGACTCTAGGGGGAGTTGTGCCCCAAGAGGAAGTAGGGTCTCTACCCTATCTTCGTCGATGTTGAAGAGGTCGATAAGCTCACTCCTCGTGCGAGTGTTTGTGGTGATTATTCGGCTGGCATTGCGGCACTTAGTGCGCAGGGTCTCTTTGACCAGGGCGCGCTGCCAGCGAGAGTAGAGGTGTGAGTGGTTGATGTAGTGTAGATTTGGAATGGTTATGACAAAGGGCACCCCCTTGAGCCATACCCTAGTGGGGATGTGGTGTGTCGAGCTGTGGAATAGATCGAATGAGCTCTTTGGGGAGGCTGTGGCGATGTATTCGTGGGTGTGGCAGTGTGATTTGAGTAGCGAATATAGGTGCTGATCATATGTTTTGGTTGTGGGGCGTGGGTGGGGATGGATTGCGATTCTCATGATATAAATTAGTGTGATTCGTTATGTTGTTTAAAAATATTTTATAACTTTGCTCGTTGTAACAGTAGAGATTTTATGAAAAAAATACTATTTATAATAGCCCTGATCGTTGCCTGTGCGCAGAGTTCGTGGGCGCAAGATATCTTCATTGGGGAGCGAATCCCCGATTTGAAGGGTGTGAGTTGGCTGGGTGGCGAAGTTGAGCCAGAGCCTACGCACCGAACACTCGTGAATTTTTTTGCATCAAACAATGAGCAGTGTTGCGACTATATCGACAAACTAAAGCAGCTCTCCGATGAATCAAAGGGGCGCTTTAGCGTGTTTGTTATCGTTAAGGGCAACGACCGCCGTGCGATAGATATGCTCTCGGAGTATGTCGGGCCACATTTCAAGGTGGGGATCGATACCTCATCTAAGATTATGGCCGAATTTGGGGTGAGCTATCTACCCTATGGCGTTTTGATCGACAGCAAGAACCGTGCAATTTGGATGGGGAATGCCCTGCAAATGCCTATTCAGGAGTTAAAGTAAAAACAAGTAAGAAAGAATGGACTTCTCAACAATAAACCACTTTGAGCACGATCACAAGGAGCATCACGAAGAGAGTGCGCTGATGATCGCAGAGGGCGGGGAGCAAAACCCCGTAGTGAACCCTCATTTTAAGCGTAAGAAGCGTCGCAAACTCACAACGGATGAGTATGTACAGGGGATTTTGGATAGAAATATCACGATCCTCTCTCAGGCGATTACACTTGTTGAGAGTAACAATTCGGAGCACTATGCCCAAGCGCAAGAGATAATCGAGAGGTGCCTACCCCACGCCAATGGCTCAATTAGAGTCGGTATAACGGGAGTTCCTGGCGCTGGAAAGTCGACCTTTATTGAGGCGATCGGCAATATGGTGACATCGAAGGGGCATCGCCTGGCGGTGTTGGCTATTGATCCGAGTTCGGAGCGTAGCGGAGGATCTATTCTTGGCGACAAAACTCGTATGGAGACCCTCATTGCGAGCCACGATGTATTTATTCGCCCCTCGCCTTCGGCAGGTTCTTTGGGGGGTGTGGCGCGCAAAACACGTGAGACGATCGTGCTGTGTGAGGCTGCGGGCTTCGATGTGATATTCATCGAGACTGTGGGCGTTGGCCAGTCGGAGACCACCGTGCACTCGATGGTCGATATCTTCATGCTGTTGCAGATCGCTGGGGCAGGAGATGAGCTTCAGGGTATCAAGCGTGGTATCATGGAGATGGCTGACTTGATGGTTATCACCAAGGCCGATGGCGAGAATACTATGCGTGCAGAGATGGCAAGAGTGCAGTTTCAGGGCGCTCTGAGCCTATTCCCAACCACAGAGTCGGGATGGCGACCACATGTGCTTTCGTGCTCATCGATGACGGGCGAAGGGCTAGAGAAGGTGTGGCAGGGGATCGAAGATTTCTTGATCCATACGAAAGATAATGGTTTCTTTGCGCACAATCGTAATAGACAGAATAAGCACTGGATGTACGAGACCATACACCAGACTTTGACGGCAAGTTTTTATAGTGATCCTAATATTAAAAGTATGATTGGCGATTATGAGCAGCGTCTACAAGAGGCGAAGATCAGCTCGTTTATTGCCGCTAAAGAGTTGCTGGATCGCTACTTTAATGATATGAAGCGCTTTGACGAGTAGATTTTTTGATTTTTTTCGAAAAAAATAGTATCGCAAGCGAAGTTTCTGTCTTATTTTTATATATATTGTAGTCGTGTTATAAGAATAACACCAATAATTTATGGCATATAAAGAGGAGTTTATGAGAGAGGCTATTGAGATGGCCTCTGAAAATATAGATAACCAAGGCGGTCCATTCGGGGCAGTCATTGTGAAGGATGGCGAGATAGTCGGGCGTGGTCAAAACAGCGTGACTCGCAATCTCGACCCTACCGCACACGCAGAGGTCTCTGCGATACGTGATGCATGTAAGAATCTAGGTACATTTGTTTTGGAGGGGTGCGAAATATACTCCTCGTGTGAGCCGTGTCCTATGTGTCTGTCGGCGATATACTGGGCGCATGTGGATAAAATCTACTATGGAGCAACCAAGCATGATGCTGGGGATGTGGGTTTCGATGACTCCTTTATATATGAGGAGCTCGCTCTTGATACCTCCCAACGTAAGATCACAGCAGAGGAGCACGAGCGACACGCTGCTCAGTGTGTATTTGAGAAGTGGCGACAAACAGAAGCTAAAACCAAGTACTAAACCGTAACACGCTCCGCAAAATTGACCCAAATGATGGATATGATCCGCCAAATAGCCAAGAATGCACTCGTAGTCACTACCATTTTTGTGGTGATTACTCTGGTGGCGCTCTACGCTCAGGAGGGTTTTGTCGTGGATTGGGTCTCGATGATCGCAACCATTATGTCGGTTACGTACGTTGTGACTATACGCGACCCACGTAACTACCTAGCGTTTCTGCTGGGTGCACTATCCTCTTTTATTCTTGTTTTTTCGATGTGGGAGAGCCAAACTAACGGGGCTCTCACCTATCTTTTGATATTTCTTCCTGCGCAAAGCTACTCGTTCTGGGTCTGGCGCAAAAGAGCTCTTCTTGCAAAACGTGGCAAGACAGATTCAGGCACCGCCCCTCGCTGGCAAACACCTCGTGAGAGGATGTTGTCGGTCGTAGCGATGCTTGTTCTCATGGCGATTAACGTCGTTTGTATAAACCTACTATCGGATGGCTATTCTCACATAGCCCTACTTTTTAATGCTCTCTTCTTTGCATCGTCAATCCTAGCAAACGTTCTGATCGTTTACAAATTGGTTGAATCAGGGGTGTATTGGATAATTTTTAGTATCTCGGGTCTTGGTATGGCTATGAGCCGTGGCGAGATTAACCTCTTTTTTATACTCATGTTTGTGTTGTTCTTGATTGTCAACACAATGTTGCTCATGAGTTGGGTGAAGAAAGCAAAAAATAGATAGCAAAACGACTCTCTTGTATTATAGAATATAATCAAAAAGAGTGTAAAAATATTGTAATGTAACATAAACTTAACATTACGTATTTGAATTATTACTATCTTCGCCGCGTAATTTTGTTATTTATAGTAGAGCACTTGGGTTCGCACAGTTTTTATCTACGTGGCTTGAGTCTTTACAATATAATAAAGCTAAACACAAACCAATTTTTATCAAAATGAAGAAAATTTACTTTTTGTTTGCAATGTTGATGCTGGCGACAGCTTCATTTGCGCAAGTTACGACCTCTGGCCTTTCAGGTAAGATCGTAGATGGTAATGGTGAGCCAATGATCGGTGCTACCGTAATTGCAACTCACACTCCATCAGGAACAGAGTATGGAGCAGCAACAAATGCTGACGGTCGCTACACTATCCAGGGTATGCGTCCAGGTTCTCCTTACACGGTGAACATCTCTTTCATCGGTTTCCAAACACTAGAGTACACAGACGTAGTACTTCGCCTCGGTGAGACTACATCGGTAAACGGTGCTCTTCAGGAGGGTCAGCAACTTGATCAAGTTGTTGTTACTGCAACAAGCAAAGATCGTTTCGATGCTAACAAAACAGGTGCTGCAGTTAACTTTAACTCAGAGCAGATCGCAACAGCGCCAACTGTAACACGTAGTATCTACGACATCGTGAAGTTCACACCACAAGCTTCTTCTAAGAACAGTGGTATGTCTTTCGCAGGTTCGAACAACCGCTACAACTCGTTCCAGATCGACGGTGCTGTATCTAACGACGTATTCGGTCTTGCAGGTACAGGTACTAACGGTGGTCAGACAGGTACAAACCCAGTTTCTCTCGACGCTATCGAGGAGATTCAGGTTGTAGTTGCTCCATTCGACGTTCGTCAGAGCGGTTTCACAGGTGGTGGTATCAACGCTGTAACAAAATCAGGTACTAACGAGATTAAAGGTACTGCTTACACTTACTACAACAACCAAAACTTCTATGGTACAACTGCAGGAGACGATGTTGAGAACCGTGAGAAGCTTACTGAGCAGATGACTCAAACTTATGGTGCAACTATCGGTGCTCCAATCATCAAGGATAAGCTATTTATCTTTGCAAGTGGTGAGTTCTACAAGGAGCAATACCCTTCTAGCTGGTTCCCAGGTGTTGATGCAGGTTATGTAACTGCTTCTGAAATTCAGCAAATTGTTGATAGATATGCTGCCCTTACAGGTATCACTGAGGAGTATGCTAACCGTGATATCATAACTCAATCGGTTGACGTGATGGCTCGTGTAGACTGGAACATCAACCAGAACAACAAGTTGATGGTTCGCTACCAACTTAAGGACTCTTATAAGGATGTTTATGGCTCTTCTTACAGCACTTACTACCTTAACAACAGTACATATAAGTTCACAGACAAGACTCACTCTTTCGTAGTTGAGCTTAACTCTCGTCTTTCGAACACTATCTCTAACGAGTTCCGTGCTGGTTACACTCGTGTTCGCGACTTCCGTGATGCTCCATATCAAGCACCTACAGTTCAGATCGAAAACGTAGGTCCTAATGGTAACAAAACTGTACAAATTGGTACAGAGTACTCTTCAGGTGTTAACTCACTAGACCAAGATGTATTCACTTTGACTGACAACCTCTCTATCTACAAAGGTAGCCACACACTAACTTTCGGTACTCACAACGAGTTCTACTCTATGGCTAACGGATTTATCCA
>CAYJIY010000004.1:10831-12210 GCA_964370415.1 uncultured Alistipes sp.
GAGTCTAAGAACACATTGCTTCGTGGTGGTGCAGGTATCTTCACAGGTCGTGTTCCTTTCGTATGGCTTTCTAACGTATATGGTAACACAGGTATGGAGATGAAGTCTACTACAATTAATGCAGAATATGCAACTGTTCCTGATTTCTCGATGACTCAAGCGCCTATCACAGGTTCTACATCAGCATCAGGTCAGACTATCAACACTGTTTCTGAGGACTTCAAATACCCACAGGTATTCCGTGTAAACCTTGGTCTTGAGCACAACTTCGCTAGTAGCTGGAAAGTGACTCTTGAGGGTATCTACTCTAAGACGATGAACAACGTGTTCTTCAACAACATCGCTCTTACAGACTCAGGTAAGGCTGTAAACATGGTGTCTACAGGCGCTGCTAACTCAGCTAACTCTACAACATACTACGATCGTAGCCGTGACTACTATGCAATCGTTAACCTTGAGAACACAAACAAAGGTTACACTTACAACCTTAGTGCAATGGTTCAGAAGTCATTCGATTTCGGTCTTGACCTTATGGCATCATACGCGTTCACACGTGCAATGGCTGTAAACGATGGTACATCTTCTGTAGCTTACTCTAACTGGAAGTACAACTACTCTGTTCGCTCTAACGATGCAAACGAGCTTCACTTCTCTACATTCGACTCACCACACAACATCAACGTAACGGCTAACTACGCAACTCCAGTTTACTCTAGAGGTCGTATGCAGACTGTATTTGGTCTAACATACCAAGGTTACCACGGTGGTCGTACATCACTTACATACAACGAATCTAAGGATCTTAACGGCGATGGTCAGTGGGGCAACAGCCTTATGTACATCCCTACAATGGCTGAAGTTGAGCAAATGACATGGGTTGATAATGTTAATGATGATGGTGTTGTAACAGTTACAGCAGCAGAGAGCAAGGCAAACTTCATCAACTGGTTATCTTCTAACGAATATGCAGCAGATAACCAAGGTAGCTTCGCAGGACGTAACGGTATCCTTACTCCATTCGAGCACCACTTCAACCTTCACGTATCACAGCACTTCTTCTACGACAAGAAGAATGGTCGCAAGCTTTCGATCTCGCTTGATATGTTGAACGTAGGTAACCTATTCAACCGTGGATGGGGTACATCTTACAACACTCCATACACACTTTCACCACTTAAAATCGCAGCTCTTGCAGCTGATGCATCAGGTGAGAACTACACTCCATCGTACACTTGGAACTCAGACGCTGATTTCGTTCAGAACGATATCTTGTCTCGTTGGAGAATGCAACTTGGTGTTCGCTTGACATTCTAGTCTAAGACGACACAATAAGCAAATATATTTGGACGCACACCTCTTCGGGGGTGTGCGTTTTTTTT
>CAYJIY010000004.1:12310-57763 GCA_964370415.1 uncultured Alistipes sp.
GTGGTGCCTTGTCTCGATCGAAGTGTATCTATGCGTGAGCTCATGATAAGAGTTTTGCGATCACTAAAGCACCATAATTTTGCGATTATTTTACCCATGAGGGTAGAACACAAAAAATCCGAAGTGAGTATTACCCCACTTCGGATTTTGTTTGATGTCTATCTGAGTAGCCTATGCTAATATTCGCAAATGCTGTACGAGGCAACGATACTTGCTGATATGTTCTGCTTGTTGAACGACTCTACGCTCTCGTTGCTCTGATCTGATGCTTTGCGTGACATTAGCGTTGGCATCGCAAGACCTCCCCTATAGTTATATATATTTACTGAGACCTTTTGTAGCTTATCTACTCGATAGCCCACAGCCGATAGGATAGCCACAGCCTCCGCTTTTGATGCCTTTAGCGCCTTGATGCGTAGCTCCTGCTCGATCTCACGTCTGTTTGAGATCTCGGTGTCTTGGATCGACACAACGATATCCTCACTGCGAAGAGTCTCGATGATGCCCTTCACCTTTGCTGCATCTCTGACTGTGAGCAGATAGCTCTTAGTCATTACATCTTTGCCCTTCTCGGTGTATGAGCTGTAGACACTAGCGATCACGAGATCTTTGCTCGTGTCAACGCCCTCACGCTTTAGGGTTGGGACGAGCGTTTTGCTCTCTACGTTGTCGATTCCCTGCTTGCCGATGCCTTTGTTGTCGGCAATCTGTATCGCTAGGTAGAAAATATCGGGCGACACCAGAGTGTCGGCACTGATAGAGACCTCGAATAGCCCCTTGTCATTTGTTGTGGTTGTGCTCTGAGCTACCCCAATTGCAGATATTAGCATTGCGGTAGCTGTAAATATTAGCTTTTTCATCTTTGTTAAATTATTAGATTAATCGCCCGTGCGAGGCGGTGATCTACGAACGCTTAGCGTGTAGATATGTGAAGAGTGTACCCACGAAGAGTGCACCTCCAATTATGTTGCCAATTGTCACGGGGATAAGGTTCTTAATGAATAGATCAGCCGTTGAGATCTCTGCGCCGTTGAACATCGCCATCGGTAGGAAGAACATATTGGCGATGCTGTGCTCATAGCCTAGAATCACGAAAGCTGAGATTGGGATCCATATCGCAACAACTTTACCTCTGATATTGCCCGTACCGAGCGACATCCACACCGCAAGGCATACAAACCAGTTTGCTGCGACACCTTTTAGCATGGTCTTGATGAATGGATACGAGACCTTCGCCTCTGCATAGTTGTTTAGTCCGCTGAGCCAAGGCTCTTTGCCGATAATGCCCGTGAGATAGACAAGCACGTAGGCGAAAAATAGTGCCCCGATAAAGTTTCCGCACCACACCACAAGCCAGTTTCTCAGCACTTGAGCCCATGTGACACGGCGATCTATAAGAGCTGGGATAAGCGTTGCTGTGTTTCCTGTGAATAGTTCAGCGCCGAGGAGCATTATCATTGCGAGTCCGATGGGGAATGCTAGTCCAAAGAGGAGCTTAGATAGCCCTGGATTTGCCGCTGAGAGCTCTGGAAAGCCGAATCCAACGACAACGGCAAGCGCACACCCCATTGAGAGGTAAGCTCCTGCAAGGAAGCTGTTTAGAAGTTGTTTCGAAAGTTTTGAATTACATTTATATTGAGCGTTGACATAGGTCTGCTCCACTATTTCTGGTTGAGTCTTCATCCTGATTTATTTGGTTTCTTTCGAGATACAAAGGTACATAAAATAAATGAGAATACCGAATAGGTGAGAGTATAAAATGCTAATAGTTTGGAAATCAAATGGCTATGTGGGCTGTATATTTGTCGTAAATTTTATCCAAAATCTGCATATCATGGATATAACAACAGTAATTACAGCAATTCTTTCGGCGCTGATCTCAGGCGGAGGGATTGCAGGGGTGGTCTTCTATCGTGAGAACAAGCGAGCACGCCAACTTCAGAATGAATCCACAGCCTCGGCACAATGGCGTGAGCTATACGAGAAATCGGAGGCAAAGGTCGAGGTTCAGAGTCAAAAAATAGAGACTCTATATCGAGCAAATGGACGGCTAAGGGATCAAAACAATAAGCTCACAACCGAGAATGTCAAGCTGGCGATCTATAAGTGCAACACGATATCGTGTGCGAGTCGCACCCCACCTTTAGGAACAATTAAAACAGAACAATTATGTCAAGGGGAATCAGAAACAACAACCCATTAAACATCGAGAGGTCGAAATCACGGCCTTGGATCGGAGAGATCCGTCCTTCGCAGGACCCTCGATTTGCGCAGTTCGAGACCATTGAGCATGGCTATCGAGCTGCTTTTAAACTTCTACACAACTACAAGCGCCTACACGGATGCGTCTATCTCGAAGACTTCATCAATCGTTGGGCACCGCCTGTGGAGAACGACACAAAATCCTACATCAGCTTTGTGGCGAGGCGATCGGGCGTGCCACTCGATGAGCCACTCGACACTCGTGATCAGAGGTCTATGACACGACTTGTGGCGGCGATGTCGAAGATGGAGACGGGCGTTGAGCCAGTCTTTAAGCAGGTGGAGGATGGTTGGAGGCTCTATCGTGGATTGGCGTGATGAGCGGAAGAGGTCTATTTGAACTTGTGGTGGTGGTTGCAGCCTTTTTTTTGGGGACTCGCTTCGCAAGCGAACCAGCACCGCAGCTCGAAATACGTGTCGACACGATCTTTTACGAGCGACCTGAGCCTATGCGCACCCTCTCCGAGGGGCTTGTGCGGGTAAATCTGCCAAAGCTCTTGTTTGCGCCCTCGGTGCAAACGTTGTCCGAAGATAGCGTTGCGTTGGATGTAGTGATCGAGCGGCGAGAGTACATCGATTCAGCGTATAGGGCGATAGTAAAAGGACCCAAAATCGGAGGGTTTAGCCCCGAGATTGAGTCCTTAGAGTTGTATGATCGGCACACTATCCGCACCCTTCGTAAACCTAGTCGCTTTGCCGTGACCGCTGGCGTGGGGGTGGGTATGACCCCCAAGGGGCATATCGTACCCCATGTTGGGGTGAGTGTCGGTGTTGTGCTTTGGCAGTGGTAGGCTACCCTATTTGTCGGCCTGCTGAGCAAGAATTTCACGTAGTTGCTGAGTCCAGCTCTCGCCATTGAACGCCAACAGACAGTGCATTCCGCTCTTCTGTCCAGCCTCGATGTTTAGGGTGCTGTCGTCCACAAAGAGAGTCTCAGAAGGGACCATGCCTGAGTCCTGAAGCATCATCTGATAGATCTCGTCGGAAGGTTTCATTGCGTTCATCTCGCACGATTTGTAGATCTTGTCGACGAGTTGGTGTAGACCCTCGCCCGATTCGATAAACTCTGTGCCGCACGCCCATTCCATGATATATGGGTTTGTGTTGCTGAGAATGTAGATCTTGTAGCCCTCCGCTTTGAGTTGCTTGATCGCCTCGATGCGCTCCGCCTTCACGGGGAAATTCACGAACGAGAGCCAAGCGCCCAGTAGCTCATCGTGTGAGATCTCACGCCCACACAGCTCGCTGAACTGCTGGCGGAACTCCTCCTTTGAGAGAGTTCCCATCTCTAGGCCTTGGAATACACCCTTTTGGTGATAGCAGTCCAGGTACTTAGCGGCATCTGTTAGCCCCAGAGCCTCGAATGTGCGAATAGCACGTGCGTGATCGAAATCGATGATGACACCGCCAAAATCAAAAACAATATTCTTAATCATAAATTGTATATAAATAGATGTAGCCTACCCTTTAGCCACGCAACGTGGTCTCGAGGGTAGGCTTTTTTGTTGCTACTTGCAGCTCTCTAGGATCTTGCGAGCCATCGCTCCATCGACGTTGCCAGCCTCACCATAGTGAACGTTAGCCTCGTTGAAGCGGCGCTCGATTTCCGTGATTGTCTCCTCGCCAATGTTCTCATCGCTAAGGCGTGTTGGAAGACCAAGCGAGCGTAGGAACTCCTCTGTGCGCTCGATAGTTAGAGCTATGCGCTCTTGGTCGTTGCCCTGAGTGATGCCAAAAACTCGCTCTCCGAACTGGAGAATCTTGCCGCTCTTCTGCTCGCTGAGAACTCGCATTGTACCACACATCACGATCGATAGTGTAGCTCCGTGAGTTAGTCCGTGAAGTGCCGTGATCTCGTGGCCAATCATGTGAGTTGTCCAGTCTTGTGGAACACCCATTGATGTGAAGCCGTTGAGCGCCATTGTTGCCGATAGCATGAAGTCCGCCATCACCTCGTAGTTGGTCTTGTTCTCGCGAATCAAAGGCGCGATCTCAACCACAGTCTGAAGTAGACCCTCTGACCAGCGATCCATAATGCGTGATACGCCAGGAACTGTTAGGTACTGTTCCAAAACGTGAATGAAAGTATCTGAAAGACCACACGCAATCTGCCAATCTGGCAATGAGAATGTAGCCTCAGGATCCAAAATAGAGAACATAGGTGACTCCACACCGAAGAACGCATACTTCTCGGTTGTCTCCGTGCGAGAGATCACAGCGCCCTTGTTCATCTCCGAACCTGTTGCTGGGAGCGTGAGAACCGATGCAAAGTTGATCTGCTTATCGGCAGCTTTGTCCAGAACGATCTCCCAAGCATCTTTGTCAGAGCAGATACCCGCTGCGACTAGCTTTGTACCATCGATCACAGAGCCACCACCCACAGCCAAAAGGAAGTCGATGTTGTTCTTCTTGCCAAGAGCGATCGCCTCACGAAGGGTCTCGACAGTTGGGTTTGGCTCGATGCCCCAAAACTCGATGTACTCGCGCCCCTCAAGAGCTGTGACAACTTGGTCGTAGATGCCGTTTGCCTTGACGCTACCCCCACCAAAAGTGAGCATGATGCGTGCGTCGGCAGGGATCAAACCGCCTAGTTTTGAGATCATTCCCTTACCGAAAACTAGTTTCGTATTGTTCTGAAAAATGAAATTTTCCATTGTCTATTATATTTTAGTGTTTGAATTGTCGCAAAGTTAATCCATATTTTTTGTTTTCAAACTAAAATTGCAAGATTGATGCCTCGCTAGCACTATTTTTTTGAGTGTGGCGAATCGGTGGCGTGAGTGCTTTGTCTCTTATCCGAATTTATGGGCTCAAGCGCTCTTACGCTCTTCGAGATATACGCCTCAATGTCTTGTCGTAGGCGCTTGTAGAGAGGTGCGTTGGTGTAGTTCTCGTTGTCGAGAAGCACGTCACGAATCGAGCGCTGAGTGTTGGTGTAGTTGGATATCTCGTTTTTGAGCGCCACCCCATGCTTAGACGAGGATGTGATCTTAGCGATTGATAGTTGGCGCAGCTTCTCGCACACGGTGGTCAGCAGAACCATCACAACATTATCCATGAGCGTGTGTCCGTGCATGTAGAGGTAGACATTCTCAGGGGTGACACCCCTCTGGCGGCACTTCTTCTCGAACTCTTCGAGATGAGGTGTCATATCGGGGTGGCGCTTGTGTAGCCCCTCCTCGAAGCGTGCGACTTTGCGCCTGAGCCATAGTATGGTATTTGCACCGTTGCGGTTGATGTCGAGGTAGTCTAGCCTAACGCAGTTCTTGAAGTCGGCAAGCAGGAATATACGCTCCTCGGAGCGACTCGCCGAGAGTGCATACCACAGAAACATCGGATATATCGTGCGAGAGTACTCCCTTAGGAAGTGTACAAAATCGAAGATGTGTGTATCGTTCTTTGTCGCCTTTACGCAGACGTTGTGCAGCGATGGAGCGTAGCACAGATAGTTTTCGGTGGCGTAGGTGTAGGTGTGGAACATGAACTCCGAGTCGTTGACCAGTTGGGATTGGGGATTGTCACGCCCGAACAAAAAATCGAAGTCGGAGTCGACGCACAGAATCGTATTCTCATTGGATTTTGGAATCATGCCCATGAGTACTTTCTTGCCCTTTGGCAGATCGTGACGCACTGGAACTGAGATCTCAAAGCGAATGCGAGGGTTCATGAAGTGGTCGAAAATCCCCCTCCAAAACGCCACATCCTCATAGCCCTCGACAAAGACACGAACCAGACGTTGGTTGGGGTCTGTTGGCAGGGGTTTTGGGAGCTCCTGATTAGTTTTAGGTGCTCGTGGGATGAGATTCCTGAATTTTTCTTTGATTAATTTGTTCATAGTATTACAAATATATATATAATTTAACTATTTTTGTCTATTAATTGATAATTTTTAAACCCTAATACGACGATGTCAAACGACTGGAAAGATCGCCTAGGGATGGTCTTCTCGACTAATCCCGATTTTGAATATAATACTACAGATGAGCAAGAGCAGGAGCTAATCGAGCCCTCGCAACAAAACCTACGTGTGTGGCTCGACCGCAAGCAGCGTGCAGGAAAGGTTGTGACCCTTGTCAAAGGCTTTGTGGGGCCAGAGGATGCTCTCACGGAGCTAGCACGCCTTCTGAAGACTAAATGCGGAGTTGGCGGTTCGGCAAAGGATGGCGAGATAGTGATTCAGGGTGACCACCGTGATCGTGTGGTTGATATTCTAACAAAGGGCGGATATAGATGTAAAAAAGCGGGATCATGAGAAAAATCATAGCGTATGTAGTCGCACTAGTGGCGCTGCTCTGGGTGGGCAGTGCCTCGGCGCAGCACTACTCTTGGGGCTCGGACCCTGCGAGTTTGAAGTGGCGAATGATAAAGGATGACAGCGTGAGGGTTATCTACCCAACCGAAAGCAGCGAGATAGCTAATCAGACCTACTTCTATATAAAGGCTGTTAGTCCATATATCGACTATGGATTTGAGCGTGGCCCCCTAAATATTCCATTTGTGCTCCACCCCGAGAACTTCGCATCGAACGGCCTTGTGATGTGGATGCCTAAGCGTGTCGATTTTTTGACTTCTCCATCGATAGATGGGTTCTCGATGCCGTGGATCAAGCAACTCGTGGCGCATGAGTATCGCCATGCGGTGCAGTACAACAACCTCAATCGTGGTTTTTCGAAGGCTCTGAGCTATGTCTTAGGGCAGCAGGGTTCTGTCATTGGTGTTGCGGGTATGCCAATATGGGCGCTTGAGGGCGATGCCGTGATGACCGAAACTGCGATGTCGTCTTATGGCCGTGGTCTGCAACCCTCATTCTCGATCGAGTATCGTGCCTTTGGAGATCGTATGTTGACAAAAAGAAATGCCGACAAATGGTTCTGTGGCTCATACAAGGAGTTTGTGCCCGACCATTATAGGGTTGGCTATCAGATAAGTTCCTACGCCGACAATCACTATGGCGAGAATATATGGGATCGTGTTGCGTGGTATAGCAGTCGCAATCTATACCTCATCACGACCACATATTTCGCTCTGAATAAGTACTACGATACAAGCACCACGGACCTATTCCACCAGACATTTGCTGAACTTAACGAGTTCTGGAGGCCACTTGCACAGCGCACAGACAGCTCTGATGCTGTGGTGGAGCTACCGCACGACAACTACACGAGTTATGAGCACCCACGATGGTTGGATGATGGTAGAATCTTGGCGCTCAAGAGTTCGTTGTCGCAAGTTTCGAGTTTTGTGATCGTAGATCCTCGCACAGGCGAAGAGGAGCACCTGCACCACACGGGATCGATCTCGTCACGCCCAATGCTTGAGAATGGGCGTGTGTGGTGGACCGAGTATAGCCGCTCTACTCTATTCGAGCAGCGTGTGAACTCGCAACTATACTATATGGATGTGGATGGCGGTCGCCCTCGTGCTGTGCGCAAGCAAAAAGATGCGCTATATGCAACACCTATGAGAGGTGACAGCATTGCGTGGGTTGAGTATTGGCCTTCGGGGGAGTATTCGGTTCAGATTCGCCCAAATGGAGCGGATCAATACCCTATCCATCACGCCTATGCAGAGCGATTTGCCGAGATTCATGGACTGGCGTGGGACAATAAGACAGATAAGCTCTTTGTTCTTATAACCGACAACTCAGGAATGTGGATTGGGCAGATTGTGGAGCATCGAATTGTACCCGTAACAGAGGGTGCATATATCACCCTTAGCAACCTCAGCGCAAAGGACGGCTTCTTGTGGTTTGGCTCAATAGAGTCGGGTCTGGACGAGATACACTGCTACGATATTGAGAATAAGAAGCAGTACCGCTTGACCGACTCTCGATATGGTTCGTTCTCTGCCGATGTGCACCAAGCAGAGGCCGTGATGACAACCTATTCGGATAGGGGTTATCACCTAGCGACACAGAAAGTGGAGGCTCTGCGTGAAGTTACGGCTAAGCAAATACCGACAAACATTGTCAACCCAGAGCGTCGCAAATGGGATGTGATAAATCTCGATACGGTGAACTTTGCGCTCAGCGACACCACGCAACTTTTGGAGGGGGTGAAAAATAAGCGCTACCGCAAGGCTTTGAATCTCTTTAATTTCCATAGTTGGGCACCACTAGAGATGAATCCTTTCAACCTCAATGCTGAGGAGTTCTATCGCCCGACTGCGGGTCTTACTCTCATGTCACAGAACCTACTCTCTAGCCTTGAGGGTTATGTCTCGTATGGATGGTCTCAGGCTAAGGGCAATCAGTTGCAGACTCAGTGGGACTACACGGGACTCGGAGTGCGTCTAGGTGTGAATGCCGACTATGGAGGTCCTCAGAGTGTATATGGCATGGTGCAGGGGCAGGTTACCCCTGAGCTAGATAAGTACTACTCGGTGGGGGTGTCGGCTGCTGTGCCGTTGATTCTGGAGAATAGCTACCATACACGCCAACTGTATCTTAGCACAGCGTGGCAGTATAACAACGGCTTGATGCCTCAGTATGATATGATTTCGGGGAGAACACCCGAGGGCGATTACTTTACTCCAGAGGGGGCAGTTGGCTTCTACGAGGGGGTGAATAGAGTGTCGCTTGGTGTCGGATACTACGACTCAGTGAGAGGTGCGCACCGCGATTTCCACTCCCCTTGGAGCTACTCCTTGCAGGCGAACTACTATCTTGAGCCGACGAACGATATGTTCAATCAGCACTTGATGCTTGTGGGTAGTCTGCGCACGCCGGGTCTGTTGCCTAACAACTCTGTGGGTCTGACTCTGAGCTATCAGACGGCGTTGACAGATAATCGTCAGCTATATTTCGGCGCAAATCCGATCTCAATACCTACGGGCTACCTCGATGCGAGCTTTGTTGCTGATGGATTGTTTGGAGCGTCTCTTCGCTATGAGCTGCCAGTGTGGTATCCCGACGCTGGATGGAACTCGATAATCTACTTCAAGCGCCTAAGAGTTGGGCTTGGTGTTGACTACGCCTACTATAAACCATCGACTGAGGTGCACCACCTCTACTCCTATGGTGTGGACCTAACGGTGGATTGCAACGTCTTTAGAGCTCCCGCTGCGGGAACAACCGCCTTTACGTTGTCGGTATATCAGCCAAAAGATGGAGATCTGTGGGCAACATTGGGGTTGGCACTGCCGTTCTAATAGTAGTAAAAAAGAGAGCCATTCGTAGCATGGTTTGAATAAAAAAGTGTATTTTTGTGGCAAAATAATATTTAGGTAGATGAGTAATACGACTAAAAAAGTTGAAAAATCAAAGTTAATAAAGTGGCTCTGGATAGCAGGTGTAGCGCCTTTCGCTATACTAATATTTATGCTAGTGCTCACAGCCTTAGGTACATTCGGGCGCATGCCTTCGTTCGAAGAGCTGGAGAACCCTAAGAGCAACCTCGCAACGGAGATCTACTCCGAGGATGGAAAAGTCATCGGTACGTTCTTCATCGAGAATAGATCGCATGTCCAGTACAACGACCTATTCCCAACCGATAAGGGGGATCACCTCCAGCTAGAGGGGCACACGGTACCTCCGATCGTTGCGGCGCTTATCACAACCGAAGATATGCGATTCCGTGGACACGCAGGTATCGACATCATGTCGCTGGGACGTGTGGCGGTCAAGACTGTGGGTATGCGCAACCTATCCCAAGGTGGCGGTTCGACTATCTCGCAGCAGCTAGCCAAGAACCTCTTTCCTCGTGACACGGCACGCAACCAAAGTCGAGTTGTGAAGAACACGAAGCTTGTGGTCTCGAAGCTCAAGGAGTGGATCACAGCCCTTAAGTTGGAGCACAACTACACCAAGGAGGAGATCGTGGCGATGTACCTCAATACGGTTGATTACGGCTCATTGGCGTTTGGAATAAAATCAGCAGCGCTCACATTCTTCAATAAATCGCCAGAGCAGCTCAATATTCAAGAGGCGGCAGTATTGGTGGGAGTGGTGAACGCCCCTTCTCGCTATTCGCCAGTGAGAAACTACGACAGATCTGTCACACGCAGAAACGTAGTTCTTCAACGCATGGAGGAGGCAGGAGCGCTAACTAAGACCCAGTACGACTCATTGTCTCAGCTGCCTATCACGCTAAATTACAGACCTATATCTCACAACTCAGGATCAGCGACATATTTCCGTGAGATGTTGCGCCTGACGCTAAATGCTAGTGCCCCAAAGAGAAATAACTACTACAACGAGTGGGACTATGAGCAGGCAAAGAAGCAGTACGAGGAGAACCCAATCTACGGTTGGTGTCGCAAGAACAAGAAAGCGGATGGCACTAACTACGATATCTATCGTGATGGTTTGAAGATCTACACAACGATCAACTCCTCGATGCAGACCTACGCCGAACAATCGGTGCAGAAGCAGATGGAGACAGTCGTGCAACCTAAGATGGATGCTCAGTACAAAAGAACTGGTCGACTGTTCAACGATGCTGATCGTGCAACGGTGAATCGCATCATAAATAACGCTATGCGCTGGTCGCACCGCTACCAAACGATGGAGGATGCAGGCTACTCAAAGGAGCAGATCACCGAGGCGTTCAACAAAAAGGTGCCGATGAGGGTCTTCACCTTTAAGGGTGTGCGTGACACGATTATGACCCCTATGGACTCTCTGTTGCACCACAAGCGCATCATGAGAGCCTCGATGGTGGCTATCGAGCCAGGGTCGGGTGCCGTGAGAGCCTATGTTGGAGGTCCGAACTTCAGATACTTTAAGTACGATATGGCAAAGCAAGGAAAACGTCAGGTGGGCTCGACAGCAAAACCATTTGTCTACACCTTTGCAATCGATCACCTAGGGCTCAACCCTTGTACTCCTGTGCCGAATACGCCAGTGACTATCGAGACTCCAAACGGTACGCCATGGTCACCAAAGGAGTCGGGCAATGTGGTCTATGATGGAGTGATGAACCCTCTGAAATGGGGTCTCGCTCGAAGTCGCAACAACTACTCGGCATGGATCATGAAGCAGGCGAAGCAACCGCTCGCAGTGGCTGATTTTATCCATAAAATGGGTGTTAATAGCTTTGTCGATCCAGTACCAGCGCTTTGTTTAGGTCCTTTCGAGTCGAACCCATATGAGATGACTAGTGCGTTTGCAACCTTCGCAAATCGTGGAGTCTACACAGAGCCTATCTTTGTGACACGCATAGAGGATAGACAGGGTAACGTCTTGGCTACGTTCACCCCAAAATCGCAAGATGCGATCAGCGAGGAGACAGCCTACACTATGCTCTCTATGCTCGAAGAGGTTGTTGATAATGGAACTGCGGGTCGCCTGAATTGGATGTATGGCTTCAAGGACGTTGCCATAGGCGGTAAGACTGGAACCACAGACAAGAACCGTGACGCATGGTTCATCGGAGTTACTCCAGGTCTAGCCGTTGGCGCATGGGTTGGAGGTGAGGATCAGTACATGCACCTGCTCTCTCAAGGCGAGGGCTCGATCGCAGCGCTGCCAATCGTGGGTGAGTTCCTCCAGAAGGTATATAACGACCCTCAGATGTCATCACGACGCACAGATCGTTTTGCTCGTCCTGTGAATTATCGTGGCTATGACTGCTCGAGCGAGGGTGAGACACAAGCAGGCGTAAGCGGCGGCTCATCGTCTCAAGATGATGAGTTCTTCAACTAGAGATAGTGATATAGCAACCAATAAAGGTGATCTTTGGAAAAAGATCACCTTTATTTATGTGCAACACCTCTTACTGTGTATGTGGGTTTAGAGCGTATAGTTTTTACTCTCGCCAAGCATAGAGATAGTGTAGCCTGCAGCGTTGTTGAACACCACTGTTGCATTTTGTTCATCGAACTCAATCTGCATTGACCCACTACTCGGAATCAGCACGTTTGAGTAGCCGTATTCGTAGCTATAATCGAAATGAGGTGCAATTATCGAGTATTCGAGTGGTTGGGTAATTGTGTTGAGTGTCTCGGCCTGCCAATAGCTAGGTACGAGCCACTGGGTGCTCCCCTCAAGGGTGAAAGCTATCGGATCAATCGAGGAGAATTGAGCGCTTACGGTCATGTCGAGCGAACTGTAATCGGCACCACCTTTGAGAGTCCACCTATTATCAGCTATCTGGGTGATGGTGTAGGTGAATTTATTATCATATACCACCTGCCACTCAGCGCCCACTTCATTTATGTTCTTACCTCCAGTTTTGATCGTGAAGTTGAGTTGGTGGTTATTCTGGCTGAAGTGCGTGATCTCGATTGTGTTGTCGCTGCCACTTCGCACTTTGCTACGTGGGAAGAATCGATCCTCAAGCATCGTCTGCCCATCGCCAGTGGCTTGGTTCCATGTGTTGGCGTTGACCACAAGCATCGTGATGTCGTATGCCTCTTTGAGTGTGGCGTTCGATGAGAATAAAAATGCGTTGTTAGCGTAGTCTATCTTCTCTGGTTTTATGTATGTCTGGGTGAAGCAGCTGCTCATGCCTATGGCACAAAGCGCTAAAATTATGACTCTTTTCATAGTGTGATCTCTTTAGAATTTATAACCTATACCTCCTTGAATAATTCCCGATGTGCTAGCCCCAAGCTCGGTAAAACCGAAGAGCCTGCGCCCAACAGATATACCGATGTAGGTGAGTTGGATTGACGCCCCGAGCTCTTGATCTCGCCTAAAGGAGCTACCTGTTCGCTCATTACCCCAGTAGCTAGCAAAGCCGAAACCAGCAGCCGAGTAGAGACTCACAAACTCTGAGTTGAACCAGTGCCATCTTACGATGGGCATAATCGAGAGGTAGTTGTCGGTATCGGTGCCCAGCTTTTGATCGGTGTATATGTGGTAGATTGGCTCACGTGAACCGAAGTATGAAGCCATTATCTCGACCGAAAACCTCTTTGCGACTCTGTAGCCATAGCCAACATTGAAGCTCGCCGTTGTGGTCTTCTCTAGAGAGTAGATCTTCTCTCCATAGCCAGGAAGGGCTGAGTCGTAGACCTCTGTCTCAAATGCTAAAGGTAGCGGAGGTATGCCAATGCCTATGCGCACATAGTTTTGCCTAAATCCATAATCCCAAGTCTGAGCCTGCAGAGTTGTGCTCATCAGTAGCACGAAAACTGATAGTAGTAGTTTGTTCATATCTATTTTGGGTTTGCGTTATATATATTAAATACCGTAAATGGTTAAATACGTGATGAATATACAAAAAAAATCTGAGATTTTTTATATCTCAGATTTTTTTGTTAGACAATTTGCTCTCCTCGCTCTTTGAGCATCTCAAGCCCAAGGTCTCGAAGTTTATACTTTTGAATCTTACCGCTAGCGGTCATTGGGTAGCCCTCCACAAAGAAGATATATTTTGGCACCTTGTAGTGAGCAATCTGCCCTCGACAGTGCGACCTTATATCCTCCTCTTGCAGCGTTTGCCCCTCTTTTACACATATAAATGCCGCCACCTGCTCGCCGTAGCGAGGCGAAGCGAGCCCCACTACCTCCACACTCTTTATCTGAGGTATGTTGTAGAGGAAGTTCTCGATCTCTCGTGGATAGATGTTCTCGCCACCACGAATAATCATATCCTTTATGCGCCCCGTGATGTGGAATAGTCCGTTCTCATCCTTGAGTCCAAGATCACCTGAGTGCAGGAATCCATCTTTGTCGATAGTCTCGGCAGTTGCCTTTGGGTTTTTGTAGTAGCCCTTCATCACGTTCCAGCCCCTGCAGCACACCTCTCCTTGAACACCCGTTGGGCACTCCTCGCCCGTCTCGGGGTCGATTATGCGCACCTCAATGCCTGGGAACTCTCGCCCAACGCTCTGAGATCGCACCTCGGTGCTGTCGTCTATGCTCGAACCTGTCATTCCAGGTGAGGTCTCGGTGAGTCCATAGATGCTTATCACACGGCAGTGCATGCGCTCCATCACAGCGTTCATCGTCTCGATTGGGCACACCGCCCCCGCCATGATTCCTGTGCGCAGTGACGTGAGATCGAACATGTCGAATAGCGGATGGTTGAGCTCGGCGATGAACATCGTAGGCACGCCATAGAGTACCGTGCAGCGCTCCTTGTGGATCGATGCTAGAACTCGCAAGGGGTCAAAATCCTCGACTATAACCATCGATGCACCGTGTGTGATTACGGCACAAACCGCCAAAACACACCCGAAACAGTGGAACAGCGGGACACAAACCAAAAGTTTGTCATCGGCGCTATATTTCATGAATTCGCCAGTTGCCTTGCCGTTGTTCAGAATGTTGAAGTGCGTGAGCATCACCCCTTTCGGGAACCCAGTTGTGCCCGAGGTGTATTGCATATTCACCTGATCGTGGCAATCGACAGCCGATTTTCGTCTGATAAATTCGTCGTCGGAGCAGTGGCTACCAATAGTTAGCAGCTCCGATGTGTTGTACATACCTCGGAACTTCTCCTGCCCCATAAATATAACGTTGCGGAGCTCTGGTATCTCCTCGCATCGCAGCTTACCCCTCTGAGCGGTCCTAAGCTCTGGTACGATGTCGTACATTATCGACACATAGTCGCTGTCACGATAGCCATTGATTAGGCACATGGTGTGAATATCTGCGTTTTGGAGGATGTATTTCACCTCCGCAGCCTTGTAGTTTGTGTTCACAGTCACGAGTACCGCCCCAATTTTTGCCGATGCAAACATCAGCGTGAGCCAGTCGGGCACACTCTTAGCCCAAACACCCACCTTGGCTCCAGGTGTGACACCTAGCTCAATGAGTCCTTTCGCCATGCGATCTACCCTGTCATTGAACTCCGAGTAGGTGAACGAGAGCTCCCTGTCGGTGTACTTTATAAACTCTTTGTCGGGGCTATTCTGTGTCCAGTGCTCTAGTATGCTCCCAAGCGTATGATTTATCAACTCCATAAAATCAATTTTTATGATTTATGCATGAAATGCAATTTTTTAGATTACAAATTGTAATCGAATCTACTATAACGTTGGCATATATGCCACTGCAATAACCTTTGCCACGGTCTCAGGCGACGCCGATGAGAGGTGGTGTGGCACCACCGAATCGTAGTACATGCTCTGTCCCTGAGTGAGCGTGTAGCTCTTATTTCCGTATCTCACAACAAGGCAACCCTCCAAAACGTAGAGGAATTCCTCGCCCTCGTGAGGAGCAAAAACTGCATCGCCCTCCGCAACATACTCCACCTCAAGGAGCGAAGGTTCCATGTGTCTGTCGCTCTTGCCCTTTGCCAGGAGATGGTATGTGAGGTGTGGTTTAGTCGCTTGATTTATACTGAGTTTGAAGTCTGTGTTGGGGTCGAGTTCACTAGAGCACACAACAGCTGGAGCATCGCTCTCCTCGCCATCGAGGATGGTGCCAAGACGCACTCCAAGAGCTTTGCTGATTTTAACATAAACCGAGATTGGGGGCGTCGCACTACCCTGCTCGATCAGTTCCATCTCTTGTGGATCAATTGATGCTGATGTAGCTAGATCAGCTATTGAAATTTTAGCTATTTCGCGTAAAGATCGTATCTTCTCTCCAGTCTTTTTTAGCATATTCGAATCTGTTCTTATAGAGGTTAGTATTAGGTGTTTTATATCGTTTTTTGTCCGTTTTTTGACCTGCTGATATATACAAAGTTACAAATTATTATTTAATATGCAAGAGATTTCAGCATAAATTCAAGGTGGTTAAAATACACCATATTCGAGACTTTTTGCGCAAGCTTTTGGAATGAAATTTGCCCGTAAAGAGGGATAAAACCTTTAAATTATGGCTGAGAATAGAGAGAATCGTTACCAGAAGAGCATCGACATGTTGAACGATGCCATCGGCAAGGAGATTGCAAGCTCGTTGCAGTACATGTACTTCCATGTGCACTTCGAAGATGCTGGATATAAGTATCTTGCAAACCAAATGAGGAGGATCTCCATAGCAGAGATGCGACACATCGAGGAGTTTGCCGAAAGGATTATGTACCTCGAAGGCGATGTGGATATGGATCCGAGCTTCAAGACAAAGAAGATCACGAGCCCGACCGAGGCTCTGCAATTTGCAATGGAACTAGAGCGTAGCACGATTGATCTCTACAGCAGAGCGGCGCTATCGGCGATGGAGGATCTCGACCCTGTGACGCAAACCATGTTCCAAAGTGTTATTGCTGAGGAGGAGGAGCATCACGATCTGTTTAGGACTGAGCTTCAGAATCTTATCGATTATGGTGAGGCTGATTACCTGGCTAAGCAGTCGATCGCAACAACCAAAGAGACTGGAGCAAAGGACGAGTAACATATACAAAAAAAGCTAGCTGGAATAACCTCAGCTAGCTTTTTTTGTATATAGATTTTCGATCTCTATCTCTCGATCAATGCGATCGAACGCTCGATGAAATCTGTAAGACTCTTGCCCTTGAGCATGCCGTTTGACAGCAATGCAAGGTCAATGATCTGCTTAACACGGCCATTTTCGAGCCCGATCTCACGAAGTCGAGTGTTGCGCTCATCACGTAGCGTAACTACCTTCTTCGAGAGCTCCTCGCGCATATCTTTCTCTTCGAGACTGAAATCCTCCTCTTTCTTGCCCGATACTGTCTCCTCGAAGCGCTTCTCCTCCGACACAGCAGCGTCGATCTTCTTAGTGATAGATTTCAGCTTGTCGCCATAGCTCTTCTCTACCTCGCCCAGAATGTCGATCACGATTGGGTGGTTACCGTTCACAGCGATAGTGAAGCTGTCAGGCATTTGGCCATAGAATTGGCTCATTCCACCGCCACCCATAGCCGACATCTCCTTCATGCGGCGCATAAATTCGTTCTGCGTGATGATAACTGGAGATGAAGATGGATCCATAGCCTCGAACGAAATCTGATAGTTAATCGACTCGTCATTAGGCATTTGGCTCTCAAATACTGGACGCATAACCTCCTGCTGATTCTCTGAAAGTGAGATCTTTAGGTTCTCGTCCTTTTGAATTAGCTTATCAACTACGTCGCTATCAACACGTGCAAATCTCGACTCCTGATTCTTCGATTCATACCAATTTATGTAGTGGCTGTCGAGCTGTCCGTCCATCACAAGTACATCATAACCACGATTCTTGGCAGCAGTCACGAATGGCTCTTTCGCAATTGGATCATCAACATAAAGGAAGATCGTTGTCTTATTTTTGTCGGTCTGATTCTTCTTCACCGACTCTAGGTACTCGCTAGCAGTGAAGAACTTACCGTCAGTATTTTTCCAAAGCATGAAGTTTGTAGCCTTCTCTGCAAACTTCTCGTCTGTGAGCAATCCATACTCGATAAAGATCTTCAGATCGTCCCACTTACTCTCGTAATCATCACGCATAGACGTGAATAGCTCGTTTAGACGGTCCGCAACCTTACGAGTGATGTAGTTTGAGATTTTCTTGACGTTAGAGTCGCTCTGAAGGTAGCTTCGAGATACGTTCAACGGAATATCTGGCGAGTCAATAACTCCGTGCAACAGAGTTAGATACTCAGGTACGATGCCCTCCACTTGATCCGTAACATAGACTTGGTTCGAGTAGAGTTGAATCTTATTTTTCTGCACCTCGAAGTTGTTGCGCACCTTTGGGAAGTACAAAATACCCGTAAGGTTGAACGGATAGTCGATATTGAGGTGGATGTAGAATAGCGGATCCTCGCTCGTTGGATAGAGCTCACGGTAGAACTCCTTGTACTGCTCCTCAGTGATCTCAGATGGCGTTTTTGTCCAAAGTGGCGCAACGGCGTTGATAACGTTATCTGCGTCAGTGTCCACATAAGCGCCATCTTTCCACTCCTGCACCTTGCCCGATACGATCGGAATAGGAAGGAAGCGGCAGTACTTGCGCAGAATCTCATCGATCTTAGCCTTGTCGTTGAACTCTAGGCTATCTTCTGCAAGGAAGAGAGTGATCTGAGTTCCACGATCACGGCTCTCGTCGAGCTCCTCCATCTCAAATTCTGGTGATCCAGTACAGCTCCAGCGCACAGCTTTTGTCCCCTCGCGGAACGACTGAGTGATGAGCTCTACCCTCTCCGACACCATAAATGCAGAGTAGAATCCAAGACCAAAGTGGCCAATTATTGATTGATTCTTGTACTTCTCCATGAACTCTTCAGCGCCAGAGAATGCAATTTGGTTGATGTAGCGATCTACCTCCTCAGAGCTCATACCAACACCTCGGTCGGTGATTGTGAGGGTCTTTTTCTCTGTGTCGAGAGCGATACGAACCGAAAGATCACCCAATTCGCCCTTCGCCTCACCGATCGATGATAGGGTTTTGAGCTTTTGTGTCGCATCAACTGCGTTCGAGATCAACTCACGAAGGAAGATCTCGTGATCTGAGTATAGGAATTTTTTAATTACTGGGAAGATGTTTTCGGTTGTAACACCAATTTTTCCGTTCTTCATAAAATTTTATATTTATAATGGTTAATTTCACTGTCTGCATATTTGATCAAACTGTGTGCCAACCCAATTTTCAACTCTATGTCTGACATATTGTCAGTCATCGTATGACAAAATAGAACGGAGCGATCTGCCTTTTGTGCAAATCGCTCCGCCAGTCGTTCGACTCTTTGGTGGACTAGAGAAGTTTCTCTAGCTTCTCAGCCAACGCCTCTTTAGAGGCTGCTCCAACGTGCTTGTCAACAACCTCACCACCCTTAAGGAAGATGATAGTTGGGATGTTACGAACGCCGAATTTCACTGTAAGGTCGTCGTTTTCAGTAACATCGCACTTGCCGATAACCGCACGGCCATCATACTCAGTTGCTAGCTCCTCCACTATTGGTGCGATAGCCAAGCATGGTCCACACCATGTAGCCCAAAAATCGATCATAACTACTTGATCTGTAGCGACAACGCTCTCATAGTTGTCTTTTGTAATCTCTAATGCCATAGTTTTATTAATTTAGTTTAAGTTTTTATTTTATTGTGTAACTAATGTTGTTTTTCTCCAAATATCCGACCAATTCATCAATGACATGCACCTTTATGCTGCGTGAGAATAGGTTTAGCGTTACGCCCAAATTCGAGTCCAGTAGCACGAAACGAAGCGTGGCAGCCTTGTCGGAGCGTAGGCTCGGATCGATCTCGGCGCTCGTGATCTTCGATATGTCGTCTATGAGCTCCTGCGTCAGGCTCATAATCGGCAGTTGAATATAGAAACTCTTTATCGACTCCGAGAGCTCGCTGAGCTGCATGATTGTCTGTATCTTGAACTCCACCTCCCTATCGTTGTATGGGCGAGGTTGCACTCGACCCTTTAGGTAGAGGAAGTAGTCCGTGTAGAGATACTTGCGGAATGTCTCATACTCCTTGCCAAAGAGCGTAAATTCGTGTGAACCAGAGTAGTCCTCCAGCGTGAATCGCCCCCAAGGTTTACCCGTCTTTGAAACCAAGTTTTGAACACTTGAAACCATACCTCCAAAGTTGAACTCTTTGCCTCTTGCGGCCTCCATGTTCTCGATTTCGGTTAGCTCCGATTGACATCTATTTTCAAGTATAACTCTGTATATATCAAGAGGGTGCGACGATAGGTATAGGCCGATTACCTCTCTCTCTTTGCTGAGCATCTCCATCTGTGATAGCTCTTCGCACTGAGGGAGCACAGGGCGCTGAATATCCACTTCGCCATCACCTCCAAAGAGGCTCTGTTGAGCATTTGCACGCTCGGTTTGATAGCGCTGACCATAGCGAATGAGCTGCTCCAAGAAGTTCAGTTTCGAGTTATCTCGTGGATCAAGCCCAAAGAACTTACTTCGGTGGAAGTCTATCAGGGAGTCAAACGCACCACCATAGGCGAGGTTCTCCATGCACTTACGATTCACCGAACTGAAATTTACACGCTCCATAAAATCGAACAGATCCTTGAACGGTCCACCACTCTGGCGCTCCTCGATGATGCTATCCACAGCGGCCTCTCCTACCCCCTTGATAGCGGCCATTCCAAAGCGAACATCGCCGTTGGCTGTCGCTGCAAATGTTCTCATCGACTCATTAATATCAGGGCTTAATACTTTAATACCCATTCGTTTACATTCGCTCATGTAGATTGTGAGCTGCTTAATATCCGAGAGGTTTCGACTAAGAAGTGCCGCCATGAACTCCGATGGGTAGTGCGCCTTTAGGTACCCCGTTTGGTATGCAACATAGGCGTAGCACGTAGAGTGCGACTTGTTGAAGGCGTAGGATGCAAACGCCTCCCAGTCCTTCCAAATCTTGGCGCAAATCGTTAGGTCGTGCCCTCGCTCCTTACACCCATCAAGGAACAATCCTCGCATCTTATCCAGCGTGTCTCGTTGCTTCTTACCCATCGCCTTACGCAGCGTATCTGCCTGACCTCCAGTGAAACCAGCCAGCTTTTGCGACAGGAGCATGACCTGCTCTTGATATACCGTAATTCCGTATGTATCTGCTAGATACTCCTCCGTGTCGGCAAGCTCATAAACCACAGGCTCGTGACCATGCTTTCGGGCGATGAAGTTTGGAATGTACTCCATTGGGCCAGGACGGTAGAGGGCATTCATCGCAATTAGGTCCTCAAAACGGTTTGGTTTGAGGTTGCGAAGGTGCTTCTTCATTCCAGGGGATTCGAATTGGAACAATCCAGTGGTCTCGCCCCTTGCGAAGAGCTCGTATGTCAGGTTATCGTCGAGAGGAATCTCGTCGATGTCAATTATCTTATTGTGTACTTTCGCTACGTTCTCGCACGCATCTTTGATGATCGATAGTGTGCGCAGACCCAAGAAGTCCATCTTGATAAGTCCCACACTCTCAACCTCTTTGCCCTCGAACTCCACGATATTGAGCTCAGCATCTTTTGCCGTTGCTAGAGGCACATACTTCTCAAGGTCGTCCTTTCCGATGATAACACCACAGGCGTGTACCCCCGTCTGACGGATCGAGCCTTCGAGCTTCTCGGCATACTTCAGAGTGTTCTGAATTATCTTGTTCGGAGACTTACGCTCTGCTGCCAATTCAGGCGACTCCTTATATACAAAGTCGAATGGGGTCTCCCCCTTTTTCTTGTTGTTGTCGATTCTGTCGGGAACGAGTTTTGCAAGTCTATCACTCTCAGGTAGAGCAAGTTTCTGCACACGTGCAACGTCACGAATCGCCATCTTAGGAGCCATCGTTCCAAAGGTCACGATCTGTGCAACACGCTTTGAACCATACTTTTCGATACAATATCTCAATACGTCAGCACGGCCGTCCTCATCGAAGTCGATATCGACATCGGGCAGTGAAATACGCTCAGGATTTAGGAAACGCTCAAAAAGTAGATCGTACTTCAGTGGGTCTATGTTAGTGATTTTCAGCGCATAGGCAACCACCGATCCAGCTGCTGATCCACGCCCAGGTCCCACCGATATCCCCATCTCTCTGGCGGCTCTGATGTAGTCCCACACGATGAGGAAATAGCCAGGGAATCCCATCCACTCCACAGTCTTGAGCTCAAACTCGAGACGCTCCACAATCTTGTCGTTCCACTGATCGTCAGGATAGCGTGCGTGTGCACCTATGTAGGTAATATAGCGTAGGTAGCAGTACTGCTTAGCTGTCATAAGGCGCTCTTCGAGGGTCTCATCACCAGCAACCACAGCGTCAAGCTCCGCAACCGTAGTTGCAGCCTTAGCACCATCAATTATCGTAGGCTCCTCCGTCTTCTTTAGGAACGACTCCTGCAAAATATCGAACGGAATCTCAAAGTCAGCAGGCGGTGGAAAGTTCGGCATGAGCGGACCTCGTGTGAGCTTATAGTGCTCGCATTTATCTGCAATTTCTAGCGTAGTTGCAAGCGCTTCAGGGGTCTCAGGGAAGAGCTTTAGCATCTCTTCGGGCGACTTTAGATACTCCTGAAACGTGTATTTCATTCGCTTCGGGTCGTCCAAATCACGCCCCGTGTTGAGACATATAAGGTGGTCGTGCGCTTCGGCATCATCCGCCTCGATGAAGTGCACGTCGTTCGTACATATATACTTGACATCTAGCTCTTTCGCAAGATCTAGGATCACCCTATTCGTGCGCACTTGATTGTCATAAATATCTGCATCTTTCACTGCATTTCCCGATGGGTGCAGCTGCATTTCGAGGTAGTAATCCTCGCCAAATATCCCCTTGAACCACTCGATTGTCTGGCGTGCTTGGTCAATATCGCCACGCATTATGAGTTGCGGAATCTCGCCACCCAAACATGCTGAGCAACAGATAATTCCCTCGCTATGAGCCTTGAGTAGCTCCTTGTCGATACGTGGTTTATAGTAGAAACCCTCGGTGTAGGAGTACGACACCATCTTGCAGAGGTTCTGATAGCCAGTGATATTCTTCGCCAAGAGGATGAGGTGATCTCCCGCCTTTTCGTCCTTGTCCTTC
The DNA here is from genome assembly GCA_964370415.1 of uncultured Alistipes sp. GTDB lineage: Bacteria > Bacteroidota > Bacteroidia > Bacteroidales > Rikenellaceae > Alistipes. Next base: position 34,895 of record CAYJIY010000004.1, read on the forward strand.
TCGAAGCGGTTCTTCACCACATAGACCTCGCATCCGATAATGGGCTTTATGCCTGCTGCATTCGCCTCATCGTGAAAGCTCTTCACACCATACATATTACCATGATCGGTTATGGCAATAGCGTTCATTCCCAACGCCTTGACTCGCTTCATGAGTGGCTTTATGGCCGCTGCACCGTCTAGGATTGAGTATTGAGTATGAACGTGAAGATGGACAAATTCAGGCATAATTATATCTGTTTATATTGTGATAAATGTAAGCAAAAAAGTCGACAAAAATGAGAAAATTGACGACTTTTTTTTGCTTGCAAGATCAACGCATTGAGAATCAATAGTTATTTTTCACTACTGCACACGTAGTGTTCTCCCCAATCTTAACGTTGTCTTTGTGGTAATATTGTTCAGAGCGCAGATCTTCTTGACCGTAGTGCCATACCTTGCGGCAATGTGTCCGAGGGTATCTCCGCTCTTGATTTTGTGGTACTTACGAGCAGCATACTCCGCCGCCTCTTTCTTGTCCTGCTCATCATTTGCGATCTCATCCTCGAAATCCTGACCAGCCTTTGAGTGAATACTAAAGAAGCTCTTCTTAAGCAAGAAGTTATCGTTGAGCAGGTAGCCATTCTCGAAGTCGAAAATTCGCTGAGGATCAAATGATTGGCCATAGTAGCGAACCTCGAAGTGGAGGTGCGGCCCAGTGCTTCGACCAGTAGATCCCCCAAGCCCGATAACTTGCCCAGCTTCAACCCATTGGTTTGGCTCAACCAGTCGCTCCGAGAGGTGTCCATAGTATGTTTCAAGTCCGTTGTCGTGTCTAATCACAACGAGGTGTCCATAACCGCCTCTGTTATAGTTGGCTATACGCACTTTTCCTCCAAATGTAGCGTAGATCGGATCGCCCGTTTTTAGAGGCATGTCAATACCCTGATGGCGACGACCACGGCGAATTCCATACTTGCCATTTGGGTGCAACGCCCCCTTATATGGGTAGTGGAATGTGTTGATCGAGTCCACAAGGTCGATTACCGTCGAGAATGGAAGTGCATCCAAACTAGCGCTAGAGTACGGAAATAGCTCCGTGTTGCTCCAGTGTTTTTCGAAAATTGTGCTATCCTTCACAACAGCTCTGTCACGTATATATTTCCACTGATTATTGCTGAATAGAACCACCTGCACCCCCTCGCTCGTTGTCTGAAGAGTGTCGATCGGCGTAAGGTTTGCAGTGCTGAGCGTAGCCTCTATTTTCTGTTGTTTGAGCGTAGAGTTAAGTGCCGCAATTGAGTCAGCTCGGAGCTGAATGGCAAGCGAATCTTGCGTGTTGTTTTGAGCTAATTCGCCTAGCTCTTGCGCTGTGGCCGATGTGAATGAAAACGCTCCTACGGCTAATAGAAGCGCATATTTTAGTCCTATATGCATAATTTTATTTGTTGTCAATAAATTTTTCAGCTTGCTCTAGTGATGAGAAAAACTCCTCGCCAAAGGCTCTGATAATTGGCTCTTTTAGAGCTTTGTAGACCGATATGCCCTGCTTTTTTCCGCACTCTCTGGCTTCTGAACAGACGCTCCAACGATGGTAGTTCAGCCCCTTGGTCCCGTTCGAGAAGTTGATAACTCGAATAGGATAGAGATGGCACGAAATAGGTTTGCGATAGGTGGTTTTACCCTCGAACCACGCCTTTTCGATAGCGCAAAGAGTGATGCCGTTATCTGTATAGGTGTAGGCGCACTCCGCATCATTGATGAGGGTTGTCGTATAGTCGCCATCTTGATCGATAACCATAAATCCCTGCTTCTCTACGGCTTCAATACCCTCTGGAGTCATGTATGGTTTGTAGTTTTCGTACTCCTTCTCTAGTAGCGCAACCTCATCTTCGTTGAGTGGTGCCCCCGAATTTCCCTCGACACAGCATATACCCTTGCAGGCAGTAATGTCGCAACAGAATTTCTCTGTAAGTATCTCAGCACTAACGATATTATCGTCAATTTCAATCATCATAACTCTCTATTTCTTATATGTATCCTCGATCAGAGCGTCGAAAACATCGGTTAAACTTAATCCTGCGGCACGCACCTGTTGTGGCACTATACTCGCTTCGCTCATGCCTGGTATTGAGTTGATCTCGATCAGATATGGCACACCCTGAGGTGTCACCATAAAGTCGATGCGCACCAAACCGCTGCATCCACATAGGCGATAGGCCTCACGTGTCATGTCGTTTAGCTGTGATTGCAGCTCCTCGCTGATTGGTGCTGGAGTGATCTCCTCCGATGCACCAGTATATTTCGCTTCGTAGTCGAAAAACTCCTTCTTCGGCACAATCTCAGTGATTGGGAAGATGTATTCCGCCTGTTTCGTAATCATGATTCCGCACGCCATCTCTCGACCTGGGATAAACTCTTCGATCAAAACATCCTGACTCTCAGTGCGTGCATGTGTCACGGCATCAGTTATTTGCGATGACTCTTTCACTTTCGACACTCCGAAAGATGAGCCCGCTCTGTTGGGCTTGATGAATAGCGGCAAGCCTAGCTGTGAGACAACCCCTTCGGCATCTACCTCCATACCTTCAGTTAGGAATATCTCCTTTGCGAGGTTTATGACACTACCTGCAAGCATGCGCTTTGTGGCTGCTTTGTCAAATGTTATTGCAGACGAAGTTGTTGAGCATGAGGAGTATGGCACCTCCATAATGTCGAGATAGCCTTGCAATTTGCCATCCTCGCCAGGTGTGCCGTGAATGATAATTAGAGCGTATTCAAACACTCTTTTTTCGCCATTGATGGTGATTGAAAAGTCATTGCGATCAACCGCCCATTTGTCGCCATTGTCGTCAGTGTGAAGCCATTCACGACCCTGAAGATCGATTATCGTTACGTTGTATTTCTCTCTATTTAGTATTGACGCAACCTGCTTAGAGCTGCTTAGAGCCACCTCTCTCTCGGAGTTATTACCCCCAGTAAGTAGCGCAATTTCCAATTTTTTAGTCATATCTATGGGTTGTATATATCTATATGTCTGTATGCAAGGATCTCTTGTATCATCTCGACGTATTGCTTGATCTCATCGAGTGATGGGTCGATCTTTATCGCTTTGTTGAAGTCGTTGAGCGCATTTCCCCACTGAGCGCGGTGGTGATACCATTTTCCTCGCTCTATGTATAGCTCTACGCTCTCGGGGTTGTCCTTGATTTTCATGTCTAGGCGCTCGATATACTCCGTTGGACTCCATAGAGCCTTGCTTTTTATGTAGTCAGCGACACCTTTGCACACCATTTCATCTACTGGCTCACCATTGACCAGCGCTTGTCGCACATTGGTCGATGAGTAGTGACATAGTGGCGCATCCTCCAAGAACGTCGCTCTCTCGAAAAGTTCGTTTGGCTCATAGCCATCACGTGGGTAGACGAATATCGGAAAATTTTCCAATATTGCCTTGTACTCTTTCCACTGTGGAAGCTGTAAAAGTAGGTCAGAGCCCATGAGGATTGAAAAATCCATATTTGAGCTATGATTCTCCTTTAGATAACGTAGCGTATCTATTGTGTATGAGGGCTTATCGAGCACAAATTCGATTGCCGAAGGTACGATATTCTGTGGGAATTTAGACTCTGCACACGCAATTTCAACCATCTCAAGTCTATCGAGGTCTGGCGCTAGGTCAGATCGATCCTTCAGTGGGTTTTGAGGCGAGACCATCAGAATCACCTGCTCGCACAGTCCCTTTTCGAGGACATACTCCGCAAGAGCGATGTGACCTCTGTGTATGGGGTTGTACGACCCAAAATAGAGCATTGTTTTTACCTTCACTGTCTATGCTTTTATGAAGTTTTCGAGTGTCTCTTTTGTCTGAGCCACAGCATCTTCGAGTATGTCGTTGAGAATAATGTGGTCGAAACCATTTGATTTGTCGATCTCGCTCTGCGCCTTGGCAACTCGCTTGTCGATCGCCTCAGCCGAGTCGGTACCTCTGCCCTCTAGGCGATGGCGTAGCTCCTCGACAGATGGTGGCATGATGAAAATCGAGCATGCATCGTCGCCAAAGATCTTCTTGATGTTGATGCCACCAACAACATCTACGTCAAAGATTACAACATTGCCGCTGTCCCAAATTCGCTGAACCTCACTGCGAAGAGTGCCGTAGCAAGTACCAGCATAGACCTCCTCCCACTCAATAAATTTGTCCTGCTCAGCAGCGAGTTTGAACTCCTCTTGACTCAAGAAGTGATACTCCACTCCATTGCGCTCGGCTCCACGTGGGGCACGGCTTGTTGCTGAGATTGAGAATTCTAGGTTTGGGAACATTTCGAGTAGTCGATTTACGATTGTCGTCTTGCCCGATCCGCTTGGTGCTGAAAAAATAACTACTTTTCCCATTTTATAATATATTGAGTGTCTGTTCTTTAATCTTCTCTAGCTCATCCTTCATCTTGATGACTAGAACTTGGATGTTTGCATCGTTTGCTTTCGAGCCCATGGTGTTGATCTCACGACCAATCTCTTGGGATATGAAGCCAAGTTTGCGACCAACGCTCTCCTCTGCCTTCACCACCTCACGGAAGTAGTTGCAGTGATTCGCAAGGCGAACCTTCTCCTCCGTGATGTCAAACTTCTCGAGGTAGTAGATCATCTCCTGCGCTAGGCGATTTTGATCGACCTCAGCCTCTAGTTTTGCTAGGTTCTCAAGGATGCGACTCTTCACCACTTCAGCACGAGGCGACTCGTAAGGCGTAACGTCGTGCATGTGGCGCTCAATGTTGTCGATGCGTGATAGAATATCGCTGATGAGAATTGCACCCTCCTGCCCTCTGAACTCATTGAGGTGAGTGATCGCAAGCTCCACAGCGCTAACTAGCGCCTCGATCTCCTGCTCGCTTGTTGTCTCCTCCGACGAGCTCATCACGTCTGGCATGCGGAGTGTCGATTGGACGAGTGATGCTATTGTGTTGTCATTGAGCAATATACCCTGCTCTATGCATGCGTTCTCTAGTTGTTTGTAGTATGCGCCAAACACCTCGCTATTGATGGTGGATTTGGTGCTCTGTGTCGCTGTCGACTCAGTGGTGATGAATAGGTCGACCTTACCACGCACTACCCCCTTTGAGATGATGTTGCGCACCTCGTGTTCTGCTTGGCGATATGCCGATGGGAGCTTGACATTGAGGTCAAGTTGCTTGGAGTTGAGAGTTCTTATCTCAGCGATTATCTTTTTGTTTGGAAGCGAGACTTCGCCGCGACCAAAACCTGTCATCGATTTTATCATCTTGTGATTTTATACATTAAAATTTGCTACAAATATAAGCAAACTTTATTGAAATTTTGTGTACCTTTAGCAAAAAGAGAGTGAACTTTTCGATTGATACTGCTCTTTTCTTGCTCGAAATTGAAAAACTTTTTCTACCTTTGCGTGATATTTCGAATGAAACTAAACATTTTAATGATATGGCAACTTTAAGAGACCTAAAGAAAGAGATCGACTACCGTCTAGAGGAGGTAGTATTTGATTGCGACATCGCAATCTGTTTCCAACCTTCAAAGAAGGATGTGATTTTTGACCTTATGAGAGAGGCGGTAGCTTTCCGCAACGAGCTTTACAAGAGAGCTAACAACCCAGTTGAGCCTAAGAATCGCTCGCTAGTACGCAAGCACTACGCAGCTCTTCGCTCTGATATGGAGGCTGGTTATGAGACTTACTTCGAGAAGCTAAGCGAGATCAACGGCTAGTCGATCAAGATTTTAAACAATAAAGGCGCATCTACAATAGATGCGCCTTTTGTTTTTGTGGGTTATTGCTGGAAAATTCGATAACCAACGGTGAGGGTTCCTCGCATGTGTATCATGCTGTAGTCGAGGTAGTTCTCCCCTGGCTTGAATATATCTCTCAGACCCATCGAGAAGCGTGCTGTGGCGTTGATGCGTTTTGTGACTTTACGCTCATATCCAGCCATCCAGCCTATGTCGAGCTTTCGTAGTGAGCTGTCAAAGACCTGAGGCGGAAGCTCCCCCTCATACGTCGGTTTTGGTAGCTCGTCTGGGGTGTCGGCATTCACGACTGTTCCCTGAATCGCAATGGCGGTGAACTCACCATCAGTGATATAGGAGCAGTAACCGCCCAGCATCACAGCGTTCTTTGGGTTGATTGCGTAGCGCACATATAGCGGAAGTTCCAGCATCGTGAACGACATCTCAGTCGTTGCCTTTCCTTTGAATAGCACCTTGTTGCCGCTGTCGGTGAATCGCTGACCTTGGCTCAGTGTCACAACCGTAGCATCTAGCGCTACGGTTTTGTATGTCGCCTCAAAATTCACGGACCACTTATCGTCGAACTTATAGCCAACCCACGCTCCAATTGCAGGGCGAAGTTTAGGTGTCGCAGCAAGTTTATCATCCCCAGAGACCGCCTTCGAGACAGGCCAAGGCGACGCGGCGCCAATATCTATGCCTGTGTGAACACCCAATCGTAGTCTCTCTTTTAGTTGCGCCGAGCTAGGCAGGGCTAGCAAAAGGGCAATTATCAGTATCAATATCTTTTTCATAATAGCTCTTAATCTTTAAAATTAGTAGACAATCTTAATATTGTCGACACGCATTGTGCTACCTACTACCCCTTTGAAGAAGTCACCATAGGCAGACGATGCAAATGTGATGGCGATGTGTGTGTATTCAACAGAACCATCGATCGGCAGGAACACCTCACGGCTCCACTCACCCTTAGGGAGCGTGAGCGTAATATCATCGCCATAGGTTGTTGTGCCCGTAGTGTTACCAATGATAAATGACGCTCTAGCCGCAGTTGTTGCGGTGTTGTTTGGGTGTGGCTCTGTGCCCTTGGTTGGGTCCTTTGGCGATGTTGACTTTGGTCTCATGCCGTGGAACTCGTAGACTCCGTTGCCGTCCCAGTTGATTAGGGTCACAGCTGCTGAACCCCAATCGGTATCAGCGTTTGGTGTTGAGTAGCTGATGTCGAACGATATACCCTTGATCTCTACGTCAGGCGAGAATGGCACTCCAAACCATGTTAGGATGGTTGGATCGCTCGTTCCGTGAGATAGGGCTTTGCTCGTGTCTAGGTGTCCCGTGAATAGAGCGCCACTTGCTAGGTTGCCAAATGTCTCGCCCGTCTTCATCTCTGCGGCGTAATCTCCCGCTTGACCACTTATACCAGCCACTGCTGTCGTATTTTTCACAGTCACAGCAACCTCCATATTTGATGTCGACCAAGGCTCGTTGATGTACATTCCGCTCCATGAGTCAAGATCAGAGCCTGCAATCTGCTCGTAATACTTGATCTTGAAGTACCAGATGCGTCGCTCCTGAGTTGGCGATTGCACGATCACAGAGTATGTGCCGTTTGCGCTGTCAAATGTGATTGCCTCTAGTGCACGTGTGAGTGTTGCGCCCTCCGATAGAGTGTAGTCACTCACTGGGATGCTGATCGGGAAGTCGGCATCAGATGCCTCCACACCTATATATATAGTCGACTGCTCGGTGTTTATCTCCGTTTCGTGAAGTGTAATACCCTCTGGTGTTTGTGTCGTGACCGACAAAATATCCGAAGCGGCAACGACCTCTGGGATGTTCAATCTAGCGCTGTATGTCGTTGATGCTGAGCCATCGTGCGATGTTACAGTGATCGGTACGACCGAATTTTTATCCTCGAATACGATTGCGCCTGAGTTGTCAACGCTAGCATTAGATGAGAGTTGGAACTTCGTGTTTATCGTCATCGGGAAGTTGTATCTATCGCCGATGTTGAACTGAATGATCTGCTCATCGCCCTCTGTGAGAATTAGATATGCAGGGTCAGTAAATGTTGTGTAGTTCGGATAGGTGCTTGTGATTGTCAACCCTTCGATCTTGCTTTGAGCGCTCGATGTTAGATCCTCTGCCGATAGTTTGACTCTCCACTCCTGCGTCTGGCCATCAGGCATTGTGAGGGTGAACGGCTTTGTAGTTGCAATCTCTGTGTTGATGCGCTCAGGGGTTACTGTGCCTAAGAATCCCGCTTTTTTCACCTCCCATGTGAATGTCGAGGCTGAGATCGTAGCTCCTTGGCTTGGTGTTATTGCACACTCGAACGATGCCGACCAGTTGTCGAACATGAAGAGACCAGGCTTGTAGATGCTTGAGTAGAATATTGTTATCTCTTTCGCCTCGCTGTTGATCGTTGGTTGGAGAGTCGAGATTGTGAGGTTGTCTTTGCTGTCATGTCGTCCCGTTGTGAGATTCGTCACAGAGAAATCTTCGACCGTGTAGATTCTCTCCACACCTTGTGGCGCTATCGTAAATTTCCATCTTGCAGCCATCATTCCCTCGGCATCAAAGGTGATGTAGGATACCGTGTCGCTCCATGATGTGAAGCCATGAGAGAATGTTTCGTCCATGCCCGAAAGGTCGTTCCACTCCGATTTTGGGACTGTAACATCAAGATTTATAGGGAAGTATGGCTTGGTTACTATTGCTGATGTGTCGACAAGGAAAGTTACGATACCAGCATCAATATCAACATCAGTTCTGTGGTGAGTTGCACCATCGTTATTGATTGCAACCGAAATATTTGCGAAGTCGATCTGTGTTGATGGTTGTACTGGGTTGACAGCTATCTGCTTGAGTCCAATTGTCCACTCCTTGATCTTGCCGCTAGCCGCTTCAACTTCGAATTTATATTGAGTCGACTCATCCTCAAATGTGAGAGGAGTAGCTCCATTCTCAAATTTTCCCCACTGATTAGGCATTGACGAGTACGCCTCCACCTTAGATAGCTCGCCAATCGTGAATGTTGGTGTTATCGTGATTGGATACTCAGCGTCAAAAGCTATGAAATTGAGGTGGTCGCTATCCTGAGTGACCAATCTGTCGTAGACAGAATCGGGCTCAACAATAGAGACTGGTGCGTGGATATCGGCATCCTCATCCAATGCTTTCTCTTCGGGCTTAATGAAATAGCTCTTCGAGTAGCCGCTCTCGGTTGTGACAACAAATTCCACGATTTGATCGATTGAGTTGATGATGAATGGAGTGCCGCTTGCGATGCCCGCAAGTCGCTCATTACCAATAGCTGTGTTGATGTTGGCAGTGACCGTCAAAGGGAACAGATATTTACCATACTCAATAGGTATGTAGACTGTGTCGGCATCAATTCTCACATCGCCTAGAACAATCTGTTCGGGCGATGAAGAGGTGATGTTGAACGATCTGATGGAGACATCTTCGCTAAGTTTGTCCAGCTTAGCACACCCTATGAAAGCGATGAGTAGTAGAATTGCAGTGGAAATTTTTCTCATATTTTTGTTATTAGTTTCTCTCTAAATTTAGCACAAATATACAATATATGATTGATTTGTACAAATTTAGTACAAACAAAAAGAGAGCTTTAGCATAACTGCTAAAGCTCTCTTTTGCGTATTTATTCTTAAAGTTAATAAAGCGGAGTTCCTGCGTAGAAATTCAAGATCTTGCTGTTAAACATGTATTCGTATTTTGCACGAATTAGCTCTGATTCTGAGCGGATTAGATTTGTTTTCGACTCATTGAAGTCGTAAATCGTACTGCGCCCCGAATCTGCCTTTATCTTGGTGTACTCAAACGCCGTGTTCGCTGCTCGAAGTGCCTCCATAGATGCGGTGTAGCGCTCCTCGGCAATAATAACATTCTGATACGCCTGCTCGATCTCCTTTTGTAGTTTGAGCTTGTCATTAGATAGAGCAAGTTCTTGATTGTCTATCTGATATTGAGCTTGGATCTTCTGGTTCTTGACTGAGAATTTGTTGAATATTGGTATCGAAACCGAAAGCCCAACGCTCTGACTACCATTTAGTCTCATCTGCTCACGAAATGCTGTGTTGACCGCATCCGTCACAAATGTGTGGTGGTATGAGTTGCTATACCCAGCCGACAATCCTACCCTTGGCATAGCGCCTGCACGGGCGATCTTTAGATCGTAGATGGCGCTTTCGAGACGAAGCTCTGTGCTCTTGATCTGAGGGCGATTCTCAACGGCATAGTTATAGACATCGCTAGAATTCTTGGCTTGGAGCGTGAATTGAGTGTCGGTTTGTGGTGTAACCACATCAAATGCCTCTGAATATGGTAGATTCAGTGCCTGCGATAGGTTTAGTTGGCTGATTTTAAGCTGAGATTGCGCCTCGACAAGCGTCATCTGATCGCGTGATAGCGAAGCTAGACTCTCGAGATAATCCCCCTCGGCAATTTTCCCCCCATCGAGTAGGCTCTTACTGCGAACAACAAAAGCGTCCGCAAGCTCGACCTGAGTTTGAGCTACTGCCACCGACTCCTTGCTGTAGAGAACCTGCATGTACATAGCGACAATTTGTAGCGAGAGACTCTCCTTTGCTGCCTCGTAGCCCTCGATTGCTGCCTTTAGATTTAGCTCCTGCTGCTTGATGCGATTGGTGATCGAGCGCCCCTGATATAGCGTCATATCCGCCCCTAGGTTCGCACTTGCGCTAGCTTGGGTCTGATCCTCGTATGTGCCATCACGACCTGGACCACGTCCAAAATAGGCGTTAGAGCCTAGTGATGCATTTAGCGATGGAAGCATCTCGTTCTTTGCTGATTTGAGGGTAACCTCTTGGCTCTCAACGCCAATGTTCGACTGTTTTAGCTCAATGTTGTTGGCCACGGCATGCTCTATACACTCCTGGAGTGTCCACTGCTTTTGAGCCGATGCTGGAGCTATGCTACCAAGCAGAAGCCCTATTGCAAATATAATTGGTTTTGGATTCATGTCGCTAAAATTTACTTGATTGGACTCTTAGTTTGACCTTTGATCTTGTCTGTCTCGGTTAATCCCGACTTGATCTCAACGGTGATACCATCAGAGAGACCCAGCTCCACATCCTTGCGCTCGAAGGTCTGCACCCCCTCTTCGCCCTCTGCTGAGGTGAGAACCTCGACATACGCCTTGTCGCCCTCGAACATCACAAAGCGCTCAGGCATAGCGTCAACATTTAGGGCCTCAGCAGTTATGATCTCGGCATTGGCGCTATATCCAGCACGAATGAATACCGAATCAGGCAGAGTCACTGCGGCTTTGATCTGGAAGACTGTCACCCCGTTGTCAATCGCCGACTTAGGTGATATGTACTCAATATTTCCATCGAGGGTGATGTTCTGCATAGCACCCACAGTGATCTTGGTCTTTACACCGTTGTTGATCTTGCCAATCTCTGTCTCATCGATATTTCCGATGAAGAGCATATCGCTCAGATCGGCAATTGTTGCGATGGTTGTTCCGTCGTTGAAAGTGTTGGCTTGGATCACAGAGTTACCCTCTTTGATCGGCACATCTAGCACCATTCCGTTGATCGTCGCACGTATTTGTGTGTTACCTAGGCTCTTGTTGCTGACTGTTCCCTTCTCGACAATCTCGAGGTTGTTGCGAGCGTTCTGCATCTCTTCGATCGCCATCTTGTGGTCGTCAGTAGCATTTTCATACTCTTCGAGAGTCGCTACGCCTTTATCATACAACCCCTTGACTCTATCGTAGTTGCGCTTTCTTTGGTCGAGCGAAATCTCAGCGGACTTAACACGTGATTCAGCGCTGTTCAGTGCTCCCATCTCAGGGATAACCTTCACTAGAGCGAGAACATCACCCGCTTTTACCATGTCGCCAGCCTCGCAGTAGACCTTCTCGATGATACCCGAGATTTGAGGCTTCACCAGCACCTCGTCACGAGGCTGAATGCTACCTGTTGCGATTGTCGAGGTTGTGATCGAATCCTTCTCTATTGTGAAGGTCTCGTAGGTTGTCACCTCTGGGCGAGTTGTTTTCCACATAAATACTATTGTACCGACAAAAAGCGCTACGAAGAATAGTATAACTGCAAATTTAATGTACTTTTTCATGTTGTTATGGTTTTTTTAGTTTACTCCTCTCTAATTGCGTCTACCGCTTTGATTGCAATGGCTCTAGTTGCAGGGATAATCCCCGCTAGAAGACCACTTATTATAATGATTGTTGCAGAGAACATTGCTGTTCCAAAATCCACCTGCACCTTAATTCCCGAATCGGCTATCACCTGCTCGGCGATGGCTAACACCCCGATTCCAAACGACATAGCCATTACTCCCGTTATGAATGTTAGGATGAAGCTCTCGGTCATGATCTGCGAGATTATGTTCATAGGTGTCGCCCCTAGTGCACGCCTAACGCCAATCTCTTGGGTGCGCTCCTTGAGGACTATGAGCATGATGTTCGAGATACCCACAATACCCGCCAGCAGAGTTCCGATTCCGATGATGAGGATCAGGATGTCGAGCCCGCTAAATAGCTTCATAAATTGGTCGAACTGTTTTTTGATGTTGATCAGGTAGACCGCCTTTGTGTCCTCGGGGTGGATGTCGTAGAGGTATCTAAACCTGTCGGCAACCTGCTTTTCCACTACCGAAATATCGTAGCCCTCCTTCGCTGCCATCATCACTCCCCACGTTCTGTCGGGCAGGTGGTAGCGCTTCTTCATCGTTGTGAAGGGTGTGTAGATTGACTCCTCGGTTCTCGATCCTGTGCCCATGCTCACCATATCGCTAATCTGTTTCATCACACCAACCACCTGATAGGTGTGTTGTCCGATCTTGATTTTTTCGCCCGTAGGATCAAAACCAGGGCCGAAAAGTGCGTTGGAGACACTCTCGCCAATCACAGCCACAGAGCGCTCACGCTGCATGTCGATGTCGTTGAGGAATCGCCCAAAGGTTATCTTCACGGGGTTGATCTCCTGCATCTCGGGCTGTCCGCTCTGGAGCGTGGTGTTGAAGCTACGATTGCCGTTGTAGGCAGTCTCTTCACGTGGGTTTGTCGAGAATGGAATAATGATCTTTAGTCCCTCGACGCTCTGTCCAACGCTCTGCATATCATCATAATATATCGACCAGTAGCGACCAATCGGTAGCCCCTTGTGTGGCATCGATGTTGGGTTGGCAAACAGCAATGACGAGTTTTTCGAGATCGTGAGGTTGTCCTCCATGTATTTGCGTATTCCTCGACCAGCGCCAAGCAGCACAACCAAGAGCGTTATGGACCAAAAAACACCCATTGCGGTCATTGTGCTCCGCATTTTGTTGCGAGTGATGGTGTCCCAGATCTCCTCCCAGCGATCTAAATCTAATATTTTTCGTAACATAAGCGCTATCTGTTGTGACGCATAGCGTCGATTGTCTTTAATTTTGCGGCACGTCTGGCTGGGATGTATCCCGCAACAACGCCAGCGATGATTAGGACGACGACCGCCCCTATTGCACTACCCATATCCACGGTCGGATCTTTGAATGTTGTAGCTATCATTGGATCTTCGGCTGTAGTTTGGAAATACTCTATATACCAGTCGGTTATCTTCATGATTATCACCCCCAAAAGTAGCCCGATGTAGCCAAAGACGGATGTGATGACAACCGATTCGATCAGCACTAGGCGGACGAGTGAGCCAGGTGTTGCGCCCATCGATTTGCGTATTCCGAACTCAAATGTTCGCTCCTTGACCGTGACAATCATGATGTTGGAGACCCCGATAACACCAATCAGCAGCGTGGTGAGACCAACGATCCATAGAAATAGCTTTATGCCCGTGAATACGTTGTTCATCTCGATGAAATCCTCTGCCGAGTTGTAGGTGTAGATAGCGTAGTAGTCGTCGGGTGAGAATTGGTGAATTTGCGCTAGTCGTGACTTTACTTTGCGCTCCCACTCTTGCGCCTGCTCTACGCTCTTGGGTGTTGCAATTTCGAGAATTATATTGTCTGCTTCGCCCACAGCATCAGCTCTATATATTGCTGAGAATGTTGAGATTGGAGTGTAGACTGTAACGCTAGAGTACTGAGGTTCAGTTATGCCGATAACTCTGTACTGAGAGTTGTCTATTTCGATATATTTGCCAACTCCGCTTCTGTTTTTGCCGAAAAGATTCTCGTTTACAAAGGTGTTTATTATAACCACCTTGCGCATTTCGTCTATGTCTCTCTGAGTGATTGTGCGTCCCTCGATTAGCTCTATACCTTCGAGACGCATGTGAGAAGGGGTGATTCCAGTCACGACACCATTCAAACTTGTGTTATTGACGCTGATGGATCTACCCCACGTACCTCTCTCTGCGCTGTGGTCGATGATGAATGGGAACTCCTTTTTGAGAAGATTGGCATCCTCTTGTTTGAGTCTGATGCGGCGATTTCGAGGGTGCCCTTTGTAGGGCATCTGCGTGCGACCAGGATATAGTGCAATGGTGTTTATGTTCTGATTCCTGAAGTTGGACATGATCCCCCGTTGATAACCATTCCCCGAACCCAAGAGGATCATCAGCATCAAGATACCCCATGCCACAGAGAAGCCCGTGAGCACCGTGCGCAGCTTGTTTTGCCTGATCGACGCAAGTATTTCGTTTATCTGTTCTTTCATGATAGTTGGGTCAGAGGGGGTTATTTTATGATTTCAATAGAGTCGATAATTCCGTCCTTGAAGTTTACAATTTTATCGGTGCTCTCGGCAATCTCTCGCTCGTGCGTTACGAGGATCATTGTCATTCCCTTGAGATTAACGTCACGAAGAAGCTTGATGACCTCCTGAGTGTTGACGCTATCGAGCGCTCCCGTTGGCTCGTCGCCGAGGATGATCTGAGGCTTTGTGATGAGCGAGCGTGCTATTGCGACCCTCTGCTTCTGTCCTCCCGACATCTCGTTGGGCATGTGGTTAGCCCAATCCTTGAGCCCTAGCATGTCGAGATATTCAAGCGCCATAGCGTTGCGCTTCTTACGAGATACACCCTGATAGTAGAGCGGCAGAGCCACATTTTCGAGGGCATTTTTGTAGTTGATGAGGTTGAACGACTGGAATATGAAGCCGATCATGTTGTTGCGATACTCGGCGGCTACTCTCTCCGAGGGGTTGTCGATAAGCTTACCATCGAGGTAGTACTTGCCGCTGTCGTAGGTGTCGAGAATACCTAGAATGTTGAGTAGTGTCGATTTGCCCGACCCCGATGCTCCCATAATCGAGACCATCTCTCCCTGCTCGATCTCTAGGGATACGCCCTTGAGTACATGCAGCAGATTGCCATTGTTATAGCTCTTGTGGATGTCTTCTATTTTTATCATAAGTTGCAGTGAAATGTTGTTACACAAATCTACAACTATAATTTTAAATATACAACTAAAATGACAAAATATTTCGCAATAAACAGTACTTTTTTATACACACTACTGTTTTTTTAATAGCACATGGTTTATACCTATATATAATAGGCTACTTTCTAGCTATCCTCGTTGCAATCAGTAAGATTGTGAGCGCCGAGATGATCGTGACTCCTGGTGGTAGTTCATACATAAAGCTAGCGTAGAGACCCGCAACATTGGCAACAAGACCCACAATCATGGCGATGAATGGTATGCGAGAGAATGATTTGGAGAAGCTGTTTGCAATAATTACTGGCATAGTGAGCATCGAGATCAGCAGCACTATTCCCATGACCCTAATGCATAGAACTATTGTGATTGCGATGACCGCAGCCATCATATAACTGACGAGTTTAGTGTTGATGCCTTGGCTCGAGGCGAATTGTCGATCGAAAGCGACATACATTATTGGGCGCAACCACAGAGCTGTGGCGACAAGTATCACGAGAGTGAAGATAGAAAGGAGCACGACATCCGAATTTGTTACGGTGACGATACTGCCAAAGAGGTAGCTCGATAGCTCGCCAGAGGTGTAGCCTGGTCGCAGAGCCATGAAAAGCGCACCGATAGCCATTCCGATAGACCAGAGCATGCCGATGGCTGAGTCCTCACGAATCTGCCCTCTCTGCGATGCCCACTCGATGCCGAGCGACGATCCTATAGCGAATGTGAGAGCTCCGATTAGTGGGTTTGTATTGAAAAAAAGAGCCATTCCTAGCCCTCCAAACGATGCGTGAGTTATGCCTCCACTCAGAAAAACAATGCGCCTAGAGACTACGTATGTTCCAACAAGGCCACAAATCACGCCTGTTAATACACACGAAATAAACGCGTTGCGCAGATAGTCATACTCTATTATACTCTCCCAAAAACCCATACTCTTCCTATAAATTATTAGGTGCTAATATAGCGCTATTTGTGCAGTTATTCAAATTTTTTTAATAATTTTGTGGCAAAATATTGTTATATGCAACAAAGAAGAGTAAATTTTCATACACTTGGCTGTAAGCTCAACTTTTCGGAGAGCTCTACCCTTGCTCGTGAGTTTGAGCAGGGAGGTTTTCAGAGAGTAGAACCTACGGCCGAATCCGATATATGTGTCGTAAATACATGTTCTGTGACGGAGAGTTCTGATAAGAAATGCAGGAATCTCATACGCCGTCTACACCGCAAAAATCCAGCGGCAATTATTGCTGTCACGGGGTGTTACGCTCAGCTTAAACCCGAAGAGGTTGCTCAGATCGAAGGGGTGGATATAGTGCTGGGTAACAACAATAAAGGGGAGTTATTTAAACGTGTGAGTGAGCTAGCGGAGAAGGGAAAGCCGCAGATATTTAGCTGTGATACGGAGATGCTTACAAGCTTCTTTGCCGCATTCTCTAGCGGTGATCGCACACGTGCATTTCTCAAAGTTCAGGACGGTTGCGACTATAAATGCTCCTACTGCACGATCCCCAAAGCTAGGGGCGCAAGTCGTAGTATTCCTATCGTTGATGTGGTCGCTGAGGCTCAGAAAGTTGCGGCGAGCGGTCCTCGTGAGATCGTCTTGACGGGTGTAAATATTGGTGATTTTGGACGCAATACGGGGGAGCGATTCATCGATCTTCTCAAAGCGCTGAACGAAGTGGATGGAATCGATAGATACCGCATTTCATCGATAGAGCCGAATTTGCTAACTGATGAAATACTAGACTTTTGTGCACAGTCACCTAAATTTCAACCTCACTTCCATATTCCGCTTCAAAGTGGCTCGGATGTGGTGCTTGGATTGATGCGAAGACGCTATACAACTGCTAAATTTGCAGAGAGAATTGCGGCAGTGAGAGCTCGTATTCCTGATGCGTTTATAGGGATTGATGTGATTGTTGGCTTCCCAGGCGAGAGTGATGCGGAGTTTGAGACGACATATAACTTTTTGAAGGAACTTGCGCCAGCCTATCTGCACATTTTCCCATTCTCGGAGCGCCCTGGAACACCTGCTACAGAGTTTGCAGGCAAGGTCTCACCACAGATAGCCTCGGAGCGAGTGGCGAAACTCGATGAGCTATGTCAGCAACTTCACCGTGATTTCTGCTCAAAGAGCGTTGGCACGACTCAAGAGGTGCTCTTCGAAAGTAGTGTTAAAGGTGGGCTGATGATGGGTTACACCAATCATTATGTGCGAGTTAAGGTGCCGTTTAACAGAGATAATATCAATAAAATCTGCCGTGTTAAGCTCTCTGAAATAGATGAGAATAACGATCTTCGTGGCGAAATCCACACCGATTTCAGTGGTTTTGTCATGGGTTAGTTCAAATTTGAATCTCAATACAGATCATTTTATTGGCTATTCTGTATTGAAATTCAAATTTTTTTATTAAGTTTGTAGGTAAAATTTAAATATAACATGACAGGTATTCGCAAGCGTATTTCGACAGGCTTCCTGAGTATTATTGCTCTGTTGTTTATTTCGGGAATGATATCATTATTTGAACTAAACAGCCTAAGTCAAGATACCAACAAAATATTGAGTACAAACACCCATAATATCGAGTTGGCAAAGGCCATGCTCGATGCAGCACAAGATCAAAACACCGCCTTTATACACATCTCTGTGTTTAAGGAGCGTGACTATGACTCCTTGGCTATCAGTAGTATGGATCGTCTGGAGCAGACTCTCAGAGCAGCTCAAGAGGCCGCTCTCGATAAGGCACATCTCGACTCTCTAGCTAGCGCAACCTCGCAGATAAGATTGCTCACGGAGAGCTATCTTGCGTTCGGAACCGTTGCCGATAGCCTGAGTCTTAGCGCTGAAAATAGCTGGTACAGACAAGAGTACGAGCCGCACTATGAGCGCCTCACATCAGCGATCAAAAACTATATGACATCGACAAAAGGCTCACTTGCGCCACACGCCGAAAAGCTGCAAAATAACGCTTATCGTGCTGTGACTCCAGTACTTATCTCGTTGCTTGTGATGATCGCAACGGTAATGATGCTATTTTATTTCACAATAATATACTGCGTAAAACCGATCGTAAACATCAATAAATCACTTGGAAATTACATCTCCTTCAGATTGCCATTCGATGTTAAAACGGTGTGCCAAGACGAGGTGCTGGAGCTCAAAAACAGGATTGATGAGCTCATTATTGAGAATAAAAAGCTAAAAAATAAGTAGAGAGATATGAGGCTAAGTGTCGTTCTGCGATATATTGGGGTTGTGATGCTATTCATCGCACTCTTTATGCTATTGTCGGCGGGAATCTCCTATATGAATGGGAAGGATTCGGCCTACTTTCCTCTGCTCCTATCTTCACTCTTAACCGCCCTACTGGGTGGATTTCCACTCATTTTTGTCGACAAGGCAGAGCAAATAACCAACAAAGAGGGCTACTGCATCGTCGTGGGCGCATGGCTTTTGTCGTGCGTGGTGTGCATGTTCCCCTATCTGATTTGGGGTGGCGAGTTTACGCTGGTAAACTCTTGGTTTGAAAGTGTTTCGGGGCTTACTACCACTGGTGCAACAATTCTAAAGGATATAGAAGCACTGCCTCGAGGCCTTCTGTTTTGGCGCATGTGCTCGACTTGGATCGGCGGAATGGGGGTTATCATGTTCGCCCTAGTGGTGCTACCATCACTCGGAAAGAGCAAAATGATGCTTTCGAGTGTGGAGCTATCCGCAATGGCAAAGGATAACTATCGCTATCGCACTCAGATGATTGCGCAGATTCTTATTTTCGTATATGTTGGACTAACGCTTTCGACCACGGTGCTGCTTAAAATCGCAGGGATGAACTGGTTTGACTCGTTGTCACACGGTATGTCAGCTGCTGCAACTAGCGGATTCTCAAACAAAAACGCATCGATAGCCTTTTACGATAACGGAGCTATCGAAGCGATACTTACGCTTGCGATGGCAGCTGCGGGGGTGCACTTCGGGCTGATATTTGCAACAATCATGGGGCGTGCAAACAATATTTTCAAGTCCGAGATCGCTAGACACTATATGGCAATGCTGCTCGTAGGAGGATTGTTTATCGCCCTGAATCTCTATTTTGACGATATATACCCTACCTTCGTAGAGTCGTTCAGACACGCACTATTCCAGTTTACATCTCTAGTGACGACAACGGGATTTGCG
The DNA here is from genome assembly GCA_964370415.1 of uncultured Alistipes sp. Classification (GTDB taxonomy): domain Bacteria; phylum Bacteroidota; class Bacteroidia; order Bacteroidales; family Rikenellaceae; genus Alistipes. The sequence continues at coordinate 54,194 of CAYJIY010000004.1, forward strand.
ACTGCAGATACAAATTTTTGGCCGCCTTTTGCCGTTATGATTCTGATATTCGGATCGATAATATGTGCCTGTGCGGGCTCTACGGCTGGAGGTATCAAGATAAATCGACTGATCGTTGCGGTGAAAATGATTGGAATTAGACTCAAGCAACAACGTCACCCCAACGCAATTTTTCGACTCAAACTCGATGGCGTGGTGCAGGAGCGTGACCATGTGAGCTCGGTGCTGATATTTATCGTTGCATACTTGGCATTGTTGCTTGTAGGTGGAATCTTTGGGACACTCTGCGGAATGGACCTAACTACCTCATTCACATCGTCAATAGCGTGTCTCGGAAATGTAGGACCAGGTTTTGGTGAGGTTGGATCTATGAATAACTATGCGGATTTACCCCTCATGGCTAGGATATATCAACCCCTGTTGATGCTGCTTGGTCGTCTTGAGATTTTTGGATTAATACAACTGTTTTTTATTAAGTGGTGGAAGTAATGAAGAGAACTATTTTAAATATATCTATATGTTTTGCGCTGGCGCTAGGATTTGCTAGAGCGCAGGATGTGAAGCCTAGAATTGCTGAATTAGAGCGAGATAGCGTGTATATGTCGCTGTTGGTGGAGGAGAAGACACTTCACGATTGTGTCGATTCGTTGACAATGCAAGTAGAGGTTCTGCGCCGTAACTTTAAGGACAACCCACAGCAACGCAAGGTATATGCCGATTCGATTCTAAAGGTCGAGAATGAGCTATTCGTCAAGCAGGGCGAGAGAGGGACAATCGTAGATAAAATTAATAGTATAGAGCAAAATTGGGTGCTCAACAATTTGAGCACTACCGATTCGTATAGCGATCAAAGTGCGCAAGCAATACAGAATGGTGGGCAGAAATATGCGAATCTGATCGCAAATAGCTACTTCTCAGAGCAGCTCCAAGATTATGATTATCGTGCTCTGCAGCAAGCTCAACAGAGAGAGCTGTCGCTCAATGATCTGCTAAAGCAATACTTTAGCCAAAATGATTCACTGCGCTTGTATTCAGAAAAATACGCCGCTGCTGTGACAGAGGGGCAAGCAGATAGTATTTTGACGAAATTTGAAAAAGTAGATAGCCTGAATCGTGTCACTAACTCAAAGATAACGACTGCTTGGAATAAGATTTTTGATGATAAGATATATGCCTACAACTACTTGCTGGAGATGGCAAACCAAGGGGATATGCTCTCTAAGCAGGAGGATAATCTTACCAATGCACTCAGAGATATCTCTGCTGCAAGGGGGCAGGTTGCGTCGGATGCTGTGCTGGACTACCTTGTGAGAAAGAGAATGTTGTTGGACTACGAAATCGCAATAGCTCAGATGTTGGATATAGATGTCGCTGCCGACTCTTTGACTAGTGCTAAATCTCGTTTGTCGGTTGAATCTCATGCACCAAAGATCGAAGTTGTGCAGAGATATTTTATTGATTTTGAGCCTCTTGAATTTTTCACCACACCTAAATATACAACTCAGAATCCAATACCAGAGGTTAAAATCCCATCGAGAGGAACAATCTATCGTATAAGAGTCGGTCGATTTAATACGAAGCGTGCAGCGTCAACATTTAGAGGTGCCTACCCTGTCTCGTACCTTGTCGATGACGCTAAGAAATGGATATACTTTGTTGCAGGTTTTCCTACGCTAGAGGAGGCGCAAGCTGCTCAAGCTGAGCTTAAAAAGCGTGGTTTCCTGAAGCCTGAGGTCGTTGTATGGAATGACGGTGAGTACGTTGATCTTGCTGAGCAGCCTGAAGGTGAATCTCAGTATAGAATCGAGATTACGTCTAAGGATGAGCTCTCGGAGCAGGTCAAGACCTATATAAAAGAGAATGCAAGTGGGCGTGAACTTTCACGTGTCGGTGCGCAAAGTTTTGTTGTCGGAACGTTTGATCAGCCGCTCGATGCCGAGAAAATAGTGAGCGAAATCAAAAAAATTGACTCGAACATTGCAATAAAGGTGACAAAGATTGAATAACAATAGTTTTTTTACTATATTAGCATAACCGCAAACAATTTAAAACACTAAAACTATGGATATTATTGCACTAATACTGCTAATCCTATTTGGATTGCTATTTCTCGTGGTGGAGATTCTGCTTTTGCCAGGTGTGTCAGTGGGTGGAATCCTTGCTGCTGCGTGCTATGGTACAGCGATTTACCTCTCATTTGCCAATCATAGCGTTGCGATGGGGGTCTCGGTAACGATAATAATTATTGCTGTATCAACGCTGGCTATTATTTGGTCGCTAAAGGCCAAGACATGGCGCAAATTAGCTTTGAATCAGAAAATTACATCTTCAAGCAATGATCTGCCAGAGCAGAAGAATATCAAAATCGGAGATCAAGGAACTACCCTATCTCGTCTCTCGCCAATGGGTAAAATTCAGATTGCAGGAGACGCTTTCGAGGCAAAATCTCAAGGCGAATATATTGACCAACGACAAGAAGTTGAAGTTGTTGGTTTTGAGAACTTCACAGTCATAGTAAAACAAACACAAATAAAATAAAATTATGGAGGATCTACAAATTGGCATTATGCTATTGATCGGTTTTGCGGGATTATTCGCAATCTGGTTGTTGTTCTATTTTATTCCTATTGGGCTTTGGTTCTCGGCGTTGGTGTCGGGAGTGAAGATGAGCTTGATTCAGCTTGTGCTGATGCGCTGGAGAAAAGTTCCACCTTCAGTTATTGTCTCTTCGATGATCGAAAGTACAAAAGCTGGCTTGGAGCTAAATCCAAACGAGCTTGAGGCTCACTACCTTGCAGGTGGTAATATTACGAATGTTGTGCACGCCCTAGTGTCGGCGCAAAAGGCGAATATTGTTCTAGACTTCAACATGGCGACAGCAATCGACCTTGCAGGTCGTGATGTTTTCGAGGCGGTTCAAATGTCTGTAAATCCGAAGGTTATCAATACACCTCCAGTTGCGGCAGTTGCGAAAGATGGTATTCAGCTCATCGCTAAGGCTCGTGTGACTGTTCGTGCAAACATCAAGCAGCTTGTCGGTGGTGCAGGCGAGGAGACAGTACTTGCACGTGTAGGTGAGGGTATCGTATCGTCGATTGGTTCTGCTGGTTCGCACAAAATCGTGCTTGAGAACCCAGACTCAATCTCACGTGTTGTGCTAGAGAAAGGTCTTGATGCTGGAACTGCGTTTGAGATCCTGTCTATTGATATCGCAGATATTGATGTAGGTAAGAATATCGGTGCTCAACTCCAAATGGATCAAGCTCAGGCAGATAAGAATATTGCTCAAGCGAAGGCTGAGGAGCGTCGTGCAATGGCTGTTGCCCTAGAGCAGGAGAACCTAGCAAAGGCTCAAGATGCTCGTGCTAAGGTGATTATTGCAGAGGCAGAGGTGCCATTGGCAATGGCTGAGGCGTTCAGAAATGGAAATCTCGGTATTATGGATTACTATAAGATGAAGAATATAATGGCTGACACAACAATGCGTGAGTCAATCTCTAAGCCTGAACATAAGTAGAGGTAAGAGTAATTTTTTAGTGCAGCGATCAAGAGATTGGTCGCTGCTTTTTT
>CAYJIY010000004.1:57863-89903 GCA_964370415.1 uncultured Alistipes sp.
TCTGCTTAATCACGAGCCTTTATGGATGTTGGGTAGTTATCTCTGTTGGTTTTGTGCCAAATTGATCTTGTGCCGAAGGCATCTTTTAGCCCTATGATATAGGTTTAATATTAGGCTATGAATCTTGTTGAGTGCGTAAAAAAAGAACGACCAACATCTGCTGGTCGTTCTTATATTTTAGTTTAGATAACTAATCTAAATGTCTGTGGATTATTAGTTTGCCTTAACACATCTAACTTGAAGTGCATTAGCACGCCCCACCTCTGCATTTGTGTCGATTGTGCTGTTAGTTGGTGCTAGTTTATCGAAGAAGAAGTACATTGCGCTACTCTTATCTCCTGCTGCTATCTCCGAACTCCAGTAGTATCCCTCCCAAGGTTGCGCCTCAAGAGCGTTGTTGCGAGTTACAGGGTTATAGATATTTAATATCTGACCGTTGTCATATCTGCGTCGTCCTCCCGCTAGGAAGAAATCCTCTGCTGTTGCATTTTGAAGGGTCCAGCCAAATTGATTCTCATATTTGTCGCGCGCTTCTGTGATCTCTAGTGTTAGATCATCTTTGATTGCAAGGTTGCTAAATGCTGCTTTTGGTGCGACCATCCATCCCTTAGGGCATGGGTCGTTAACTGTTTTGGTAGTTCCCCAGAAGTTAGCTTGATTAGCATCTGTCGACCAGTTTTGATCAGATACTGATGTGGCTTTCAGGTAGTTGTGAGGGTTTGCTGTTGCATATGCCATCGTGTTTGCATACTCCTCGTAATCGATGTAGATTGTGCTACCCGTGCCGCTGTAAGCTACCATGTCAGGTGAGCCAGAGCCATACTCCGAAGATGCGTTATAGAGCATAGGTCCCACGAATGGGTCTTTGCGTCCCCACTGATAGTACATGCCGTATGAGCCAAGTATATCGTCTGTTGTGCTGTAACCGTTAGCTGTTGCACCTAGGTTGCGAGTCATCATTACAGATCCATCTGCCATTGTCATTGTGCTAGTTTCAGAGTCGTAATCGCTAGCCCATACGTGCCAGCTCCATACGATATTATCATCCTGATCATATCCAACAATCATCGCATTTCCGCTATCAATTAGAGTGTTGTTGTCTGAATCGTGAGAGATGAAGAACGATACAATTCCGTTGTCATACGAGAAGTATTTGATCATATCGTATTTTGTTTGCCACAAAACCTCAGCAGATACAATGTTTGTTGGTTCGTTGCTCTCGCCCTTGTATCTGAGGTCTAGAGTCACCTCCACGCTTGGTTTGTTGATGAGATATGAGTTTGCTCTTAGATTTGTGCGATCATCTTTTTCTGATTTCGATACATATAGGTATTCGCTAGAGACCAGGTTGTCAGTCGAAGTGAGCGAAAGTTGTATCGAGCCAGATGCCTCGTTGTCTCCAGTGAATGAATCTGGAGATGTAACTGTAATTGTCTGAGTTTGAGTATCTACCACTGCTTCCCAGCCAGTTGGAGTTGTGCCCACTGTTATGTCAATTACGTTGTTTGCCGAGTAAGTTGTCTCTTTGGTTTGGCTTTCGGTACTGAAGAATAGAGCTTCGGCTTGAATGTCGATCTCGCCATAAGTTTCGTCATCGTCTTTACAAGAGACAAAAAGAGTGCTCATCGCAAGGATAATAGCGACGGTTGTGTTCAAAAATTTACTAGATAGCTTTATCATATTAAAAGTTTATATTACAAAATTTTGCCTGCTTGATTTCTGTTCGCAAAACATCCGCAAATATACATGAATTAATTTAAAATTCTCTCTATTTTCCTAAAATATTCTCATAAAAGAGTTATCTGCGATCTTTGCAATCACACTACAAACGAAATCAAATGTTAAATATTATGTTGCTACAAAATATTAGGCATTATTTGTGAAAAAAGTTGGAAAAACAGCAACAAAAATATCTTTGCCAGACAATAATGGGCGCTTTTCGATTAGTTCAGAGAGCTTGATTCGTCCAATTACGTAGTTGCTCTCTGCGCTTTGGTATTTCTCCTCAATCGTCTCAAAATCAACAGAGTCGCAAATGTTTGATTCGCTATAACGAATATATATGCGCAGTGTTACATCGGTTGTGTAGCTCGGAAGTTTGATGTATTTGCTCTTTTTGTACTCATATTTATAGTTGTGCTGGCGAGCCATGATGTCGCTAAGGATAGACGATGCTGTCGGTAGGCTACCCGCTCCCTTGCCAAACATGAACTGGCGGTCGTAGCACTCACCACGAATTACGACGCCATTATACTCGTCATCCACGCTGTAAATATACTTGTCTGGTGTCACAAATTCAGGTATAACGAACATCGTAAATTGTTCATCCGCAACTTTAACTACCTGCGCTACTAGTTTGATTTTCACCCCTTTTTCTCTTGCGTATCTGATGTCGGCCTCGTGCATTGAAGAGATGCCATAAGTGAAAATATCTTGCGGTTTTACGTACACTCCAAGTGCGTGAACTGTGATGATGACAAGCTTGAAGAGTGAGTCGAACCCATCGATGTCGAATGTTGGATCGCTCTCGGCAAAACCTAGATCTTGCGCCTGTTTTAGTGCGCTATCGTAGCTCTCGTTGTGGTCAAATACACGTGAGAGAATGTAGTTTGAAGAGCCATTTAGTATGCCCTTCACCTCAAGTAGGAGGTCGTTGTCATAGTACTCCTCCAGGTTGCGAATGACTGGAATAGAGCCACATGACGACGCATCGTATAGTAGGGCAACATCTCTATCTTTCTGAATTTGAATCAGTTCTGGCAGATGGTTCGCAAGCATCGCTTTATTGCCCGAAACCACAGGAATACCCTTTAGTAGAGCACTTTTTACGATGTTGTATGATGCCTCGGCGTTGTCGATAACCTCCACAATTAGATCGATATTTGGATCGTTCAATATCTCGCTTGCGTCAGTTGTTAGGATGTCGGCCGAGGTCTCAACCTCACGTTTTTTGCTTAGATCTCGCACACAAATTTTTGCAATCTCTGCATGTGCATTTTTTGACTTATTTACTACCTTGTATATGCCTTGTCCTACTACGCCAAAGCCAAATAGCCCTATCTTTATCTTGCTCATATTTAGATATTTATTTCGTTTGTATAAAGTTGTATAGTATGTTGTTTAGTTTCTCGTGCTCGATCAAAAAACCATCGTGTCCAAACTCGGAATCGATCTGCTCGAACCGACTATTTGGGATCGTGTCGCTCATCTGCTTGATATGCTCGCAAGTAAACAGCAGATCGGTGGTGATTCCTACTGCAAGTGTTCTCGCCTTGATGGTGCTGAGGGCGTTGTTTATGCCCCCTCTGCCTCGTCCAACATCGTGAGTGTCAAAGGCATTCAGTATCGAAAAGTATGAGTAGGCATTGTATCTGCGACATAGCTTATCGCCCTGATACCGCTGGTAGCTTGCGGCACGATTGCACTCAGGAAGCTCTTCGGTGTCTTTTTGTGTTAGGTCGTATCCAGCTGCTCCTCTGTATGTTAGCAGCCCTATTGCACGTGCTGCAGCAAGCCCCTTCATGCCAGCATCAGCATGAGGTTGCCCAAATGTTTCGTCGGCTTGAATCGACATTCGCTGAGTTTCGTTAATGGCTATGTTCCAGGGTGTTGATCTGTCTAATGTAGCAATCAACACGAGCTTATCTATCATATCGGGCTCACACACAGCCCATTCAATCGCTTGAAATCCGCCAACGGAACTTCCGATGAGTGTTGATATTTTGTTGATGCCTAGTGATTTGGCTAAAATTGCATGTGCTGAGACCATATCACGAATCGTGAAGCGTGGAAAATCGTCATAGTATGGAGATTTTGTCTCTGGATTTTCGTGGAGTGGTCCCGTTGTTCCGTAGTGAGAGCCGAGAATGTTTGCGCAGATGATAAAATGTTTAGTTGGGTCGAGGAATCTGCCCTGCTCAACGGTGCGAGGCCACCAATCGGCAACATCGGAGTTGGCTGTCAGGGCGTGACACACCCATATCACATTGCTGTGGTCGGCATTCAGCTCTCCATAGGTGTGATATGCGATCTTGAGCTCAGGGATATAGCCCCCAAGCTCAAGTTGTAAGCCCTCGTTGTGTATGTATATCTGCGCTTCCATTTTAGATCTGATTTAGAGCCTGCTCAATATCCGCTTTTATATCGTCTATATGTTCAATTCCCACTGAGAATCGCAACAAATTTGGATAGACTCCCGCTGTTGCCATCTCCTGTTCGGTGAGTTGAGCGTGGGTTGTGGATGCTGGGTGTATAATCAAACTCTTTGCATCGCCCACGTTCGCTAGCAGGCTTACAAGTTGCAATGAATCAGTGAATTTTGCCGTTTGGCTCATGTTTCCCTTTATGCGAAAAGAGAGTACCCCGCCAAAGCCATTGTGGAGGTATTTCTCCGCAAGCGAGTTATATTTACTACTCTTTAGCCCTGGATAGCTAACCTGTTCAATCTTAGGATGTGACTCCAACCATTGCGCAATTCCAAGAGCATTCTCTGTGCATCGCTCAACCCTCAGTGATAGAGTCTCTAATCCTTGGGTTAGCATGAATGAGTTGAATGGGCTAATGCATGCGCCCATGTCTCGTAAAACCTCACATCTTAAGCGAATTGCATAGGCTAAGCTACCGCAATTCTTTAGGTATTCAAAGCCATGGTAGCTCTCCGATGGTTCGCTCAGGAGTGGGTAGCGTCCATTGCCCCAATCGAAGTTTCCTCCATCGACAATCACGCCCCCGAGAGTCGTTCCGTGCCCTCCAATCCACTTTGTTGCGGAGTGAATAACCACATTTGCGCCCCATTTGAATGGTTGACAAAGGTAACCGCCTGCACCAAAAGTATTATCCACAAAGAGAGCTATTCCATGAGATTTAGCAATCGCTGAGATAGCCTCAAAGTCAGGAATGTTGAACTCTGGATTACCAATGGTTTCCAGATATATAACCTTTGTGTTCTCATCTATTAGTTGAGCTATGCTTTCGGGGTTGTCGCCCTGTGCAAATCGAGTCTCGATGCCCATTCTTGGGAGTGTGTACTTCATCAGCGTGAAGGTTCCACCATATAAATAAGAGGTAGAAACGACATTATCACCTGCTTGGGCAACATTGAGAATCGCCATCAGCTCCGCCGACATTCCCGAAGCGGTCGCTACGGCTGCCACACCGCCCTCTAGCGCTGCTATGCGCTCCTCGAAGGCTGAAGTTGTCGGGTTTCCAAGTCGGGTGTAGATGTTTCCAGCCTGCTCCAGAGCGAAAAGTTTTGCTCCGTGCTCCGTATTGTCAAAAACGTATGACGATGTCTGATATATAGGTAGTGCTCTAGCGCCAGTTGTCTTGTCGACACTCTGCCCTGCATGCACCTGTAGGGTCTCAAATCTATATTTTTTTTCCATTTTTTTTCAAATTACAATCTAACACAAAAGCAACCCGACTAGGCCGAATTGCTTACGATGAAGTATGGCAAATATATGTATTTTATCACAAAAGAACAAGTTTTAGTTAATATTTTTAATAATCAATATACTAGACCTCTTATGAAAAGTGTTTAATATATAAAAAATAATTATTATATTTACCCTCGATTTTACGCTAACAAGAAAATAAACCAAAATATTATGCAAAAACTCATTTTATTTATTTTTGCACTGTTCGCCACATCTGTCGCGCAGTCGCAAGATCAAGTCACGTGGCTACAGCCCGAAATTACGCACACTGGCGACAATAATTATCAGCTCAAAGTAACGGCTCAAATTCAGAGCGGTTGGGGCATCTACGACATGGAGGAGTATGACGGAGGTCCAAACTCTACTCGCTTTGATTTCGAACCAGCTCAGGGTGTTGAGTTCGTTGGCGAGACCTACTCGATCGAAAAGTCAGTCCGAAAAATGGACTACATTTTCGATATGGAGATCGGTAAATATAGCGGAGATGTCACTTTTGTGCAAGACATAAAGCTCACAGCGGACAAAGCAACGATAAAGTTCCTCGTAGAGTGGATGGCGTGCAACGAAACGACGTGTATGCCTCCAACCGACAAGGAGTATATCGCTGAGTTGGTTGCGGGCACTGCCCTGACACGAGTAGATGAGTTTGACTATCAGGCTGCTGCTGCGCCAGTTGAAGCTGAGCAGGCTGCGCCAACTGTATCGACAGAGAGCAAGACGGATGGCTCTACATCGATGCTAGGTAGTATTATCACAACGATCCTCGCTGCTCTATTGGCGCTACTAACGCCGTGCGTGTTCCCAATGCTTCCGATGACTGTGTCATTCTTCGTGAAGGGGAGCGACAGCCCAGCTCAGGGGCGTTTCCGCGCGTTTATGTATGGACTATTCATCGTGCTATTATATACGGTGCCTATTGCGGTGTTGGTGTTGATTACACGATTTGCAGGAGGTGAAAACATCACAGCCGATATCTTCTACGAGCTTGCAACTCACTGGCTACCAAACACAATCTTCTTCATCGTGTTTATCGTCTTTGCGATCTCGTTCTTCGGTGCGTTCGACATTAAGCTACCTAGCTCTTGGACAACGAAGACCGACAAGCAGGTTGATAAAGGTGGTCTTTTCGGAATTTTCTTCCTTGCCCTAACATTGGTGCTGGTGTCGTTCTCGTGCACAGGACCTATCGTTAGTTCGGTGATAATCGAGTCGCTTTCGGGTGAGGTGTTCTGGGAGCCAATCCTTGTAATGTTCATATTCTCAGCAACATTTGCACTGCCTTTTGTTGTTGTGGCGTTCTTCCCTACCCTTTTGAACAACCTGCCAAAGAGTGGCGGATGGTTGAACTCGGTGAAGGTGGTTCTTGGTTTTATCGAGGTTGCCTTGGCACTGAAATTCCTTAGCGTTGCAGACCTTGCATACGACTGGCACATCCTCGATCGTGAGGTGTTCCTTGCGGCATGGATTGTAGTATTTACGCTTCTAGGATTCTACTTGTTGGGTAAGATTCGTTTTGCTCATGACACTGAGATTAAGACTGTTAGCGTGGGTCGTCTAGCGCTTGCGATTACGACATTCACATTCGTTGTATATATGATCCCAGGTATGTGGGGTGCTCCACTTAAGGCGCTTTCTGGATGGTTGCCGCCGCTTGAGACTCAAGATTATGTGGTTAAGCAAGGTGGTGGCGGAGGTGCTGTCTCAGCGTCACATTCGGGCATGCCACTAAAGGTGAAGTATGCAGATCTGATTGGCAAGGCTATGCCAAACGATCTAAAAGGCTTCTACGATTACAACGAGGCAATGGCATACGCAAAGAGTGTCAACAAGCCGCTTCTTATCGACTTTACGGGTCACACGTGCCCTAACTGCCGTAAAATGGAGCAGCAGGTGTGGAGCGACCCTGAGGTTAACCGCATCTTGAATGAGGACTATGTGATTGTGGCTATATATATGGACGAGAAGGACGAAGTTCCAGCTTCGGAGTGGGTGACAGCGGATAACGGTCGTGTGCTGAAGACGTTGGGTAAAATCAACTCATATTGGGCACAGAAGACATTTGGTATAAATGCTCAACCATATTATATCTTGCAGGGTACAGACGGTGCAATACTCACCGAGCCTCGTGCCTATGATACAGACATTGAGGATTATGTTGATTTCCTGCGTGCGGGAGTTGATGCGTTTAATTCTTCAAAATAGACTCTCTATTGAGACATCAAAAAAAAGGTTGCAATTTATTGCAACCTTTTTTAATTAAAACGTTATCTTTGTGCGATCATTAAATTAGCAAAGAGTATGTCGGACAAAAAACTTATTATCAGTAATATCTTTAATAATGAAATTCTTGAAGCACTTTCTGCAACAATCCTTCCGCTGTTGGTGCTAAATTTTTTAGCCAAAGGGGTCTGTGATGCGATCTACTACTCATCGGTAGGGTTAATGCTCATAGCTTTGGTCTCTATGGTCATTATATTTATTGCGTTAATATTGGGTCGAGAACTTGTGATGCCTGATCGCTTGCGACGCTTCTTTAGAAAAGGTCTCTACTTTCCATACTTCTTCCTACTTCTAGGACTAATACTACAAGTCACACACCCCGAGGATAGCCGTGGTCAATCATTTTATTGGCTTGCAGGACTTATCTTTATGAGCACCGCTGTGATGTGCTTAACACCTGAGAGATTGAAAAAATAAAGCGTGAAGTATCTCTACCCCACGCTTTAAGTTGCTCAATGTGAACGGCTTTATTTCCCTAGTTCACTCTTTACACGAGTTACAACATCGTTGACTCTGTTGTAGAGTTTTGGGAGGTCCGAAGTTAGGATCTCACCGCCTTCGACAACAAATCGCCCGTCGATCATCACACTCACTACATCCGAAGGCTTGGCACAGTAAACCAAGTTTGCTACTACGTCGTGTAGAGGCTGAAGGTGTGGCTTGAGCATATCGACAACGATGATATCTGCTAGTGCACCCTCTTTAAGGATACCTATTTCGCCAGCCATTCCCATAGCGTGAGCTCCGTTTACAGTTGCGATTTTTAGAGTCTCATACGCAGGTGTAGCTTTAGGATCCAAAGTGGCTAGCTTCTGCTGGAACGATGCTGAGCGCATCTCCTCCCACATATCATGGTCGTTGTTCGAACTTGTACCGTCAGTTCCCAAGGCGCAGATTACCCCACGCTTAGTCATCTCATGTATTGGTGCAGTTCCGCTCGCCAACTTCATGTTGCTCTGCGGATTGTGAGACACGATTGCGCCTGTCTGCTTCATGATTTCGATGTCGCTGTCGTTGAGATATACACAGTGAGCACCTAGCGTGTTGCTATCCAAGACTCCTATGTCGTTGAGATGCTCAACAGGTGTTTTGCCGTATCGCTCATTGATGATTGCGATCTCGTCTTGAGTCTCAGCGATGTGCGTGATAAACGGAGTTCCGATCTCGTTGCTGAGTCTCTTTCCGAGTTGCATATTTTCAGGCGATGTGGTGTATGGTGCGTGAGGTGCAACAGCGATTCTCACCACGTTCGACCCCTCAGCCGCCTTAACAGCCTTTTCGAGAGTCTTCTCAAAACCTTCGACCATGCCGTCAAGGTAGCTACAACCTAGAAGTGCACGCATTCCCATGCGCTCAGCTACCTCCACACAACGATCCTCGTGCCAGTACATATCTATTACAGATGTTACGCCACCGAGCTGCATCTCTGCGATTCCGAGCTCCATTCCGACCATAATATCCTCGGCTGTAAGCTTGCCCTCGAATGGCCAGATGTGATTATTTAGCCACTCCATCAGAGCTAGATCATCGGCATAACCACGCAGGAGTGTCATCGCTACGTGTGCGTGTGTATTGATAAGTCCAGGCATTACTACCTTATTTGTGCAGTCAATCTCCTTTAGATCAGGATGCTCTGCCTTGAACTCTTCTGCTTTTTGTGCATTGTCTGTCACCAATGCGATTCTTCTGTCGATCACACCTACCCAACCCTTGAATGTCGCATTCTGCGCACTCTCGGCCGTCATAGGTACTACAATACAGTTTGAAAATAGTGTTTTCATCTCGTTTGTAAATTATTCAATTATTTGTTATCCACCACATTGCCGCTTATCACGAAAGATTGTGCTCCACCTGCGGAGTTCGATGCAATCTTGATAATGCGGTGCATGCGACCTAGTGGTTGCTTGCGTGGTTGATATGTCACTCTTAGAGTATCTGTCTTGCCTGGTGCTAGCGGTTTGCGTGAGAACTTAACCTTGGTGCAAGTACAGCTCACCGAAGCGCTGATGACGACCAGTGGCTCATTGCCTATATTTGTATAGGCAAACTTAGCTTGCACGTCACCTCCACGGCGCTCTATATCGCCAAAGTTGTGTTGTACCTCTCCCATCGCAAGGAGCGGCCCGTTTGGCAGCTCCTCTGCTTTAAGTAATCCTGCTATTGCAAAGAAAAACAGCAAGATAGATGCTCTTAGTGTTGTGTTCATATTAATCTAACTTAAATTCATAAGTTATTCGTCCGCCCTGTATTGGCGCAGAGTTCTCTGTGAATCGTGCCTGCTTAGCAGCAGCTATAGCTGCCTGAACTAGAGGGTTGCCTGGAGGTACTGTGGAGCCTCGCTGCTCAAATGTAGCTGAGGTGACATTACCCTTTGCATCTACCCTGACGAAGACTACAACTATACCCGATAGGTTGTCTGGTTGCCTTGGTCTAGGAAGCGAGCCGATTAGTCCTCGTCCCTGAAGCCCCTGGTCGAGCTGATCGAAACCGTCGGGGTTCAAGCCCCCTCCAGTACCGCTTGCTTTATCCTCTTCGCCCTCTTCGGCACGAGGATTTCCCACATTGTCAGGTTCATCGGCACCCCCCTTGTTCATCTTGAAGAGTGCTTTTTGATTGACAGTCTGAGTCTTCTCGTCGGTGCCTGTCACCTGCTGAGTCTGCTCCACAGGGTCAACCACATCGTGTTCACGTGGCTGTACAGTGGGCTTTGCAGGTGGGCGTGGAGGCTCTGGAGTGGGAGGCTCCGTGAAGTCAATGACAATCTCGTTGTTCTGCTCGATATTGGCATTGAAGTCAAAATTAACCACAGAGAACGACACCCCAAGCACCAATGCGTAGATTAGTGCTGAGATTAGTGCCCATCTTCGTGGGCGGCGATCGTTCGGGTTATAATAGTGCATTTTGCTAAAATTTAGTTTGGTGACGTTGCCAAGATGAGCTTATACTTGTTGTCACGGGCGATGTTCATCACCTTGACAACCTCATCAACTGCAACACTTTTATCGCAGTGTAGTGAAACTGTTGCGTCCTCTTGGTTCTCAAGGCGTAGTGTCAGCGCTTGGCGCACACCCTCAATCGAACCCACATCCTCAAGCTCCACAAAGTAGCGATACTTGCCTCCGTCATCCTGAATAGACACCGTTGTCATTGCTTTATCCTTTAGTTGATTTGAACTCTGTGGTAGCGTGAGTTTCAAAGCGTTAGGATTGATTAGCGTAGTAGCTATGAGCAAGAACAACAGGAGTAGGAACATCAGGTCGGTCATCGACGATGCCGAGAATGATTTGTCTACTTTTGATCCTCTTTTAATTGCCATGATCTACTATTTTTGTACTGGTTGATTCAAAATATCCATGAATGCGATAGAGTTCGCCTCCATTTGGAACACTAGTTTTTCGATACGTGCCACAAGGTAGTTGTAGCCGAAGTATGCAGGAATACCCACGATAAGACCTGCTACTGTTGTCACCATCGCAACATACATACCTCCCGATAGTACCGCCATATCGACAGTTCCACCCGCTGCGGACATATCCATAAACGTTCCCACCATACCTAGAACTGTTCCCAAGAAACCGATCATCGGAGCACCTCCAGCGATGGTCGCAAGGAAAGGTAGTGAGTTCTCAAGTTTCGAAACCTCAAGGTTTGCAACGTTCTCGATAGCTGTCTGAATATCGCTCATTGGGCGACCAATTCTCTCAACACCCTTCTCCACCATGCGTGCGATAGGTGTATTTGTACGCTTGCATAGGTTCACTGCTGCTCCGATTTTGCCGTCAGAGATATAGTCGCGAATACGGTTCATGAAGTTCATATCAAGCACCGAAGCTTTGCGAATAGCCAAGAAGCGCTCCACAAAGATGAATATTGTAACGCCTCCAAGCGCAAGAAGTGGCCACATCAACCATCCACCCTTAGTAAATAGCTCCCATAGAGACATTTGGATACCCTCAGTTGCAACAGTCTCAACCGCCGCCTGAACTCCTTCGTTTACTGCACCTGTCGCAGTCTGCAAAAATGTAATCATAGTTTAGTTTAAATTTATTTAATTATTTGAGTTTTGTTCTTTCTCTTCGTCTGTATTTTGTTGAGCGTCAGCCTGCGCTCTTCGCTGCTCACGCCTAGCCTTACGCTCTTCACGCCTCTGCTCGTTGGAGAATCGCTCCCTTACTCTACGCACAAGGTCTGGGAAGTTGTTGAAATCCTCCTTATAGTATATTCCGACCCCAGTCTCCTGCATACCTTGGTTCTCGTCGAAGCGGTCGATGGTCTGTGTAAAGCCCTTGAGGCGAAGTGCCCCTCCTGGATCGATCAACCATGTCACGTATGCCTCGCCCCACACCTGATTGAGCGTGCTATTGCCTTGTGCCTGCTTGTCGTCAATGAGGTAGTTGCCCTCCAGCTCGATGAAGAGTCTATCGTTAACGATACTCTTCGAGAAACCAACATCGACCTGATCTCCCACCTCCACGTTGGTGCGGTACCTGAGATTGAGGTTGAAATCATCCATCGAGAGCCACGAGCTAAGTTGGTTTGAGAGTAGCTCAAGACCTGTGGCAGTCGTTGCCGTAGCCCCTATGTCGCTAGTGAGCGCACTATTTGCCTCTGACATAAAGCTGTTGAAAATCAACAAGAAAAGGAACTGCTTGTCACGTGATTCTGGCGTTGCAAGTGCAGTAGAGACAGCCGCTTGGGTCTCGGTGTCTGCATCTGGAACCTCGACATCGAAGCTCACTGATGGTTGAGATAATCTATCGCCAAGATGGATTATACAGTTCACAGGCACGGCACGATACGATACGTTGCTAGATGTTGTACCCAGCAGAAGTGGTTGCAGCGATGCCTTGACCTTATATATAGCGTTGATGTCCAATCGAGCATCGATAGGGTCTCCCGTCCACTGAATCATCGATCCCTCAGCTATCTGGAAGTGCTTGTTGACGATGTTTTGCAGCGAGAACTGGTAGTTACCCTCCGTGATTGTGTAGTCGCCATACATCTCAAACACATTATCCTTTGGATTGATCTGCAGGTTTAGAACCCCGTTTCCTCGTCCACTGATTATATCCCCTGTTGCAGGATCGACAACTAGCTGGAAGTCGGTGTTGGGTTTGACATTTATGGTCATTCCTATATCTATCGCACCACCGCCCTGAGTCTGTTTGCGCTGTTTGCGCTCATATATCATCTTGCGGCGTGCTAGATAGTTACTAGGATCTTGCTCGCTCTTTGGGGTTACGAATTTCACGAAATCAGCGTTCGTAATGTTTGTCTTTCCCGACAGCGGCATGGCAAACGATGAGTTGTTGTCGGTCGATGCAACGATGTTCATCTTCACCCCCAGTTTATCGCCCGAAATATCTACTTGCCCCGAACCATAGACCTTACCATAGAATAGATCGTTGTCTCGAGGTGTTGTGTTTAGCGCCATCATATTTTTGAGGTCGAGCTTCAGACTGTACGCAATGTTTGAGAGTTGTTCTAGGCTCAGGTGCATATCTATCTGCCCCTCGTTGCCCTCGGTGTCGAAGATAGGGACTCTTTCGGCGCTAAATTTATTGTTCTTCACCGATAGTTTTGCGTAGGGAACTCTATACTCCACCTTCGTAAAGTCCACAACCGTAGATAGATCTCGCACTGTGATGTCGCCCGAGAACTCTAGATCACGACCTTGGCCGTGAAGCGTAGCGTCGAGCGAAGTCGAGCCCTTCGTATCGGAGACTATGCCATCCAAAATAGGGCCAATGAGCGCCATGTTAAGGCTGTCGATATGCACCTGAGCGAAGTATTCGCCCTTAGCGGGAGCGAAGTAGCCCCTAACGACAGTATCTAGCGCTACCTGCTCGGTCACCATAAATCTCGCCCTCTTGGTTGGGTTGTCCCACTTAGATTGCAGTAGCAAGTCGGGGATAGGCACATCGTTGACAGTGGCGCTATCTATGCCGAGTCGAGCAACTAGCTCAATATCTCGAAGCGCCGATTTTACCTTGATATAACCACTTGTGCGCCCCTCCACACCATACCCAATGCTGCTGATGAACTGCGAGAGCGGAGCCATGTCGAAGTTATCCATTGCGACGTTCAGCGAGTCGGTGTTGTCGGCGGAGAGTATTCCATCAATGTGAAGATTCTGCTCGTTGTTTCGTATGTAGAACCCATCCACCACTGTTTTGTGTGGCTCATAGAGGATGCCATCGGCATAGATGCTCCAAGATTGATTTCTGCGAGAAAAATGCGATGGGAGGATGCTAATATCTACCCTCTCTTTGCCTGTGAGTGGGTTTCTGTCTATCTCGGCAGTAAGACCTATGCGCCCCGATGCGTCGTTTTGTTTGTCGTTGAAGCCAACAGAAGTGTGTATTTTGCCCTCAGAGGCGCTACCGTTGATGCTGAGATTTGGCATCATGATTCGCCCAAGGAACATATCCTCAGCAGAGGCGTAGAACGACAGCGAGTCGCCGCTGTTGGTGGCGTTGATGCTGATGTTGGTTGCCAGCATGTCGGCACGCTCAACATAGTCGGAGGCCGCTCTGAGCGATAAATTGTCGCTCGTAGGGTTGAATAGAATGCGCAGGTTCGCACCATCTGCTACCTCCAAGCCGTGTGAGATGGCGTTCATTACAGAGTTGATACTCTTGACGTTGACTGTGATGAGCGAGAAGTTGTCGCTGCTATTCATTAGTGAGTTGTTGAACTCAGGCTTTTTTGTTGGTTCAAAGAGTGTTGGCACATATCGGCTGAGGTTGTGCTTTAGGTAATTCACAACGTCTTTGTATGATGTGCGGCTCTTGAACGTAGCGTCAATAAAGTCGGAGTTTAGCTCCACGAGCTTACTATTTTCGCTATTTCGTCCAAGGAGTGATATCTTGTTCGAGAAGATTATAGAGTCGTTGTAGCAGTATATCGCATCGAGAACCTCCACTCGACCGTTGATATTGTCCAGTGAGCTACCTCCTGCACGTGCTTGAACTCTCGCCATGAGGGTCGACACGCTGTCACGTCGATTTACATTCAGCGCGACAAGATCTACGTGGTTGATATCCATATCGAAATCATAGTATGGAATCGAGGAGTTGAGATCAAACATTCCGTCGAGCACAAAGTTGATGTTCTTGTCGTTGGAGACTAGGCGTCCGTCGAAGGATTTGTGAACAAGATCACCGCTTAGCGAGATGTCTTGTGCCACGTAGTCGTTGATGTCGGCACGTGATATGAGGGTTGATATGTGCGCATTAACAAGCCCCTTAGCCATCTGACCATCGATCACTACTTCGGATGTCACCTCACCGAGTTTGCTATTATTTAGTAGCTTGCCAAGGTCAAACGAAGTAGTATTGACTTTTGTGTTTATGTTTTGCAGTGAGTCGTTTAGGATTGCCATCTCAACTCTTGCTTCAACTGCTCCAATATCAGATGTTGTGACAACACCAGCTCTGAAGTTGCTCAAATTTCCGCTGAAATCCCCCTGTGCATTGAGTGGCATAGCTCTTCCCACCATCAACATCGTTGTGTCGGAGATAGGGGCACCAACGCCATCGAGCAGTGCATCGACATCACTAGCCTTAGCGTGTAGTTGCTTTAGGACGATGTTGAAATCGGTGTTTTCGATCTCAGGCAGACCCTTCACGCTACCCGTAAGATTGAGCGTAGAGCTCTCGCCATATCGCACATGTGGCACATCGACCTTGAAGTCTCGCACTGTGCCCTGCATCTGTGTTGTCAGATCCTCTAGAGTGATATTCCACTCCTTTAGTGTCGGCGCAAAGAACGCAACATCGTGGCTGGTGAGCAGAGAGTTATTGCTCTTCACATCGAGCTGGACACTGTCGATAAAATACTTGTATTGCGGCCAGTCACGACCATCGAGTCTGGCGTGATCTATCCTTACATCGCTGCTTGGTGTGCGCAGCAGGGCATTTTCTAGGTGTAGCTTGCCCTGTCCGAGCGCAAATTCTGAAGAGAATTCGCTCACAACGAATCCACTCTTCTCTGTCGCCGACATCGCTTCGATGGTTGTTGTTATGTCGGTGCCATTGATGCGGAAGTCGGAGATCTGCCCCGATATATTTCTCACCACCATGTCGGTGTAGTCTACCCCGCCCTTGTAGGGGATGATAGTATCTCGCTCAAGCCTAAATTCTAGGTTGCGAACCTCTCCGTGATCGATCTCGAGTTTGAACGAAGGAACTTTGTTCTTATCTTTGTTTTTGTTGAGTCGAGTCACAACTTGGCGTATATTCATGTCACCACTAGGGGTTTGGCGCAAGAATAGGCGTGCGTTGTCAATCTCAACATCGTTTATGACAAGCCCTCCGCCACGGAGTCCAAATTGTGCGAAATAGGCATCTACACTCCCTGCGTACATGAGCGTATCTTTCTCATAATCCTCAACATAGAATCCCTCTAGGTGTATCTTTCTGATGCCCTTGATCGATATTCTGTCGATGCTGACCTCTGTTTCGAGATTATGCGATATATAGGCTGTGGCCTGGTCTACCACAAAGTTTTGAACAAAGGGTAAACCAAGCATCAGAGTTAGGAGTACAGGAATAATTATCGCCAACAAAATCGTGAAAGCGACAATTTTTCCCAATATTTTTATACCTTTGCGCATTATCTTGTATTACAACCTGCAAATTTAATTAAATTACTTGAAAAAACGAATTTCCAAGCGATGGATATTACAATCTTAGGTATAGAATCATCTTGCGATGACACATCCGCTGCTGTCATCCGCAACAACACGTTGCTATCCAATGTGATAGCATCTCAAGCTGTACACGTAAAATATGGCGGCGTTATCCCAGAATTGGCATCACGTGCCCACCAACAAAACATAATTCCAGTAGTCGACACAGCACTCAAGGAGGCTGGTATTACAGCAGACAAACTCGATGCCATAGCCTTCACACGAGGCCCTGGTCTGCTGGGTTCCTTGCTCGTAGGAGTCTCATTTGCAAAGGGATTGTCGTTGGCGCACAACATTCCACTTGTGGAGGTGAACCACCTTCAGGGGCACATTCTCTCGCACTTTATTGATCTGCCAGAGAGAGAACTCCCGCACCCAAACTTTCCATTTTTATGCCTTTTAGTGAGCGGAGGACACACTCAAATTATCCGTGTGGACTCGCCATTGGAGATGGAGATTATCGGTTCAACGATCGATGACGCAGCGGGTGAAGCGTTCGACAAGTGCGCAAAGGTGATGGATCTACCCTATCCTGGTGGCCCAGTCATTGATCGACTAGCGAAGGAGGGGAACAAGGAGGCGTTCAAATTCGCACGCCCTCGCATCGATGGCTACAACTACTCGTTTTCGGGACTAAAGACCTCGTTCCTCTACACGCTTCGTGATAAGGTTGCTGAGAATCCAGACTTTGTAGAGCAAAACAAAGAGGATCTTTGCGCCTCACTTCAGCACACGATTATCGAGATTCTGATGCATAAATTGGTGTTGGCAGCCAAGGAGACGGGCATCACAGATATAGCAATCGCTGGGGGTGTATCTGCAAACTCGGGGCTCCGAGATGCAGTGGCTGCAGAGGGCATTAAGCGCAAGTGGCGCACGTTTATCCCTGAGTTTAAGTTCACGACAGACAACGCGGCGATGATCGCCGTGTCGGGACTATACAGGTATAAGCAGGGGCAATTCTCAACACTAGATGTTGCTCCCGTAGCACGAGCTAAAGACTTTTAAATCACCAATATAGTGGTGCAAAAAAAGCCCTGCAATTTAGTTTGCAGGGCTTTTTTGTATCTCATGCTTTAGTAAAACCACATCAGTAGAAGCTGTATGATTAGAACCCTTAGGAACATGCTTATTGGGTAGGATGTGGCGTATGAAATTGATGGACGATCGCCCTCGATAGTGTCGTTTGCGTAGTTCAAAGCCATCGGGTTTGCCATGCTTGCGCATAAAAGTCCGCTCACGGTTCCGAAGTCGATCTTGAAGATTTTGAGTGCGATAAGCGCAACGATAAGGACAGGGATCAGCGTTAGCGCAAAGCCAAGTCCCAGCCACACAAGCCCTTCGGGGCGCACTATCGTGTCGAAGAACTCCGCTCCAGCATCGAGCCCAAGGCACGCTAAGTACATCGACAGTCCCAGCGCACGCATCATGAGATTGGCGCTGTGTGTGGTGTATGTAATCATGTGCAGGCGAGGTCCGAAAGCACCGATCAAGATACCGATGATGATAGGTCCGCCCGTGATTCCTAGCTTGACTGGCAGGTCGATCCCTGGAATGGCGAACGGTATACTTCCGAGCGTGATACCCAAAACAAGACCAATAAATATCGCCACAAGGTTTGGCTCATCGAGGTTTTGCACTGCATTACCAAGAATTTTCTCCACCTCTTTGAGCGATTTTTTCTCTCCAATAACTGTGAGACGGTCGCCAAACTGCAACATGAGATCAGGCGTTGCAAGTAGCTCAACACCTGAGCGATAAACTCGTGTGATGTTGATTCCGTAGTTGTTTCTCAGGCGCAAAGATGCGAGTTTTTTGCCATTGATCTCGGAGCGAGTAACAACGATTCTCTGCGATACGAGTTGGCTGTCGTCAACCTTATTCCAGTCAACATCCGTAGCGTTCCAATCCTTCTGTGCACGCTCTCCAAAGATCATCGTCAGTGCGTCGACATCGTGTTGTGCGGTGATTACAAGCAGGTGGTCGCCCTTGTGAAGCAGGCACTCCGATGTGGGGATTGTGACCCTGTTGTCTCGCCAAATGCGTGAGATTACGAACTTATGGGTGTGGTTAAGGTGTGCAATATCCATCACGCTCTTTTCGAAAAGAGCTGGATTTGTAACCAAAAATTCAGCAATGAAAGGTGCGTTGCGCTTTGTATTTTGCTCGACAGGAAGATCGCTTTTGCGCACAAAAAGTTTGCGGATAACAATAAGGGCGAGGATCACACCAACCACCCCTAGAGGGTATGTGAGGGCACAACTTAGCGCCGAGGTGTTGGATTCGATTCCTAGCTGAATGAGGGTCTGTTGAGCCGCTCCAAGCGCTGGTGTATTTGTAGTTGCACCACAAAGAACACCTGCCATCGCCACCATCGAAATGTCGAAGATCTCGGCGCAAAGCACCGCCATGCCCGTACCAAGCAGGATGACCATAGCTGAGAGACCCACCACCCTCGTTCCGTCGCTTCTGAGGGCGTTGAAAAAACCTGGTCCCACCTGCAGTCCCAGTGCGTAGACAAAAAGTGCGAGTCCGAAGCTCTCGATATAGTTTGTGATTTCGGGATCGATGGCGAGCCCAACGTGCCCCGCCACAATGCCGACAAAGAAGATGAAGGCTGTGCCGAGAAATACTCCCCCGATTTTAATGCGCCCAAAAATCAGCCCAACGGCAGATATGAGCGATATGACTGCGACGGCTTGAAAAGCTGTTTGATTGAAAAAAAGGTCTGAAAGCCAATTCATACATTATATACTATCAATATGGCAAATGTAGATAAAAAAAAGGGATTTTTCAAATATTTTGAAAAAATCCCTCTCTCTGTTATTTGCCGTGCCTATGCGCTACTTGAAGTGCTCCCTGTATAACTGATGGATAACACCGTCTGCGAGCCCCACTTTCGGCACCGCTATTTCGTTGATACGACAGCACTTACTCACTGTGAGGAAGATCTTTAGAGCAGGGACAATAACATCGGCACGGTAGCTGTTTAGCCCCATTTTCTCGATGCGTTCGTCGTATGTCATATCCTCCAGTTGGTTGTACAGCAGGCGAGTTTCGACATAATACAGTGGTTCGTGCTCCTTCTTGCCGAGGAGTTTGTGGATCTTGTTTATGTTACCTCCCGAACCAATAATCGCTATTGGATTGTGAGGCAGAGCGACTGTCTTTAGCCACTCCTTGAAGCTCTGCATCGTTGTTTTGTTTAGCCCCTCGCTGATCGCTCGAACGGTGCCGAGTTCAAAAGATTCGGAGCAGATGCGCTTGGCGTTGCAGTATAACGTGACCTCGGTGCTACCCCCTCCAACATCGACATAGATGTAGCTCTTGTTGCTACTCATCATACCTGAGATTCCTCCCGCCTCGAAGATGGTTTTTGCCTCATCCTTGCCCGATATTATCTCTATTGAGATGCCGCTCGCCTGCTTGATCTGCTCCACAACTTGAGCTCCGTTGCGAGCTTCACGCATGGCGCTTGTGGCGCACGCTCGATACTTCATGACGTTGAACGTGCTCATAAGGTGTGAGAATGAGATCATCGCCTTGGTGAGTCTCTCTTGCTTGTCTTCGCCTATCTCGCCTTTGGTGAAGACATCCTCACCCAGACGTATAGGCACACGGATAAACGCCGCTTTTCTGAAGCTTAGATTATCCCCCTCTTCGATATAGTTGATCAACAATCTTATGGCGTTAGATCCTATGTCGATGGCTGCTAGTGTCTTACGATTCATTTGATTTTAACTCTTTAAAGTATTCATATAATTCGTCCTGACAGCGGTGTTGCTCTGTCTGTTCTGTTTGGATATATCTGTTGTCGTATGGCGCTTGAGTGAGTCGAGCCTTTACGTTGTCCCTCCATTGGATCTTGAAGTAGTCAACCAAAGTTCGCTCAATGGCCTTGTCGGTTATCCCCACAGCCACCTCCACTCGTCTGTCGAGGTTGCGGCGCATGAGGTCGGCACTCGATATGTAGACCTTGCGTTTGCCTGAGTTACAGCAAATTATCATCCTTGCATGCTCCAGGTATTTGTCTACGATGCTTCGTATCTCGATGTTCTCGCTCAGATCCTTGATGCCAGTCTGAAGACAGCATGCTCCACGAATTATGAGGCGAATTTTAACCCCCGCACACGATGCCTTGTAGAGAAGCTCGATCATCT
Organism: uncultured Alistipes sp.; assembly: GCA_964370415.1. Lineage (GTDB taxonomy): Bacteria > Bacteroidota > Bacteroidia > Bacteroidales > Rikenellaceae > Alistipes. The sequence continues at coordinate 78,431 of CAYJIY010000004.1, forward strand.
TAATGTCGGTGAGCGAGTTGAACTTGCCGTAGAAATAAGCCTCTTTGCCCTTCTTGGCGCTCTTTATCTCGTTGTTTATCAGCTCCTCTATGCCGCTACGCATGTTGTATGGCGAGACCAAAAGGGTCTTGCACTCTGGGTGCTTGTGGTGATTCTCCAGGAACTCGAAAACTCGGCGCACCTCACCAGCTATTGTTTGGTTTGAGGTGAGGAGTCCAAAGTCGCTGTATATCTTGCTTGTAGATTCATTGAAATTACCCGTTCCGATGTAGGCATATCCCTTGATTCCAGTCTGCTCACGACGCTCAATTAGGAGTATCTTACTGTGTACTTTTAGGGTGTCCTGCGAGGTTAGGATTCTCACGCCGCCGCTCTGCAGTTGATCGGAGATTAGTATGTTCTGCTCCTCGTCAAATCGAGCCTTTAGCTCGACCATCGCTGTGACGTATTTGCCATTCTTTACAGCATTAAGTAGCGCATTAACTACCTTCGATCTATGTGCTGTGCGGTAGAGAGATACGCTGATCGACACGACACGTGGATCCATGGCAGCCTCACGCAGCAGATCGACAAAGTGATCGAACGTGTGGTATGGATAGCTAAGCAGCACATCCTGCTTTTTGATGACCTTGATAATACTCTCGCTAGGGTCAATAAGCGGGTGGTACATTGGCTTAGGGTTCTTGTTTTCGAGGTGTGGCAAAACGTTGGGGAACTTCATCAAGTCACGCATTAGGTGGTAGCGTCCACCTCCCTCATACTGAGACATTGACTTCAGCCCAAGTTTCTTGGCTATGGTCTCCAGCATGTCGAGTGGCATCTCGTGGTCGTGGATAATACGCACGGGCTTACCCTTCTCTCGCTTTGAGATGCTGCTTGAGACCTTCTCGGCAAGGCTCTTAGATATATCGTCGTCTAGAGGCATCTCGCCATCTCGCACAATCTTAAAGGTGTAGGCGCTGATTGATTCGTAGCTGAAAACGAAGAAAATATCGTCGAGAAATAGTCTAATTATATCGTCTAGGAAGATCACATCTGTGCGCCCCTCTGCCGAAGGTAGCACCACGAAGCGTGGCGAAGAGCTATCTACGGGCACCTGAATTACGGCGTATTTGTTGATCTTGGCCCCTTGCATCTTGACTGCTAGGTAGATCTTGCCATCGGGCAGGAATGGTATCTCGACGCTCTTGCGCAGGATTATCGGTACAAGACTGCCGTTGACCTTCGAGTAGAAGTACTCGCGACAAAACTCTCGCTGCTCGTCGCTGAGTTGCTTGTCGTTGATGACATATACGCCCTGCTGCTCCATCTCAGAGAGGATGTTGTTGTAGGTCTCTCTGAAGACACGCTGCGAATCGTGCATCTTCTCGTATAGCATTGGCAGGAGCTCCGCAGGCGTGAGCCCTCCGCTCATTTTTATTGGGTTTTTGTGGCGATGGCGTGAAAAGCGAATGAGGTTCGCTACCCTAACCTTCACAAACTCATCCAAGTTGTTTGAGAATATCCCCAAGAAGCGAAGGCGCTGCATTAGCGGCACACTCCTATCGCGCGCCTCTTGCAGGACTCTGTCGTTGAATTGAAGCCAGCTGATCTCTCTGTTGTAAATGCTCTTCATGATGAAAATATTTCTTGTTTGTATGACGGGATATGTAAAGTAACAAATATAGTATTTTTATCCCGAATTTGCAACACCTGCAAAAATAAATTATTTAAATCGTAACACATAGATACATATATAGTAAAGGTGTTGCGATGGCGAAACCGTAACAAAAAATCGACCATTGAATACAAAAAAAACTAAAAAACTCGAATGTAGTTAGAAAAAAAAAGTTATATTTGTGCGAAAGTTAATAAATGCGTATTGCTATATTCTATACGATACGTCACCTATAATTAATAATATTTTACCACTATGAGAAAGCACAATTTTAATGCAGGACCCTCTATCCTACCACAAGAAGTACTCGAAAATGCTGCAAAAGCAATTCTAGATATCAATGGATCGGGACTCTCCTTGCTCTCTATTTCGCATCGTACACCCGATTTCGAAGATGTGCTTGAAGAGGCTAAATCTCTGCTGTGTGAGCTGCTAGAGATCCCTGAAAACTATAAAATCTTCTTCATCGGAGGCGGTGCTAGCACATTCTTCTATGAGATTCCAGCCAACTTCCTTGGCAAGAAGGCGGGATATATAAATACAGGTGTGTGGGCAAAAAAGGCTATCAAAGAGGCGCAGTTCTATGGCGAAGTGCAGGTTTTGGCATCGTCTGAGGATCAGAACTTCAACTACATCCCTAAGGGCTATGACATCCCAGCGGATTTGGACTACCTACACATCACATCCAACAATACAATCTATGGAACAGAGTTTCCTGCAAATATTGACACTGAGGTGCCACTAATCGTAGACGCAAGCTCGGATATTCTGAGCCGCAAGATCGACATCTCGAAGTATGCGATGATCTATGGCGGTGCGCAGAAGAATCTAGGTCCTGCAGGTGTGGCGTTTGCCATCATCAGAGAGGATATGCTCGATAAGCAGGTGCGTGAGCTCCCATCGATGATGAACTTTAGATCTCACGTCGAGGGCAACTCTATGTACAACACCCCTCCAGTATTCCCGATCTATGTGATGCGTGATGTTTTGCTTTGGGTTAAGAATCAGGGCGGAGTTGACGCTATTGAGAAGAACAATCGCGAAAAGGCTCAGATGCTATACTCTGAGGTTGAGCGCAACCCTCTATTTAAAGGTACGGCCGCTGTGGAGGATCGCTCCATGATGAATATCTGCTTTGTGATGAATGATGGCTACGAGGCGCTAGGGGCTGAGTTCCTAGAGTTTACGAAGTCGCACAACTTGGCAGGGGTTAAGGGTCACCGCCTAGTGGGTGGTTTTAGAGCTTCGTGCTACAACGCCCTACCAAAGGAGAGTGTCGAGGCGCTAATCGCATGTATGCAAGAGTTTGAGAAAATGCACGTAAAATAGAGACTGTGATGAAGATACTGATTGCAACCGAAAAACCCTTTGCTGCAAGCGCAGTCGAGCAGATGAAGGGCGTGATTCAAGACAAGGGGCTGGAGTTTGTCCTGCTCGAAAAATATAGCGACAAGTCCGAACTGCTTAGTGCAGTGGCAGATGTCGAGGGGCTTATTATCCGTAGCGACAAAGTGACGGCAGAGGTTCTCGATGCGGCGAAGAGCCTAAAGGTTGTGGTTCGTGCAGGGGCAGGTTACGACAATGTAGACCTTGCTGCTGCAACGGCTCATGGGGTTGTTGTGATGAACACCCCTGGTCAGAACTCCAATGCTGTGGCGGAGCTGTGTGTTGCGATGATGATCTTCATGTCTCGCAACTGCTTCACCCCAGGCACGGGCTCGGAGCTTGTGGGTAAGACGCTCGGTATCCATGCCTATGGAAATATCGGGGTGTTGGTGGCTCGCAAAGCTAAGGCATTGGGTATGGATGTGATAGCGTTTGATCCGTATGTCACTGACGAGGCGCTCTTTACGAAGGAGGGTGTTTGCCCCGTTGCGAGCGCTGAGGAGCTCTACGCAAAGTCTAACTACATCTCGATAAATCTTCCTGCTACGGACTCTACACGTGGCTGCGTTGGCTATGATCTTTTGATGAGCATGCCTAAAGGGGCCGTTGTGGTGAACACCGCTCGCAAGGAGGTGATCGATGAGCAGGGGCTAGAGAGGGCGATGAGTGAGCGCTCAGATCTTAAATACGCTGCGGACGTTGCTCCATCGAACTATCAGGGGCTGGCAGATGCCTTTGGCGAGAGAGTATTTGCTACGGCGAAAAAGATGGGAGCAGAGACCGCCGAGGCTAATCTCAATGCAGGAGTTGCTGCCGCAAGACAGGCTGTTGGGTTGTTGCTCAATGGCGATAATAAGTTTCAAGTTAACTAATAACCAATGGGGGTTAGGTGCGTGCCCCCAAATATAAACCTACAAACTATTAAATGGTACGAATTAAACCTTTTCAAGGAGTACGTCCACCTCAAGAGTATGCTGCAGAGGTGGCGTCGCGCCCCTATGATGTTCTAAACTCAGTAGAGGCGAAAGCAGAGGCTACAGAGCGCTCTTTGCTACACATTATCAAACCAGAGATCGATTTCGATCCAATCGCCGATGAGCACTCTGACGAGGTCTATGAGAAGGCTGTCGAGAACTTCATGAAGTGGAGAGCTAATGGATGGCTGAGTCAAGATGAGCAGGAGCACTACTACATCTATGCTCAGACGATGAACGGCCGCACGCAGTATGGTCTAGCTATGTGCTGCCACTTTGAGGACTACCTCAGTGGTGCGATCAAGAAGCACGAGCTCACACGTCCAGACAAGGAGGAGGATCGCATGATTCACGTGCGCAACCAAAAGGCGAATATCGAGCCTGTGTTCTTTGCCTATCCTGAGGATGCTCAGATAGATAAGATCGTGGCAGATTGGGTCGCAGCTCACGAGGCGGACTACGATTTTGTGGCTGAAGATGGCTTTGGTCACCACTTCTGGGTTGTTACAGACAAGGCGACTAACGACCGTATCACGGAGCTTTTTGCTGATGTGCCTGCTTTGTATGTTGCTGATGGTCACCACCGCACAGCTGCTGCGGCACGTGTTGGTCAGGAGTGTATGGCTAACAACCCGAACCACACGGGCGAAGAGGAGTACTGCTACTTCTTGGCTGTTTCGTTCCCTGCTAATCAACTGCAAATCATCGACTACAACCGCCTAGTGAAGGACCTTAATGGTTTGACAAAGGAGGAGTTGATCGAGAAGCTATCGGCTAGTTTTGATATTGAGAAGGTCGGCGCTGAGGAGTACCGCCCATCGTCTCTACACAACTTCTCGATGTATATCGACAGCGAGTGGTATAGCCTAACTGCGAAAGAGGGAACGTACAACGATGACGATCCGATTGGTGTACTCGATGTGACAATTCTCTCGGATCTTGTGTTGGATAAGATCCTCGGTATTGACGACCTGCGCCGCTCTAAGAGAGTCGATTTTGTGGGTGGAATTAGAGGTCTTGGCGCCTTGAAACAGCGTGTTGATAGCGGTGAGATGGCAGCGGCATTTGCGCTCTATCCAGTCTCTATGAAACAGCTGATGGATATCTCAGATACGGACAATATTATGCCTCCTAAGACAACATGGTTTGAGCCAAAACTACGCTCTGGAGTCGTGATTCATACCTTTGAATAGGGGATATATTTAACAAATATTAACACGAGAGTCTCGCATATTGCAAATATGTGAGACTCTGTATTTTATGGCGCTAGAAGACCGCAGGGGAGTGTTTCAAAAGGTCGTGTTAACAATTAGTTAATGTAATTTTTCTAGAAACTGTCAAATAAAAAAGAATATTTTTCGTATATTTGTAGGAAATATTCAAACGATAAGATATGGCAAAAATTAAAGGAACTGTTGTTGTAGACAAGGAGTGTTGCAAGGGGTGCGGAGTGTGCACTACGGCCTGCCCATTCGTTGTTCTAGAGCTTTCAGCAGAGGTGAATAGTAAGGGTTACCCTACTGCTCAAATGATAAAACCAGAGGATTGCACGGGGTGTGCATCATGCGCAATTATATGCCCAGATAGCTGTATCACAGTATATCGCCAAAAATCAGAATAGAGAAATGGAAGAGAAAGAGATAATGTTAATGAAGGGCAACGAAGCGATTGCACATGCTGCGATTCGCTACGGTTGCGATGGATACTTTGGCTATCCTATCACTCCACAATCTGAGGTTATGGAGACGCTCATGGATCTACGTCCATGGGAGAGTACTGGGATGGTTGTTCTGCAGGCGGAGTCTGAGACTTCGTCTATCAATATGTTATATGGAGGTGCGGCACTAGGTAAGCGTGTGATGACATCGTCGTCGAGCCCAGGTGTTAGCCTCATGGCAGAGGGAATTAGCTACCTTGCAGGTGCGGAGCTCCCTTGCCTTATCATCAATGTTCAGCGTGGAGGTCCAGGTCTTGGTACTATCCAACCATCGCAGGGAGACTATTTCCAGGCGTGTAAGGGTGGCGGTCACGGTGACTATCAGATGATTGTTCTGGCTCCTAACTCTGTTCAGGAGATGCACGACCACGTAGCACTAGGTTTCGACCTTGCGTTTAAATATAGAGTGCCAGCTATGATCCTTTCGGATGGTGCTATTGGCCAGATGATGGAGAAGGTGGTCCTTGCGCCACAGTCACCACGCCTAACTAACGAGCAGATCGCTGCCGAGCATAGCGAGTGGGCTGCGTATGGTAAGCCAAGCGACAGAGAGCGTAATGTTGTTACATCACTTGAGCTACAACCTGAGAAGATGGAGATGATTAACCACCGACTTCAGGCGAAATACAAGGCGATGGCTGAGAATGAGGTTCTCTACGAGGCGATCGATTGTGACGATGCAGATTATGTTATTGTGGCGTTTGGTTCTGCTGCACGTATCTGCTCTGGAACAGTGGAGATCGCACGTGAGGCGGGCTACAAAGTGGGGGTTCTTCGCCCAATCACGCTTTGTCCTTTCCCAACGAAGATTATCGCTGAGCTAGCTCAAAGAGGTGTTAAGGGGTTCCTTTCGGCGGAGCTTAACGCTGGTCAGATGGTTGAAGATGTGCGCCTAGCTGTCAATGGAGTGGCTCCAGTTGAGCACTACGGTCGCCAGGGGGGTATGATCTTCTCGCCAGATGAGATCTTCGAAGCACTAAAAGAGAAATTAATTAACAAGAAATAGGCAATGGCAGAGGTAGATATAAAACTAGAAAATGTGGTTTATAGCAAACCAAAACTAATCACAGATAATGTGATGCACTACTGCCCTGGATGTAGCCACGGCACAATTCACAAACTTGTAGCTGAGGTTATCGAAGAGATGGGCATGGAGAACAAGGCTATTGGTGTCTCGCCAGTAGGATGTGCCGTTTTTGCCTATAATTATGTTGACATCGACTGGATCCAAGCGGCTCACGGACGTGCCCTAGCTGTTGCGACGGGTGCTAAGCGCATGATGCCTGAGAATCTAGTATTTACATATCAGGGTGATGGTGACCTCTCGGCGATTGGTACTGCAGAGTCGATCCACGCAGCAGCCCGAGGAGAGAGTGTCGTTGCGATCTATGTGAACAACGCAATCTACGGAATGACAGGAGGTCAAATGGCGCCTACTACCCTTCTGGGGATGAAGACCGCTACAACTCCTTCGGGACGTGATGCGCAACTAAACGGTCACCCATATAAGATCGCTGAGATGATGGCGCTTTTGGATGGTGCAACATATATAACACGTCAGAGTGTTCACACCGCAGCAAACGTGCGCAAGTGTAAGCGTGCGATTCGCAAGGCGTTTGAGAACTCGATGAATGGAGGTGGTTTCTCGATGGTGGAGGTGGTTTCGACCTGCTCAAGCGGTTGGAAGCAGACCCCAGTAGCATCGAACAACTGGATGGCTGAGAACATGCTGCCATACTACCAGCTTGGAGACATCAAGGATACAACCACTAAATAAGAGTAGAGACAAAATGAAAGAGACTTTAATTATTGCAGGTTTCGGAGGGCAGGGTGTCCTCTCGATGGGTAAAATTTTGGCCTACTCAGGTGTTATGCAGGGCTTCGAGGTGACTTGGATGCCATCTTATGGACCAGAGATGCGTGGTGGTACTGCCAACGTGACGGTTGTCCTGTCGGATAAGAAGATCTCATCGCCAATTGCGCATGAGTTCGATGCAGCGATCATCCTTAACCAACAATCGATGGATAAGTTCGAGCCAATGATAAAACCAGGTGGCGTGCTAATCTACGACACTAACGGTATCACTCGCCTTCCACAGAGAACCGACATAGAGGTCTACTCTATCGAGGCAACGGCGGAGTGTGGTCGCTTGGGTAAGGCTAAGCTCTTCAACACAATGATTCTGGGGGGATACCTCAAGGTTCGTCCAGTTGTTGAGATGGAGAACGTGATGGTGGGACTCAAGAAATCGCTCCCTGAGCGTGCGTGGAAAACACTTCCAGACAACGAGATGGCGATCAATCATGGTGGCGAGATCATCAAAAAGCGATAGAGCGTATGAAGACCTTAAAGTGGGTATTAATATCTGCGGCGGCTCTTTTTGTTATAGTGCTTGCGATGTTTGAGGTGGGATTAATTTATGGACTGACAAAATTGACGGAGGATAGAACAATCGAGAATATCATGACACGCACAAGCGTGAGATCATACACCTCTCAGAGCGTAGAGCCCGAGAAGGTCGAGACAATGCTTCGTGCGGCTATGGCAGCGCCAACGGCAGGAAATAAACAGCCTTGGTTCTTCGTGGTGATCGACGATAAGGCGATCTTGGAGGAGTTGGGCGCAAATCTCCCTTTCGCAAAGATGACAGCCTCGGCACCACTTGCGATTGTCCCTTGTGGCGATCTGACAAAGACATTCGAGGGCGAAGGCGTAGAGTATTGGGTTCAGGATCTATCGGCTAGCACCGAAAACCTACTGCTTGCGGCTCACTCAATGGGACTTGGCGCTGTTTGGACGGGGGTCTACCCTATCTCTGAGCGCACGGCATTTGTCCAGAAGACGTTGAATTTGCCAGAGAATATTGTTCCTCTATGTGTTATTCCGATAGGCTACCCAGACTCGGAGAGTACACCAAAGGATAAATGGAATCCAGATCTTATCCAGTACAATAGATAATATCTAATACCAAATAGTATAAAACCGATCATCTAGAGTGTTAGATGGTCGGTTTTTTCTGTTATTGTCCTTAAATTGTGCTAGATAGGGGATAAAAAAACCTGATTATACGTGCTAATTATCTGTTTTTTTTGTTAATATTAGAATAATGCACTATATTTGCGGTGATAATCATGGGGAATATTCCATTCCTATCGTAAAACAAATCACAATATCATATGCAAGAACAAGAAGCGATGGCTAAAAAAAGCCTGAGCGAGTTGCGAGAAATTGCCAAAGCAATTGGAATTTCTGGGACGGCACTAAAAAAGAGTGAGCTGATTGAAAAAATCATAGCTGGCTCACCTACATCACATACTGAACCAGCTGTTGAACCACAGAGAGCAAAACGAGGCCGTAAACCAAAAAATACAGCCCAAGAACAGACAAATAATTCAAACGATAATATAGAACCTATCACTTCAGAGGTGTCAACCCCTGCGAGTGATAATTCAGCACCGACTGCGCAACCTCAAAAAAAGCGTGGTCGTCCAGCTCGCGCAAAAGAGGCAACCCAGCCTGTGCAAGAGAGCAAAGAGCATCAAACTGAGTCTACTGCTTCAGAGCCGTCACAAGATGGTGCATTGGAGAAGAGCGCACCTCAGCGTGAGTTGAGAGCTCGCCGCCCAAGAAACACGGACTCTTCGCAGAGCACAAGCTCGGAGGGCGCTCAGGAGAGAGGTGAGGATCAACACCGAAATAAGCGTCGTCAGAGAACGAATCAAAATAATAACAACCACCCAGCGAATAACAATCCAGCGAATGATCGCAGAAATGCGGAGCGTCATGCAGTTGATAATGAGGTGATTACCAAGGATGATTTCGTTGGTGAAATCGAGGGTGAGGGTGTACTAGAGGTCATGCCTGATGGCTATGGTTTCTTGCGCTCGGCAGACTATAACTACCTCAATTCACCAGATGATGTCTACGTCTCACCGTCTCAGATCAAGCTATTTGGTCTTAAGCCAGGTGACACGGTAAATGGCGCTATTCGTCCTCCGAAAGAGGGCGAGAAGTACTTCCCATTGGTGCGAGTGAGTGAGATCAACGGTCTTACGCCTGAATATATCCGTGATCGTGTGCAGTTTGAGTACATGACACCACTATTCCCAAGCGAAAAGTTCAACCTCACGGGCAAGGGTCACAACACCCTATCAAATAGAATTGTGGATCTCTTCTCTCCAATCGGAAAGGGACAGCGTGGACTTATAGTTGCGCAACCAAAGACGGGTAAAACAATGCTCCTGCAGTCAATCGCAAATGCTATTGCTGACAACCACCCAGAGGTGTATATGATCGTTCTTCTGATCGATGAGCGCCCTGAGGAGGTTACTGAGATGGCTCGCAATGTGAGGGCTGAGGTCGTTGCATCGACATTCGACGAGCAGGCATCACGCCACGTGAAAGTTGCTGAGATGGTCTTGGATAAGGCTAAGCGTATGGTTGAGAGTGGTCACGATGTAGTGATCTTCCTCGATTCTATTACACGCCTCGCACGTGCCTATAACTCAGTGCAACCAGCATCGGGTAAGGTCCTATCGGGTGGTGTCGATGCCAATGCACTACACAAACCTAAGCGTTTCTTCGGTGCTGCACGTAATACAGAGGAGAAGGGTTCGCTCACGATAATCGCAACAGCGCTCACAGACACGGGATCTAAGATGGATGAGGTGATCTTCGAGGAGTTCAAGGGTACGGGTAACATGGAGCTTCAGCTCGATCGTAAGCTTGCAAATCGTCGTGTCTACCCTGCTGTCGATGTCGTTTCGTCGGGTACACGCCGTGAGGATCTACTCCTTACGCGCGATGAGATGAGTCGCACGTGGATTCTACGCAAATATCTATCCGATATGACAGCCGTTGAGTCTATGGAGTTCTTGCAAAAACAGATGGGACAGACTCACAACAACGAGGAGTTCCTAGCAACAATGAATAGTTAATTTTTAATCAATACAAGAATGAGAAGTCTATTTTTTATAGCAGTATGTCTCACATGGGCACAATCTACATTTGCTTGGGGACAAAAAGGACACGATATTATCGCTTATATCGCTGAACAGCACCTCTCGGAGCAGGCGGCTGAGCAAGTAGATAAAATTCTGATGGGACACTCTCCAGTCTACTATTCGAGCTGGTTGGATGCAGCGAGCCATACAGATGAATATGCCTACACAAAAACATGGCACTACATGAACGTAGATGAGGATAAAACCTTCAAAACGATGCCCCGCAACCCTGAGGGGGATGTTCAGGTGGCAGTTGAGAGTATCGTGGAGCGCCTAAAGAGCAAGACTCTGACACCAAAGGAGGAGTTCGATGAGTTGCGTATGCTTATCCACCTAGTTGGAGATATGCACTGCCCTATGCACGCAGGTCGCCTAACAGATCTGGGCGGTAACAAAGTTCCTGTGACGATGTTTGGTCGTGAGACTAACCTTCACTCAATTTGGGACAGTGCGCTAGTTGATGCTGCACGTAAGTGGAGCTACACAGAGTGGCAGAATCAGATCGACCGCAAGTCTGAGAAGGAGATCAAGCAGATGCAGGAAGGTACTCCAGCAGATTGGATGGAGCAGACTACTCTACTCTCGAAGAAGGTCTACGATAAGACCCCAGAGGGCGCAAATATCTCTTACGACTACGTTACGTGGGCAGATCCAATTCTTCAGGAGCAGCTACTAAAAGGTGGTTACCGCCTTGCATCTCTTCTAAACGAGATTTATAAGTAGTAGCTATTTTTT
>CAYJIY010000005.1:0-4545 GCA_964370415.1 uncultured Alistipes sp.
CGCTGGTGGCTCTCAACTCACCGCCAAGGACCGCTGGAGTGGGTTTGGAAAAAACTAACGTGGATTGGCTCGTGATGAGCCTGTAATATAAAAGTGGGTGACTTGCTTAAGTCACCCACTTTTTTTGTGAATCTATGCGCTAGAGTCTGTCTATTTTCTCGGTGTAGATAACATTGCCAGTTAGCGTCCACTCTTCGCTGTACTCGACATTTCCATTCAGTACATACACATATTGAGTGCCGTTGGTTATCTCCTTGAGCTCGTCATATCGATTATTCAACTGATCTTTGTAACAATATCCGATCACGCCGTTGTTGCTCGCATTATCTTCGCTTAGGTTGCTCATAAAACTGAGACGCTCGCCTTTGTCAGTGTCATGCAGATAGAGAGGGTGAGTCCCTGCTATCTGTTCGTTGTAGAGCGATGCAAGCGTTCCCAAAGCAATGCAGTCTGTGCGAGCGGTGTTGTAGTGATATGTGCCGCCGTTCGGCTGCTGGAATAGCGTGAGAGGGGTTGTAGAGATGTTGTCTAGCTGTTTGGACTTTATGTACTTTATTGTAGCTTGTTTGAGCTCATCACTCAGCGTGGCATCACTGATGATAGAGTAGAGTGGGATGAGTCCACCGCTACCGATCTTGATTAGGGTTAGGTTGGTGTCAGTGTGCGACTCTATCCAAGCGGTTAACTCAGCTTCGTTCCAACTGCCAATCACCTTGTTGTTCTGTTCTGTGGTGAGTCGTGGCATCAAGTCGAGATCCCCGCCCTTGAAATCGACAGAGGTGGTTGTGCCGTAATTCTCGCTTATTGCCAGCTTTTGATGCTCGGTGGCTTGGTGATTCACATCGTTTAGTAGCGCAAAGTAGTAGCCTGCATTCTCGAAGAGCGATGTGGTGGGTGATGTGGCGATAGAACGATATTGAGAGTGAATAGCTATGCCCATATACCCCTCTTTTATTATGTGAGTACCATATTTGGCAATAATTTCATCTGCCGAAAGTGTGTTTAGATCCCCTAGAAGTTGATCGGTGAAAAGTCTCTCGTCGAAGTCGTGATACTGAACAATATGATGTCTAGAGACGGTGTAGTTGTAGTTGGTCTGCACAAATGAGAACTGCGATGAATACTCAAAAGGATCCTCTTGTTGCTCAATATCCCAATTACTAGCGCCAGAGAGGCTCCCCGTGAAGAGTCGATCTTCTGCATTCTCCGATGGAACCACATCTTTCGCATCAGTTTTTTGTTCTATTTTCTTTAGAAATTCAACGGCATTAATCCCAATAAAACTCTCTGTTTCGGCACTTGATGGCATGATAGTATATGCGCCTTGCTCTAATTTGGCGATGTCGATTACTCGCTCTTTGGTGGAGTTGCTTGCGCAATAGCGAGCCATGATATCATATCCCATACCTCCAATATGCTGATCTGTCAGCGCCATGCTACCTAATTGTGCGATCTCGCCATTGTGAGGTTGAAATGCAAGGTTGAGCGATATCTGCTTTTGCTGGATTATCTCTAGGAGCTTGTATGTGACGTTGCTGTCATCCATTGCAGGGTTAGCCAAGATGGTTTTTAGTACTCTAATGCTGTACTCATATCCATTTTGATAATCGAATCCCTCGATACTACCCATTGGAATTACTGTCCATATCTGATCTGCTGGCTCTTTGATTAGTAGCCCCTCTTGGCTCTGCTCGCTCCCCCAAGGCGTGTATTCAGATGTTTGTGAATTTACAGTTAGTATGACCTCATACACCATGTCGGTCTTTGTGTTGTCTTTGTCGCAGGCAACGAGAAGTGCAATTACACAGAATGCGAGCAATATCCTCTTCATAGATGTTGGCGAGGTATTATATGCACATTCCTCGATTCGGCTCCTTAGTTTTAAAGTTTAGTTGTGAGGTGTTACTAGAGAGCGAATTTAGTGAAAATAAATTGATTAAACAAGAGTATGGCAATGAAATATTGACCATGCAACTCATTTTGTCAATACAAAAAGAGGAGCTTATGCCTGATATGCCCCCCCCCCTCTTTGTTAACTACTGCATTGTGTTCATTCTGATGCTCGCCTTTACTAGGGCAAGGGCTCGGATGCGATCGATTGCTACATCCTTGTCGGTGTGGTAGGTGTTGTGGCTCACGAGTTTTACGTAGCCCTCTCTTTCCGATTTTTGGATATACTTTACCGTTACGTACTCCTCGCCGTCATACTCTACGGAGATGAGGTACATGTCGCCCCAGAATATGTCGTCGAAGTTGCTGATCTTCTTGAATAGAACTATATCGCCGCTGTTGAGTAGGGGGTACATCGAGTCCCCAGTGACGTAGAGAGCGCCGTCGCACTTCGGGAGATTGGGGATGTGGATGTAGTTCATGGGTTTGTGCTCCTGCTGATTGCTAAATAGGGGCATTAGACCTGCTGTCGCCTCGATCGAGTAGAGAGGGACGCTCTGCAAGGGTAGGCTGTTGTCCGTCTTTAGGCGATAGGACGTAAGATCTGGTTCGGAGTTGAACATCTGCCCCTCGCCTGAGTCGAGCCAGTCGGGGTTTACATTCAATTCTTGAACTAGGATGTTCTTGTTGCGTGACGATAGACTCGCTCGCCCAGTCTCGATCATCGAGAGGGCAGCCTTGCCGACCCCTAGTCGCTGGGCAAGTTGCTCTTGAGTCATCCCTAGAGCTTTGCGTAAAAGTTTGATTCTATCGTTTGCCATAATTGTAGTGTTTATATCGTAGTTCTGATTTTTTGGAAACTAGATTAAATATTTTGACATATATTTGTGTTGCAAAGTTAAACAATTTACTTTTACCCGCAAAATATCTAAGCGGAAAAAGGGATATTCACATCTAATTTTATTATTCTCATGTACACGGTAAGTTCTGTGCTCTACAACACGCTTGCGGAGCATCTGTGTGAAGCGATAAACGGGCGAGGTTTCTATTCGGGAACTATCGACTTAACTCATGATCTGATAGAGTGTCGTTTTACATGTTCGGTAATAGTCTATCGCAAACCAATGTGCGATATGGATGGGCTGATCGATAGCCCCATTGTAAACCTAGTTCCCGTGTGGTGGGAGTTCCATACAACTGCCCCTGAGGGGGAGTTAATCAATGATTTTGACTTTGGTGAGCTGCGAGATTGCATTCTGTAATTCGGCTCTTTGCGCAACTCGCCATCCTCAAAATCTAGTCGGACGGCATTCTGATGGTAGTTGCAAACACACTTGAGATCCTCCCACCGCGATGCCGCGCATAGGGTCTCTGATCTTTTTTACTAAAATATGAAGAAAACAAAAAGGGATGCCCCCACTGAGACAAACTCGGAAGGGGCATCCCTCTCATTTGATGAATTTGCTGCTGGGGTGTATCCGTTTCTGGCGAAGACCCCCTTTCACGCAACCTACTATCGTGTATTGGAGTCGTTCGCGCGGGGGCAGATTCGACGCCTGATTGTGACAATGCCCCCACAGCATGGTAAGAGTATGGGAGCTACGACCCTCTTGCCTGCGTATATGCTGGGGCTGAATCCTGATCTGAGGCTAGCGATCGCCTCCTACTCCTCGTCTCTGGCATCGAAATTCAATCGTCGAGTGCAGCGCATCATAGAGTCGAAGGAGTACTCAGCGATGTTTCCCGACACAACCATAAAGCAGGGGGCAAAGCTTGCAAACTATATCAGAACCGCCGATGAGGTGGAGATCATTGACCACTTGGGGAGTCTCTTGTCGGTGGGGCGTGAGGGGTCGCTCACGGGCAATAGGGTAGATTGCTTTATCCTCGATGACCTATATAAAGATGCTATGGAGGCGAACTCTCCGCTCATTCGTGAGAACTGCTGGGAGTGGTACACCTCCGTTGTGAAGACACGAACGCACAACTCTTCGAGCGAGCTCATCGTCTTTACTCGTTGGCACGAGGAGGATCTCATCGGCTCTATCACCAAGTGCGAGAGGGTGCACACCCTCAGCGATTGGTCGCAGCTGGGGGCTCTGCCCGAGGGGGAGTGGTTGCATCTGAACTTTGAGGCGATAATGAGCTCAGAGCCTACGGTGATTGACCCTCGTGAGGTGGGGCAAGCGCTCTGGGCGGATCAGCATAGTTTGGCTCTGTTGGAGGGCAAGCGTAGGCTGGATCCTGTTCGCTTTGAGTGTATGTATCAGGGTCGGCCAGCGCCACGTGAGGGGCTGTTGTATGGGCTCGCCTTCGAGGAGTATGATCTTTTGCCCCAAGATGTGGTAAGGGTGGCGAACTACACCGACACGGCAGATATGGGCGATGATTACCTCTGCTCGATCTGCTATGCGGTGGATATTCAGGGTCAGATCTATGTTCTGGATGTTGTCTACTCGCGTGAACCAATGGAGTTGACCGAGACTCTGGTGGCAGATATGCTCACGCGCAACGCAGTGCGTCAAGCTATTGTTGAGAGCAATAATGGTGGGCGGGGGTTTGCCAGAGCCGTACAGCGAAAAGCTCCAGGGGTGAGGGTTGAGTGGTTTCACCAATCGGGCAACAAGGAGGCTCGCATACTCTCGAACTCGGCAA
>CAYJIY010000005.1:4645-29126 GCA_964370415.1 uncultured Alistipes sp.
GAGTGGTTTCACCAATCGGGCAACAAGGAGGCTCGCATACTCTCGAACTCGGCAACGGTGCTCCACCTGATGCTCTTTCCTAGGGGGTGGGCTCAGCTATGGCCAGATCTCTATGCTCACATCACGGGGTATAGGCGACAATACAAGGCGAATCGTTGGCACGACGCAGCGGATGTGATAACGGGCATCGTGGAGCGTGAGGCGACCGCTAAAGGCGATAGGCGTTGGCGCAATATTAAGTTTATTTAAGCCAAGTTCGATAATTGGGCTAAATATACTATATTTGTACCTGCATTACAAAAACTCAGCGTCACAAAATGAGCGAAACAATTAAATCAAATCCACTTGTCTCTGTCGTTATACCCGTGTATAACGCTCAAAATTGCGTTGGTGATACTATACAGAGTATCCTCACGCAGAGCTACAAGAACATCGAGCTTATCCTCGTGAATGATGGAAGCACGGATAACTCTCTTGATGTTTTGAGAGACTATGCGGCAAAGGATAGTCGTGTGGTGATCTTCGACAAGCAGAATCAAGGGACGCAATTTGCACGTCAGGATGGCGTGAAGATAGCAAAGGGTGAGTTTGTCAAGACGATGGATCAGGATGATCTCCTGCTCGAAGGGGCTATCGAGGCGCTGGTGCGTAGAGCTCTGGAGAGTGGTGCCGATATGGTTGTTGCGCCATTTTATATAAGTACTGTGGGGCGTGAGCTCCGTTCGCTGAGTGTGGAGCGATTCGATCAGGTGAGTGGCGTGGAGTTCTTCAAGATGATATGTCATCGCAAGCACTGCTGGCCTGTGTGGACGACACTGCACCGCAGATCGCTATATATAAAGGGTGTTGAGGTGGATGAAGATATAATGCTGACCGAAGATGCTGTCCACATGACTCAACTCGCAATATTCTCAGATAGGGTTGCTTGGTGCGATCAGCACACCGTGACTCACAATCTAGGAGATCAATCACAATCGAATCAACGAAAGTTGAGCGACCTTAGATATAGCAGAGACCTGCGCCGATATGTGGGGTGGATTAGCTCTTTTATCGCATCGCAAAACTTGGCCGAAGAGCTCGATGAGGAGCTGTCGATGCTACGCATACGCAACGCTTTTGAGAGCGTATTCAAGGGGCGAATCGAGGATTTTATTAGCGATATGAAGGAGCTAAGAAAAGTATTGAGAAAGTACCCAAACCTGCTCAGGGAGCTAGCGCCTCGTGAGCGTAAAATAGCCTCGGTGGCAAAGATTAGCACTCGCCTGAGTCTATTGCAGGTGAAGTATTATCGCAAGATGGGTAAAATCTAGGGCTTTGGCTTGGTTGCTGTGCTGGTGAGGTTTAGACTCTAGGGCGGAGGAAATTTTCGTTATTTAACTTAAATTTTTCAATAAAATAGTTTATCTCGATTATTTGCACTACCTTTGTGCCCTATTACATAGAATAAATGAGTCAATTAGAAGAATTTAAGGAGTTAGGGTTGTCAGAGGACATCCTTTCGGCTCTGGCAAAGAAAGGGTTTGAGAGACCCTCGGCGATACAGCGCCTAACTATACCTCACTTGCTAACAAATCAGCGTGATATTATTGCTCAAGCACAAACGGGAACAGGTAAGACTGCCGCGTTTGGACTTCCGATCGTGCAGTTGGTGACTGAGAGGAGAGTGCAGCCACAAGCATTGGTGCTTGTGCCTACTCGCGAGCTTGCGTTGCAAGTGACACAAGAGCTTCAATCGTTCAATACGAATGAGCTATCTATTATGCCAATTTATGGTGGAGCCTCAATGACAGAGCAGTTGCGTCGTCTGAAGAGAGGTATCGACATCGTGGTTGGTACCCCAGGACGTATCTTGGATCACCTTCGTCGTAGAACATTGGATCTGTCTCAGATCAGATTTATGGTTCTTGATGAGGCTGATGAGATGCTAAACATGGGCTTCATCGACGATATAGAGCAGATCATGAGCGAAATGACATCGCCAGATCGCCGTGTATTGTTGTTCTCAGCTACAATGCCAACGCGTATCGCGTCTTTGGCTCGTAACTACATGAACGATCCTGAGCTCCTTAAAGTGGAGTCTCAAAATGTAACAGCTGATCTAACAACTCAGATCTACTTTGAGGTTAGAGAGGGTGACAAATTCGATGCACTTACAAGAATCATCGACGTAGAGTCGGATTTCTATGGTATCGTATTCTCACGCACAAAGGTGGGTGTAGACGATATTGTGAATAAGCTCGTGGCGGGTGGTTACTCCGCTGAGGGACTTCACGGCGATGTCTCGCAGGCACAACGTGAGAAGATTCTTGATAAGTTCAAACGTAAGGTGACTAACATCATGGTTGCAACTGACGTTGCGGCTCGTGGTATCGACGTGAACAACCTTACACACGTTATCAACTACTCACTTCCACAGGACAGCGAGAGCTACGTTCACCGTATCGGTAGAACAGGTCGTGCAGGAAACGAGGGTACAGCTATTACGTTTATCTCGCCTTCTGAGATGCGCCAATTCGGTTACATGAAGCGCAACATCAAGGCTGACATCAAACTCGAGAAGCTACCATCTCCAGCAGATATTGTTGCTATGAAGCGCAACAAGATCAAGGAGGATCTATACTCGATCGTTGAGAGCGAGAACTACACAGAGTGTGAAGCTATGGCACGTGAGATCCTTGAGAGCTACGAGCCAGCAGTTGCGCTAAGTGCACTCTTGCGCCTTGCGTTCAAGAATGAGCTTAGCGAGAGCAACTACCCAGAGATTCGCTCAATTAACGTTGACCGTAAGGGTAAGGCTTGTATCTTCATCGCTCTTGGAGCTCGTGATGGATACGACACACGTTCGTTTGTTAAGTTCCTTAAGCAGGAGTGTGGTCTAACAGATCACGATATCGATAGCGTTAAGGTCATGGAGGATTTCTCTTCGGCAAATGTTCCGTTCGATCAGGCTAACCGTGTGGTTAAGGCTTTGAACGAGATGTCTGAGGGTCGTCCAATCGCACAGATCGCTAAGGAGCGTAAGTCGGATGATTCACGTGGAAATCGTGGTGGCGGTGACAGACGTTTCGGCAAAGGCGGAGGCGGTGACAAGCGCTACGGTAGAAGCGGAGGCGGTGATAAGCGTCGCTCAGACCGTGATGGAGATCGTCGTCCACGTCGTGATGGCGGTGGTGGCGGTGACTGGAGCTCATTCGGACCAAAGAAAGACAAGAAGAAGGATGGCGGAAAGCGCGAAAAACCTTCACGCCGTGATAAGCGTGACTCAAAGGGACGTCGCTAGTCGAAGCTAACTTCAAACAATAGTGAGGTGTGAACTTTTTAAAGGTTCGCACCTCTTTTTTTGTGGTGCCCTTTTTTTCGTGGTATATTAATGAGAGTTCGATAATTAAACCCGAACACACACTCCTCGGAGGAGGAGTTTTTCCAAAGATGGGACTAAAGTCGCTAAATTACGGATTACTTCTTGATGTGAGAAAGAATCGCACTTAGCCCCTTGCGGTAGAGGGGGCTCTTTTTGAATTTGGCTGAGAACTGCTCCTCTGACATTGATAGCCACCCCTCGGCCGATAGCTCCTTAGGGTTGAATATGGGCGATAGCTCAGGGTTGGTGTGCATGGGTGCCTTGTGGTTGTAGGGACAGCAACTCAGACAGCGATCGCAACCAAATATCCAGCCATCTAGATCGATCGGATTTGGGGGAGTTCTCTCCACCGTATGGCACGCTATGCAGAGCGATGTGTTGACCATCTTGTCGCCCGATATTGCACCCGTTGGGCAACTCTCGATGCAGTTGTAGCAACGCCCACAGCGTGAACCCTCGAATGGAGGGTCGTAGCTGTCGCACTCGGTGTCGATGAGTAGCTCGCCAAGGAGGATGAACGATCCAAATTTTGGGGTTATGAGCAGCGATTGTCTGCCTATCCATCCCAATCCCGCCTCGACTGCAAGGCGTTTTTCGAGAAGAGGAGCGGAGTCTGTAAACGCTCGTGCTTTGATATGTGGATTTTGCTCCTTGATGCGCTCATAGAGCGTGAGGAGCATCTTTTTTATCGTTATGTGGTAGTCTGTGGTGGTGGCGTAGGATGCGATTTTTGTGTTGGTGCCAGAGGGGTAGCCCTCGCTGTGTGTGTTCTTGTAGCTAACGGCGCACACCACAACGCTCTTTGTGCCTGGTTGTAGCTTCTCGACATCGAAACGCTTGTCCATGTGGCGCTCCATGTAGTCCAGTGTGGAGTTGTGCCCCCTAGATAGCCACTCACGAAAGCGCTCTTCATCCTCGCTGAAGTGTTGGGGTGCAGTTATCCCACACAGATCAAATCCGACCTGTGCAGCAAGCTCCTTTATCTGCTCCGATCTCAACATAAGTGCGCAAATATACGATCTTTGGGCGGAAAAAGACTACTCCCGAGGTGTGAAAATTGATTTAGATGGTATTTTTTTTGTAAATTAAAGATAGATGTTGTAACTTGTCAAGGCGTATATTAAAAACTAAATCAATAAATTATGAGAAATATTTTTACAATTCTAGCATTCGCATTGGCTTTAGGTGTAGTCTCGTGCGGTGGTTCTAAGGGCATGGCAGGTGATGTGGCGCTCAGAGCCATGGAGCACCAAGTAAACGGTGAAGTCGATCAGATGCTAGCGCTCATGGCAGGGACGCAGGAGCAGAAGGATATGGTCAAACAGATATACGAGACTATCGACTATAAAGAGACTGCTGAGAAGATGTATGGTAAGCTACAAGGTGTGGAGCTCATAAGTGAGGAGTACTCCGACGACGGCCAAGAGTGTGATGTGGTACTACGAGTTACATACGAGAAGAAGTCCGAGGAGCAGAGCGTCGAGATGGTGCGAGTTGGAGGTGTTTGGCTCGTAGATATGGAGATGGATTAGGTAGTGATAGAAGTGGGTAATTTATTTTACTCTCTTTTTTTTACTGCTTAGTGTAATATAAAATTTTATTATATACACAATATTGAGATATATGTTAGCAGATGATTGTTAAAAAAAAAGGGGGTAGTGTGTTTGTGTATTAAAGAAAAAACACTATCTTTGGTAACGAAAAGCAGAATAAATAAAATTTTGTTTTAAGTGAAAAAAGTTAATAAGATATTAAAAAGCAATAAAATATGATTTAAAAACCAAAGAAAAAGAACTAATTAACAAGCGAAATGAAACTTCCTATTTGCTTGGCTTGTAGTTTTTTCAATATAAGTTAGGCATTTATAACCTCTTGAAAAACTAAGAACCCTAAAACAAACAAATCTACACCTTTATACCCAAGGTTCTATGTTTCTACTAAAACAAGTTGAATAAATTATTCAAATAACAATCATGTATGAAGCATAAATTTTTACTAATCTTATTTTGTGCTCTATGTAGCTGGATGTATGTAGGAGCACAAACAATTACCGTTACAGGTACGGTTAAGGATAGTGCTGGCCCAATTACTGGAGCAACCGTATGGAACGAAGCGACACAAACAGGTGTCACAACTATTGATGGAGAGTTCAGCATTGATGCAGCTCCAGGAAGCATCCTTGAGATCTCATTCATCGGTTTTGTTACTCAAAACATCACTATTGGTAACAACACAAAAATCGAAGTAACCCTAATCGAAGACGCACGCGACCTAGACGAGGTTGTTGTCGTAGGTTATGGTACCTCAACAAAGAGAGCCCTCATCTCATCTGTCTCGACTGTAGACTCTGAGGAGCTCACATCTGCACCAATCACCAACCTTGCGCAGGGTCTTGCAGGACGTGCGCCAGGTCTTATCGTTAAAGCTAGCGGTGGTGGTGTAAACAGTCAACCAACAATTAGTATTCGTGGTGGTGGTACACCACTTATTGTGATCGATGGAATTATCCGTGATTATGGTGACTTCCTTCACATTCTACCTGAGGATATCGCCTCGATGTCAGTTCTTAAGGACGCATCTGCAACAGCGGTGTATGGTTCGCGTGCATCAAACGGTATCATTCAGATTACAACGAAGAAAGGTCTAACAGGTGCACCATCACTAAATTACAGCTATACATTCAGCCTCTACACGCCAAATATCGTGCCAGAGCCAATGGATGTGTGGGATCGTGCTTACTACTCTAACCTGTCTCGCTCAAACTCTGGCGTTTCAACACCTCAGTTTACTGACGAGAACATCCAGGCTATGAGAGATGGTTCAGATCCAGTGTCGTTTAGTAACACAAACTGGCGTGAAGTGGTGTTGAGAGATACAGCACCTACGCATACTCACAACATGAGCCTATCGGGTGGTAACGACATCAACAAATACTACTTTAGTATGGGTTATGTGGATCAAGAGTCGTTCTACAGAAGCAATAACTACAACATGGAGCGTATTAACTGGCGTTTGAACAACTCGACAGTTATTGGTGATACAGGTCTTTCTGTTAACGCTACAATTGATGGTTTGATGCAGTACGAGACTCACCCACTAACATCAACTATGGGTGGTTCATACCAGCTGTTCGTGATGATCCGTAACCGTTCTCCTCTAGCACCAGCTACCAACCTTTATGGACTTCCATACAACACAACAAACAACCCTTATGCTGAGACAATGGGTGATGTTGGTTACAACAACAATGACGCGTTCATGGGTAATGGTAACCTGAATATTAAGTGGGATGTTCCTGGTGTTAAGGGGCTTTCATTTGCGGCTACTGGTAACTACCGTCTGTATGTGAACACTAACAAGAGTTGGCAAAAAGACCCAGCTAAGTACAACTGGGAGTCTACGAGCACACCTCTTTACGATGGTCTACCACGTCTATCTTACGGAACAGGAAAAGGTTTCACTTGGAACACTCAGCTATCAGCATCGTACAATAAGCAAATCGATAAGCACACAATGAGCGGTTTGTTTGTATTTGAGCAAACTTATGGATTTGGCTCTTACTACTCAGGATCACGTGAGAACTATCAGTTCGATATTGATCAGATGATGGTAGGTCCAGAGGCGACTCAAAAGAACTCAGGTTCTGAGTCTGAGTATGGTCGTGCAGGTTATGTAGGACAACTCAAGTACAACTACGACAACAGATACTTCGCAGAGATTGGTTTCCGTCGTGATGGATCTGACCTTTTCCCTGAGGATAATCGTTGGGGTAACTTCTGGTCTGCATCAGCGGGTTGGGACCTTGCAGCTGAGCCATTTATGGACAACATCAAGGAGAACGATATCCTAAATACATTCAAGATTCGTGGATCTTATGGTCAGATTGGTCTTGATAACTGGAGCGATCCATATGGAATTGGTCGTTTCTCTTACCTAACATCTTACTCGCTTAATAACAAAGCGTGGGTTGTTGACGGAGCTTACGTTCCTGGATTCTCTGAGGGAAGCCCTCCTTCGACAGATATCTCTTGGTTCTCAACAACTCAAGTAGACTTCGGTTTCGACTTCGCATCGATGAATAACCGTCTATATGGTACTGTTGACTACTTCTACTATGCAACTAAAGGCTTCCTTTACACAGCATCAGCTGAGGAGACTGGTTATATCGCACCTCTAGGTTATAGCTACCCTAAGGTTACAACTGATGGTGAGCACAGAAGAGCAGGTTTTGACTTCTTGTTAGGATGGCAAGATAAGCGTGGTGACTTCTCTTATGATGTCTCTGCTAACTTCACTTACTTCGATCAGCTTTGGGCAAACTCACCTGTTGAGGATGCTGACCTAGCAACATTGATGAATCCATACAGACGTACAACTCAAGAGGTTGGTTACTATGGTATCGGTTATGAGAACCTAGGATTCTATCAGAGCCAGGCTGACGTGTACAACAGTCCACAGCGTCTGAACTCTATCAACCTAGCTGCTGGTGATATCAAGTATGCTGACTTCAATGGTGATGGTACTATCGATGGTTCTGACCAAATTCGTATTGGTAAGAATAACTTCCCACGTGGTAACTTCGGTGTCAACATGAGCGCATCTTACAAAGGATTCTCTTTGAGTATGCTATGGCAAGGTTCAACTCGCTACGACATGTACCTTTCAAATGGTCAAGCGGCACAAACAAAGGAGCTACCTCTAGTTTATAGCTATGAGACAGACTTCTGGACTCCAAGCAATCCAGGCGCTAAATTCCCACGTTTTGTTACTTCTGAGTACAATGGTGGCAACAACTACGTAGGTAGTGATTTCTGGTTGATCAACGGAGCTTACGTTCGTCTTAAGAACCTTACTTTGAGCTATAACCTTAAGAGTTCAGTTCTTAAAGACATCAAGTGGTTGAGTAGAACAACAGTATCTCTTTCTGGTATGAACCTGCTTACATTCTCTGAGGCGGTTAAGTATGATCTTGACCCTGAGAACTCAAGTACAGAGCACCTAGGTTATCCAAATGAGAGAATCTATTCATTGAGTATTAACATTGGTTTCTAAACAATTGACGTATGATGACAAAATATATAAAGACAGCATTATGGAGTCTCGCTGCAGTAACTTTCATAAGTTCTTGCAACGTAATGGACACAGAGCCATTTGAGAGTTATAGTGAAGATTTGGTTTGGGGTAGTTTTAAAACAGCAGATGCATTTGTTGTTCAAACATATCCAAATGTACTAGGGTACTTCGCAGGAAATAGCCAATATTGGGAGGAGATGACACCTAATGGTGCTCGTGCCGACCAAGTTAATAACACGGTAAACACTATTGCAACTGAGACAGGTATTGATCGCTATACAGACTTTGGTTTTAGCCGCTTTTCAACCATGAGAAGATGTAACATGATTATTAATAAAGCTACGACTTCTTCGGTTTTCACAGAGGGCGAGAGAGATCTTCTGCTCGGAGAGGGTCACTTCCTTAGAGGTGCACTTTTCTTTGATATGGCGCGTAAGATGGGACGTTTTGTTCCTATCACAACGCTTCTTGAGCCAGGATCACCTGATGTTAATACTCCACTGACTGCAAATGAGGCGGAGAGTTATAGGCTCATTATGGCGGATCTAGACATCGCTTGTGAGAAACTTCCTGAGACAGCTGCTGCAGGTCGCCTTACTAAGTATGCCGCTCTTCTTATTCGTAGCCGTGCTGCTCTGCAAGCATATGCTTACACAATGGATGAGAGCTATCTAGATGTTGCTATCAACTCAGCAACTGCGGTTATTAATAGTGGTCAATACTCGTTGGCAACAAATTATGGTTCAATGTTTAATAACGATGATCCATACAGCAATGAGATTATCCTAGCGCGCTACTATCTTGATACAGATGCAACGGTTCGAGCTCTTAGTGAGCTTATGATCACTGCCCCTAACCTTCCACAGGATGAGGCAGCCAATGGATCTGCAGACGGACAGAGCCACCTTAGCCCAACATCTAAGACATTTGACGGATGGGCAGAGGTGTTCCCTACGCAGGATCTAATCGATCAGTTCTTGATGATTGATGCGGCAACAGGTGAAGCAGTCGAGTGGTATGAGGCATCTCAAATCACAGAGAATATGACATTTGAGAGCACTACAGGCCTTACAAAGGGTTCTGTTGAGACTTTTACTCGTTTCGATAACCAAGTACGTCACATCCCAACTCCTGGTGATGTAACTACTGATCGTCATGATGTGCCTCTATTCACGTATAACATGAAGGTGAAAGATACTTCAACGCAGAACTTCACTGAGCTCTTCTATTCGAACCGTGATGCTCGTCTTGACGACATCGTAGTGCGTGATAACACAGAGTATCAAGGAGAGCAACTCTCACTCAATATGGGTGGTAATGCATCTCAGGGTGTGCGTATCCAAGAAGAGGGTGGTTGGTACACAACAACTACTGGTTACTATTGGAGAAAAAATACTGTGACTCCAGAGCCACGTGTGTATGAGTCTGTTAAGATTAACTACCACTACACAATCGCTCGTCTGGGTGAGGCTTATCTTAACCTTGCTGAAGCACAGCTATTGAAAGGCAATGTAGGCGCGGCAGTAACTGCACTCAACGAAACTCGTACAAAGCACGGTGAATTGCCTCCTTCAACAGCGACAACTCTTGCTGATGCTTGGGCTGATTACATCAGAGAGCGTCGTGCGGACATGGTGTTTGAGAATGGTGACAACTACTTTAGCTACCTTCGTTGGGGTAAGTATGGCGGTCATAGTAACTTCAATGAGCCAGCTGGTTCTTCTATCGTTGCTCTTGGTCTACCTGTACATAAGATCTCAATAACTAGTGATCGTAGTCAGGCGCTTATAGGTCAGCTAACACTCCTTCAGAGTGAGAACCGCGTGTTCTCGACTAAGCGTTACCTATTCCCAATCCCACAAGGATCAATCGATTCTCGTAGCGCATTTGGTATTACGGACGTACAGAACACAGGTTGGTAGGTCTTAGTTATAAACTATAAAATAATCATTATTATGAAGAAAATACTAAATTTGATACTTTTGTCAGTTGCGATGTTGTCTCTTAACTCGTGTCTGAAGTCAAACTTGGATGACCTACCAGCATTTGCTGATGCGGAGATCTCGTCTGTTCGTGGTGTTCAGTATCGCTACTATAGCGATGATATGGTGCCAGGAACTACTGATCCAATCGTTAAGAATATATCTTTAGGTGTAACATCTGAGGTTAGCTCTGAGGCAGGAACAATCGCAGTGAACCTTACTACTCCTAGTAGTTTCCCTGCAGGTGAACTAGGCAACTTGTCGAGAAGCAATCTTGTGGTTTATGTTGCTATCTCAACAGCTGCTCGTATTGCGCCGATCAATGGTGCCCCAGTACTTGGTGTTCCTGGTGATTGGACTCGCGAGAATCAGTATATGGTGACAGCGGCAGATGGTACTACTAAAGTTTGGACTATTCACATTGAGTCTTTGACGAAGTAAAACCTAGCAAAATAACTCTAGTCGATATGGGCAACTCTTCATTGAAGAGTTGCCCATATCTTTTTTTGTGAATATGAAAAATCAGATAAAAGTGCTTTTTGGAGTGCTTTTTTTTTGCATAGTATGAATTTTGCGAAAAAATATGTAAATTTGTGGAGAAATAAAACTTATAGTATGGAGTCAAAATTATCACTTTATAATACACTCACAAGAAAAAAAGAGCTCTTTGAACCATTAGTCGAGGGGCGAGTGGGTATGTACGTTTGTGGACCTACGGTCTATGGCGTTGCGCACCTGGGGCACTCACGCCCAGCGATCACCTTCGATCTTATGTTTCGCTACCTTCAGAACCTAGGTTACAAGGTGCGCTATGTGCGAAATATCACAGATGTTGGCCACCTTGAGCACGATGCTGACGAGGGTGAGGATAAGATCGCAAAGAAGGCACGCCTCGAGGAGTTGGAGCCGATGGAGATCGCTCACTTCTACACGGAGCACTACCGCAAGGCGATGGAGTCGATGAACGTACTCAGCCCATCGATCGAGCCGAGAGCATCGGGTCACATCATAGAGCAGATAGAGTACATCAAGGATATTCTGAGCAAGGGCTACGCTTATGAGTCGAATGGTTCGATCTATTTCGACGTTGAGAGCTATAACGCGAAGTATAACTATGGTTGCCTTTCGGGTCGCAACCTCGAAGATATGATGGCGAATACACGCGCCTTGGATGGTCAGTCAGACAAGCGCAATTCGTTCGATTTTGCACTATGGAAAAAGGCATCGCCTGAGCACATCATGCGCTGGCCTTCGCCTTGGAGTAATGGTTTCCCAGGGTGGCACTTGGAGTGCTCGGCAATGAGTACTAAGTATTTGGGTGAGCGTTTCGATATTCACGGTGGAGGTATGGACCTAATGTTCCCACACCATGAGTGCGAGATCGCGCAGTCGACAGCGGCTCAGGGGCACGATTCGGCTCGCTATTGGGTGCATAACAACATGATCACGATCAATGGTCAGAAGATGGGTAAATCGCTCGGAAACTTCATCTCGTTGGATGAACTCTTCACGGGGGAGCACGAGCTTCTTGAGCAGGCGTACTCGCCGATGACTATCCGTTTCTTCATTCTTCAGGCGCACTATCGCTCGACACTCGACTTCTCGAATGAGGCGTTGCAGGCTGCCGAGAAGGGTATGGATCGCATGATGAAGGCGGTGGAGACCCTCGATAAGATAAAGACTAGCGATAGCTCAACGGTGAATCCTTCGGAGCTGGAGGAGCGCTGTGCTGCGGCGATGAACGATGACTTGAACTCTCCGATGGTTATCTCTGCGCTATTCGACTGGGTGCGTGTGGTGAATCAGTTGGCTGAGGGTCAGCAGACAATCACGCAGGAGGATCTAGCCTCGCTTCGTGCTACGTTCCACAAGTATGTGTTCGAAGTGCTGGGTTTGCGTGACGAGAAGGCGGCAGGTGCCGCGAGCGGTAAGGATTATGTCTCTCCATTGATGGATATGATTCTAGATATTCGCAAAGCCGCAAAGACAAATAAGGATTGGACAACTTCAGATAAGATTCGAGACGGACTCTCGGCGGCTGGTATCCGTGTCAAGGATAAGAAGGACGGGGAGTCGGACTGGGAGATTGAATAAATTTTTATACCTTGGTAAGTATAGATCAAATAAAGGAGATTGACAGACGGCGGGAGGAACTCTTCCGCTGTTTGAATATTGAGCAGCGACGCATAGATCTCGACAATGAGCAGGAGCGCACCCAAGAGCCCGACTTTTGGGAGAACCCTGACAAGGCTCGTGAACAGCTACGCAAGGTTGCGTCGATCAAGGCGTGGGTCGAGGACTACGATGCGGTGGCGAGCTGTGTTGTGGAGCTGGAGCTAATGCCCGACTTTTTGCAGGAGGGGCTCTCGACAGAGGAGGAGCTCGATGAGCTATTTGCTCAGACCATAGAGAAGATCGAGGCGCTGGAGATGCGCAATATGTTGCGCCGAGAGGAGGATAAGCTCGGTGCGATTCTCGATATAAACGCAGGGGCAGGTGGTACAGAGGCGCTGGATTGGGCTTCGATGCTACTTCGCATGTACACTCGTTGGGGCGAGGCTCACGGCTACAGAGTCAAGGTGCTGGACTATCAGGCAGGCGATGAGGTGGGTGTTAAATCTGCAACTATCGAGCTAGAGGGGGACTTTGCCTATGGCTACCTCAAGAGCGAGAATGGAGTGCATCGCATGGTGCGCCTATCGCCATTCAATGCTAATAATAAGCGCCAGACGACCTTTGCATCGGTCTTTGTCTCGCCTGCGATTGACGACACGATAGAGGTGGTTGTGAATCAGGCGGATGTTGAGTGGGATACTTTCCGTGCTAGTGGTGCGGGGGGGCAGAACGTCAACAAGGTAGAGACGGCAGTGCGTTTGCGCTACCGAAGTACTGATCCCGATACGGGGGAGGCTGTGGAGTTTACCATTGAGAATATGGAGTCACGCTCGCAGCTTGCCAACAAGGAGAATGCAATGAAGATCCTCCGATCGAAGCTCTATCAGCGAGAGTTGGAGAAGAGAATGGCGACACAGCAGGCACTCGAAGCGACAAAGAAGCGTATAGAGTGGGGCTCGCAGATTCGCTCCTATGTCTTTGATGATCGAAGAGTGAAGGATCATAGAACTGGATGCCAAACTTCGGCCGTTGAGTCGGTGATGGATGGCGATATTGATGAGTTTATTAAGAGTTATTTAATGGAGTTTGGTGGTGATGAATAGTGTGAAAAAATATCTGTTAGTGGTAGTGTTTGTGCTCTTCGCAACTGTGGGGTGGGCACAAGAGATTTTGGTGGGAATGACCGATACAGCATCCTATATGCCCGATCTGAGGGGACAGAGAGTTGCCGTGTTGGCTAACCATACTGCCGTGACAGATGGCACTCACCTAGTAGATATGCTGCACCAAAGCGGTGTGAATGTAGTCGGAATTTTCGCCCCTGAGCATGGATTTAGGGGGACTGCAAACGCTGGCGAGCATGTCAAAAACTCAGTTGACAAGAGAACGGGAATAAAGATTCTATCGCTCTATGATGGAATCACTAAGCGCCCTTCGGACGAGGCGATGCGCAGTTTTGACCTTCTGGTTGTCGATATGCAAGATGTGGGGCTAAGGTTCTATACCTACTACATCTCGATGCTTAGGATGATGGATGCTTGTGCCGATTTCGGAAATAGGGTCATTGTCCTAGACCGCCCAAATCCAAATGGGCACTATATAGCGGGGCCGAAGCTCGAATCTAAACACAGATCGGGCGTTGGGATTATCCCCATCCCTGTGGTTCACGGCATGACCATGGGCGAGATAGCTCGTATGGCGATAGGCGAAGGGTGGGTTGACTCGTGTGAGTTGAAGGTTGTGGGAGTCCGCAACTACGACCGCAACATGATCTACAACCTGCCGATTGCTCCCTCGCCAAACCTGCCGACTCAAAGCTCGATATACCTCTACGCCTCTATGTGTATGATGGAGGGTACGATGATGAGCATGGGTCGTGGAACTGATACACCCTTCGAGGTGTATGGACACCCTCAGTACGAGGAGCAGAACTTTTCGTTCACTCCAGAGCCCAATGCAGGGGACAAAGCCCCTAAGTACAATGGGCAAGTGTGCTATGGTGTGGATCTAAGCTCCCTTAGTGAGCGCGAGGCGCGAGGAGTTGGCTTCACAATCAAATATGTGATCGATGCCTACGAAAAAACGGGACGAGATGATAAGTTCTTCATCCCGATGTTCGAGAAACTTATAGGTGTTAGTGACGTTCGCCAAAAGATCAAAAATGGGCTCTCAGCGGAGCAGATCGAGAGCGAATGGAGCGCTGATGTCGAAGATTTTCGCCGACAGAGACGACCTTATTTAATATATGCAGAGTAGATAAAGACTCTTTTGTGGCGCTGTTTTTGTGAGATTTTCATCTGATGAGAGTCTAAGGTTAGGCTCTGGTCTTATCCGATTAACTTTATGCGCAACTATCTTTTATTGCTCCTGCTCCTTTGTCTAGAGGGGGTGGTTGTAGCACAATCGCAACGTGAATTTACGATTAAAGGTCGTGTGATCAATAGCACGACACGCAAGGGAGTGGCATTCGCCTCAGTAGTTGTTGAGGGGCAATATACAAAGGGTGCTGCTGCCGATTTTGAGGGCTATTTCACCATCAAGGGTGTCAAGCCAGGAATCTATCGCCTTGAGGCATCACATATTCAATACGAGGCAGGGCTCTCGGACGAGTATCGCATCAATGCCACAACGCCACTAATTGAGATCGAATTGGAGGCCTCGCCCTATGGGTTGGATAGCATCGTGATTCGTCCAAATAAATTTAAACGTGTGGTCGAAAGTCCCGTTAGCTTGCGACGGATCGGAGCTAAGGAGATTGAGAAGAGTCCAGGTGCCAATCGTGATGTCTCACGCATTGTGCAGTCCTACCCAGGTGTTGCGTACTCGCCTGCGGGCTATCGCAACGACTTGATCGTGAGGGGAGGATCACCCTCTGAAAATAGATTCTACATAGATGGGATTGAGATCCCAAATATCAACCACTTTGCAACTCAGGGGGCATCGGGAGGGCCTGTGAGTCTGCTCAATGCCGATCTGATACGATCGATCGACTTCTACACGGGGGCGTTCCCTGCGAGCCAATCGGGGGCGCTGAGCTCTATGCTCGATATAAAGCTGCGTGATGGTGATAATGAGGACCATACCTTCAAAGCTACGCTCGGAGCTGCCGAGATCTCGCTCAGTGGTAATGGTCCCGTGACACCTAAGACAACGTATATCTTCTCGGTGCGCCAATCCTACCTGCAATTTCTGTTCGATGCGCTAGGTCTGCCTTTCCTGCCGAACTTTATCGATGGGCAGTTCAAACTCAAAACCAACATAGCCAAGGGTAAGGAGCTCACAGTTCTAGGGCTTGCGGGCTTTGATAAGTTTACGCTCAACGATGATGTCGAAAGCGATATTAATCGCTACTTGGTGGGTGTTCTGCCATACTCCAA
Organism: uncultured Alistipes sp.; assembly: GCA_964370415.1. Lineage (GTDB taxonomy): Bacteria > Bacteroidota > Bacteroidia > Bacteroidales > Rikenellaceae > Alistipes. The sequence goes on from CAYJIY010000005.1 coordinate 20,554, forward strand.
TCAGGAGACCTACACTGTGGGTGCGTCATATCGAAGGTATCGAGATAACCGAAGCCACACGATCTCGTTGAGTCATAGCTATTTTAATAATCGAAGCACCAAATACTTCGAGAATGATGATTCGGTGGAGGATAATCTCAATCTGAAACTTCGATCGGTGGAGAGCAAAACGACTCTGACGCAAGATAATCGACACTATCGTGATAACTGGACATATCGCTATGGAGCGGATAACTACTACGCACGAGCCACTTTCGACTCGTTTAGTCGTACTTATGTGCAGGGGGCTCCAGTTGTGAACGACTACGACACAAAGGTGGGAGTTTGGGGTTGGGGTCTGTTCGCCTCGGCAACGTATAAGAACCCTAGCAGTAGGATTAAGGGCTCTGCGGGCTTGCGTGTCGATGCTAACGACTTCTCGAAGCGTAGCTCGCAATTCTGGAGGCAACTATCTCCACGATTTAGCCTCTCCTACGATCTTAAGAGCGGCTTTGCACTCAACGCTAGTAGTGGAATATACTTCCAAATGCCACCCTACACAGCTCTTGCATATAGGACAGCGGATGGTCTAGCGGTGAATGAGAGTATGGGGTATATGAACGTTATTTCGTCGGCTATGGGCTTGGATTGGAGCCGTGACAATAGACTCAAACTATCGGTTGAGGGGTTCTATAAGAAGTATGGCGAGATACCGCTCTCGGTGGAGAATGGTATTCCCTTGACGGGGCTAGGTGATGACTATGGTGTGGTGGGCAATGAGTGGCTCACTCAGCGAGCTCAGGGGCGTGCCTATGGTGTGGAGTTTATGGCTCGAATGCTCTATGAGGATAAATTCTCGGGGGTATGCTCCATCACGATCTTCAATAGCGAGTATCGCAGCTCGGCAGACCAGCCCTATGTCCCTTCGGCGTGGGATAGCGGCTATATTGTGAATCTTTCGGGAACGTATGACTTTGCATCGAACTGGAGCATAGGCGCTAAGATAAGCGCCACGGGAGGTGCTCCATACACCCCTTATGATCTTGTTCTCTCCTCGTATGTCGATGCGTGGAGTGCGGCTGGGCGACCATACCTAGATTATGATCGCTACAACTCGCTGCGTGAGGACTCCTACGCCCAGCTCGATATAAGAGTCGATAAGAGCTTCTACTTCACTAACTGGATGCTGGGGCTCTATCTCGATATACAGAACATCACCTCGAGTGAGTTCCGTCAGGCCGATATCTACGTCTCGACGGGTGAGATCATCAACCCCCAAGCACCCCCAAGCGAACAGCGCTACGAGATGAAGCCTATCGAGAATGTGTCGGGAACTCTGCTGCCAACTATTGGCATAATGGTGGAGTTTTAGGCGGTTTGAAATAATTTTTGTAGATTTGCACCATAAACGGTAAGATCATGCAAGAGCAATTAACTCCCAATATCAAAGATTATGAACTCCTCGACTCGGGTGATTTCGAGAAACTAGAGCGATTCGGCAAGTATATCACACGTCGCCCTGAGCCACAAGCAATTTGGCGCAAGAGCCTCAGCGATAAAGAGTGGCGCGCGGCAGATGCTGCTTTCCTGCGAGATGGTCGCAGTGAGGAGCGTGGCGAGTGGCAGGTCTCTCCCAAGATGCCTGATAGGTGGATGGTAGGGTATGAGCACGGAGCAATGAAGCTGAAAATGCGTCTTGCGCTCACCTCGTTCAAGCATGTGGGGATATTCCCAGAGCAGGCGGCAAACTGGGACTTTATATATGATCGCTGTGTGGACTTTCGTCAAAAAGGGGCGCAACCAAAGGTTTTGAATCTGTTCGCCTACACGGGAGGGGCAACCCTCGCAGCTCGTGCAGCAGGTGCAGATGTGACGCACGTTGATTCGGTGAAGGCTGTGGTTACGTGGTCGCGCGAGAATATGGAGCACAGCTCACTGGATGGTATTCGCTGGGTTGTGGAGGATGCTCTGAAATTTGTGCAACGTGAGGTTAGAAGAGGTAATAAATATGATGGAATAATTCTCGATCCCCCTGCCTATGGTCGTGGGGCGAATGGCGAGCGATGGATCCTCGAAGAGCACATTGTGCAGATGTTGGAGCTATGCGCACAACTTTTGAATAAGCGCAACGCTTTCCTCGTGTTTAATCTCTACTCGATGGGTCTATCTTCAACGCTGGCTCGCACAGCAGTTCGCCAAGCCTTTGGCGAGGTTGGCAAGGAGCAGCTCGGTGAGCTATGCTTTACCGATAGAGGTGGCAAGCAGCTGCCGTTAGGGACGTATTATAGATTTACAAGATAAAAAAATCCTCCTACTGAAAAGTAGGAGGATTTTTTTAGAATAGTGTTGGAATGTAGTATATCGCAATTCCAGCTACGGCAGAGCCCACGATCAGTAGAATAGGGCTTACCTTCTTGTATGATGCGAAACCCACGGCTCCAAATATTAGCCAGCTCCAAGGGTCGATGAAGTTCTGTGCTTCACGTGGAGCATCGGGCATGTAGATGAGCATAAGTGCCGCTGCTGCGATCATCCCCAGTACTACGGGGCGCATGCCCTTCATCATTCCGATCACTGCGGGGTGGCCCTTTAGCTTGAGGAAGTAGCGAGTGATGAGCAGCATCACGCTCATTGCAGGGGCACTCACGGCGATTGTTGCAACCAACGAACCGAGGATTCCTGCCCACGTGCCACCCGCTTGTAGCCCCACGGTGTAGCCCACGTATGTAGCCGAGTTGATGGCGATAGGGCCTGGTGTCATCTGCGAGATGGCTACGATGTCGGCAAATTGCGTCATGTCGATCCACCCCTGTTTGGCGACAATCTCGTTTTGGAGTAGGGGTAGCATAGCGTAGCCACCACCAAAGCTGAAGAAACCAATCTTTAGGTAGCTTATGAATAGCTCTAGAAATATCATTTTATAACCTTTTTAGCGATGTATAACTCCCAAATAATCCCTGCTACAGCTCCTGCGATGAGTAGATAGACGGGCGAGAAGCTCGTCATTCCCGCAATGAGTGCAACGGCAAGTGCAACGAGGTATAGCCACTTATAGAGCCCCTTGGTGAGTGAGAATAGTGGTACGATGATAAGCGCAACCACAGCTGGTCGCATGCCGTTGAATGCTGCCTCGACTATTGCGTTGTGGCGTATCTCGGTGAAGAAGATAGCCACCAGCACAATTATCACGAACGAAGGGACAATGACTCCCGAAATGGATGCGATAGCTCCTCGGATTCCCCCCATCTTGTAGCCCGTGAACACAGCGGTGTTTAGCGCTATGGGGCCTGGTGCCGACTGGGCAAGGGTGAGCAGATCCATAAACTCTTGACGTTTGATCCACCCCCTGCGATCGATCATCTCTCGCTGGATAAGGGGAATCATGGCGAACCCTCCACCAAAGGTGAAGAGTCCGATCTTTAGGAAACTAAGGAATAGCTCTTTATTTCGACTCATTGTTATCTATTTTCATTTCATTGACCATTGCAGTCATAATCACTGCCGAGAGTGCCGCTGTCTCGGTGCGTAGGCGCTGAGCTCCAAGCGAGATCTCTTGGAATCCTGCCGCTAGTGCACGCGCAACCTCCTCGGGTGAGAAATCTCCCTCAGGTCCTATGAGCACCATCACATCGGCACCTGCTTCAATTACCGATCCAAGATATGGTTTGCCCTCTTGGCTGAGCGATGGATTGCAGTGAGCGATGAATCGCTGACCACTAAAAGGCATTGATATTAGCTCATCGAAGCGAGTCATCGACTCAAAGTGAGGGTGAAACGCCTTTAGCGACTGCTTCATCGCCGAGGCTATGACCTTGTTGGCACGCTCAGGCTTTAGGGTGCGACGCTCCGAGTGCTCTGACTCTAGGGCGATGAATCGCTCTACGCCCACCTCCGTAGCCTTTTCGAGGAACCACTCATATCTGTCGGAGCTCTTTGTCGGAGCAACCGCAATGGTGAGTTGATAGGGTAGCCTGCCGTAGTCGCTCTGCGAGGACTTCACCTCGACGGTGCACCTCTTAGGGTGAGCATCTATAATGGCACAACAAAATAGATTGCCCCTGCCATCCGTTATATGTATTGTGTCGCCAAGCTCCATTCGAAGAACTCGAACAGCGTGCTTGGACTCCTCCTCGCTGAGCCTATACAGCGGTGTGGTTATGTCGGGGGCGTAAAATAGTTGCATGACGACTTTAGATTAAAATATTTTTTTATTAACTTTGTGCACAAAGATACTAAATTCACAATTAAATATGAGAAAAATTACAGTTTTATTATCAACACTTTTGCTAGTTATGGGAGTGACGTCTTGCAGCAAAGAGAAGAGCGTAGACCAAAATCCGTTCTTCACAGAGTGGGATACACCATTTGGTGTGCCACCGTTCGACAAAATTAAGGCCGAGCACTATGAGCCAGCTTTTGAGAGAGCATTCTCTCGTCATGCGGCTGAGATCGAGGCTATTGTCGAGAATAACGACGATCCAACATTCGAGAATGTGATCCTCGCTTATGACAATTCGGGTAAGGAGCTCACACAAACTAGCCTTGTGTTCGGTATGGTTTCAGCAGCGGAGGCTACACCTGAGCTACTGAAGCTTCAAGAGGTGATCATGCCTCAGATGTCGTCTCACTACGACGCTATCAGGCTCAACGATGGTCTATTCGACAAGGTTAAGCAGATCTTCGACAAGCGTAACTCTTTGGGGCTAGATGCAGAGCAGATGCGCCTTTTGGAGCACACTTACAATGGCTTTGTACGTTCGGGAGCTCTCCTGACGGCTGAGCAGAAGGAGCGCCTAAAGCAGATCAACGGGGAGCTATCGTTGGCATCGGTTAAGTTTGGCCAGAACCTTTTGGCTGAGAACAACGACTTTGTGATGAAGCTTGGTCGCAATCAACTAACAGGTCTACCATCGAGCGTGAGAGATGCTGCGATGGAGAAGTCGAAGTCGCTAGATTTGGGAACGGACACTTGGGCGTTCACCCTTCACAAGCCAAGCCTTCTGCCATTCCTTACATACTCTTCGGAGCGTGCATTGCGCGAGGAGCTCTATAAGGGATACCTTCAGCGTGGTAACAACGACAACGAGCTAGACAACAAGGGTCTAATCAACGATATGGTGCGTCTGCGTGTAGAGAAGGCTCAAATGTTGGGCTTCAACACTTTCGCTGAATATGTGACGGCAGACCAGATGGCAAAGACTCCAGAGGCTGTGCTATCGCTCCTTGAGGAGATTTGGACTCCAGCTCTAGAGCGTTCAAAGGCAGAGGTTGAGGAGATGGATAAGCTCCTGCAGAAGGATCACCCAGGTGCGACATTCGAGTCGTGGGACTGGTGGTACTACGCCGAGAAGCTTCGCAAGCAGAACTACAACCTCGACGAGGAGATGCTTCGCCCATACTTCGAGCTAGAGAAGGTTCAAGATGGCGCATTCTTCCTTGCGAACAGACTATTTGGTATCACGTTCCGTCCAGTGGCGGTGCCTGTATACCACGAGGAGGTTTGGGCATTCGAGGTGTTGGATGCTGATGGTTCGCACCTAGGTATTCTATTTATGGACTACTTCCCACGTGAGGGTAAGAGCCAGGGCGCTTGGTGTGGATCATATACAGAGCAGCTATATGATGGTGATGAGCGCATCGCACCAATCGTGAGCATCGTGTGCAACTTCACACGTCCAACGGCAACTACTCCTGCGCTACTTAGCTCGGATGAGGTTGAGACTCTATTCCACGAGTTCGGACACGGACTACACAACCTCTTCGCAAAGGTTAAGTATCGTGGTCTAGCAGATGTGGAGGGTGACTTCGTGGAGCTACCATCTCAGATCATGGAGAACTGGGCGTTCCAGCCAGAGCTTTTGAAGTTCTACGCTACGCACTACCGCACAAACGAGCAGATGCCTAAGGAGCTAGTAGACAAACTTCGTCGTAGCAGCCTATTCAACCAAGGTTTCGTAACTACGGAGCTTGCAGCAGCGGCACTTTCGGATATCTATATCCACTCTATCGATAAGTATGAGACTCTGGATGTAAACAAGTTTGAGAAGGATCTTTTGAATGGTAAGCTAGGTCTTATCTCGCAGATCGAGCCACGCTACCGCTACCCATACTTCGCTCACATCTTCGATGGTGGTTACGCTTCGGGTTACTACTTCTATCTATGGGCTGAGGTTCTAGATAAGGATGCCTATGAGGCGTTCGTTGAGACGGGTGATCTATTCGACAAGGCGACAGCTAAGAAGTTCCGTGAGGAGATCCTTCAGCGTGGAGGTTCGGCAGATGGAATGACGATGTACCGTGCCTTCAGAGGTCAAGAGCCAAATAAGGACGCTATGCTTAAAGGGCGTGGACTCTTGAATGAGTAGTCCTAGCTTTGTAGAGTAAATAGAGGTTGTGTTCGGTGGATTCAAAAAGTGTTTTTTTGCTCCACCGAATACCTTTTAAATAGGTGAAGAGATTAACTAATATTTGTATAAACAATGAAAAAACTAATTGGAATTATGTCACTATCAATCATGGCGGCGTGTGGCGGAGGCGGTAAGCCCGTAGCGCAGTTGCCCGAAATAGATAAGAGCAACCCTCTGTTGGCAGATTGGACGACACCGCACCAAACGGCGCCATTCTCTCAGATCGAGCTCTCGGATTATGAGCCAGCTTTCGATGCAGCGATTGCCTGCTCACGTGCCGAGTTGGACGCTATTATCAACAACCCAAAGAAGCCAACGTTCGAGAATACGATCGTAGCTTTGGAGGAGCAAGGGGCGCTTTTGAGCCGTGTTGCAGGGGTGTTCTACAATATGATGGGTAGCAATACATCGGATGAGTTGCAGAAGATCGCTCAACGTGTGCAGCCTAAACTCACGGAGCTGAGCAACGACATTTCGCTCAACCCAAAACTATTCGAAAGAGTAAAGGCCGTGTATGAGAATCCAGGGTGTTGCCTCTCGGATGTGGATAAGCAACTCTTGGAGAAGAGCTATAAGAGCTTTTCGAGAAGTGGAGCGGCACTCTCGGACCAGGATAAGGAGCTGTATCGTCAGTACACATCGGAGTTGGCGGCTCTATCACTAACATTTGGTGAGAATGCACTCGCTGCGACAAATGCGTTTACGCTCAACATCACAGATCCAAAGGTTGTGGCTGAGCTTCCAGACTTTGTGAAGGAGTCGATGGCCGAAGAGGCAAAGGCTCGTGATCAGAAGGGGTGGACAGTGACGCTTCAAGCGCCTAGCTACATTCCATTCATGACATACTCTTCGAACAGAGAGCTCAAGGAGCAACTTTGGCGTGCATCGAGCTCTAAGGCTGTGGGTGGCGAGTTCGACAATAGAGAGAACGTGCGTCAGATCGCAAACCTGAGAGTGAAGATCGCAAACCTATTGGGTTATAAGAGCTACGCCGACTATGTGTTGGAGGAGCGTATGGCTAAGAGCGCAGAGAGCGTGAATAGCTTCCTTGCGGAGCTTCTTAGTGCAACGAAGAGCTATGCAGATAAGGATGTAGATGCTGTTGAGGTGTATGCCCACAAGCAGGGCTTTGAGGGCGAGATCATGCCTTGGGATTGGAGCTACTACTCAGAGAAGTATAAGAACGATCAGTACGCAATCAGCGATGAGTTGGTTAAGCCATACTTCGAGCTTGGAAACGTTAAGAAGGGTGTGTTTATGCTCGCAACGGAGCTCTTTGGCTTGAACTTCAAGCCTGCGGAGGGTATCGAGAGCTACCACCCAGATGCTGAGGTCTACGAGGTGACAGACGCTGACGGCAAATTCCTATCGGTGCTATATCTTGACTTCTTCCCTCGTGAGTCGAAGCGCTCAGGGGCGTGGATGTCGGACTTTAGAGGTACGAGCGTTCGTGATGGAGTGGAGACTCGCCCTCACGTGACTTTGGTCATGAACTTCTCTAAGCCAACAGAGAGCATGCCATCGCTTCTTACGTTTATGGAGCTGGAGACCTTCCTTCATGAGTTTGGTCATGGTCTACACGGAATCCTAGCCGAGGGGCAGTATGAATCGCTCAACGGAACGTCGGTTTATCGTGACTTTGTGGAGCTTCCATCTCAGATCCTTGAGAACTGGGCAACCGAGAAGGAGTTCTTGGATAAGTGGGCGGTGCACTACAAAACTGGCGAGCCAATGCCGCAGGAGCTAATCGACAAGATTGTAGCCTCGCAGAACTACTTGGCAGCGTATCAGAACGTGCGCCAACTCTCGTTCGGTATTCTAGATATGCAGTGGCACTCTTTGCAGAAGCCTTTCGAGGGTGATGTTGTGGAGTTCGAGCTAGAGGCGATGCTTCCAACTAAGACCCTGCCGACTGTTGAGGGGACAGCCATGTCGCCAACATTCTCGCACATCTTCGCTGGAGGGTATGCCGCGGGATACTATAGCTACAAGTGGGCAGAAGTGCTCGAAGCTGATGCCTACTCGCTCTTCAAAGAGAAGGGGGTATTCAACAAGGAGGTTGCCACTTCGTTCAAGGAGAATATCCTTATGCGTGGCGGTCAGGAGCACCCAATGGAGCTATACGTTAAGTTCCGTGGTCACGAACCTCAGGTGCAGGCTCTAATCGATAAGATGGATCTGAAATAG
>CAYJIY010000005.1:29226-38133 GCA_964370415.1 uncultured Alistipes sp.
ACGTTGAGGCGGTGATGGCAAAATAATTGTCATCACCGCCCTTTTTATGTGCAAAACTCAGTTTTTTTGCGTAAGTTTGCACAAGGTTAATGAGTTAATATAAATTTACATAAAAGATATGTTATTACACGAAAAACTAAAGGGGTGTCGTCTGATTTTAGCGTCGGCATCGCCACGTCGTCACCAGCTATTGTCGGAGTGTGGACTGGAGTTCTCCCTCGCCGATAAATATGAGGTTGATGAGAGCTACCCAGAGTCGATGGTCGCAGAGCAGGTGCCTTTGTACCTCTCGCAGGTAAAGAGCGATGCATACTCTCAGCCTTTGAAGGGGCACGAGATACTGCTAACTGCCGACACGGTGGTGATCCTTGATGATAAGGTGCTAGGTAAGCCAAAAGATGAGCAGGATGCAAAGCAGATGCTGGCTAGCCTTTCGGGTAGACAACACACCGTTGTCACGGGGGTTACGATCCGCACAGCTGGCCAACAGCAGACCTTCGCTGCGAGGAGCGATGTGTGGTTTAGAGAGCTCTCGACAGAGGAGATAGACTTCTATGTGGAGAGTTTTAAGCCTATGGATAAGGCTGGTAGCTATGGTATTCAGGAGTGGATAGGCTACGCTGCGATCGAGAGAATCGACGGCTCATTCTACAATGTGATGGGTCTGCCAATTCAGAAAGTATATGTTGAATTAGATAAATTTTTTAAACAATTATGATTAAAAGAACACTACTAGGACTACTTTTAACCTTTACAAGCCTTGCTGCCGTTGCCGATGAGGGCATGTGGCTGCCAAGTCTTATCTCATCACGAATTGGCGATATGAGAGCTAAGGGCTTTGAGCTCACAGCTGAGGATATATACAGCGTAAATCAAGCATCGATGAAGGATGCCGTAGTACTCTTCAATGGAGGGTGTACGGGCGAGTTGATCTCCGATGAGGGGCTTCTTCTAACGAACCACCACTGTGGATATGGCGCTATTCAGAAGCACTCGACAGTGGAGCATGACTACCTGACGAATGGTTTTTGGGCGATGTCTCGTGCCGAGGAGCTACCAAACGAGAAGCTATATGTGCGCTTTTTGGTGCGTATGGAGGATGTGACAGAGCGCATCGCTAAGGGTGAGAGCCAAGAGAAAATCATCAAGAAAGCGGTGAAAGGGGGCGAGAACTACAAGGCGGTAGTAGAGCAGATGTTCTATGGCAACCAGTACTTCTTGTTCGTATATCAGCAGTTTGACGATGTGCGCCTAGTGGGAGCACCACCGTCATCAATTGGTAAATTTGGTGGTGACACAGACAACTGGGTTTGGCCTCGCCACACGGGTGACTTCTCACTGTTTAGAGTCTACTCAAACAAAAATAACGAGCCAGCTGACTACTCTGCAGATAATGTTCCGTATAAGCCTAAGAAGAGCTTTACAGTCTCTACGAAGGGGATCAAGGAGGGTGACTTCACGATGATCTACGGCTTTCCTGGCAACACTCAACAGTATCTTATTTCGGACGCTGTGGAGTATATCGAGCAGCTCTCTGACCCAACTAAGATCGACATTCGCACAAAGCGTTTGGATATAATCACAGCGGCACAGGAGAGTGATCCTGCGTTGAGAATTTTCTATGCTGCAAACCACGCTTCGATTGCGAACGCATGGAAGAAGTGGCAGGGCGAATTGCTTGGTATCAAGCGCTTAGGTACACTAGATAAGAAGCTGAAGGCTGAGGCTGAGTTTGAGCAGTGGGCTAAATCTAAGCCTCAATACGCCAATGTGATCTCGGATCTAAAGGCAGAGTATAAGGTGATAATACCTATCTATTTTGCACGTGAGATCCTCAACGAGACTATCGGAACGCTATCGATTCCATACTCTGAGAAGGAGCTTGCGGATCCACTCTTCGAGAAGCGCAAGCCTACGGAGTTGGCTCTTTGGAAGCTGTTGTTTGCGGAGTATGAGAAGCTGACAAAGTCAGAGTATCGTGTCGAGGGCTTCGATGCTGGTGTTAGAAGTGCAGGTGGAGTTGAGCAGTATGCGGTTCAGATGTTTGACCTTGCGTCACAGCAACCTGACTCTCCAAAGGTGGCGGCATTCAAGGAGGCGATCAAGGCTCAGGGTGCTGAATTTGCGGAGATGCTTGGTACAAAATCTCTGCGCAATCTCAATAGCAAGAACCTAAACGAGCTGTATAAGGCGTATCTAGCGGCTCTGCTCGATCAGAATAAGGAGCAGGCGGATATGTTCCCCGATGCTAACCTCACGCTTCGTGTAGCATATGGTAGCGTACAGGGCTATAACTATGCGGATGGGGTCTATCACACACCTTGGACTACGATCGATGGAATCATCGCAAAGGATAATCCAGAGATCTATGACTACGATATTCCGCAGTCATTGCGTGATCTCTACAGCTCGAAGGAGTATGGACGTTGGGCAGAGCAGATGTATGGTCGCACAACGGTGCCAGTATGTTTCCTAGCTACGAACCACACAACGGGGGGTAACTCTGGATCGCCAATTCTCAACGCTAAGGGTGAGCTCGTAGGTCTTAATTTCGACCGCACATGGCTCTCGACAATGAGCGATGTGGAGTTTGATCCAATTATTTGCAGAAATATATCGGTTGATATTCGCTACGTTCTATTCGTTGTCGACAAGATCGGTGGAGCGTCGTATCTCTTTGATGAGATGAAGTTTGACTAGATATTGCGAGTCAATATTGAATAGTGGTCTGCACTCCTTTATGGGGAGTGCAGACCATTTTTATTAGAAAGGAGTGCGAAAAAAGTGCGGTCGGCTATTGCATGAGTAAAAAATTTATTTTATATTTGCACTCCCAATTAGGGGAAATGGTAATAAAATGTCTGCCCAGGTGGTGAAATTGGTAGACACGCTACTTTGAGGGGGTAGTGAGCGTTGGCTTGTGCAAGTTCGAGTCTTGTCCTGGGCACATAGCTTTGTAAAAAGCGATGTTTAAGTAGGCGATGAGTGTAGTGCTCATCGCCTATTTGTTTACAAAAAGGTAATGCTAATTACTTGACCTTCAGACGCGGCTTGTCTATCTTTGCGGTCTTATTCGATGCTATAAACTGAAATTATGAAAAAATATTCACTTTTTATCTTAATCTCTCTCATGCTTTTGCCTCTGGGGCTGTATGCTGACTCTAAATCGGAGCTCGCTTCGGTTCGTGGAGTGGTCCTAGATGCACAAACTAAGGAGCCAATGCCAGGTGCTACGGTGGTAGTCAAGGGTAGCGAAAATGGTCAAATCACAGATCTTGATGGCCGATTTGTGATCTCGAACCTAGAACCGCAGAAGAGCGTGACGCTCGTTGTGAGCTTTATTGGCTATAAGAGCCAAGAGATCGCTTACAGAACCAGTAACAGACGAGGGCAGCTCTCAGAGTCTATTGCGCTAGAGGTCGATAGCAAGATGCTAGATCAGGTGGTGGTGAAGGGTAGTGAGGATATCTCGAAGGAGCTTGGCGACACGACCCAATACAACGCTTCGGCGTATAAGACTCATCCCGATGCTACGGTACAGGATCTGCTGGAGAAGATGCCAGCCTTCGTTGTGGAGGATGGTAAGGTGCAGGCCGATGGCGAGGATATACAGTATGTGTATGTCGATGGTAAGGCGTACTTCAAGAATGATCCACAGGCGGCACTAAACTCCCTGCCTGCCGATGTGATAGCCAATATCCAACTATTCGAAGAGCAGAGCGATAAGAGTCGCCTGACTGGAGTTGATGATGGACAGCGCATAAAGGCGATCAACATCGTGACAACGATGAAGAAGAAGACCGCAGCTCTAGGGGAGTTTATCGCAGGATATGGTACTGATGGTCACTATAATGCAAAGGCAGATGCGAATATTTTTGTTGGAGACCACATCTTCACTGTGGGTGCAGGACTCAACAACATCAACCAGTCGGCTCTGATAGGGGGGCGCAACTATGGGCGCTATGGCGCAGCGGGGATTCAAGAGGCAGCAGCCGTAAAGTTCAACTATACGGGTGAATTTGGCGAGAAGAATGCCAACAACACAAGGGTTGGATTCAACTATATCCTAGATCACAACAATACAAACAAGGAGTCATATACAGACCAGACGGGTCTGATTATAGACGATGAGTACTCGTCACTCTCAGTGAGCGAGAGTGGTCAGACAAATCACCGACTATCGGCAGACCTGGATGTTAATCGAAAGGGTAGCATGCTGATCTTGCGCCCATACGCTACATTTAGCCAGAGCGATAATTTTAGCAATGCCGCTACTTCACGCCTCGTTGATGGTGCTATAACAAACAAATCGACAACCAATAATGTGAGCGATGCGTCGTCCTACACCGCTGGAACTCGTCTTATGTGGATGAAGCGCCTAACCGAGCGCCACTCGATTACTTTGGGTGGAGATGTTAGACTCTCGAACTCAACGTCCGATCAAGTAATTGAGGGTAGCACCTCATCGCTAGATTTAGACTCTCAGCAGATGATCGATTCGCTAATAAATCAAGTGACAAATGTCCACACGGGGGCTAATAGCGTGAGCGGAACGATTGCATATACGCTAAACGCTGGTCGTGGGCACGCTGTGAGTGCAGATTATGACTTAGGTTACGATTGGAGCGACTCCGATAATAAGACCTACCTCTTCGATCCACTAACGGGAGAGTACACAGAGCTATTCGAGGCGCTTTCAAACGTGTTTACTCGTGATTATGTGACTCAAAACATGAGTTTGGGCTACTCCTACAACAAGGAGAACACGGTGCGACTAAATGCTAAGGTGGGGTATCAGATCAGCGATCTTCACAACGATCTTGTCTACCCTGAGGCGAAGGTTTTTGACTATACATTTAATAATGTCACGCTAAGCGGAGGTGGTGAGTACTCATTCACGGAGTCGAACCGCTTGATGTTGCGATACTCTGGTCGTCCGCTCTTGCCGTCTGTAAATCAGTTGCAAGATGTGCTCAACGTGAGCAACCCACTAAGAGCATCGATCGGAAATCCACACCTCTCGACAGGTTACACAAATAGCATGTCGTTGCGATATACCGCTTCGGATAACGATAAATCTACATCGTTTAGGATCTACGCCTCGGCATCGGCTACGGCAAATGGATTCACGAATAACACCACCCTCATCGAGCGTGACACGGTTATTAAGGGCGTGAATTTTGCGGCAGGAACACAGCTCACATCGCCAGTGAATGTCTCAGGGGCGGTGAATACGCGTCTTGGTATCTCATACTCGTTCCCAGTGGGCTTTATATCGAGCAAGATGAATACGGGGCTCTATATGCGCTACTCAAATACGCCTAGTATGTTCAATGGCGAGAAGTTCTTCTCCACATCGCAAGGTGCCGCTTTTAGATTCAGCATCAATAGTAACATCTCCGAGAATGTCGACTTCACGGTGGGTAACTACTTCGATGTCTCGGACGCAAAATCGACGATGGCAGGTAGCACAAGCGACCTATTCATTAGAGAGGTAGTGCAGCTAAAGCTGAACTGGATATTCCTCAAAAACTTCGTTTTCAACACTCAGTACAACTATAACTACAACCACTACTCAACGGGGGCGTTGGAGGATCCCGATTTCCACCAATTGAACGTGGCGCTGGGTTATAAGTTCCTCAAGCAGAGAGCCGAGTTCCGATGTAGCGTATTTGATCTGCTGGGGCAGAGCGAGAGCATCGGTCGTAGCGTTAGCGATACCTACATCACCGATACTCGTTCAATGACACTTCAGCGTCACATGATGTTTAGCCTATCCTATAAGTTTAGATCGATCGGAGTACCTCCCTCGTCAGAAGGCAATGGACGTAGTCAAGGTGGTCGAGGAGGAGGTATGGGGCCTGCTAGAATGCACTAGAAGAGATGTTTAAGAGCAATCGAGAGATAGAGCTAGCACGTGAATTTATCTCGAACACCAACGCGCATATATTCCTAACAGGGAAGGCAGGAACAGGAAAAACAACGTTCCTGCACGAGGTTGTGCGCCCTGTGAACAAGAATGTAGTGGTTGCAGCGCCTACGGGAGTTGCGGCCCTCAATGCACGTGGTGTAACCCTCCATTCGCTCTTCATGCTGCCGTTAACGCCCTATATCATAGCCGACGAACTCTTCGAGACCAAGCGAAAGAGCAACCAACGGATGAATAGAAAGAGGTTGGAGCTTTTGCGCTCGATCGAACTGCTAGTGATCGATGAGATTAGTATGGTGCGAGCCGACACATTGGATGGGGTAGACGACACACTCAAGCGTGTAAGGCGCAATTCACAGCCATTTGGAGGGGTTCAACTCCTGCTCATAGGCGATGTTCAACAACTTGCTCCAGTGTGTCGTGATGAGGATTGGGAGCTCTTGCGTGAGCACTATAAATCTCCGTTTTTCTTCGATTCAAAGGCATTTCGTAAGTGTCGATTCGAGAAGATTGAGCTTCAGGAGATCTTTCGTCAGACCGACTCGTCATTTACGTCGATACTAAACGCAATAAGAGATAATCGCCTGACAGAGACTATGCTTCGTGATCTCAATGCGAGGTATATTCCCAATTTTGACCCTCCTCAGGATCAGGGCTACATCACTCTCACCACTCACCGCCAAAAGGCAGCGACGATAAATTCGGTGAAACTATCCGAGCTGGCGACCGATCCGATGTACTACGAGGCGAGAGTGAAGGATGACTTCCCAGAGTCGATTTACCCCAACGATAACGTGCTGGAACTGCGAGTAGGTGCACAGGTGATGTTCATTAAAAATGGGATGTCGGACAATAATTTGTCCTATTATAACGGTATGATGGGGCACGTGGTCGAGCTGCACGATGACACTGTGGTTGTGCACCCGATGAGTGGTGGCGACAACCTTACAGTGTCGACAATCGAGTGGCAAAATGTTGAGTATAATCTTGACCGTGATAGTGGCGAGATCACTGAGCGAGTGAAGGGAACGTACACTCAAATTCCGCTCCGTTGCGCCTGGGCGATCACCATTCACAAGAGCCAGGGATTGAGCTTCGATCGTGTGATTATTGACATCGACAGAGCATTTGCACATGGTCAGGCGTATGTTGGATTTAGCCGTTGCCGATCGTTGGAGGGGTTGGTGCTGAGTGCCAAATTTACGCCCTCATCAATCATAAAGGATAGCCTTGTACACGAATTTAGTGAGTACGTTCAGAAGAATCAAGCTCGTGAAGAGGATCTAGTGCCCCTTAAGCGTGATTACTTCATTGGCGAGCTTTGCGATGTGTTTAATTTTGAGCAGACGGCACAATCACTCAGAGAGTTATCCATTGTGTTGGCAGTGGACTTAGGGCGTGTTTTTGGACAGTTGGCTCGTGAGGTAAAGGAGTTTGAATTGGAGTTTTCGAGAGATGTTGTGGAGGTGGGCAAGAAGTTCCAATCTCAGATTACGTCACTTGCTCTCCAGAGCGAAGATTGCTTTAACGATGAGTTTATTATGGAGCGTGTGGTGAAGGCCGAAAGCTACTTTAGAGGGCGCATCGATGCGATAAAACCGTTGGTGGCAAAGCTCGAATATGTGGTTGCCGACTCGAAGGAGGTGGAGTCAAAACTATCGACTCATAGGCAGGGGCTACATGTGGAGTATTTGTTAAAATCGATGCTCTTTGATATGTGTGTAAACGTAGGTTTTACGATTGAACAGGCACGCAAACTCAAGATGAAAGCGCAGCGTGGCGAGTTGCAGAAATCGGCACAGCAGGAGCAGAAGAGCGATCGTAACCTCATAAAATTATCGGAGCTTGAGCACGCCGAACTATATAAATTGCTGTGTCAATGGCGTAAAGCCGAGGCTGAAGATCAGGGGCTTCCGCTCTATGGAGTTCTTCAAAATAAGGCGCTGCTTCAGATCGCTACCTCTCTGCCTCGTACAGAGCATGAGCTAAAGTGCGTCAAGGGAATAGGGGCTGTGAAGTTGAAAGCGTATGCTAGTCAAATCCTTGAAATTGTCGAAACATACTGCCAAGATCAGAGCCTAGGCAATTCGGAGCAAGTGTTATTTTAATGGAAAATTATCATTAAATAGAGATATTTATCCTATATTTGTGGCAGAAAATTATTTTTTAAGTATAAATTAATATGAGAAACAATCTACTAAAAGTGTGCATTATTGCACTTTTCGTTGCTGTAGCAACACCAAGTTTTGCGCAATTCAACCTAAAGCGCTCTTTGCAGGGGGTGGCGAAAGTCGCTCAGGCGGCTACGCTTACTGATGAGCAGATGGCTGAATATGTGAAGGAGTATATCGATTGGATGGATGAGAACAACCCTGTTTGCGCAGCGGATGATCCATACACAATTCGCCTTAATAAGCTAACTGAGGGTATCACTGAAGTTGATGGTATTCCACTCAATTTTAAGGTGTATCACGTGATTGATGTCAATGCTTTCGCTTGTCCAGATGGAAGCGTTCGTATATTCTCGTCTTTGATGGACATCATGACTGACGACGAGCTAGTGGGTATCATTGGCCACGAGATCGGGCACATCGCAAACCGTGACTCTAAGGATGCTTATCGCACTGCGCTGCTAACATCGGCACTAAAGGATGGTATCGCATCGACAGGTGACAATGCAGCACAGTTGTCAGATTCGCAGCTTGGTAGCTTGGGTGAGGCTCTCATGAGCGCTTCGTACTCTCAGAAGCAGGAGCACGAGGCGGATACTTATGGCTACGACTTCATCAAGGCGGCAGGGCGTAACCCTTGGGCAATGGCGGTGTCGTTTGAGCGTTTGAAGGAGCTTTCGGGAAGTGCTGAAGCATCGAAAATGAGCCAGCTTTTCTCTACTCACCCAGACCTCGATACTCGTATCGAAAACATGGCTACTCGTGCAACTAGCGAGGGCTATACAAGACCTGAGGCTGAGCCAGTAG
>CAYJIY010000005.1:38233-89876 GCA_964370415.1 uncultured Alistipes sp.
GCAGATGGGTGATAACCACTCTGTTTTAGCTCGTTCAGAAGGGCTGGTGCGTGCTCTTTGTCCACACCTATCAGGAGTCCCCCCGACGTTTGAGGATCGAGAGCTCCCATGCGCTTTATGGCGTTGTGCCCAGGGCGATACTCAACCTTCGACTCGCAGAACTCCTTGTTGCGGAACGTCGCACCAGCTATGCACCCTTGGTCTATGAGCTCAGCCACGCCAGGTAGTAGAGGTAGATTCTCGGAGTATAGCTCTATTGTAAGTCCCGATGCTGCTGCCATCTTCACAGCGTGCCCCAGCAGTCCAAAGCCAGTTACATCGGTTCCTCCCGTGACATTGTAGCGCTCCATGATCTCTGCGCCATATTTGTTGAGTAGCTGCATCTGATCTGTCGCAGCGTTATACACCTCGTCACTAGCCATTCCCAAACGGCGAGCCGCAATGACAGAGCCCGTGCCCAGAGGTTTGGTGAGGATCATCATCTGCCCAGCCTTAAGCCCTCCATTTGTGACAACTTTGTCGGGGTGTACCGTCCCCACAACCGCCAAACCATACTTAGGAACAGCGTCCTCGATGGTGTGTCCACCCATTGTGAAGGATTGCGCCTCGTTGATTTTCTCTTGACCTCCGAGCAGAATATCTCGCAAGATCTCCAGCGGTAGATCCTTCGGGAACATGTTGATATTTAGCACCAAAAGGGGCTTGCCACCCATTGCGTAGACATCGCTAAGGGCATTTGCCGCAGCTATTCGCCCAAAAAGCGTTGCGTCGGAGCAAACGGGTGGGAAAAAATCGGTTGTCACGATCAATGCTCGCTCATCGTCAAGGCGATAGACCCCAGCGTCATCGTGTGTCGATATATCCACCATCACACGGTTGTCTTTCAGCATCGGAATCTCGGAGAGGAGCTCCTCGAGACGTGAGGCTGATAATTTAGCCGAACAACCGCCATACTCTACCGTTGTGAGTAGGTCGAAATTACTCTTCATATATCTTGAAATTTATGTTTTCTTTAGTTAAAATTGATGTCGCATTTTCGAGATCTTCTGTCGAGATCTCTAGCGCCATGCCGCACTGCTTGGTAATCGACACGGGAGCGGGTAACACCTTGACTCCTATATTGTTGCTCCTAAGGTGGTTCTCTGCCATCACCACAAAGCGTGTGTTCTCGAAAAGTAGGACTACTGGCATATCTCTCTCAGTGCTTTGAGAAGATATAAAATATCTTCTCGTGTGTGAAATGCTGATAGTGAGAGTCTTACGGTGCCCTCTATCTCTGTTCCTAGATATTTGTGAGCCATTGGCGCACAGTGTATTCCGCTGCGAGATTCGATCTGGTACTCGTCATAGAGACGTTGTGCTAGAGCGTAGACGGGCAGGGTTTCGTGCGTTATCGAAAATAGTTCACCTTGATTTGCTAAGTCACTGGAGCAGTATGTTTTAAGCTTGCTTATAGCCTTCACCTCAGCAAGCAATTCTGCAAAGTCCGACGAGTTGTGTTGACTCTGATAAGGGTTGTCAATAGCTGCCAATAACCCTGCAATCCCCACCATATTTGGAGTCCCAACCTCCAAAGAGTCGGGCAGGGTCGATGGCGAATCAATGGAGTGAGATAGGGTAGAGGTACCACCAAAACGTGAGGGGCTCACCATCCTGCCATCTTTAATATATAGTCCGCCAGTGCCCGTAGGACCCATAAGCCCTTTGTGACCAGTGAAAATTACGAAATCTAAATTGTCGTCAGTCGTGTTAATTGTATGTGATCCAAGCGATTGCGTCGAATCTACAGCTATGGGCACCTCTTCTGCCCATTTTTTGATCTCGGCTATTGGTTGTATCGCACCATTTATATTGCTCATGTGGTTGATAACTATGAGTTTAACACCCTCAAGATCAACCTCTCTAAGTCGATCAAGGTCGATTCGTCCGTCGCTATGTGCTGGTAGAACCTCCCACTGAACCCCTTTGTTCTGTCGCAACCACTCCAGCGGGCGCATTATGGCGTTGTGCTCAAGTGGCGAGATTAGCACTCGACACTGCTCAAGCCCCAGCCCAAGTAGCAGCGTATTTGCCGCATGTGTAGCATTGGCAGTGAAGACAATGTTGTCACTCGCCGCACCATTCAGCAGCGAGAGTAGCTTCATGCGGCACTGCTCCACGATGAATGAGCTCTTCATAACACGAGGGTAGGCGGCACGCGAGTATGTGCCACCGACATCGCTTAGGAAGTCGCTCATAGCCTCAGCAACGGCTCTAGGCTTTGGAAATGAGGTGCTTGCGTTATCGAAATAGAGATTTAGCATCTTTGTGATCTATGGGAAAATGACCTTTTCGGCCGTAAGCATCGTCTGTGCAATGACAAACATATTTGAGACCTCACCAGTGGTTTTACCCTTGAGATCATAGAAATCTACGCATGCGCCACAGACGATCACTTTCACCCCTTTCTCTATCAATTTATCGATAGCATCTGCCGTATCGGTGCCCTTGATTGTGCAGTGCACACCGCCATTGTAGACCAAAATAGTGTGGGGTAGGGTGTCAAGTTGCGTTAGTGTATTGAGGTACGAGCGCATTAGCATCTCGCCCAAAGCGCTCTCACCCTCGCCCATCTTGTTGCTTCTCAACACAAGAACGGCGCTGCCCGACGGCTTTTGCGCAGGCGTTGGCACGGGGCAGTCTATCGGCGTAGTGCTTGTTTTTGTTGATGGCTCAGAGTCAAAAATTAGCGCTTGATGATCTCCTCTCTGCTCGATAGTGGGTGTGATACCTCTGTCAGACAGGTAGTTAATCAAGTTGCTACACGCCATGTCGTTGTCGGTGAGCACCTCTATTATCTGGGCTGATTCGAGTGAATCTAGTGCGCTCTTAGTTGTTATAATTGGTTGAGGGCAGAGTTGCCCCCTTGTATCTACTGTTTTTGTCATGTGTCTCTATTTTAAACTGTTATATGCTGCCAAAACCCTCTCTGCATTTGTGCGAGGATCGCCACTGTCGGACTCAACTGAGCAGATGAATCCCGCGGTGCGTTGCTCGGTTGATTTGGTGTAGCCCTTGTCGTAGTAGTGAAGAGCTATCTCCACCGCTTTGTCAAGCTCTCCCTGTTCAACGTGCTGTTTTGCGAGGTCGGCACGATCATTCCCTAAGCGCTTTCTGATTTTGTCAAAAGCATTGAGATACATCTCCTTCTCGAAGTGCCCATAGTCGTCGACTAAACGCTTGACTCTTATTGAACTAGGGATGTCGATGTTGACGATAGGCGAGGCACTGAGTACCTGAAACAACTCGTTAATCATGAACACGTGGCCGATAGAGATACTCTCGCTCTCGCACCAAATTATCTTGTCGTCTGTGAGCTCTTCTAGCCTTTGATGAACAAGGTTGCAGAAGTGCTCAGATGATGGTTGTGTGCCCTTACCGAAGCCTCCGAATACTGAGCCTCTATGGTTTGCTATGCCCTCAAGATCAAGGACTTGCTCGCCTAGTTTTGTCAATTCGTGAAGAATCTCTGTCTTTCCACTTCCCGTGTATCCAGCGAGTACAACAATGCGCCCCTCAAGTGCTGAAAATGAGTCTATTATATATCTGCGATAGCCCTTGTAGCCATGGTGAAGCTTTGCCACGCTCATCCCTGCAGTCTCGAATAGCCACCCCATGCTGCCGCTGCGCATACCTCCACGCCAGCAGTAGATGAAGATTTTTTTGCCTTGAGAGAGTTTTTTAGCTTTCTTGACAAATTTTATCATCTTCGGACCAACAATCTCTAGTCCCACTTCAACAGCCTTATCTTTAGATACTTGCTTGTAGAGTGTCCCTATTTTTGCACGCTCTGCATCGTCGAAAAGCGGAATATTTTGCGCACCTGGAATATGCCCTTTTTGGTACTCAGAAGGGCTACGAACGTCAATTATTACACCGTGTTTCGCTTGCTCCAAAAAATTTATTATCGAAAGGGTCTCCATATGTTTGTCGTATACTATGTGTCTATTGCACAGATTTTCAGTTATATAATAGGGTAGGAGTCACCTGTGGAGGCGAGATCCAACTTACAAATATAGCCCATTTTGTAAACCTTTACAAGCGATTGACGCAATAATTTTATTAATACCTATATTTATAAAGGATTTTACTTTTGTTTGCTCTGTGTTCTTCTAGGTATATTGCCTTTGCGGTTTACTTGAAATTAGATTGTTTGTGTATGTCGTGGAAGTAGTTGTAAGATCATGCTACCATCTTTTGTCATATCCATTTCGTGTGCCGTTGTGTTGTACTTTTGTTATTGCTTTGATCGCATGCAAAATTATTAGTGATTCGAACGATAGGCAAAGAGAAATAATGCTAATATTTATATAATTTAACATAATATAACTATTACGTCATTTATTATTGTAGTTGTATGACTGTGTGTATATAGTCATTGTGTTTGTATTATGTTGATTTATTGTTGATTAATGTGTGTAATGCTGTAGTTTAACGCTCTGAGAATCGCATGGAAAATTTTGAACGTAACTATGGGCGTAAATAATGGAATATTTATCGATTAAAATAAATACTATATTGTATAAGACTCAAATGTTCCATCTTCAAAGAACAGGACAGCACGTCTGATTTGTTTTTGGTGAGTGCTAGTGTTTGTCAATTTTTCAGCAAAGTTATTTATAGAAGAACTCTTCTGCGAACTCTCATTTTTGCTCTCCAAATCGGAGCTCAAATTTGACGCTTGAGTAGAGCTGAAAATATCAGAATCATCAGCCACTGATAAATCCAAAATTTGTGCATCATCTCTATACATCTTCTCCGAATCGAGGAGTAACCAATCAGGGTTGATGCGAGGAAATCTGCGTAGAATTTTTTGGATCATGTCGAAGCTCGGTTTGTTTCGTCCCGACAAAATATGAGAGATTCCTGAGGGTTGAACCTCCAGGATTTCGGCAAGTCTGCTAGATGTCAAACTTTCGCTTTTCATCAAACGTAGTATTTTTTCGCGCATTTTCTCGTTTTTTACAAAAATAAACATTTTTCTTTTGTAAACAAAATTTTAATACACAAATGTAAAGCAATGACTCAAAATTATTATTGTTACAGAAGTAATATAGTGTTAATGTTGTAAAAACAAATGTGCGTTTATATGTAGTTCTGCATCATGTATTGGTGCTAAAATACTGATTATATGAGTGTAAATAACTTGAACTACTGTATATATCCCCCATAGATGATAAATAGCATATAATGTGTATAAATGCATGTAATTTTACTTTAATTATCATGCGTAATCATTTGATTATTAATACATAAATACCTAAGAATTAAATGATTTAACAACTGCCAAACTTGGTTGTTTGACGAGGTTTTCAATTCGAGGGCAACTTTACAGTTGTAGATGAATTATGTAAATACGCAGATAAATATAGCTATATTACAATTACATTTGTTAATATTAATGAATGACAAATGTAAATAATATTACCCTACCCTCTCATTATTTTACAAAATGACAATATTTAATCCTGCTAATCAATCTGTTTTTTTGATTCTTGTCTATAAGACTACATTATGTTAAATTACAAAAAAGGTGCTACCATTGAAATGGTAACACCTTGTAAATTAAGTTGATATGTTATCTGTATCGCTACTCTATTGCGATGAGTTTAGCTATATTTTTGAATTCATCTGGGCTTAATTTCAGCTTTTCACGATGAAAATCTACGTCTTTTTCGCTATTTATGGGAATCAAGTGGATGTGTGCGTGCGGAACTTCAAGACCAAGCACCACAACTGCTACTCTTTTACACTCTACTTGCTCCTTAATTTTAGTAGCTACTCTTTTTGCGAAGATCATCATACCTGAAAGCATCTGATCATCGAGATCAAAAATGTAATCTTCCTCCAGTTTCGGTACAACAAGAGTGTGTCCTTTTGCAAGAGGATTAATGTCTAAAAATGCAAAGAAGTTTGTATCCTCTGCCACCTTATAGCATGGTATCTCACCAGCTATAATCTTTGAAAAAATTGTTGCCATATTCTCTTAATTTTGTTTTCAATAAAAAAGAGCGAGCAGATTGCTTATGCTCCCTACTCGCTCTTCGTACTTATTTAAATAATTAATTGTAGTCTTTGAATTTTGGTTGGAGCACTTCTGAGTAAATTACAGCTGCTCTAAGGTCAAAATTGCTCTTTTTCCTCTCAACACTTGGTGCTTCGATCTGCTCATCATTATGAAAATCTATCGAAGTTTGTGCTTTTTTATTCGCTTTTTTCGCCTTTTTTTCGCTACGTTGCTCTAGGGGTTGATATGCCGATTTGACTGGCGGAACGCCCTTTGTGTTCATGCTCGGCGGCACCCTCTTTACCTCCTGCATAATAGGTGGAATATTGCCTGCTACGGGTGGCGGGAAGTTAGTCTCGCTCTCTTCTGTAGGGGCTGTATTGGCTCTTTTCTTCTTCTTTGAAGAGCTGCCTAGTATTGTAAATACTGCCGCTATGATAATCCATATAATTCCGCTTTCCATAATCTATTTTGTTGAACGTTTAACACTCTCTATTCCTTCGATTTTGCTCATCTCGGTGATGAGTTTGCTCAGACTCTCAGTATCTTTGATATAAAGCCCCACAGAGCCCTCAAATATGCCATCTAGGCTACGTATGTTGAAGTCGTGAATATTGATGCTGTGATGCCCCGAAATGAGCTGTATGAGGTCGAGAATCATCCCTGTCCTATCGTGCCCCTGGAAATTGATCGTCGAGAGGTGCGAGATAGCATTGTATTGCGACCAGTGAATCTGCTCTTTGATGATATTTTGCCCAAATTGAGAAGCAAGGCGATTTAGCTCCTCACAAGTGCTCTTGTGAACGATAATCATCTCTGACTCAGGGTCTCGGAAGCCCACTACATTGTCCCCAGGTATTGGTTTACAGCAAGGTGCAATCTCGAATTCAGGTGATTTGTCATCAGATCTACCTGCGCCACTACCCCCACTATTATTATCTTTCGAGGGGATAAACAGAGTCCAAAATTTGAGAATCTTACTGCTGTTAGATCTATTTTTGAGCACCTTTTCGAGGTTGTCGAGCTTGATTGCGCCAGTACCTATCTTGCTGAATAGGTCCTCCTTATTGGTGCACTTGTATTCGTGTATGAGTTTGTTGATTTTATCACCCTCAAACTTGATGTTGTGCTCCTTGATATAGAGTTCGAGAAGCTCGGAGCCCCTCTCTATAAATTTCTGATTTTCACGCTTAAAGTACCCCTTAATGAAGTGTTTAGCTTTTCCCGTTGTGACAAGATCTAGCCACTCGCGCTTAGGTTTTGCATTGTCAGCGGTGATAATTTCGATTTGATCGCCACTCTTGATAACAGTAGTTACTGGTTGTAGCTTGTGGTTGATCTTAGCGCTAATTGCAGAGTTTCCGATCTTGGAGTGCACGTCATATGCAAAGTCTAGAGCGGTCGAGCCATTAGGCATGGTGCGAGACTCTCCCTTGGGTGTAAACACCACAATTTCAGATGTATATAGCGATAGTTTGAAGTTGTCGAGAAAATCGACTGCATTCTCCGTTGGGCTGTTTAGAGCCGATCTGATCTGCTTGAGCCACTTGTCGAACTCATCCTCATTTTGCGAGATTGTCGCTTTTTTATACTTCCAATGCGCTGCAAAACCTCGTTCTGCAATGTCGTTCATGCGCTGGGTGCGAATCTGCACCTCGACCCATACCCCATCGGGACCCATCACCGTTGAGTGTAGCGCCTCGTAGCCATTGGCCTTGGGCATCGAAATCCAATCCCTAAGTCGCTCAGGTTTTGGTGTGTAAAGGTCTGTTATCGAGGAGTATATCTGCCAGCACTGAGTCTTTTCGGATGGAAACTCTAGCGGCTTGAAGACTATACGAACGGCGAAAAGATCGTAGATCTCTTCAAATGGAATCTGCTTGCGCTGCATCTTGTTCCAAATGGAGTAGACGCTCTTCACACGACCCGAAATCTCGTAGTCAATGCCGTTGTTATCCAGTGCTTTGGTTATCGGTGATGTGAATCTGCCAATAAACTCAGCTCGATTGGTTTCGGTCTCAGAGAGCTTGTTGGTGATCTGCTCATACTGCTTTGGGAAGCGGTACATCATACACAGATCCTCCAGCTCGCTCTTTATCGAGAATAGACCTAGTCTATGTGCCAGAGGGGCAAATAGATATATTGTTTCGCTGGTGATCTTGATCTGCTTGTTTTGGGGCATTGATCCCAGCGTTCTCATGTTGTGGAGACGGTCGGCAATTTTGATGAGGATAACACGCACATCGTCCGAGAGGGTGAGAAGCATCTTTCTGAAGTTCTCAGCCTGCTCCGAGGCTGTGGTGTTGAATCCCGACATCTTGGTTAGACCATCGACCATTGAGGCTATTTTATGCCCAAATAGGCGCTCAATATCCTCTACGGTGTAGTCCGTATCCTCCACAACATCGTGAAGAAGTGCCGCAGCGACAGATTTGGCACCAAGCCCAATCTCATCGACCACGATTTTGGCAACTGCAATAGGATGCAGGAAGTATGGCTCGCCTGAGCGTCGCCTTACCCCCTGATGTGCCTCTTTAGCTAGGAAGAATGCCCTGTCTACAAGGTTGCGGTGCTCCTCACTCTTGTAAATTCCTTCACATGAGTGTTGGAGCTCGCTCCATTTTTCCTGAATAAGTTGTTCATCCTCTGCAGTATATCTCATATTTACTCCTTTTTGTTGCTCATTGCTTCACGAACCTTCACCTCGATCTCGTCTCTTAGGGCGATATCGTTTGTTAGAAGATCCTTCACAGAATCACGTCCTTGGCCAATCTTGCGCTCGCCATACGAGAACCACGAGCCAGCCTTGCGGATAATACCATAATCTACGCCAAGATCGATGATCTCGCCTAGCTTAGAGATACCCTCACCAAACATAATGTCGAACTCAGCACGCTTGAATGGTGGCGCTACTTTGTTCTTCACGACCTTAACTTTTGTGCGAGTACCGAGTTGCTCATCCCCATCCTTAATCACTGACGAGCGACGAATGTCGATACGAACACTTGAGTAGAACTTGAGTGCATTACCACCAGTTGTAGTCTCTGGGTTGCCATACACTACCCCGATCTTATCGCGCAACTGGTTGATGAAGATACACACGGTCTTGGTCTTTGCGATGCTCGATGTGAGTTTACGCAGAGCTTGCGACATAAGGCGTGCTTGAAGTCCCATCTTCGACTCACCCATTTCGCCCTCGATCTCAGCCTTTGGTGTAAGTGCTGCTACAGAGTCGATTACGATGATGTCGATAGCGCTTGAGCGAATCAGTGTGTCGGCAATCTCAAGGGCTTGCTCACCGTTGTCTGGCTGTGAGATGAGCAGGTTCTCAACGTCGACACCCAGCTTCTGAGCATAGACGCTGTCGAATGCGTGCTCAGCATCGATGAATGCTGCGATTCCGCCCGCCTTTTGTGCCTCGGCGATAGCGTGGATTGCGAGGGTTGTCTTACCCGATGACTCAGGGCCATAGATCTCAACAACACGCCCCTTAGGGTATCCACCCACACCTAGAGCTATATCTAGGGTGATAGATCCTGTTGGGATCACAGGTACGTCCATTGGCTCGGCATCGCTCATTCTCATGATTGAACCCTTACCAAAATCCTTCTCGATTTTATCCATTACAGCGCTAAGCACCTTTAGCTTATCTGCGTTTACTTGTTTCTTTTCAGACATTTTTTTGTATTGCTTTTATTGATTATACTCCTCTAGTATTTGAAGGGCATGTGCCTTGGTGTTGACCTTCTTCAGCACCTTTTCAATGCGCCCCTCGGCATCGATGATGAACGTTGTACGTAGGATTCCCATGTACTTACGACCATACATCGACTTCTCTGCCCACACTCCCATCGCTTCGCTTAGAGCGTGCTCCGTATCGGCAAGAAGTGTGAAGTTTAGCTCATGTTTTGAGCAGAAATTAGTGTGTGATTTCACACTGTCGGGACTCACACCCACAACCTGAAAGCCCGCCTTCGCAAGCTCCGCCATGCCGTCTCTGAGGCTCTGCGCCTGAAGCGTACAGCCCGATGTGTTGTCCTTTGGGTAGAAATATAGAATGGTTCTCTGCCCCAGGAGGTTCTCTCTGGAGAAGGATTCATTGTTTTGTGTCGGTAGGTTGAAGTCGGGCACCATTTGCCCCTCTTCTATAATATTTGCCATCACTCTTAGAGTTTATATTAAAACCCAAATATAGCAATTTTATCTGAAATTCGGAGCATTTGCCCAAAAAAAATATTACGTGATATAAATAGACAAAAAAAGAGGATCACTCTGGCCCTCTCGTGCGTCAAGTTATCCTCTTGTAGTCTTATCTCTCAAGTACAATCTTCTCGATCTCCTTGATCTGCTGATGGAAGTTTTTGTCGGTCTCCATAAGGTTCGTAATCGCCTTGTGTGAGTGCAGAACCGTAGCGTGATTTCTACCACCGATGGCCGATCCGATCTGAGCTAGCGAGATCTTAATGTGCTGCTTTGCAAGGTACATAGCCGCTTGACGAGCAAGCGCTACGTTGCGTGTTCTCTCCGCAGAGTATAGCTTGTCGCGATCCACCGAGAAATGCTCACAAACAACCGCTATGATCCCCTCGATTGTCACCTCCTTTTGGTGGATGTGAACATAGTCTTTGAGCACCTCACGAGCGAGAGATATGGTGATCTGCTCACCCATGAACGCAGCGTTGGCTTTCAGTGCTGAGAGTACCCCCTCGATCTCACGAACGTTGGCAGTGATGCTCTCGGCTAGGAAGTTGATAACTTCGCTAGAGAGCTCCATGTCCATCTTGCGGATCTTGTTATTGATGATCTTGAGCTTTGTCTCGCCATCTGGAGATTCAACCTGAGCCGAGAGTCCCCACTTGAAACGAGTGAGTAGGCGCTGCTCAATATCCTTTAGCTCAACGGGTGGCTTATCCGAAGTGATGATAAGTTGCTTGCCCGAAAGCTGAAGGTGGTTGAATATGTTGAAGAACGCATTTTGTGTTCCTGTCTTACCTGCGATCTCTTGGATGTCGTCAATGATTAGCACATCTATCATCTGATAGAAGTGGATAAAGTCAGGAATCTCCTTGTTGCGAACTGCAGTTTGGAACTGAGCCTGAAACTTATTCATCGAGACGTATAGTACCTGGAGTTCTGGGTGACGCAGACGCACTTCGTGGCCAATAGCCTGTGCGATGTGGGTCTTACCTAGTCCCGAGTTACCATATATGTATAGAGGGTTGAAGGATGTCTTTCCTGGGTTGATCGCAACCGACATACCCGTTGAGCGAGCTAGGCGGTTACACTTACCTTCTACATATGTATCAAATGTGTAGTTAGCATTTAACTGAGGGTCGATAATTAGCCTTTTGAGTCCTGGTATTACAAAAGGATTCTTTATATTTGCACCATCGATCTGTCCTTTGAATTGTCCACTGTCGGCAGGGGTGTCATTCACCTGCTGTTTTGGTACTGCATAGTGTAGTCGAGTCTGTCTACCATACTGTTCAAAGATGATTGGTAGAAGCAGTGAAGTATAGTGGTTTTCGATCTGATCGATATAGTTCTTACTAGGTACACGCAGGCGAAGATTCGTACCATCGAACGTTAGGGGAACGATAGGTTTGAACCATGTATCAAACTCATTCTCAGTGGTTTGATTCTTTATATTGGACAGGCAAGCCTGCCACATATCGCTATATGTCTGTGTGTGTTGTAACATTATAATAAAGGGTTGATCATTTTTGACGATACAAAGTTGTGAATAATTTTGTGAAAAAAAATTTTCTTATCGCTTGTTTTTATGTTTTTTTTGATTATGGAGTATAGGGGAATTTTTTTGAGCTAAAATTTAACTCTTTGATATTTGAATATTTGATTTATTTTCATATATTTGTTTGCGATTTTTGCATTGGCAGACGTACATAATAAATTATTACAAACATATAAAATTTTTTTGCAATGAGTGGAGTTGATCAATCTATTTTGGACAAGGCACAACAGTGGCTTGACGGAGAGTATGATGCGCAAACGAAGGATGCCGTGAAGGCTATGATGCAGAACGATCCCAAGGAGTTGGTGGAGAGTTTCTACAAGGATCTTGAGTTCGGAACGGGCGGATTGCGTGGAATAATGGGCGTGGGTTCGAATCGTATGAACATCTACACCGTGGGTGCTGCGACTCAGGGTCTATCTAACTACTTGAAGGTAAATTTCTCTGGTGAGCAGGTTCGTGTAGCGGTTGCGCACGATAGCCGCAATAACTCTCGCATGTTTGCCGAGCATGTGGCAGATATCTTCGCTTCTAATGGTTTTGATGTATACCTATTTAATGAGTTGCGCCCGACTCCAGAGCTTAGCTTTGCGATCAGGGAGCTGGGTTGTCACTCAGGAGTTGTGATCACAGCATCGCACAACCCAAAGGAGTATAACGGCTATAAGGCGTACTGGACTGATGGATCTCAGGTCACAGAGCCACACGATAAGAATATCATCGCTGAGGTGAACAAGATCACTGAGGTGAGCATGATCCAAAAGGGTCTCAACGCAGATAAGATCACAGTTCTCGATGAGAAGTTCGATGAGATCTATCTCGATAAGGTACACACTTTGTCGCTATCGCCTGAGAGTGTTGCCAAGTTCAACGACATGAAGATTGTCTACACACCAATCCACGGTGCGGGTCGTCGTCTTGTTCCAGCGGCACTTCGTAAGTTTGGGTTCACAAATATCGAACTTGTCGAGGAGCAGGCTGTCATCGATGGTAACTTCCCAACGGTTGACTCTCCAAACCCAGAGGAGCGCAAGACAATGGCGATGGCTATCGACCTAGCGGCGGAGCGTAAGGCTGACCTTGTGTTGGCAACCGATCCAGATTCGGATCGTATCGGTGTGGCTCTTCGTGACGACAATGGTGAGTATGTTCTCTTGAACGGTAACCAAACCCTTACCCTACTTGTGAGCTATCAGCTTACACGCTGGGCAGAGCTTGGTCGCCTAGATGGAACGCAGTATATCGTTAAGACGATCGTAACGTCGACAATGCCTAACGCCGTGGCGGAGCACTTCGGTGTTAAGTGCTACGACTGCTTGACAGGATTTAAGTATATCGCAAAGATTATCCGTGACAACGAGGGCAAGACCACATACATCGGTGGTGGCGAGGAGAGCTTCGGTTACCTAGCTGGTGATTTCGTTCGTGATAAGGATGCGGTGTCGGCTTGTGCCCTAGCGGCAGAGGCTGCGGCGTGGACTCGTGACACTATGGGTATCTCGATCTACGATTGGTTGAAGCAGCTCTACGTGAAGTATGGCTTCTATCGTGAGGGTCTAGTTTCGGTTGTGCGCAAGGGTAAAGAGGGCGCTGAGCTAATTGAGCAGATGATGAAGGATTTCCGCGCTACACCTCCAACATCGTTGGCAGGCTCGCCAGTTGTCTTGGTTAACGACTTCTTGCTATCTGAGAGCACAGACCTAAAGAGCGGTCAGAAGAGCGTAATCGATCAGGATAAGAGCAACGTGTTGCAGTGGTTCGCTGAGGATGGCACAGTGATCTCAGTTCGCCCATCGGGTACAGAGCCTAAGATCAAGTTCTACTTCGGAGTTAAGGAGCCTTTGGCTTCGGTTGAGCAGTTCGAGCAGGTGCAATCTGAGCTCGACGCTAAGATCGCTCGTATCAAAGAGGAGCTTAAGCTGGTTTAATACCTATTATATAATATTGCAATTAGGGCGACTAACTCACATGTTAGTCGCCCTAATTGTTTTTTTACAGTACCACTACTCGTCAAGAGATGTGGGAGCGTAAGTTCTATTGCCAAAGATGCGAGAGCCGACCCTTATCATGTTGGAGCCACACTCAATGGCTAGTGGGTAGTCGTCCGACATGCCCATAGAGATGGTGTCGAAGCTAGAGTCGAAGTACTGCTTCAGAAGCTCATAGATGCGCTTTAGCTCTAGGAACTCGCTGCGAACAAGCTCCTCGTCGTCGGAGAAGGTGGCGATTCCCATCACGCCCCTAACTCTGATGTTGGGCATCAGGGCGAACGGAGCACTCTTAATATAGGAGATCAGCTCTTCGAGCCTCCAACCGCTCTTCGACTGCTCTTGCGCAATGTGAATCTCAAGAAGAACATCTATTACCCTATCGCTTTTTGCCGCCTGCTTTTGAATCTCGAGGGCTAGGCGCTCACTGTCGAGCGAGTGGATCATGCTCACAAATGGTGCGATGTACTTCACTTTGTTGGTTTGGAGGTGACCGATCATGTGCCACTGAATATCTTTAGGCAGGGCGTTGTACTTTGCCACGAGCTCCTGAGGGCGACTCTCACCGAAGATGGAGTGTCCAGCATCGTAGAGCTCTTGGATAGCCTCCACGGGGTGAGTCTTTGAGACCGCAA
This sequence comes from uncultured Alistipes sp., assembly GCA_964370415.1. Taxonomy (GTDB): domain Bacteria; phylum Bacteroidota; class Bacteroidia; order Bacteroidales; family Rikenellaceae; genus Alistipes. The sequence goes on from CAYJIY010000005.1 coordinate 52,655, forward strand.
CTAGTGTTGTGTCAGGCGAAAGAGTCTCAACTACGCTCTTGTATTGAAGTGTTATGTGCATATTGTCGCTGTTTAGTGGTTGTAAATATAGGGCAAAAATAGTATTTCCTCTCGAAAAAACGTCTATCTTGTTGGGTAAAAGAGTTGGGAATTTACGATTTGTTTTGTATTTTTGTCCAAATATGCAATAATCGTACATAATCATTTTTAACTATGAAGAGAATAACACGTTTTTTACTTTTGGCAACCCTTGCAGTTGCCTCATGGAGTACGGCAATGGCCTGTACTAGCTTCATCCTGACGAAGGGTGCAACTACCGATGGGTCGTTTATGGTTACATATGCAGCCGACTCTCACGCCCTTTATGGCGCTTTGTATCACTCTCCAGCAGCGAAACATAAGGCAGGGACAATGCTCCCAGTCTATGAGTGGGATACGGGCCTTTACCTAGGAGATATTCCTCAGGTGGCAGAGACCTACTCTACTACGGGTAACATGAACGAGCACTCGCTCATCATCACCGAGTCAACTTATGGCGGTCGTAGAGAGCTGTCTGACACTACTGGTCGTATCGACTACGGTTCGCTTATCTACATCACGCTTCAGCGTGCAAAGACTGCTCGTGAGGCGATCTCTACTATCGTTGAGCTAGCCAATACTCACGGCTACATGTCTAGCGGTGAGTCGTTCTCAATCGCCGACACTAAAGAGGCGTGGGTTATGGAACTTATCGGTAAGGGTATGAAGTTCAACTCGAAGGGTGAGAACGAGAATAAGGGTATTGTGTGGGTAGCACGCCGTATTCCAGATGGATACATCACGGCTCACGCTAACCAAGCACGTATTCGCCAATTCCCACTTAACGACCCTGAGAACACTATCTATGCGCCAGACGTAATCGAGTTCGCACGTGAGATGGGCTACTTCGAAGGTAAGGACGAGGATTTCAGCTTTGCTGATGCCTATGCGCCACTTGATTTCTCAGGAATGAGAGGTTGTGAGGCTCGTGTATGGTCGTTCTTCAAGACCTTCAACAGCGATATGGATCAGTACCTAGACTACGCAATGGGTCACAACCAAGAGAACCGCATGCCTCTATGGATCAAGCCAGATCAGAAGATCTCGCCTAAGCAGGTATTCGACGGAATGCGTGATCAGTACGACGGCACGCCAATGGACATGACACAAGATATCGGTGCAGGTGGTCACGGCTTGCCTTATCGTTGGAGACCAATGACTTTCGAGGTTGATGGCAAGGAGTATGTAAACGAGCGTGCAATCGCAACTCAGCAGACAGGTTTCTGGTTGGCAGGTCAGGCTCGCCCAGACAAAGGTACTGATATGGGTATCCTTTGGTTCGGTATGGACGATGCAGGTACATCGTGCCTAACGCCATTCTACACTGTTGCAACAGAGATTCCATGGGGTTACTCGTTGGAGAATGGCTCTATGTTGGAGTACACACCTACATCGGCGTTCTGGTTGTTCAACCGAGTTACAAACTTCGCTTACACACGCTACGATATGATCTCGGCAGACATCCTTAAGGTTGTAGATGCATGGGAGAATGACAAGCTAGAGCAGGTGGAGCTTATCGATGCTGAGGCTAAGAAACTATCACCTAAGAAGCGCAAGGAGTTCCTAACAGACTATAGCATTGAGACTGCTGACGCTCTATTTGGACGTTGGAGTGCGTTGGATCGCTACCTCATGATTAAGTATGTGGATGGTAACCTAAAGAGCGAGAATGGAACAGTGCTTGACTACCTCGATGGTGGTAAGGGTGCTGCTCACTTCGTGGAGAATGGTAACGGTGTGAATATCCCAGGTAAGATCCAATTCCCAGGTTACAACGAGAAGTGGAAGCGTGCCGTAGCTAAGGATCACGGTGATGTACTTGAGGTTAAACCTGTAAAATAAAGAGTAGAATAGCTTATGAAGTACGACATTATCGTTGTGGGCAGCGGTCCTGGTGGATACGTTGCGGCGATTAGAGCTGCGCAGCTAGGCAGAAAAGTTGCTATTGTGGAGCGTGCCGAGTTGGGTGGCGTGTGCCTTAATTGGGGTTGCATACCGACAAAGGCGCTGCTCAAGAGTGCACAGGTCTATAACTACTGTAAGGGAGCATCGCACTATGGTGTTGATGTCGAGGGCGGTGTGGCTCCAAATATGGAGAAGATCGTTGCTCGTTCACGCACAGTGGCTCAGACGATGAGTCGTGGTGTGAGCTTTCTAGTCGATAAAAATAAGATTGATGTAATCAGCGGTCATGGTCAACTCACATCGCCTCACACGATAAGTGTGGGCGATGCGAGCTACCAAGCCGACCACATCATTCTCGCCACGGGGGCTCGTCCACGTGAGGTGGCTGCTCTGCCAATCGATGGCGAGAAGATCATCTCTTCACGTGAGGCGCTAGTGCTCGATAAGTTGCCCGAGACGATGATTGTCGTAGGTTCGGGAGCTATTGGTTGTGAGTTCGCAACCCTCTATGCAACGCTTGGGGTTAAGGTCACTTTGGTGGAGTTTCTGCCTCAGATCATGCCACTGGAGGACGAGGAGGTGTCGAAGTACATGGAGCGCTCGTTCCGTAAGCTTCGCTCGACGGTCATGACATCGACAAAGGTGCTCTCGGCTAAGGTGGCTGAGGATGGCAAGTGTCATGTCGAGATCGATGGCAAAAAGGGCGTTGAGACACTCACCGCAGATATTGTGCTCTCGGCAGTCGGTGTGAAGTCCAATATCGAGAATCTCGGACTAGAGCAGGTTGGCGTAGAGGTAGATCGTGATAAAATTGTGGTTGATCACTACTACAAGACAAATGTTGATGGTATCTACGCCATTGGCGACATTGTGGCAGGTCCAGCGCTCGCACACACCGCATCGGCTGAGGCTGTGTGTTGTGTGGAGGCGATTTGTGGGCTTGAGCCTGAGAGAGTGGATTACGACTCGATGCCGTCGTGCGTCTTTTCGACCCCTGAGGTCGCATCGGTTGGAATGACCGAGCAGCGAGCAAAGGAGTTGGGACTCAACTACACGGTTGGGCGCTACCCTTTCACTGCATCGGGACGTGCCGCAGCGGCGGGCGATCGTGATGGTTTCGTGAAGCTAATCTTCGCTGAGGATGAGACGCTCTTGGGTGCTCACTTCGTTGGGGCGAGCGTCACAGAGATGATTGCGGAGCCTACCCTAGCTAAGAGACTTGGCGCTACGGCACATCAGATTGCAAAGACTGTGCACGCCCATCCGACTCTCAACGAGGGGGTGATGGAGGCGGCCGAAGCGGCCTTTGGCGCAGCGATACACACGGTATAACATCGAAAAGATTAAATATTTGGTGGCTAACTTTTGATGAGTTAGCCACCTTTTTTTTGTGCATATATAGTATATTAGAAAAAAAATATTATTTTTGTATTTATTGTGTTGTATTATATATAGGTGTATCTTAAACCAGATAGAATGAACAGAGTTGTTTTTACTTTTATAGCTACGATGTTGTCGATAGTTGCGTGGGCACAGGACCTAGAGCCAAGTGTTGCGAATGTGACTGGAGAGTACAATCGAGCAGCATATTCGGTTGTGGTGATCGATCGTGGCGGGCAGTATATGCCATCGCTTCGAGAGTGGGCAAATGGCTTCACTCCCAAGACACAGCTCGACTACAACGACATACCCACTAAGTTGATTATTCCTGGGGCGCTAGCTGGCTCGATAACTACCACCGAGGCGGCGATGTGGCGCATGTTGGATAGTAGTGAAGCGGGACATGAGATTATCGCCTACCTGCTCAATCGCAACGAAAAGGGCGAGATGGATGCCTCCATCATCGAGCAGAGGGGGCTCTATAATGCTACGGCAATGCAAGAGCAAGAGGCTAAGGCTGCGGCATTGGGGCGTGATGCGATACTGAAAGATATGGGCTACGAGTTGATGATGAATAACTATGTGCTGTTGATGGATTATCGTGATATAGTGGTTAGCAAGAACGACTATGTGACGACATACACAGCTCAAGTTGTGGGACATCTCTTCAAGCTCAACCTTACGGACTCGCTGGTTCAGGATGTGATATTCGATAAGATGTGGATCTACCCCCATGACGATGAGTCGGTGCGTGAGAGTAAGCGTGCGATGTTTGATGAGTTGGACGTAGAGTTCGAGCAGGTGCAGGTGGTGAGTAATCGAGTGGTTACAACTAGCCTTGAGGGGGGACTTCCGAATCTTTGGCAGATGGGATTTAATAGTGTGACCTATGAACTCGAAAAGCGTGAGCAGGATTGGATTGTGCAGACTACCGTGCTGCAGGATAGACCTATCAAGGCGAATATTGGGCGTAAAGAGGGGCTGAAGAATGGCCAGAGGTTCTACTCCTATCGATTCGAGATGAACTCTAAGGGTGAGATCACTCCCGAAAAGACGGCTGTTTTGCGTGCGACAACCATAGGCAACAACACCTCGGATAGATCGGCAACAAGTGATTTTATACAGATTGCAGGCTATGCCGTTGAGCCAGGCTATGTGCTAAAACAGATGAATGACAAGGGGCTATCGACCGAGCTAGGTTATAGAGTAGGTGGCTTTGAGGGTGTAGCTCTCTCTTTCGATAAACTACTCTCGATCAACACAAGTGGTCGATCGGACTACATCATGGGGCGATTATCGGTTGGTTCATTTAACACAAAGGGCATCGTGGGGGCGTATCAAGAGGCTTCGTCGATGTTGGGTGTGAACCTTGGCGTGGGTTATGGTTCGGGCTTTCGCTTTGCTCGCTATTTTGAGTTTGTACCACATGTAATGGTTGTGGGGGACTATCTAGAACCTCTAACGAGTGTGGTCGATAAACCTGGTGCGACAAACACGGAGGTGAAATTTGAGGATAAGCTAGCATTTGGATTTGCGGCAGGCGTAAGACTCAACATCAATATTTCATACCCCGTTCAGCTCTATGCAGGGGTTGATTATGGGGTTTTGGTCTCGCAGGGTGACTACTATGAGAGTTATAACGATATGCTAAAGATCAGTGGCAAGCGTCGTGATGATTTGGGTATTGGTTTAGGATTTAGATATACATTTTAAATATTATGAAGAGAATATTAGTTTTGCTACTTCTACTGAGTGTAGTAAGTTTTGAGGCGGATGCACAGAGCAGGCGCAAGGACCGTAAGGTGCTGTTTAACAGCTCGTACAACTATGAGATAGTGCCTATTGAGGTTGGAACCGAGGGTACGAAGTACGTGAAAGTGTGGGCGTATGGCAAAAAGGTCGAGGATGCGATCAACACCGCTAAGATGTCGGCAGTCGCTGCTGCAATATTTAGGGGAATCCCAGCGGGTGGCGATCAAGTGGCAGCTACCCCACCTCTGTGCCGTGATATGGACGCTGCGGAGAAGCACGAAGCCTACTTCGAGGAGTTCTTCACTATCGGTGGGCCTTACCTCCAATTTGTGACTCAGACCTCTCATGGAGTGCCTTCGGGTCAGGATCAGGTCAAGATCAAGAAGGGCTATAAAGTGGGTATAAGCGTGCAGATAATGTACGACAACCTACGCCGCAAGTTGGAGCAGGATGGTATTATTAGGGGCTTAAGCTCAGGATTCTAACAAACAAAATTAGAGAGTAATGAAGACAATAAAGAGAGTTCTTTTGACGGTGATGGCGCTGTGTGGGCTGTCTAGCAGTTTTGCGCAGACGGCAGCTCCTGCGGCAAAAAAACCTATAATCATGGTCGTTCCGAGCACTATTTGGTGTGTCGATAATGGCTTCTATACTGAGATCGAAAACGAAGATGGCACAGTTAAAGTGCCCGACTACAAACGTGCCTTGGCGGAGAGTCGTGACATAAACCTAGTTGTCACTCAGATGGGTAAGATCATGGCGGACAGAGGTTTCCCGTTGGTTGACCTGCAGGCGGCGATGAACTCGATTGAGAGCGATGAGATGGAGCTATCTCTGATTACGGGCGCTTCGACGGGCAGTGCTATTGCTGAGACTCCGCTAGAGAAGTTCAACCGTACTGCGAAGGCTGACATCGTGATAAATGTAGATTTTGAGACGACAAAGAGTGGCCCTAAGAGCCGCACAACATTCAATGTTAGAGCTCTGGATTCATACACCGACAAGCAGATATCGGGGGTTCAAGGTGGCGTTAGCTCAACGAGTGCTCCGATTGATTCTCAGCTCAACACATCGGTTTTGAACCTGATGGACTCGTTCACAGCGCAACTACAACTGCACTTTGACGATCTATTCGCAAATGGTCGTGAGATTCAGGTGCGCATGTTTGTATTCGAATCATCGCCGATCAATTTCGAGAGCGAGTTTGACTATAATGGTCAGTATGCGGAGCTGGCAGATATAATTGGAGTGTGGTTCGAGGAGAACGCCATTCAGGCTCGATTCAGCGAGACTGCACGCTCGGCAAACGTGCTGACAATGAGTCAGGTGCGTATGCCTTTGATGGGCAAGTCACTATCGGGGCGTGAGGTTCCTATCGATGCTCGTGCGTTTGTGAGACCTCTAGCATCGATGCTCCAAAGAGCGCCATACGATACAACAGTTAAGATCCACACCAAAGGTCTTGGTGAGGTGTGGCTTATTCTGGGCGAAAAATAATCTAAAAGGATGAAAATCATGAAATCACTACTCACACTGCTCGTTGTGGCAGCCTTTTCGATACAGGGTGCGCTAGGACAGAACAGCCTAAGTGCCAAAGAGATGATAGCAATTAGACCTGTTGTTTGTAAGGCGGTGGAGCTTCCCGAGAATGCTAAGAAGACGCTGAATATGAAGCTTCTTCAGATGGTTACAGCCAACGGTTTGGGCTCTACGTCGTGGCGCTATGCCCTCACTCCAAATGTTGTGGTTATGGATCAGCAATCTTCTGCCACAGTGCCAGTTATGCACTCTGTGGAGCTGGAGGTCTCGATCTATCTGGTCGATATATTCGAGGGAGTGGTTATCGATGAGACCTCTATTGAAGTGAAGGGGTTGGATCGTTCGCCAAGTCGCACTTATATTGAGGCGATAAAGAGCATAAACCCTCGCTCACCACAGTTCAAGGTCTTTATGGATGGGTGCAGAACTGCGATTTTGGACTACTACACAACACGTATCCCTACCCTCTTGACAAAGGCGGAGTCGCTGGCGGATCGTCACGAATATGAGCAGGCGCTTCAAACCCTAGCCTATATTCCTGAGAGCGTTGATGAGTACCCAATGGTTGCACGATCTATGGTTGCGATTCACAAGAAGATGCTCGATCGTGACGCTAAAACGGCGCTAATAAATGCCGATAAGGAGATTGCAAAGGGTGATTATGAGTCAGCGTTGGACTACATCGTGTTGGTCGATCCATCGAGTAATAAGTGGGGCGATGCAAATGATAAGATTGCTCAGATAAAAAAACTTGCAAAGGAGCAGAGTCTGGAACTATTGTTGTCAGATGTTGAGCAGAGTCGCCAAAGCGCAGAAACCCTTGCTCAAGGGTCTTCGGCAGAGTCCTCGGCACGAAATGCGGGACAGTCTCTGGCGCAAGGCGAAGGAGCGTCAAGCCCCGATACCCTATTCTCTGATAGCGTGGAGACTTGGTTCAATAAGAACCTAAAATAGTGTGCCCCATTGCGCAGAGTGGGCTCTGTTGCTTGGAGTGTTAACTTATTAAATGGTAAGAGTATGAGAACAATTCTAGTTGCTCTAGTTATGCTGTTTGGCGCCTTGAGTGTCACGGCACAACAGAAGATCGTCGACAAGAGTGCCAGACGTGCCCCTAAATGGGTTGATGGCACGGAGCAGAACTACATCATCACGTCGGCTATAAGTTCGGTCTCGCTGGAGGATGCAAAGCGATTGTGCTTGGAGAGTGTCAAGACTCGGATCATCGAGGCTGTTGCGCAGAATGTAACGTTCAGCGCCGAGAGCACAATGCAGCAGACCAGTGGTGATAGCGCCTCGTTTCAGGAGGATTTTAAGTCAACGTTGACGCTAAATTCGGCAAATGTCCCGTTCATTTCGGGAGTTTCACCTAGCCGTATTGAGGACTCATATTGGAAGGTGATGCACAATAAAGCGAGCGATCAGACGAGCTACTACTACGCTATCAAGTACCCTCTTCCTTCGGTCGAGATCAAGTCTATGATATATGATTTTGAGAACCGAGATGCCCAGATGATGGAGCGCTACCACCAGCTAGAGCAGGGGTTGGAGAGTGTGGAGTCCCTGGAGCAGATCACCGATGCAATAGCGGCGTGTGGCGAGTTGGAGAGCTACTTCTTCGATCAAACTCGCAGATCGGCAGCTCAGAGCCTAAAGGCGGCATACAAGCGCCTATTTGATAGAGTTACGATAGTGACTCTTGACGAACAACTTGGCGAGGCTACGCTTGGGCTCATGCTCGATGGGCGAGAGATAAGCAGTGCTCAGCAGCCCCTCTTGATGTATGATAAGGATGATATTCAGGCGGCTAGGATAATGCCTAAGGATGGGAAATATGAACTAACGTATGACTATCAGTTCTGTGAGCAGGGCCTACCATATACGTTTGTCGTGAGGATGAAGATCGGACCAAAGAGCGTGGAGCATAGGGTGAATTTCACCTACACAAAGAGCGATCCCGTGATTCAACCTGTGGGCGAGGTTATTCTCACAGCCGATAGAATCGAAGGTGACACAATTAAGGGGCTATCGGTGCGTATGCGCCTCAGAGTTAGTGATGTGGGCGAAGAGTTTGTTGTGAGGAGTCTTGTGTTGAACGTTCCAGGAGTTCTCAAACCGATAGTGATTGATGATCTAAATGAGCTGTACGCTCAAAGCGATGTGGTCGTTTTGAAGATCGACTATCCAGGTGATGTGCTGAGGATCAAAGGCTATGAATCGGGCTCGTCGATCAAGATGCTGAGAGGAGAGATAACTCTCAGCTTTGGCACTCCGAGCCAGAGGTTCGAGAAGTCGTTTGCCCTCTCGTTCAGTAGTAATTGGTAAATTAAAACTTAAATAATATGAAGAGTCTAATACTTATTGTAGCCATGAGCGTGAGCTTGACACTGAGCAGTTGTAGTGTGTCGAAGCTGGGAACGAAGCAGTCTCGCAAGGAGCTGAGTGCAAATGTCGATAAGGATAGCCAGCGTGAAGCGAAAAGGCTAAGAAAAGCAGGTTGGATGGTGATGCCTGGCAATCTGCCAATCGATAAGCAGGTGTATCAGAGTCGCCTAGCTGCCGTTGAGCGAGATGAGGAGGGGATGAATACCGAGATTATTGGTGTTCAAAAGGCGTTTGGAGGCAACTACTCCGCAGCGAAGATGATCGCTTCGACACGTGCAAAGGTGGAGATCGCATCGAAGGTTGCTGCCGATGTAAAGTCTCGCACCGAGGATAAGCTCTCGCAGCTCAACCTTGGAGCGGGCGATTTACGAGTTGTGGACGAGGTTATCTCGGCAAGCATCATCAATATTGACGTTACGCTCGTTGGCCTAAAAACTCTGATGGAGGTCTATCGTCCAATGGAGGATGATCGCTACGAGGTGATGATCGTGATGAGCGCTGACTATAAGGAGTCGGTGGATAAGGTTGTCAACACAGCAAACACAATGCTTCAGGGGCGCACAGACGAGCTCTCACGAAGAATAAAGTTGGAGTAAGCAGAAACTATTAAAATAAAACCCTTGCTTTTATCTCAAAAGCAAGGGTTTTTTGTCTATTGTTAGCATCGCTATTCGTTCTCGATTAGCGAGCGAATGTTCTTGATTAGCATTGACACAGCAACTGAGTTGAATCCACCCTCAGGGATGATTACATCGGCGTATCTCTTCGATGGCTCCACAAAATCCTCGTGCATAGGCTTCACCGTAGATAGGTACTGCTTGATGACAGACTCCATCGTGCGACCACGCTCCGAAACATCACGCATCACACGACGTGCTAGGCGAACATCGGCATCAGTGTCTACAAATACTTTGATATCCATTAGATCTCGTAGCTCCTTGTTCTCGAAGATTAGGATTCCATCTATGATGATAACCTTCGATGGCTTCACCGCTACTGTCTCATCCGTGCGATCGTGATCCACAAACGAGTAGACAGGGTGCTGAATCGCAACATTGCTCTTTAGTGCCTTGATATGGTCAACGAGCATCTCTGTGTCGAACGATTGAGGGTGATCGTAGTTGAGTTTGCTACGCTCGTCATAGCTTAGATTTGGGTTTGCCTTGTAGTAGTAGTCGTGACATAGAGTGACAACATCATTACCCACAAATGCGTTCTGAAGGCACTTCACAAGGGTGCTTTTGCCTGATCCTGTGCCACCTGCGACACCTATAATTGTAACGTTCATAGTTGAATTGTGCTATATTGTTGCCCAAAGTTATGAATTTATTACTTATGTGCAAAAAAATATGGCGATTTTGTTTTGATTTGTTTGCTATACGGTGAAAATAGAAATCTTATATGGATGTGTTATCTTAGTATAATAAAAAAAGGACAACCTCGGTGGTCGTCCTTTTTTCTATTTATTATCCGCTTGATTTAAGCGTCGATATTTGCGTAGTGTGCATTCTTCTCGATGAACTCACGACGTGGCGGAACCTCGTCACCCATCAACATTGAGAATACCATGTCGGCATCCACAGCGTTCTCGATCGTCACTTGACGAAGGATTCGAGTCTCTGGGTTTAGAGTTGTGTCCCAAAGCTGCTCGGCGTTCATCTCTCCAAGACCCTTATAGCGCTGGATAGCGACTCCCTTAGAGCCGAACTCCTGAACAACCTGATCACGCTCCTTGTCGCTCCAGCAGTATTTCTCCTGCTTACCCTTCTTAACGAGGTAGAGCGGTGGTGTTGCGATGTAGATGTGGCCATTCTCGATCAGCTCCTTCATCTTGCGGAAGAAGAATGTGAGCATCAGAGTAGCGATGTGGCTACCATCCACGTCGGCATCGGTCATGATGACGATCTTGTCGTAGCGAAGTTTCTCGAGGTTTAGCGCCTTGCTGTCATCGGGAGTACCGATCGTCACACCAAGTGCAGTAAACATATTCTTGATCTCCTCGTTCTCCCACATCTTGTGCTCCTGAGCCTTCTCGATGTTTAGGATCTTACCACGAAGTGGCATGATAGCTTGGAAGTGACGGTCGCGACCCTGCTTAGCAGTACCACCCGCCGAGTCTCCCTCGACAAAGAAGATCTCTGTGATCTTGCGGTCACGGCTCGAGCAGTCGGCAAGTTTACCCGGAAGTCCCGACCCCGAAAGTGGAGTCTTGCGCTGTACCGCCTCACGAGCTTTACGTGCTGCGTGGCGAGCCGTTGCAGCGAGTATAACCTTAGTGACAATAGCCTTAGCATCCTTTGGATTCTCCTCCAAGTAGTTGCGAAGTGCCTCAGACATAGCCTGATCTACCGCTGCTGAAACATCATCGTTACCAAGCTTGGTTTTGGTCTGACCCTCGAACTGAGGCTCGGCAACCTTCACTGAAACTACGGCTGTGAGTCCCTCGCGGAAGTCGTCACCGTTGATCTCAAACTTTAGTTTAGCGAGCATTCCCGACTCCTCGGCGTACTTCTTGAGAGTACGAGTAAGAGCACGGCGGAATCCCGTAAGGTGAGTACCACCCTCTATTGTGTTGATGTTGTTTACGTATGAGTGTACATTCTCCGAGAAGGAGTTGTTGTACTGCATCGCAACCTCCACTGGTACGTTATTCTTCTCAGTATCGAGATAGATGATAGACTCAGTGATAGGCTCACCACGATTTGCGTCAAGATACGCTACGAACTCTCGGAGTCCCTCCTCTGAGTAGAACTCGTCAGAGATGTACTCTCCGTTCTCGTCCTTGTTGCGCTTGTCGGTGATCGAAAGGTGAATATCTTTGTTAAGGAACGCAAGCTCACGCAGACGCTTAGCTAGGATCTCATATTTGTAGACAGTTGTCTGAGAGAAGATCTCAACATCTGGCTTAAATGTTATGCTTGTTCCACGGTCTGTACAGTCGCCAATAACATCGACCTGTGTCTGAGGAACTCCTCGGCTATACTCCTGGCGGTAGATCTTACCCCCACGGTGCACCTCGGCAACCAAAAGAGTGGATAGGGCATTCACACACGAGACACCCACACCGTGTAGACCTCCCGATACCTTGTAGCTACCCTTGTCGAACTTACCTCCAGCGTGGAGAACCGTAAGCACGACCTCTAGTGCCGACTTACCCTCCTTTTCGTGGAAATCGGTAGGGATACCACGACCATTATCCTTAACAGTGATTGAATTGTCTTCGTTGATTATCACATCGACGTGCGTACAGTGTCCTGCCAACGCCTCATCGATAGAGTTGTCTACAACCTCATATACTAGGTGGTGGAGACCTCTCTCTCCCACGTCACCGATATACATCGCTGGGCGCATACGCACAGCCTCAAGTCCCTCAAGAACCTGAATGTTCGACGCTGAATATTCGGCCGACTGAGGTTTTATGTTTTCTTGTTCAGTACTCATCTTTTATATTTGAAAATAACATGCAAATATATGGATTTTTTATCAAAACACCAAATTTTAGCACTCAATTTTGAACCAAAAAAATGCGATAAAAAGCCTGTTTGTGCTATTTATCGCATTTTTTATGGTCTGCCCCGCTCGAAAGATGATTCTGCGGCGGAATATGTCTGCTTTTGCTTGTGCGCAGGACGAGCGAAAGGAGCTTATACTTTACTGCTCGAATTCGTCTCTGAGATCAACTTCACGCACTTTACCCTGAGAGAATAGGAGTGCTCTTGCTGGGTAGTTTTCGATCAGCGAGGTGTTGTGCGTAGACATCACCACAGCGCAACCCTGCTCCGTGATCTTGATGAAGAGCTTCATGATCTCGTCAGCGGTAACTGGGTCGAGATTTCCCGTAGGCTCATCGGCAAGAATCAAGCTCGGATGGTTGAGAATCGCACGTGCAATGACTAGGCGCTGCTGCTCTCCTCCCGATAGCTCGAATGGCATTTTATAGCTCTTTTTTTCGAGGTTCACCAGCGTGAGTACCTCATCTATGCGTTGGCGGATCTCGCTCTCGCTGGACCAACCCATAGCCTTCATTACATAGTGTAGATTGTCGAAAACATTGCGATCTGTCAGGAGTTGGAAGTCTTGAAATACGATACCCATCTTGCGACGAAGCTGCGGTATGTGCTTAGTTTTGAGTCCACGAAGGTTCATGCCTGCAACCTCGCCCGTACCCCCTAGGAGCTCCACTTCGCCGTAGAGAGTCTTTAGGAGGGTGCTCTTGCCGCTTCCTACCCTACCGATTAGGTATATCATCTCGCCCTTTTCGACCTTTAGATCGACCTGCTCGATGACTAGTTCCCCATGGTTTTTCTCGCTAACCTTGCCCACTACGCCTTGTGTTTGGTAGATTGGCGCTCCCTCTATATTTATAACGTGCTCTTTGCTCATTGTTCTTAAGCTGTGATTTATCCCACAAAGATATATAAAAAAATGGAAAGAGAGCATTGTTTGGCCGATGAATTTTGGAGGAGGATTGGGTATTTCGAAATAATTGTATTATATTTGCACTGCAAAAGTCGACAGGCTTTCTGTGAACAAAGATCTGGGGGTGCCTGGTTTTGACAGCAGGAAGAGTTTGTTGGTAAGCACGTCGAGCGCTGAGTGGCGGCTCGTTAATCCCGATGCTCACGCTATAACAGGCGAAAATAATTATGCACTCGCTGCCTAATTTTCAGAGAAAATTAGCTTAATTGCGGAGCCCAAGGCGGCTTAGCGACGAGTACCCCTAGATGCTGTTCCGCTCTTTAATAGCATCTAACTACGGGGTATCATCAATTTAGAGATAGTGCAGGATGTGTCTCGGTTTCTGTGCGAAAATTTAGAGGCTGGGACTTTGATTTGGTTGCTGACTACCTGGTCAAAGTAGAAGGATTTAAAGTTCGGCTAAGCGTGTAGAAAGCCTTCGGGCTCCTTGTTTGGACGCGGGTTCGACTCCCGCCACCTCCACTCAAAAGCAAATGGGCGCAAACTCTTAATCGGAGTTTGCGCCCATTTTATTTATCCGCCTATTTGGTGGATCTCTATTTGCCGATGTAGTGTATCTTCTCGGGCTTGAACTTGTCCTTTATGCTTGTCTGCTGGTCGGGATGACCAATCATTATGATGTTAAAAGGAGTAAGATCTTCGGGCACACCGAGTAGGTTGCGAAGTGTTAGTACTCGCTCTGGCCCTGGATAGACTCCGCACCATACGGCGCCTAGACCCATAGCGTGAGCGGCGAGTAGGATGTTCTCGCTCGCTGCCGACACATCCTGAACCCAATAGTTCGGCTCGATGGGGAACGCCTCAGCTGGAACACCACACACCACGATTGCTAGCTGTGCGTTGTCGTTCATCGGAGCGGCGAACTGCGTAACGCTTGTCATCTGCTCTATGATGTTCGTGTCGCGCACCACGTAGAACTCCCACGGTTGGCGATTGCCCGCTGTGGGCGCTGCCATTCCCGCACGTAGCATCTTATCGACCATCTCGTCGGAGACTCTTTGGTCGGTGTATTTGCGCACCGAGGTGCGAGTCATGATGTTCTCTATGGCCACCTGCTCGCTAGATAGCGACTCTACAGTTGTGTTCTCTTTGTCGAATAAAAGGCTCACCGAGAGAGTTACAACCACCACTGCTAGAGCGATGGTGGTTATTTGCCATTTGTACTTCATAGTTCTACTCTTTGGTTTTTTGTGACACTGTGATTAGCGCCCCCGTTGGGCAGATGAATCGACAGTATGGTCGTGGGATGAATGGCGATAGAAGAATCACCACGGCGGCCATTACCAATACCGTTGTCGATGCCGAATTGATGATGAATGCCGAGAAAACCTCGTAGTTCATCAGGTCGAATCCAACCCCAACCCACATCATGAAGAGCAGGGCGAAGAGGATGTAGTAGCGCAACTTGTTGAGGAACTTCACCACATTGGGCTTGATCTTCAGTTTAGTTGCTGGGATCATCCCCACTAGCTCTTGTGCCGAGCCCATAGGGCAGTGAATATGGCAGTAGGAGCCCTTGCGACCAAGCAGAGGCATGATAATCATGACTGCAAACATCGACAGTGTGACAATCGACAAAGAGAGATTCACGCCATTCGAGATCCACGCTGTGAATGTCGATAGCGAGAGGAAACTTCCGCACCAGAATCCAAGCACTGCAACATTGAGCGCTAGTTGTAGTGCGATGAGCCACTTTTGGCGGAACTTAGCCAGTGTGATGACCGCACCCATCAAAATCACAAGAAGACCTGCAAAATCCTTTAGCTCCAATCCCGATAGAGGGTTTGAGCTCTGTGCCTCAATGCTTGCGCCATGCTGAGCGGCACGCTGTACGTTGCCAATCACCGCTACGGAGCTGAAAGTCGCACCCGATACAGCATCGACAGGCATTGTCGCAGCGTCGGATAGAGTGACTCCGTTCCACTTTTTGAGAAGTCCACTAGCAACCATTTCGTCCCAGAAGCTAGGAGTTTCGGCGTTAGGTAGTGCTTCGACGCTCTGGATCACATCGCCCTTTACGAATAGTTTAACAGGGGTGCGACCTCCAAAACCTATCACATCCTTAGCCAGTGAGGTTGAGTTGATGACTCGTGTGCCGTCGGGCAGAGTCTCTTCGATCATCACCTGCGGCTCCTGCTCAGTGTTGCTGGTCATCATGTCGCCAACACTCTCTCTGAGGAGTGTTCCGTCACGCTGAATAGCAACTCCTGCCATGAGCAGAAGTACGATGAGTATGTTTACGATATACTTTATTTTGTCCATCACTAGAGTGTGTTGTAGTGAACTTTCGAAGGATCCCATTTGTCGTGAATCGAAGGCTCGCTGTCTGGGTAGCCAATTACGATTACGCTGAGTGCAAATGTGCCCTCAGGGAGGTTGAGAAGCTTGCTCATGCCCTCTACTCTACCCGATCCATTCTCAGGAAATGCACCGCACCACACTGCACCAAGTCCCATTGCGTGAGCCGCCAAGAGGATGTTTTCGGTCGCCGCCGAGCAGTCCTGCACCCAGTAGTCTGGGATTAGAGCCTTAGATGGTGAGCCAAGCACAACAATCGCTAGAGGAGCTTTGTTTGCCATGTGCGCCCCCTTGATGATCGGAGGGATAGCATCGAGAACCGCACGATCGTTGATTACGAGCATCTCCCATGGCTGCTTATTTCCTGCCGTAGGTGCTGCCATTCCCGCTTTTAGTAGCTTCTCGATCTTCTCGGTCTCCACGCTCTGAGATGTGTAGCTACGCACTGAGCTACGAGTCATGATGTTGTCTAGGATTATCTGCTCGTTCTGCTGTGGTGAACTTGGAGCCTGCTCTATGTCTTTTGTTGTTGCAATCTTTATAGATAGTGCAACGAGCGCTACCGCTAGGAGTAGTGTTAGGATTTGCCAACTGTTTTTCATCTTTTCGTTCGTTTATATTATAATTGTATTAACGTGGGCAAAGATATATTATTTTTTAGAAATCATGGTCTATGGGATTTTTTTTGATATAAATAATCTCGACTGTTATATAGTTTTGCGTTAATTAGCTGAGGCGGTTGTGTGGTATCTCGATTTTTTTTGTACCTTAGAGCCATTAAAATTACAGCATTTAAATATGGCAGATAATAAGATAAGATGTGGTTGGTGCTCCGATATTCCGATCTATGTGGAGTATCACGATAATGAGTGGGGGCAAGAGCAGCACGACGACCGCCATCTCTTCGAGATGTTGATCTTGGAGGGTATGCAGGCTGGGCTTTCGTGGATCACCGTGCTGAGAAAGCGTGAGACGTTTCGTGAGGCATTCGATGGGTTCGACCCTGAGGTGGTGGCGCAGTATGGGCAGGATAAAATCGATGAATTGCTCTCAAACGAGGGGATTATTCGCAATCGACTGAAGATTCACGCAGCTATCACTAACGCTCAGAGGTTTTTGGAGATAGTCCAAACGCATGGTTCATTCGATAAGTTCATTTGGAGCTATGTCGACAATACGCCCATCGTTGGGCATTATGAGAGCTTGGATCAGATACCTGCCAAAACAGCGCTGTCGGATCGCATAAGCAAAGATCTTAAGAAATTGGGTTTCAAATTCGTGGGCTCGACCATCGTCTACTCATTTATGCAAGCAACGGGGATGGTAAATGACCACATAGCGACTTGTTGGGTAAATGAAGAGAGGTAGCGAGAGATACATAGCACTTGATGTGCTTCGTGGGGCGACCATCGCGGCGATGATCCTGGTGAATAACCCTGGTAGTTGGAGTAATGTCTTCCCATTTTTGCGCCATGCAGGGTGGGTTGGATGTAGTTTTGCGGATCTGGTTTTTCCGTTCTTCCTATTCATTATAGGTGCAGCGATGGCATTTTCGTTTGCTAAGTTTGGGGGCAAGATCTCGTGGGCGAGAGTCGGGCAGATTCTAAAACGAAGTGCGATCATATTTTTAATCGGATATGCGCTCAATGCCTACCCTTACTACCCTGCTGAGCCATCTGACGCAGGATTTTTGTCGAACATATCTGCTCATTTTGGGCATGTGCGAGTCTTTGGAGTTCTACAACGATTGGCGATGTGCTACCTCTTTGGCGGGGTGTTGATTCTCTGGCTGAAGAGCCGACAGCGGTTGATTTGGTCGATGTTGGGACTTATCGCTATCCACACTTTGGTGCTGCTGCTCACGGGAGATCCGTCGGCTGAAGGGGGACTGTTCTCGCTTCAGGGGCAAGGTGTAGGCGTAGTGGATGTTGTCTTGGTGGGAGTGAGTCGTGTCTATGGTGGATATGGTGTTGCCTTTGACCCTGAGGGCGTTGTGGGGGTAATTTCGGGAGTGAGCACTCTGCTTTTGGGTTATCTTATTGGCATGCTCATACGTGAGAGTAGCGATAAAGTGGCGACAGTGAAGAGACTATTTGTGATCGCTACAATGTTGATCGGTGGCGGTCTAGTGCTTAGTCTGTGGTTGCCGATAATCAAGCCTCTTTGGACGGGCTCCTATGTGCTCTATGCAGGAGGATGGAGTGTCGCTCTATTGGCGCTATTTATCTATTTGATCGATATTCGGGGTATTCAGCGAGCGTTTTTACCCTTCAAAGCATTGGGGCTGAATCCGCTGTTCTGTTACGTGATGGCGGAGATGCTTGCCAAGGTACTGTGGAGTGCAATCAGATGGAGCGAGAGAAGCGTAGGCGTGGATGGCGAGGCTGTTGAGAGGATTTGGTTGCCAACAACGTGGTATTATGAGAGGGTTTGTGTGTGGATCGTCGGGGCGGACTGCGGAGTCTCATCGCTGATCTATTCGCTATCTATTGTTGGTGTTGTCACGATAACGGCAATAGTGCTGTATCGTCGTAAAATAGTTATAAAAATATAGAATAATTGCGTGGAGAGTAGTAAACTATTAATAATCGTGATGCTGGTGTTGTACACCTTGGCAGTTGCGTATATTGGCATAAGAAATAGCAAGAGTAGAGACAGCGAGGATTATTTTCTTGCATCGAGATCTCTGCCTGCGTGGTTGCTCTCGATCACGTTTATAGCTTCGTGGTGGGGCGGAGGATCGGCTATCGATCTTGTGGACCACGCCCACGAGCAGGGCTTGGGCTCGTTCTGGATATATGGAGTTCCTGTCTTGATCGCAACGGCTCTGATGTTCGTCTTTGCTGGGGGTATTCGCCGTGTGGCGACAATCAGCCAACCAGAGCTATTCGAGCGTAGGTATGATTCTCGCACAGCGCTCATACTCACAATCTTCATAGTGATTTTTATGACTATTGGCGCTGCGATTCAGGTTATAGTCATAGGTAATCTTTTCCACTCGTTTTTGGGGATAAGCTACGAGATGGGGGCGCTACTCGGTACGGGGCTTGTGCTCTGCTACTCGATGTTTGGAGGCTTTAGGGGCGTTGTTCTCACCGACCTTTTCCAGTTTGTATTCTGTCTATTCTCCACGATCTTCCTCTTCTGGTTGACTCTTGACAATGCAGGCGGATTTGCACCTCTGGTTGAGCACGCGGCAAAGACAGGCAGAGAGGGCTACACATCGTTCTTCCATGGTGTGGGCGATAATATAGCCTTTGTGGTGACTTTTGGTACTTCGTGGATGATTCAAGCCAATATTTGGCAGCGAATATCGGCGGCGAAGAGCCCCTCGAGCGCACGTAAGATGATGGGTATTAGCTTTGTGGCGTTCATTCCGCTCTATATGATGGTGACTCTCACGGGTATGCTCTCGCTGATGATCTTCGATGAGGTACCGTCGGGAGGTGTTGTTGCGGCACTGCTCAAGGGGTTGGATCGTCCGCTCATTGGGGCGCTGATATTCGTGGGGCTATGCTCGGCGATAATGTCGACAATGGACTCTATGTTCAATACGGGTGCGCTGTCGCTGACTCAGGATATATATAAAAAGTATGTTGCGCCGAATAGATCGGCACGATCATATGTCAATGTTGGGCGAATCACTACCCTTCTGATCGCACTCGTGGCGCTGTTTATAGGTGTGAAGATCAAATCGGTGCTGACAATCTCGTGGATCGGAGCCGACTTCCTCGCTTCGGGGGCTTTCGTGCCGTTGGTCTTGGGCTTCGTTTGGCGTAGGGGTACAACAAAAGCGGCACTCGTCTCGATGTGCTTTGGTTTGCTCTTCTCGACCTACAATCTTCTAGTGGCGCTAGGTCTCGACCTTCCGACAGCGTGGGAGATAGCCTCGACAGAGCAGGCGATAATTGGCATCACATCCTCATTAGTGATTTATGTTGCGGTGAGCCTACTTACAAAACCAGAATTTGAACAAGCCGATAGATTTATTGAGCAAGTACAGATCATAAAAACGAAGAAACAATGACAATAGAGCAGATTTATGAGTTGGCTCATCGAATTGGGCTACTCACGTTTTCGACAATACACAACGGTGAAGTGCACTCTCGTATAGCGCACTTCAATGGCTATGACGACGAGGGGATCTACCTCAGAACTATGGCGAATAAACCCTATGGTCGCCAACTCCTAGAGAGTGGAAAGGTGACTGTGTGCGGTCACTTCGGTGAGGGTATTCTAAACGCTGAGAATGAGGGTGCTATGCCCGAATTTGCACCAGGTTACTCCTTGCGTATCGTTGGTGAGGTGAGATACGTCTCGCCAGAGGAGATCATCGCTAAGGCCAAGACAAACAAGATGCTGGAGGTGGCGGCCAGAGATATAGAGCTCTACCCTGCGATGGCGGGAGGTAACTTTCAGATTTACAAGGCTAAGGGCGAGATCTTCGACTACGATTTTGGGCGTGTGAATCGCTCCCACAAGGTCTTGCGCACACGCTTTGCATACGGTGGTGCCGAGTTTAACCCTGCGGGGGTTTCGATCAATGAGAATTGTGTGATGTGTGGCGAGTGTGAGAGTGTCTGCTCGTTCGACGCAATACATATGGGTGAAGAGCGTTATGAAGTTATGGGCGAGAGGTGTGATGATTGTGGTAGCTGTCTGAATGTGTGTCAGTTCGGAGCGATCGATCTCTCGCAAGTGTTATAAATTTTTAAGGATATGAATACACAAAATATAGAGTCTATATTTTTCGATATAGATGGAACGTTGGTGAGTTTTGAGACTCACAAAATGCCTCAGAGTGCGCTGGATGCTCTGCACGCTTTGAGAGCTAAGGGCATAAAACTATTTATCGCAACGGGGCGACCACGTGCTTCGCTGAGCGTAGTCGATGAGTTTAGCTTCGATGGGTACATCACCCTAAATGGGCAGTGCTGCCTCGATAGAGATGGGGCGGTGATCTACGAAAACCCTATGCATAAGGCAGATATTGCAAAGCTGGTGGAGCATGCCGAGCAAAATCAAATCGCATGCTACTTTGTGGAGCGAAGCAGTGCCTACTATAATATGCGTAATGATAGTGTCACAGATCTTGAGATGATGATCAACACGGGCACCCAACCCGTAGGAGATGTGCAGGATGCTCTTCGTAACGATATATATCAGGTGACGGCCTTTGTCGATGAGCACCAAGAGAGGGAGATGATGCAGCTAATGCCCAACTCCCTGTCGGCTAGGTGGTATCCGACTTTTTGCGACATATCGCCACTTGGGGGAACCAAAGAGAATGGAATCAAGCATCTATGTGCCCATTTAGGGATCGATATGGAGAATACGATGGCGTTTGGCGATGGTGGAAATGATATTCCGATGCTCGGCTGCGTTGGGCTCTCGGTGGGTATGGGAAATGCCAATGAGCAGGTCAAAGCTATGGTGGATTACGTGACGGACGATGTCGACAAGGATGGCGTGTATAACGCTCTAAAACACTTTAATTTGATATAATTGCCCCTTGCGAAAAGATAAAAAAATGATAGGCGTATAACCACCTGATTATTGGGGTTTTATGGCTTGTGAGGAGCGAGTCTTAAATATGTGTTGTGATGCGTAAATTGAAATAACTTGTTTTTTAAGGCGTATGTTAACAATTTTTTTTATATTTTTGCGGTTCGTATAGTATAATTTTATAGTGAATTATACGCAATTTTTAATAGATAAAAGATATTTTTAAAATAGGTATATGATTAAGCTAAATAGAGCGGTAGCGCTGTTGCTGCTCATGGGAAGCATCCACACAACGGCGGATGCACAGATATGGAAATTTGGCAAGAAAAAAGCGAAGTCGGAGAGCACCGAGAAGAGTGACTCGCTGAAGAGCTCAAAGGCCGAATACGACAAACTACTAAAGGATGCCGTCACTGACGAGGGTTTTTTCAATGTACACCGTGTTAAGACGGACTACTACTTCGAGATTCCAGACTCGGTGCTAGGGCGTGACATGCTCATTGTCAACAAAATATCGGGAGTTCCTGCTGAGATCAATGCTCAGGGGGTAAATAAAGGTATGGGTATTGGCGAGCAGGTTGTCCGTTTCTATAAGGATACCCTTAATAAAAAGGTGTGGGTGTCGACTCGTGACCCACGAATCGTCTCTCCTGAGAACGATTCGATCACAGTTTCAGTCCGAGACAACTACCGTGAGTCAGTTATCGAGTTCTTCGACATCAAGGCTTACTCTGAGGACTCGACATCTGTTGTTGTGAAGGCGAACAAGATCTTTGATGGCAACTCTAAGAGCTTTAACAACTCGTTTGGATCTATCGGTTTGTCGATCTCTCCGATCACAGACCTATCGAAAATCGAGTCGATCAAATCATTCCCGCAGAACATCAAAGTTCGTGCCCTGCACTCAGCGAAGTATAGCGATGGTATATCGTCTACACCTCTCTCGATTGATGTGACAACAAATATCGTGCTACTCTCAAAGGAGCCAATGCGTGCTCGTTTCCTCGATGAACGTATCGGATTCTTCAAGGTAGATCGTGCGGTGTTCAATGACGAGCAACACGAGGTTGAGAAGCGTGAGCTGGTTACTCGTTGGAAACTAGAGCCAAAGGCAGAGGATGTAGAGAAGTATTTGGCAGGTGAGCTCGTTGAGCCTAAGAAGCCGATTATCTTCTATATCGACCCATCTACCCCACCAAAATGGGTTCCATACATCTTGACAGGTGTCGAGGAGTGGAATGTGGCTTTCCAGGAGGCAGGTTTCAAGAATGCAATTCAAGCTCGCACGGTAGATCCTGTGCGTGATGCAGATTTCGATGTCGATGATATTCGCTATTCGGTTGTCACTTACGCTGCATCGCAGATCGCGAATGCTATGGGTCCTTCGGTTGTTGACCCACGAAGCGGTGAGATCATCGAAGCAGATATTATATGGTGGCACAACGTGATGTCGCTACTCCACTCTTGGGTTCGCCTTCAGACGGGAGCTGTGGATGAGAGTGTGAGAGGGAATAAACTCCCAGATCACGTGATGGGTAACGCCGTGAGATTTGTATCATCGCACGAGGTTGGACACAGCCTTGGTCTAAAGCACAACATGGGTTCGTCATACTCTGTGCCAGTGGACTCACTGCGTAGCAAGACATACACCGATGAGTTCGGAACAGCGAGCTCAATCATGGACTACGCACGTTTTAACTACGTAGCACAGCCTGAAGATGGAATCACAAATCTGATCCCTAGAATCGGAACATACGATAAATATGCGATCGATTGGGCATACCGTTGGCTCGATGTGAAGGACTCTTACGAGGAGCTACCAACGTTAAATGAGTGGATCCGTGAGCACGAGAACGACCTCTCATATTGGTATGGCGAGCAGTCGGCAGAGGGGATCGATCCTCGCTCTCAGACCGAAGACTTGGGAGATGACGCTGTCGTAGCGAGTCAATATGGACTAAAGAACCTAAAGCGCATCGTTCCTCACATCGTTGAGTGGACTGAGGCATCGGGTGAACTACAATTAGAGGCTGGGCACTTCCTTTGGGATGTGATCTCGCAGTGGGAGCGTTATAGCGACCACGTGATGATGAACGTGGGTGGCTTCTACCTCGAAAACGTAGTCGGTGGACGTGATTTGGATCGCTACACGCCAGTTCCTGCCGCTATGCAGCAGAAGAGCGTTGACTACCTAATCGACGAGGTGTTTACCTACCCTGAGTGGTTGTTCGGTAGCGATGTGTGGAAGCACTCTTACGCTAGCCTTACTACACCAGTGGGACACATGGAGTACTCTCCTTATAATGTACTTAGAAACTACCAATATGGTGTCTACTATCGTCTTTTGAGCGAAGAGCGCATGTTGAGAATGTATGAGAGTGTTCCAATGGATGAGATTGTGAACTTCTACTCTCCAGAGAAGATGATGGCACAGATCACAAAAGCTGTGTTCCGTGACCCACGTGGTTCTCTAACTCTTGCACAGCGCATGAGCCAGAAGAACTATGTAGATGCACTAATTGTGAGCATGAACAAGGTGATGCTTAAAACAACACTTAAGGGTAATGACCTACACGCTCACGACCACGACTGTTCGATCAACGGTTGCTCGCTTATGCGCACCGCTCCTGCTAAGGAGATGATCGAGCTGCCACGACCAGAAGAGATCTATAACGAGATACGCACACTGCGTAACTACTCCCTAATGCAACGTGTGAGCGAGGCTACATCGGCAAAGCGTGCCGAGCTGGATAATATTCGCAAGATTGCGAAAGCAAACCAAAATAGTGGTGATGCCCCAACACGCAACCACTACAAAGATCTAATCCTTCGTATCGACGAAGCGCTAAATCACTAGAGATAGTAAATAGGATTATATATTGTACAGAAATCGCCAAAATTTGGCGATTTCTGTGTTAATATGCCTATCTATATCTAGTTTCAAACTCAAATCAAATCGATTAAAATAGTTACAATTTACAAATTTTTTATAAACAATTATTAATTTTTATTATGAAGAAAATTCTAGTACTAGGATTGATGCTCTTCCCTCTATTTGCTTCGGCGCAGAAACTGCAAAGAATCAGTGGTGAGGTGTTAGATCAGTCGGACGGTTCGCCGCTGGCTGGAGCAACAATCTTTATCGACCCAACGCAAACTCAGTTTGCTGACTACTCTCCTCAGGGGACAGTAGCCGATGCAGACGGAAAGTTTATATTTGAACTTCCTCAGGGCGTTGAGCGTGTGATGGTAAGCTATATTGGATATGAGTCACAATTGGTGAATCTTGACGGTAAGCAGATCTTTAAAGTTCGCCTGCTGGCAGATGCTCAGGCGATGGAGGCCGTAGTTGTTACGGGTTATCAAAATATCGAGAAGCGTAAGGTGACATCTTCGATCTCGACGGTCGATATGGATCAGATCAAGCAGGTGGGTGTGCCTTCGGTGGCGCAGATGCTCGAGGGTCAGATCGCAGGTATCGTCTCGACTCCAACCAATGGTGGTCCTGGTTCGGCAAGCTCGATCAAGGTGCGTACCTCAGCAACACTTAGCGGTACGACTGAGCCTTTGTGGGTGCTCGATGGTATCCCTTTGGAGGGGAATGACATTCCGCAGGATTGGAGCTCGAGAGAGAATATCGACAACCTTCAGAATGTCTCGATCGCAGGTCTAAACCCTGACGATATTGAGAGTATCACAGTTCTAAAGGATGCTGCAGCGACCGCGATATATGGTGCACGTGCCGCTAATGGTGTAATCGTTGTTACGACTAAGCGTGGTAGCTACGATCAACCAATGAGAGTGAACGCTACTGCAGCGCTATTTGTGTCGGCAGCTCCAAACTTCGATAAGTTGAACCTTATGAACGCCACTCAAAAGGTGGATCTAGAGCTAGCTTTGGCTCAAAATGGTCGTATTGGTTACAACTACGATAAGGGTGGTGTTGGTCGTATCCTCGATGCGGCGAACGAACTTGATGCATATCGTGCAGGTGGACTTTCGGCTATCTCGGCTGAGTCACAAGCGGCGATTGCAGCGCTTCGCACGGATGGAACAAACTGGGCAGACGAGATCTATCGTCCAACGCTCAACCAGCAGTATGGTCTCAACCTATCGGGTGGTAGCAAGCGTGCTACGTACTACTTCTCGGCAGGATACTACGACGAGCAGGGAGCAACTCGTGGAACAGGTTTCAACCGTCTTAACTTGACTCTAAAGTCAGATATGAAGCTCACAAACGATCTTAAATTTGGTGTGGCGATGTTCTACAACAAGAACCAATCGGACTCTTATCTCTCGGATGCGAGCTCGCTTACTACCCCATCGAACTACTCTCGTAATGTGAACCCATATCTAAACGCATATAACGCTGATGGTTCATACAACTATGATCCTGATATGTTGGCATCGGTTGGTGATAGCCAATCTTTGGATTTTAACTACCTTGAGGAGATGGAGAACACGCTCTATGAGTTGGGTACAAGCTCAACTAAGGCGCACTTCGATCTAGAGTACAAGCCTTTGAAGGGGCTTCGTCTATACACTCTGCTAGGTATTCAGTATGACAACTCATCGACTGAGAAGTCGGCTGACGAGAGCTCGTACTATGTACGCAGATACCGTGAGGAGTCAAAAGTTGGAGGTGTCTACTACCTACCTGATGGTGGTGTTATCCAGAACTGGAACAATACAATGAACCAGTACACATGGAAGGGACAGGGTGAGTACCGCATCAACATCGCTGAGGCTCACGAGATCGACCTTATGGCTGGTATGGAGATGCGTGGTGTGACAAACACAACGGTTCACACCAAAGGTTTTGGCTACGACTCACGCACGCTTGTTACTACGCCTATCGTATTCCCTAACAACTCTTCGGGACAGGACAAGGCTGAGGGAACTTACTTCGATCCATACTCAAAGAGCTTCTATGAGAACCGCTACCTTTCGTACTACATGACGGGATCATACACATACGACAACCGCTATGTATTCTTCGGAAGTTTGCGCTATGATGGAACAAACCTCTTTGGTGTTGACACGAACAAGAAGTTCGACCCTATGTGGTCGGTGTCGGGAGCGTGGAACGTGAACCGTGAGAGTTTCCTTTCGGATGCCCTTTGGTTGAACAACCTACGCCTTAGAACATCTTATGGTGTGCAGGGAAATATCGACCGCACAACATCGCCATACATCATTGGTGAGTGGACTAAAAACTCTATGTTGGGACTAAGCGAGGATGGCTTGGCGGTTCTTTCGCCACCAAACCAAAACCTGAGCTGGGAGCGTACCTACACATGGAATGCGGCGTTGGATTTCAGCGCATTTGAGAATCGCCTGAACTTCACGGCTGAGTACTATCAGCGTCAGAGCGAGAACCTCATCGCAATCAAGAATCTGCCTACTGAGACAGGGTTTGGCTACACAACAACAAACTTTGGTGAGACCTCAGGACGTGGTGTGGAGCTAACACTAAACACAGTTAATATCCGCACAAACGACTTTAGATGGGAGTCTACACTCACACTTGCGTTCAATCGCGATAAGGTGGAGAAGGTGCTTGACGATGACAACAACTGGACTCCATCGTTGAGTGGCTACCCAACTAGCGCAATATTTGCGTTCCAAACAGCGGGACTCGATGATAGAGGAATGCCGCTAATGGTTAAGGATGGCAGAGTGATGTCGTTGGAGGAGTTCGCAGGATATGAGCTTGAGCAGTATGAGATCTGGCCAGGTACGGGGTGGTATGACT
This sequence comes from uncultured Alistipes sp., assembly GCA_964370415.1. Lineage (GTDB taxonomy): Bacteria > Bacteroidota > Bacteroidia > Bacteroidales > Rikenellaceae > Alistipes. Next base: position 79,728 of record CAYJIY010000005.1, read on the forward strand.
ACAACGAGAAGATGGTCAACGACCCTGACACAGTGAAGGAGTCGATGGTCTATCTCGGAAGCCGTGATCCTAAGGCTACGGGTGGTATCATCAACAAGTTTAGCTATAAGAACTTCGATCTTTCGATCTCTGCAAACTTCGTCTTCAAGCAACTAGTGACTGAGCAACCATTCTATAGCCCAACGGATATGAACCCTGGTTATAACTACTCAACGAGAATGGATCAGGTGTGGTCGCCAACAAATACTGATGGCATCTACCCAGCTATCACGGGTAGCTTGAATGCTAGCGGAGATTGGTTTAACAGCGCTGCTGAATATGACGATCTAAGAAAGATGTACAGCATCTTCAACTACTACGGTAGCGGATCGATGCTATTCAACAACCTTGATATCTGGACTAAGGAGATTAGCTACCTACGTATTAACAGCATACGTTTGGGTTATACCCTGCCAGCTAAGTTGTCGCAGAGAATGGGTATGCGTTCGGTGCGATTGAGTGTCGAGGCTCGCAATCCTTTCGTTATATCGTCGGATTATAGCGGTTATTTCGATCCTGAGACCTACGGAAATATCTATGCACAGCCGTTGGCTCGCACCCTATCGTTTGGTGTTAATATCGGATTCTAAACCTCAAATAAGGAACAATTAATATGAAAAATCTAAAATATATACTATTGTCGGGTGTCGCTCTAGCCTTTGGTGCTTGTGACTACCTTGAGGTTGATCCTGTGGGTAAGGTGATCCCGACTAGAGTTTCGGAGTATCGTGCCCTGCTAACGACGGGTTACTCATCATACCCTGAGACCAACCGTGCAGCCATCACGGCGCTAAGCGACGAGGGCGCAGCACTCAATACGTCAGACCTTCTGGAGAGTACGGCACTCACGTTTGAGCAGTACTCTCGTTGGGAGTACACTAATATCTCACGTGAGTTTGACTACCAGCTATTCTATAAGGCTATCTTCCACGCAAATGCGGTGTTGGAGGGGCTTCCTGCGGCAGATGATGACTCATCTATCGAGTCAAAGGAGCAGCTCTCAGCTGAGGCATACGCCCTTAGAGCGATGTGTCACTTCGAGCTGGTGAATATGTATGCTAAGTGGTATGATCCTGCGACAGCGGCCTCGGATAAGGGTATCGTGATCTCGGATTATATCGACATCACGCAGGTCTATGCGCCTAGCAGCGTGGCTGAGGTCTACGCTCACATCCTAGCCGATTTGAATAGCTCATTGGAGCTCATGCAGGTCGATGCACCAGAATCTACGGAGTACGCATACCGCTTCAATCGCCGTTCGGTTATCGCTTTGAAGGCTCGTGTGGAGCTCTACATGCAGGACTGGGCAGGGGCTTTGGCTAGTGCAAACTCTATTCTTGCGGAGTTGACTCTTCAGGATCTTAACCAGGAGGTTGTAGATAGCGTCTACCCTTGGTCTGAGGAGTCGGTGGAGACTATTCTAGCTCTAGATAAGCCGTTTGATCTCTATGGTGGCGACCTAATTCGTGCAACACGCCTTTCGTCACACATCGTTGGATTGTACGATCAGGCAGGTGATAAGCGTTGGTGTATCACGGGTAGCGAGGGTGACTATGCAGTTGACCGCTCGGTGCGTGACGATGTGATGTACACGTCGATCCGTACAGCTGAGATCTACCTGATTGCAGCCGAGGCAGCAGCACGTGGCAACGACCTTGCGCAGGCTCGCACACACCTTTCGGCTCTTCAAGCTAAGCGTATGACAGCAGAGGTGGCAGCGGCGAAGAAGACGGCAGTTGATGCGATGTCTCAGACGGAGCTTATCGCCGAGATTATGGATGAGAGAGCACGTGAGTTCTTGGTTGAAGGTCACCGTTGGTTCGACCTTAAGCGCACGACTCGCCCTCAGATCACAAAGAGTGTTCAAGGGCAGAGTGTGACACTTCAGCCGAACGATCCTCGCTATGTGATGACGTTCCCTGATTCAGCAATCGAGAACAACGCAGAGCTAAATAAATAGTTGCTTTAAGCTCTCTTTGTAGAGCATAGTGTTAGAGTGGGTAATCAGCAGATGTTGGTTACCCACTCTTTTTTTGCACATAATAGCTATAATTTGGTATTGCAAGAAAAGATAAATAGTTGTATCTTTACTAAAAATTTTGATATACTATGATAAGAAATATAATTGTGTCGCTTGCGCTGTTGGGCGCTGTTGGTTGTGGCTCTACACCTAAGCAGAGTAATGAGCCGACTATCTATGTCTCGATAGCACCGCTAAAGGGTCTTGTTGAGCGCATAACGGGAGATGATTTTGAGGTGAAGGTGCTTGTGCCAGCAGGTGCTAGCCCTGAGACCTATGAGCCAACGCCAAAGCAGTTTATAGCACTCAATGAGTCGGAGATGATCTTTAGTACTGGGCTCATCGATTTTGAGACGGCGCTACTATCCAAGATCAAAGATAGGGAGCGTGTGGTTGATCTGAGCCGTGGAATTGAGCTCATAGCGGGAACTTGCTCTCATGGGCATGGTGAGCATCACCACCACGATCACGGTGTCGATCCCCACATTTGGACATCGGCAAGGGCGCTCAAGCAGATGGCTAAAAATGCATTTGCAGCCCTTGAGCAGTGCTACCCCGATTCGGTGCACTACCTAAGTGCGTATAGTAATCTTATAGTGGAGCTTGCAGCGCTGGACACAGAAATAGAGTCGCAACTTGAGGCGGCAGAGGTCGAGAGTATATTCATCTACCACCCTGCTTTGACATATTATGCACGTGATTATGGAATCGAGCAGATTGCCATAGAACACGAGGGTAAGGAGCCTTCGGCTAAGAGAATAGCGCAAATCATCGAGCAGGCACGCTCTGAGGGTGTGGATGCAATTCTCTATCAGGCGCAATTCCCAGCCTCATCGGTCGAGATAATTGCGGGCGATATTGGTGCTAAGCCCGTACAGATTGACCCTCTCAGAGAGGACTTTATTGAAAACATCAAGGAGATCACAGCGACAATAATAGGTGAGAAATGAGATTAGTGAATTTACAGGGGGTCTCGATCTATTATGGAGATTATTGCGCTATCCATAATGCGAATCTAGAGATTCACCAAGGTGATTTTCTGGGCATTATAGGTCCCAATGGCGGTGGCAAAACATCGCTCATAAGGGCTATGCTCGGTGCGGTAGACTATAAGGGTGAGATTGAGTTTTGTGACGAGATTCAGCGCCACGGCGGAGTTGGTTATATGCCTCAGATCTCGAACATCGATAAATCGTTCCCCATCTCAATCGAGGAGGTTGTGCTTTCGGGCTTGCAGTCGCAGAGGGGCTTTCGGACTCGTTACAGCACTGCGGATCGTGAGCGTGCGCTAGAGCTACTCTCGCAAACTGGCATAGCCGATGTGGCGAAGAGCTCGGTGGATAGCGTCTCAGGAGGGCAACTTCAGCGAGCTATGCTCTGCCGTGCGATAATCTCAGAGCCAAAGCTTTTGATCCTCGATGAGCCCACTAACTTTGTGGATAATCGCTTCGAGAATGAGCTCTACCGAATTTTGAGAGAGCTCAACGAGCGGATGGCGATAGTTATGATCTCGCACGATGTGGGGACAATAACCTCGGTGGTGAAGGAGATTGTATGCGTAAATCGCCACGTGCACCACCATCGCTCCAACCACATCACCCAAGAGCAACTCATAGCCTATGATTGCCCCTTGCAGATCATCGCTCACGGAGCTGTGCCCCACACCGTTTTGGGGAGTCATGCGGAGTGTGGGTGTAAAGAGTGTAAATGAGATTAATCAGTAAGTCATTTTCGGCACTTCGCTTGCCTCTCAAATCCTCATTTACGCCTAAGTAAACTGCGGTTTGAGAGTCTTCACTAAGCCCCAAAACTGCTCTTGCTGATTAATCTCACAAAATAAGGGTGACTAACCACAGCAGTTAGTCACCCTTAACTATTATAATCCAGTGATCTTCTTAATCTCGTTGAGTTTATTGAGAGCCTCGATCGGTGTGAGCGAGTTGATGTCGATATTGCGAATTTGATCTCTGATTTGGATCAGCACAGGATCGTCCAGCTGGAACATCGAGAGCTGAATATCGGTGCCCTGCGATGCAACCTCCACTGCCTGCTTAACCACATCGGACGAGGACTTCTTAGAGCGCTTTTTGCTGCTTCCCTTATCCGATTTTGCGATGTCGCTCTGCCCATACGCCACCTCTAGGCTGTGGAGAATCTCCTCGGCACGTGAGACGATCGAGCGAGGCATCCCCGCCATGCGTGCTACGTGGATACCGAACGAGTGCTCCGTGCCCCCAGGTTGCAGTTTTCTTAGGAATATGATCGTGTTGTTTAGCTCCTTGATGCTCACATGGTAGTTCTTCACACGTGGGCACATCTGCTCCATCTCGTTGAGCTCGTGGTAGTGTGTGGCAAAGAGTGTTTTGGCACGCCCCGCTGGGTTGTTGTGCAGAAACTCGACCATCGACCATGCAATCGAAATACCGTCATAGGTGCTTGTTCCTCGTCCAATCTCATCGAGGAGCACGAGGCTTCTGTCCGAGATGTTGTTTAGGATCGATGCCGACTCTAGCATCTCGACCATGAAGGTAGATTCGCCTTGCGAGATGTTGTCGGAAGCCCCCACACGTGTGAAAATCTTATCCACAATACCTATGCGTGCCCCCTGAGCAGGCACATAGGCACCCACCTGAGCCATCAGCACTATGAGCGCCGTTTGGCGAAGTAGCGCCGACTTACCCGACATGTTGGGTCCCGTGACCATGATGATCTGCTGATTCTCATCGTCGAGCATCGTGTCGTTGGGGATATACTCATCGCCCACCGCCATGAGGGTCTCGATCACAGGGTGGCGACCCTGCTTGATGTCGATTATCTTGCTGTCGTCAACGGTAGGGCGAACGTAGTGGCGCTCAGTGGCGATGCGTGCGAACGATTGTAGGCAGTCGATGCGAGCGATCGCCATAGCAGTCTGTCTAAGATCTGCGAGATAGCTCACAAGGTATGCCATGAGCTCGTTGTAGATATGCACCTCGATCTGCATTATACGCTCCTCAGCGCCTAGGATCTTCTGCTCGTACTCCTTGAGTTCGGCAGTGATATATCGCTCGGCACTTGTGAGGGTCTGCTTTCTGACCCACTCCTCAGGCACCTTGTCTTTGTGCGCGTTACGCACCTCTATGTAGTAGCCAAATACGTTGTTGAAGCTGATCTTTAGGGATGTGATGCCCGTGCGCTCGCTCTCACGCTGCTGGATCTGTTGGAGAACATCCTTGCCATGGTGAGCCACACGGCGAAGGTCGTCTAGTTCGGCGTTTACACCATCGGCAATGACACCTCCCTTAGCGATCTGATTCGATGTCGGATCGGGGAAGATGGTAGTGGCGATTCTTTGACGCACCTGCTCCAATGGCTTGATTCGCTGTGCAATTTCGTGTAGTCCATCCTCAGAGGTAGACTCTAGGACCGATTTGACAAGAGCAACCGACCCTAAAGAGTTCTTGAGTTGCACCAACTCACGAGGGGTTACCCTACCCGCTGCAATGCGAGAACCTATGCGCTCAAGATCGCCTATGAGCTCCACTTGGTCTCGTATGCCGCTTGCAAGATCTATATCCTGCACAAGGCTCTGCACCACATCCAAGCGACGATTTATGCGTTCAACGCTCCTCAGTGGCATCGCAACCCAGCGTCGTAGCTGGCGAGCTCCCATTGGCGAGAGCGTGCGGTCGATGGTCTCCACGAGGCTCGACTTTGTGCCGTTTGCGCCCGATGGGAATAGCTCCAAGTTGCGAATCGTGAATTTATCTATCCACACATACTCATCCTGCTCCAGACGAGAGATTGAGCTAATGTGTGATATGTTTTTATGCTCGGTAAATTCGAGATAGAAGAGTATTGCCCCAGCGGCAGATATTCCGCTCGTGAGGTGATCTACCCCATAGCCCTTGAGCGATTTTGCGGCAAACTGCTTGCACAACCTCTCACGGTTTATCTCCTCGGCAAAGACCCACTCGTCGAGCTTGTAGGTGTAGTGCTTCGAACCAAAGCTAGAGCAGAATCTATCGTCACACGAGCGCTGATAGATGATCTCCTTTGGCGAGAGGTTCGAGATGAGTTTGTCGACATAGGCATCGCTACCCTCCGCCACGTAGAACTCACCAGTCGAGATGTCGAGAAAGGCTACACCCGTAGTTTTTTTGCCGAAATGCACGGCTGCAAGATATGTGTTCTCCTTGTTGGAGAGGATATTATCGCCAAGAATGATACCTGGAGTGATGAGCTCAACTACACCTCGCTTGACGAGTCCCTTCACAGTTTTTGGATCCTCCAACTGCTCACATATAGCCACACGCTCGCCTGCCCTCACCAACTTAGGTAGGTAGGCATCCAGGGCGTGATGCGGAAAACCAGCCAACTCTACCGAACTCGCTGCGCCGTTGGCTCGACGTGTGAGGGTGATACCCAAAATACCGCTCGCCTTTATAGCGTCGTCACCGAAGGTCTCGTAGAAGTCACCAACTCTAAATAGTAATATCGCATCGGGATGAACCGCCTTGATGGAGTAGTATTGCTTCATCAGGGGGGTCTCAACATACTTTTTCTCTATTGCCACTTGAAAATATTTTACGTGTACTTATATAAAAAATAGAGAACAAAGTTACTCAATTTTGATGATTTTGCAACTCTGCTCTCTATTTATTTTGTATTATCGGTCTATTCAAAGAACCTCTCGTCATAGCCCACGAGGTAGACAACATCCGTGGCACGTGTTAGGGCGGTGTAGAGCCAGCGCAACATGTCACGACTCATGGGCTCATCACCAAATATGCACTGATCGATAAATACCGCTCGCCACTGTCCTCCCTGCGCCTTGTGGCAGGTGACGGCGTAGGAGAACTTCACCTGCACGGCGTTGTAGTGTGGATTCTCGCGTATCTCCTTGTAGCGCTTGATCTTGCTGTTGATGTCGAGGTAGTCCTTTTCGACCTCGTAGAAGAGCTGCGTGCTCTGCTCCTGCGTCAAGGATGGGGCATCGGAGTTGATCGTGTCGAGCAGGATCTTACACTCTATCTCTGTTTCATCGTAGTCGGGAAAGCATAGCGTGGCGTTGGCGAAGCGAAAGCCGTAGAACTCCTCCGTTCGGCGTAGGCGCTTGAGCTGTGCGATGTCGCCATTTGCCATGAAGCTCATGGGGCAGTTCTCGATGCGATCCGTGTAGTGGTAGTTGTTCTTTACGACCATGAGCATATCGCCCCCTTCGAGCTCCTCCTCGGCGTAGCGAACATAGCGTCGAATGCCCTCATTGAAGCGATTTGCTCGCTTGTTGGAGCGTGTGATGATGATCGTCTCGTCGCTACCGTACTTGTCGTAGCAATCCTGCACAAGTTCGAGAAACTCACCCCCATTTATGAGTTTGATGTCGGGGAAATTCATGTCGAAACGTGGAATCTCGCAGATGTTGCTCTCCAACATACAGCGCACCAGAGTGGCGTTGAAGAGGATGCCCGATTGAGCCTCTTGGCGCACAACATCGTCCATCGTTCCATAGACTGGGTCGCCATATTTCGAGATAGTCGCCACATCTAGCGCAGGGCTACGATCGGTGCCAATCGGAGGGAGCTGGGCGCTGTCGCCAACGAGCAAAAGACGGCAGTTTTTGCCACTACTTATATATTGTACAAGATCTGATAGTAATGAGCCACTCCCAAATTGTGAGTTCCCAAAACTGTGATCCGAGAGCATGGAAGCCTCGTCAACTATGAAAATTGCATCCTTCTCCTTGTTAAAATTCAATGAAAATTGTGATTGATAGTCGGCGGTAGTTTTTTGGCGATAAATTCGCTTGTGAATAGTCTGTGCTGGGGTGCCAGAAATGCGCCCTAAAACCTTTGCCGCACGACCCGTAGGTGCTAGTAGTATGCTCTTTACGCCCACATCACGCAGTGCCGCAACTAGCGCTCCGACCACCGTTGTTTTACCCGTTCCAGCGTAGCCGTTGAGGATGAAAATCTGCGAAAAATCATCACCCGCAAGCCAGTCAGATAATTTTTCTATGATTTTTTTTTGGCTAAAAGTTGTTTCAAAACAAATTTTAGTGTAAATTTGGGACGCAATACGTGTACTATCAAACATTAGTAATGGTGTTTCGAGATTGTTGGAAATACTCCTTTAAAGGGTCTAATTGCCTGCTATATCGAAAATTAGATGCTAATTTGGGCCGCGTAAGCACTTAAACCGCTACAAACTTAATAACAAATATTAAAATGGTAAAGAAAATTACTCAAATTATTCTTGCAGTAGTGATCGTAGGTTTGATCTATGTTCTCTACGGGCAAATTGCGACTCCGATCGCATTCGAAAACGAATTAGCTAAGAAAAAAGCTGGTGTTGTAGAGCGCATCAAGGACGTTCGTACTGCTCAGCGTGCTTACAAAACTAAGAACGCTAAGTTTACAAACAACTTCGACACTCTTATCAACTTTATCTTGAATGACTCACTTGAGATGGAGCGTAAGATCGTCGATGAGGATGACTCTGTAGGTATGGCTCAACTTAAGAAGCAAGGCCTAAAGAATGTTGAGAAATTTAAGATTGCAGTAATCGATACGATCTTCTCGCCACGTAAGCTTACGGCTGAGCAGGTTAAAGATCTACGCTACATCCCATTCACAAACAGCCAAACACAGTTCATCATCGGTGCTGACACTATCAAGACTGAGTCGGGCGTTACTATCCCTGTTGTAGAGGTAGCTGCTCCTTACGTCTTGTTCCTTGATACGGTAGCTTACTATCAGAATATCGTTAACCTTATCGACGACGAGGTGCACAACTTTAACCGCTACCCTGGTGTGAAGTTTGGTTCAATGGAATCAGGTAACAATGAGGCAGGAAACTGGGAGTAACCCAACTATTCATAACGAGCGAGTGTCCATACGAGTGATTTCGAGTGGACACTCGTTTGCTTTTGACGCTATGACACAGATTGCGCCAAAAGATATTGAGTCGTTCTCGATTCTAACTCACAAGAGCACCCTCATCCCTGAAGAGATCTTTGATAAGAAGTGTGCTGAACACTATCTCGCAGTGTGTGGACTAGCTCCCTCTGTTGGGGAGAGTGTGGTGTGTAGCGCCTCGATGGGCGGTGTTGTAGCAGTGATGGCGATCGACTCCAAGGCCAAGGAGCAGATCAAGGCTTACATAGGTAAGAAACCCAACTATACTACCCCATTGCTAGATTTTCAACCAACGCAGCAGAGTGTTGTCAATATGTTCACTGCGGAGCGATACCTCTATATAAATGTGTGGCAGTCGGGCACGATGCGTCACTCTGAGGTTTTGATCTGTGATTCTGATGCCGACCTGCTGTGTGTACTCTCTGGACTCACGAGAGAGTTCTCGCTCTCTGGTTTTAAGATCTCTATTAAAGGAGACGACACAGCAAGAGTCAAATCTCTACTTAAAAAATACTTTAAAGGCGAAATATGCGAATAGTAAGCGGAAAATATAGAGGTAGGATAATCAATCCACCCAAGAATCTTAGGGCACGCCCTACGACAGACTTTGCGAAGGAGAATATCTTCAACGTATTGACCAATATGGTCGATCTCGATGAGTGCGATGTTCTCGACCTATTTGCTGGAACGGGCTCCATAACCTATGAATTTGCATCGAGAGGAGCACGTAGTGTCACGTCTGTTGAGATAAATAGCGTGCACTATAACTTCATTAGAGGGGTTGTGCGTGAGCTAGACATGAAGGATATCTACGTACTAAAGGCGAATGTTTTTCTCTATCTTAAGAGCTGCTCAAAGCAATTTGATCTGATTTTTTCGGACGCTCCATACGATTTGGAGGATAGCGATAAGGTTGTGGAGATGATCTTTGAGAAGGATCTTTTGCGTGAAGAGGGAATTTTGATATTTGAGCACTCCGATAAGTATAATTTTTCTGATCACCCTAACTTTTGGCAATTAAGGAGTTACGGAAGTGTGAAGTTTTCTTTATTCAAAAAATAGCAATAAAAATTTGCAAGTTAATATTTTTTGTCTATCTTTGTACTCGCAATCAACAATGGTGCGTTAGTTCAGTTGGTTAGAATACGTGCCTGTCACGCACGGGGTCAGGGGTTCGAGTCCCCTACGCACCGC